>NZ_JPXX01000021.1 GCF_000771875.1 Gallibacterium genomosp. 1 | reverse complement strand
TGTAGTGGTACACTAATTTTGCAGTCCTCAATAGGTGGTAAACTATCACAAAAAGAGGATATTAAGATGAGAAGAACATTTAGCCCGGACTACAAAGTTGCCGCGGTAAAATTAGTCACCGAGCAAGGTTATTCTGTTGCCCAAGCCTGTTCGGAATTAGGGATAGGCGAAACGGCATTACGTCGTTGGATAAAACAAGTCCAAGCAGAAAAACAAGGCTATGTATTGCCCGGAACGAAGCCCTTATCACCGGAACAGCAACGGATACGAGAGCTTGAACAACGCATTAAAATTCTCGAAGAGGATAAAGAAATCTTAAAAAAGGCTACCGCGATTTTTATGTCACTCGAGCGCAACGCTACCAAACGGTAAAGGCATTAAAATCGTATGGAATAAAACGGGTTTGTGCGCTATTTTCGTTTTCAGAATGAACTTACTATGCCCGGAGAAAGCGGTAGGCGAAGCCCAATAAACATTTAGGATTGGCGGTAAAGATAAAGGCATTATTTGATGAAAGTCGTGGTTCAGCCGGAAAGCGGACGTTAAAAGCGAGATTAAAAAGTAAGGGTATTGAGGTAGGATTAGCCTTGATTCGACAGCTGATGAAACAGCAAGGATTAGTCAGTAAACAGCCGCAAAAACGTTGGCGGACAGGCACGTCAGAGCAAGCGTCCACGTTGTTTAATAATGTGTTAAATCGGCAATTTAGTCCATGCGCTGACACAACGGTGTTATGCGGTGATACCACCTATTTGAAGGTACAGGGGGAATGGCATTATTTAGCAATCGTGATGAACCTGGCGCAGCGTCAAGTGGTTGGTTGGCGATTGCAGAAACAGCATAATTCAAGGTTAGTGGTGGAAGCATTAAATCATGCGATGCTGACAACGGAAAGAACGAGGAAGATGTTGTTTCACTCAGACCAAGGCAGTATTTATGGGAGTGAGTCATTTATACGATGTGTGAAACAGCATGGTTTGATACAAAGTATGAGTCGCCGAGGAAATTGATGGGATAATGCACCGATGGAACGTTGGTTTAGGAGTTTTAAATATGAATGGATGTTAAAGGGCGGTTATTCTTCATTAGATGAAGCCAAGGAAGACATTAAACAGTATGTGTTTTACTATAACAGGGTGAGACCGCATAGCTATAATCAAGGATTACCGCCAGTTTTAGCGAAAAAACCTATTAGGGACTGCTGATTTAGTGGATCACTACATGCGTCTTAAATTTTTACTGTGTTCTGTGTTACTATTTCCCATTAATGCACCTTTGCTTTGTGTATAACTACCGGAAATTCAATATCATAATCAACATTAACCGCCATTGGCGGTAACCACTTTAATTCAAACTTGCGCTTATCCGCCGGAATTAAATTACCGTTTTCATCTTTCATTTTGCCGCTTCTAAAACCGTGCCAATGCGCTTTCCTAATATGCGGTCGGTGCGGTTTATGTGATGATGATAAACGCTCTTCCGTTGTTGTTGATTTGCTTTCAGATAGATAAGCCTGTTTTAACGCTGCGCCTATCCTTACACCAACATCCCACATTAACGGCTCTTTAGGCAAATCGGAAGTGTAGCACTGGGAACCACAACCAATGTTCTAGCCTCATGGAAATACCTTTTAGTGTAGCACTGCGAAATGAGAAAGGAAATTATAATGGGGTTTACTATCAATGGGGTGGTAAGTTTAGTGTATATTTGGTTTGATTTTCTACAGATAAAATACCTGCCATAGCAGGTATTTTTATCTTCTAAACAATCAACTTAACTTTTTCACTTTAGCTTGTTTAATCATATTATCACTGACTTCCAGAATCTTAATTTTTAAATTGCCAATTTTCCATTCTGTACCCTCTTGTGGAATATCTTCCAAATGTTCCAGAATAAATCCATTGAACGTTCTAGCATCATCAGTGTCGAGATGCCAATTAAACATTTTGTTTAAATCTCTGATATTCGCTGAACCATCAATAATAACAGTGCCATCTGATTGAGGTTGAACTTCATCTTCAATAGATGGCAAATTAGAGGTGGTAAATTCGCCGACAATCTCTTCTAAAATATCTTCCAACGTAACCAAGCCTTTAATATCGCCATACTCATCAACAACTAAACCGATACGCTCTTTATTATTTTTAAAATTTAATAATTGTGCATTTAAAGTCGTGCCTTCAGGAATAAAATAAATTTCATCAGCGGCGCGCATTAAGGTTTCTTTGGTAAATTCATTGGTATTGGTCATTAAACGATAGGCTTCACGAACACGTAAGATACCCAGTGCATTTTCATCCATATTTTCTTTGTATAAAACAATTCGGCTATGAGCAGCGTGATTTAATTGACGCATAATCGATTTCCAATCATCTTCAATATTAATGCCACTAATTTCATTGCGAGGCACCATAATATCTTCAACAGTGACTTTCTCCATATCTAAAATAGAAAGTAACATTTGTTGGTGAGCTCGAGGAATAAATTTGCCTGATTCATTTACGATGCTTCGTAATTCTTCGGGGCTAATGGAGTGTGATTTAATATCCAGTTTTAGACCAATTAAACGCATCAATCCGTTAGTAAAGAAGTTAACAAAATAGACTAATGGAAGAAAAATTTTGATCAGTACTGATAAAATATGGCTACTAAAAAAGCCTATTTTTTCTGGGTAAATCGCAGCTACAGTTTTAGGGAAAATCTCAGAAAAGACCAACATCACAAAAGTTAAAACGCCTGTAGCAATTGCAACGCCGGCATCGCCACCTAAACGTAGACCAATCATTGTGGCGAGAGCAGACGCCATAATATTAACTAAGTTATTAAAAATTAAGATAAAACTTAGAAGAATATCGGTTTTCTTTAATAATTTCTCGGCTTTTTGAGCCCCTCGATTCCCTTTATCTGCAAGATAACGTACACGATAACGATTTAATGAAAGCAAGCCGGTTTCTGAACTTGAGAAATAGGCTGAAAGAATAAGTAACAAAATTAACAGAAAAAATAATGTACTTATGGGGATACTGTCCAAAATAAAATCCTATATTAAGTCAATCATTCGGCGTACTTATATTATTGATAAATACGCCACCTAAATTTCATTTACATCACAATCAAACGACTGCCGAAATAAGCGAAAGTGAGCAAAATCATACCTGAAATTGTGTAAATGATCACTCTTTTTCCTCGCCAATGTAATTTGTAATGACCTAATAATAAAATTGCAAAAATAATCCAAGCGATGAAAGAGAAAACCGCTTTTTGAATTTGATCCGCTGAAAAGAAGTTTGGCAGGTAAATGCTACCGCTGATCAAAGTTATAGTAAGTAATGCTTCCCCTAAAATCAGCAGTTGGAACAGCTGTTTTTCTACTTTCATAAGCGATGGGATCATTGGAGAAAAAGTCATTTTTTTCTGTTTCAAATTGCGATCTAACCAACCAAGTTGCAATGCGTATAAAGTGCTGATGGCAAAGACAATATAACTAAAAAGTGCTAATGCAATATGGAATAATAAGCCATTGTTTTCGCTTAAATGTTTGATGAAGCTACCGGGGAAAAATGTGGTTCCGACAATATTTATTACGGAAAAACAGTATACGATAGGTAACACAAACCAAAATGTATTGGTACGCAACATTGCTAATGTTGCTACAAGGCTGACTAAGACGGAAATTAATGAAGAAACATTGAATAGAGTAAAGTTTTGCCCACCAGCAACGAAGAAACTGTTCATTAATCCAATCAAATGCAATACGATTGCTAATATCGCACTATGAAAAACCCACTGCTTTCCTGAACGAGTGATATTGCTGGTTTCTCCCTGTTGGACTTTCATTAATACCGGAGTAATTAATAAGATACTGCTTAAATAAGCAACGATAGCTAACACGCCGATCCACAACATAATTTTTGCTCTCTAAAAAAACATAAGCCTTAAAAAGTTAGCAGTTTTCTATGAATTTTTCCATAGGATTATGTGTAAATGGTGAAAACAGGCAAATTTTCGGTATAATGCCCACTGTTTTTATCTATTTTTTGAGTGTTTTTTAGATTGTCATTGTTAACACTCCGTTTCAGAATCAGGATTTTCTATGTTTGAGAATTTATCAGATCGTTTGTCAAGAACATTGCGTAACATTAGTGGCAAAGGTCGTTTAACCGAAGATAATATCAAAGAAACATTACGCGAAGTGCGAATGGCTTTGTTGGAAGCAGATGTAGCGTTACCGGTTGTTCGAGAATTTATTAATCAGGTTAAAGAACGTGCTTTAGGTGTTGAAGTAAATAAAAGCCTGACACCGGGGCAAGAATTTATCAAAATTGTTCAAGCAGAGCTTGAAAAGGCAATGGGTGAAGCCAATGAAACGCTTAACCTTGCAACACAACCGCCGGCTGTGATTTTAATGGCTGGTTTGCAAGGGGCTGGTAAAACAACCAGTGTCGCTAAATTGGCTAAATTTTTGCAACAGCGTCATAAAAAGAAAGTGATGATGGTTTCTGCCGACGTTTACCGCCCAGCGGCGATTAAACAGTTGGAAACATTGGCACAGAGTGTTAATGCAACGTTTTATCCGTCTGATGCTTCGCAAAAGCCGGTAGAGATTGTTAAGTCAGCTTTGGCGGAAGCGAAATTAAAGTTTTTTGATGTATTGATTGTCGATACTGCCGGTCGTTTGCACGTTGATGAAGAGATGATGAATGAAATTAAACAGATCCATCAAGTGCTTAACCCGATTGAAACCTTGTTTACCGTTGATGCAATGACCGGGCAGGATGCCGCCAATACAGCTAAAGCATTTAATGAGGCATTGCCTTTAACCGGTGTGATTTTAACCAAAGTGGATGGGGATGCACGTGGTGGTGCGGCGTTATCTATTCGTCAAATTACCGGTAAACCGATTAAATTCCTCGGTATGGGGGAGAAAACCGATGCTTTAGAGCCATTTTATCCGGAACGAATTGCCTCTCGTATTCTCGGTATGGGCGATGTGCTTTCTTTGATCGAAGATTTACAACGTAATGTTGATCAGGAAAAAGCCGAGAAAATGGCACAGAAATTTAAAAAAGGGGATGATTTCACTTTAGAAGATTTCCGTGAACAACTGCTCGAAATGAAAAAAATGGGCGGTATGATGTCAATGTTGGATAAATTGCCGGGAATGCAGAATTTACCAGATCACGTGAAAAATCAAGTAGATGACAAAATGTTCCAACGAATGGAAGCAATGATCAATTCGATGACATTTAAAGAACGTCGAAATCCTGCCATTATTAAAGGATCACGTAAACGCCGTATTGCTGCTGGTTCAGGCACACAAGTGCAGGATCTGAACCGTATGCTGAAACAGTTTGAAGAAATGCAAAAAATGATGAAAAAAATGCGTAAAGGTGGAATGGCGAAAATGATGCGAGGAATGCAAGGATTAATGGGCGGTCTTGGAGGAATGGGCGGATTGTTCAGACGTTAAAGTTAAAAAAACGGATGAAAGATGATGTAGGAGAACAGAAATAGTCATCCGCTCTTATAAAAATCTGCATTTTATTAATTTAAAATGCAGATTTTTTATGAAAAACGCTATTTATTTTGTTAACAGATCAAACGCTTCCTGATATTTTGCTACAGTTTGATCAATAATTTCTTGAGGCACTTTCGGAGCAGGCGGTTGTTTATTCCAACCACTGTTTTCCAACCAGTTACGAATAAACTGTTTATCGAATGATGGTGGATTAATGCCTTCTTGATAGCTATCAACTGACCAGAAACGGCTTGAATCCGGAGTCAACACCTCATCCATCAGTGTTAATACTCCATTTTCATCTAAACCGAATTCAAATTTAGTATCGCAAATAATAATGCCTTTAGTTAAAGCATATTTCGCAGCAGTAGTGTAAAGAGCAATTGCTTTTTCTTTCACTTGTGCTGCTAAATCTTTGCCGATGAGTTTTTCGCATTCGGCGTAACTGATATTGATATCGTGATTACCAATCTCTTCTTTGCTTGATGGGGTAAAAATTGGTTCAGGCAATTTGCTGGCTTCAACTAAACCTTTCGGCAATACTAAACCACAAATAGAACCTGTTTTTTGATAATCTTTTAAACCGCTGCCGGTTAAATAACCGCGAACGATAGATTCAATTTTGATAGGCGTTAAACGTTTACAAACAACAGCACGTTTTTCGATAGCCTTTGCTTCTGCTTCAGGTAAAACATCATATACAGTGTCGCTTGTGAAATGATTTGGCATAATATGAGCAAGTTTGTTAAACCAAAAATTTGAGATTTGAGTGAGTATTTCCCCTTTGCGTGGAATTGGATCATCAAGAATAACATCAAATGCGGATAAACGGTCAGAAGCTACCATCAACATTCTTTTGTCATCAATTTCATAGAGATCACGAACTTTACCAGAATAAATTTTCTTTAGGCTGATTGTTTGCATAATTAAGATACCTGTTGTGATAAAAAACTGAGCAGAATTATACGCTTATTTATGCAAACTTTCACGCAATCGATTGCTTATTTTATTCAATCCCAACTAATTTATGTGTTTGAATACTAAGCTGCCATTTAATATCAGTATTTTCATTAAGTTGTCCTAACTTACGAATGGTATCCAGTAGATTCATTTCTCCCTGTTGTTCACAAGGCGAAAGATAATAATGTTTTGCTTGAATTTTTTTAGCAATTTCTTGGCAAAAGAGCTGGATATTTTTGTCATCATTCACAATTCTCACCTCATCAGCGTGAGTGATACCGCGTTGTTGATATTTGTGACGATACAGACGTTTCGGACTGGTAGCAATATAATCAATTTGCGGTGGAATCGGTTTTAAACCGTTGGTTTCAATCGCTAGGTAATAACCTAACTTTTTGAAATGGCTTAATAATTTTTCTAAATTTGGTTGAATAGTCGGTTCACCGCCAGTAATAATGATATTTTTTGCTGTAAAAGAAGTAACTTGATTGGCAATCTGTTGTAGTGTCATCAGTGAAAAGGTTTGATAATCGGTATCACACCAAGGGCAGGCTAAATTACATTTGCCGAAACGGATAAAAATAGCAGGCATTCCGGTATTAAAGCCTTCTCCCTGAAGGCTTTCAAAAATTTCAACAATAGCATATTCAGTTTTCATTACTCTTCACCATATTCTGCAAAGGAGGTGGGCGTTTCCCATAAACGAATGGAATGAAGATGAAAACCAACATTTTCCTTTAAGCGTTGAAAAATAAATTGAGCTAAATTTTCAGCGGTAGAACGCATCGGTAAAGCAAAGGTCTTTGAGTTAAGTTGTTGTAATAATTGAGCTATTTTAATTTCTCGTTCACTGCTTTGGTCATAAATAAATGCGTGATCCATTGGAGAAATAATCAGATCGTTGACTACTTTTTTTAAATCAGCAAAATCAATCACCATTCCTTTTTTTGCACCGCTATTTTCAGTTTCGCCGCTGACGATAACTTGTAATTTATAGGTATGTCCGTGAAGATTTTGGCATTTGCCGTCGTGACCGTCTAATAAATGCGCCATATCAAAACTGAATTCTTTAGCGACTTTCAACATTTTTTGCCTCTTTTTCCACTAAATATTCGTTTAAGCCTTTTTCTCGTAATAAGCAGCTTGGGCAGTGGTGGCAGCCGCCTTCGACACCTTCGTAACAAGTGTGCGTGTGTTGCATCACATATTCCAATCTGCCTAATTGATCCGCTAAAGCCCAGGTTTCTTTTTTAGTCAGCCATATTAATGGTGTAATAATGTTGAAACGGTAGTCCATTGCTAAATTGAGGGTCACATTCATTGACTTAATAAAAACATCGCGACAATCGGGATAACCGCTAAAATCGGTTTCGCATACGCCGGTAATAATATCGCTAATCCCTTGACCTTTGGCATAGATTGCCGCATAGAGCAGAAACAGCGCATTACGACCATCGACAAAAGTATTAGGCAATTCACCCTGTTTTTGTTGGATGGTTTCGTTGTTATCCATCAACGCATTGTGAGTAATGGACTGCATTAAAGAGAGATCGAGAATGGTCTGTTTCACGCCGAGATCATTGGCTATCCAGCGCGATTTGTCCAATTCAATGCTATGACGTTGACCGTAGTGAAAAGTAATGGCTTCAACATTGCCATTGCCGTAGGTTTGTAGGGCTTGTAGTAAACAAGTCGTGGAGTCTTGACCGCCGGAAAAAATGACGATCGCTTTTTTGTTTTGCATAAATATTCCTAGTTTTTTTGCGTGGGAGGTTTGCGAACCACGGTGAATCAAGGCGGATATTATAGGAAAAAATCGAGGAGATGCGAGATTATTTTAAATTTTGTAGAGAAAATAGCCTATTTGCAGAGAAATAGGCTATTTGAGTCAATTATTCTTCTTCTAAAGGTTGAATTAAAATTTTAGAGCGGCGTTGATAATTATATTTTTCACGTTTTTCTTGCGGTAAATCTTCAACATTAGCAATTTCAAACCCCCGCTCTTGGAACCAATGTACGGTGCGAGTGGTGAGAACAAACAGCTTTTTGATGCCGAGGGCAATCGCGCGTTTTTGAATATGACTTAATAAAATATCGCCACGCGAAGAGTTGCGATAATCCGGATGGACGACAACACAAGCCATTTCCGCCATTTTTTCCTCAAAATAAGGATTTAATGCCGCACAAGCAATAATCACGCCATCACGATCAATAATCGTGTAGTGATCGATCTCCATTTCCAACTGTTCGCGTGAACGTTTGACCAAAATACCTTGTTGTTCGAGCGGATGAATTAAGGCTAATAAACTTGGAATATCCTTAATATTGGCAATCCGCACAATTTCTGAACTTTCTAACGAGATTTGTGTTCCGATACCGTCACGAGAGAAGAGCTCCTGTAACAAAGATCCATCTTCGAGATAGCTCAATAAATGCGCACGTTTCACGCCGTTACAACAGGCTTCCAAGGCGGTTTGTAGAAAACGAGCCTCCGAACTGTGATAAGCATCTTTCGCAATGAATTGACGTAAATGCTCTTCTGCAGAAAGTAGGGTGAGATCGGCGATAACTTGCTGATTTTCATCGATAATTCCCTGTTTTTCGCAAAAACCGATCACTTTTTCCGCTTTCAGTTTGATCGCAATTTGTGCTGCCAATTCCTCAAAAGCCAAATTAAAGGTTTCGCCGGTAACAGAAACGCCGATAGGGCTAATTACCACAATAGCATTTCGTTCTAATTGTTGTTTGATTCCTTCACTATCAATTTTCCGTACTTTCCCGCTTAACTGATAGTCAACACCGTCATCAACGCCGATTGGTTGTGCAATGACAAAATTACCACTGACCACATTTGGTACGCCGTTATGCGTAATATTGTTCATTCGCAATGAAAGACGAGCAGTAATGTCGAATTGCAGACAGCCCACAACCTGTTTAACTAAATGCAACGTTTGCTGATCGGTTACGCGGATATTTTTGTGATAACGCTCTGCAATGTGAGCGAGTGTCAAGGCATCGTTGATCTGTTTCCTGGCACCGAAAACAATCACTAATTTTATGCCTAAACTATGTAATAAACTGATGTCGTCAATAATGTTGCTGAAATTAGGGCTGGAAGTGGTGTTGCCGTCAAGCATAATCACGAAAGTTTTATTTCTATGTGCTGTAACATAAGGCGTAGATTGACGGAACCATTGAACAAGTTCTGTGCTGCGAATCATATTAACTTCCTATTTTTGAATAATTATGTAATAAAAATGATTTTATATGCAATTATTATCGGCTTGCAAGGTAATTTTTTAACTTGTTTGCAAATTAGCGTAATACAATTTTACTCTTTTAGTTGAGTTGCATAGAATAGCGCCCAATTTAACGATAAATGAAAAAGAAATTATGACAGAACAACAACCATTTACACATTTTCCAACTGTGCGTGAAATGTATCCTTGGGGGCAGGAACAACGTGTTTTAAAGCAAATTCGCCATATTTTACGCTATTTTTTACGTCGCACTTTGACATATCGTCAAGGTAATCAATTAATTCAGTTTCTGAATCAACATCCGCTTTGGTTGCCGATTTTCCAACGGCAGAAACACCGTTTTCACAGTGTAATGTTTCATTATTGTGATAAGCGTTTTTCGGCACAGCAGCGTGTGCAACAAATTGAGTACAGCTTGTTGCAAATGGAGCGTTTGTTAGGAGAGGAACGTTGCCGGCAACTGATTGCGAACAATTCAATTAAATTGGCTGATTTAGAAAATGGTTTAGGCTTATATCTCAATTTAAATCAAATTGATTTTTATGAAGGCTATTTTTCCATCAATATTCAGGATGGTAGTGAGCAACGTTATTATGATGCTTCATTTGCTTTTATTGAGAATAACCAAATACTTATTGCCAGTATACAAGGCCCTCGAGGTGAAAATGCCTCTGACATCGTCAAATCTTTAACTAAACAGTTACACGGTATGCGTCCGATGTTTTTATTGGTGGAGTGTTTTAAATGGTTGGCACAACATTGGCAAATGCAATTGGTTGGTATTCCTCACCATTATCAAACCAAAATTCGCCTGCACGGCAGCAAAAAAATTTATATGAATTATGATGAATTTTGGCAAGAAAATGGTGCGCAACGTGGTGATAAATATTGGCAATTACCGTTGCAAGTTGAGCAACGTCCACTGGAAGAAATTCAGAGCAAAAAACGGTCGATGTATCGGAAACGTTACCAATTATTCGAGCAGATTGAGCGAGGAATCAAAGAAAATTGTTGACTGTTTCAGAAAAATGAATAAATTGTTAATTATTCCAATAATTTAGCGTTTAAAAATGTGATATAGGGCAGAGTTATCTGCCCTTTTTTCTACTATAATAAGTCGAAGTTATTATTAGGTAGTTTGGAGTATTTGTTGTTATGTCTGATTCGATTTATACATCGCTAAAAAATTTCACTAAGCATCCAATTGCGGAAGTGAGGAAGAGTAAGGTCGGTTTATTTATCTTTTCACTGCTTTTTGGTTGGGCAATGATGAACTGGTTGAGTGATCCGCTTTTTACACAAACACAGAATTATGTCCTGTTTCTTATTTTTTTCGCTATTTCACTGTGGGTAACTGAAGCAATTCCTCCGTTTTCAGTCGGTATTTTAATTATCGGTTTTCTTGTTTTAATTATGGGACGAAGCGATGCAGAAAATGCTATGCAATATCTGCAAACTTGGTCAGATAGTGTAATTTGGCTTTTTTTAGGCGGTTTTTTCTTAGCAGAAGCAATGAAAAAGACCGAATTGGATATTCTCTTATTAAAACAGATGTTGCCAAAATTTGGTAAAAATCCACAAAATATTCTGCTTGGTTTAATGACGCTAACGGCTGTAATGTCAATGTTGATGAGTAATACTGCCACCACAGCAATGATGATTGCTACTGTAAGCCCACTATTTGTTACATTGGATAAAAAAGCCAATATTTCCCGTGCATTGTTGTTAGGTATTCCGGCGGCGGCTTCGATTGGCGGTATGGCAACGATTATCGGTTCAGCACCGAATGCGATTGCTGTCGGCGCATTGGAAAATATCGGTTATCACATCTCTTTTCTTGAATGGATGCTTATGGGAACACCGGTTGCCGTTGTGCTGATTTTAGTTTTTTGGCGTGTTCTGATTAAACGTTACCGTATCAGCGCAAAAGAGAAGTTGGAATTTAATTTTCTGCAAGAAGTTAAAGAAGTGGAAACAGCGGAAGAGGAAAAAGAACATCGCACGCAAAAAACAATCGTGTTGGTGATTTTGGCGATTACACTGTTTTTCTGGTTGACAGCAAAATGGTTCGGAATGCCGATCGCTGCCGCTTCAGGTATTCCTATCGTTGGTTTAACAATGCTTGGCGTGCTTGATTCGGATGATGTGCGTAAATTGCCGTGGGATACCTTAATGCTGGTTGCCGGCGGTTTAGCGTTAGGTTTAGCGATTGAAGAGCAAAAAATTGCGACGCATTTTGTCAATCAACTAAGCCACGTTCATATCAGTTTTATGATGTTGTTGATTTTATTTGCATTTATTACTGTTGTGTTATCTAACTTTATGAGTAACACGGCTGCCACCACGATTTTAATTCCAGTTGGCTTATCGTTATTAAAAGTTTTTTCCGGTGATGTTTCTCCGGCAATTTTGCCGTTAGTCATTGGGTTAAGCGCATCTTGTGCGTTATTTTTACCGGTTTCAACACCACCAAATGCTATTGCATTTAGTACTGGCTTAATTCGTCAAGCGGAATTTCGCTTGGGCGGTATTGTCGTTGGTCTGCTCGGCCCGGCACTTAGTATTATTTGGGTAATGGTGATAATGGCGGTTTATTAATTCTTGAGTTGTCAAACTCCGTGTAATACCGTATAAGGTGTTTGTTAATCTAAATATTCGTGAGGTCGATGATTGAATTCATCGACTTTTTTCTTGAAATCTCCGACTTCATTGATTGCTCTTTTACTGTTCTAACATATCCCCATAGTAATTTATTTGATTATTATGAGCTATTGAAGGTGTAAAACCATTATCTTTTCCGTGTCTATTAGAAATATGTTTATGATAAGTGTTCATTGTTTAATCCTTATTGAGTTTGGAAATTTAATAATAGATTAAATTAATGAACACTTCTTTTTTATATATTTCAGTTGAGTTTAAAATTTAAGCTATAGAAAATTGAGACGACTATAATTTTTTCTACTTTGAATAAAAATATTTCTATATCAAAAACAATTTATTTATTAAATTTTATCTTTAAAAGTGCGGTGTTTTTTATTTCATCTTTTCCATACTAATAACTATACAAAACTATACCTATTAGAGCTATAGGATATGTCAATGAAATTTATTGAGTTCTATCAATATTTTTTTACCCATAATTATGAATACTATGCCGATAATTTCTAACTTTCTATTCTATAAGGGAGAATCTTATGAAACCTCAATCGTGGTTATTTACATTTATTGGTGCAGGTGCCGTCGCTTATCTAGGGACGGTGGCATATATCCACCACTTTGATAAACAAGAAACACAACGCCGTTTGCAAGAAAGCCAAATTACTGATCCTCAGCAACGTGCCGTTGAAACCGTGCTATATAATAATGGCTGTCAATATTGCCATAGTAACAATGCTAATATGCCATTTTATGCAAAATTGCCTATCGCTAGCAGTTTAATGGATAAAGATATTAAGCAAGGGCAATCCCATTTTTTGTTGGATAACATTACCGATTATCTTAATCAACCTCAACGCATTTCTGCGGCGGATTTAGCGAAACTTGAAAGCGTGATCCAAAATAACGAAATGCCTATTCATTCTTTCAAAATGGTGCATTGGGGATCTGGTTTAAACGAGCAAGAGAAAGCAATCTTGCTTGATTGGATTCATAAAGTTCGCCAAGAATACCAACTTCCTGCAAACACCTCTGGTACATCAGCAGAACGTTTTGTACAACCTGTGCCACAAAGTTTGCCGGTTAATCCTGCCAAAGTGGAGCTAGGTAACGTGCTTTATCATAGCACAGCCTTATCTGGCGATGGGACGATTGCTTGTGCTAGTTGTCATAGTTTAAATACGGGTGGTGTGGATAACCTTGCTACTTCTACCGGAATTAAAGGACAGAAAGGAGGCATTAATGCACCGACTGTCTATAATGCTGTTTTCAACTTTGCTCAATTCTGGGACGGTCGTGCAGCAAATCTAGCCGAACAAGCTGGTGGGCCTCCTTTAAACCCTGTAGAAATGGGAGCAGAAAATTGGCAACAAATTGTTGATAATCTCAACAAAGATGAGTCGCTCAAACAAGCCTTTGAAAAAATTTACCCGGAAGGTTTTAATGAAAAAAATATTACTGATGCCATTGCAGAGTTTGAAAAAACTTTAATCACGCCAAACAGTCCATTCGATCGTTATTTACAAGGTGATGAAAATGCATTAACTGCAACACAAAAAAATGGTTATGCGTTATTCCACCAATATAAATGTGATACTTGTCATACTGGCACTAATTTAGGTGGTCAATCTTATGAATTAATGGGATTAAAAGCAGATTATTTTGCTGATCGCAATAAACCATTAACAGAAGCAGATGACGGTCGCTTTGCACAAACGAAAAATCCTTATGATAAACATCGTTTTAAAGTGCCTACATTGCGTAATGTTGCACTTACCGCACCTTATTTCCACGATGCAAATGCACAAGATTTAACCCAAGCAGTGGAAATGATGTTGAAATATCAAAGTGGTGTAAGTTTATCAAAAGAGCAAGTGAGCGATATTGTTGATTTCTTACATAGTTTAACGGGAGAATACCAAGGAAAGCCGTTAACAAATGAGAATATACAATCCTCTCAATCAACAAAATAAAGCTTGCCGTTGAAATCTAAAACGAGGTATAACTAGGTAAAAGTGAAAAACATTTAGCTATTATAGATAACGTAATATCATTAAAGCTAAAAGTAAAAATAGGCTAAATACCCATTCAAGCCATTGACAAACCTATGATATTTTATCGTAGGTTTGTTTTTATCATTCAATCTATTAATAGAATGTTTGGCTTAATGTTGTTTTGCATTCAGTATGTTTTGTTTGTATAAATAATTAGTAGTTTGATACTTATTAAAAATGTTTTCTTAATGGGTATTTTAATAAGAGATTTAATATCTTACGTTAATTAATTTTTTCTTTTGAATAGATTGGGTTGCAGCCGAAGCAATACAAATTGCTCTTGCTGGAAGTTCGCAAAGAATGCTGTTTTTGTGTTGTTGTAAATGTTCAAAAATACTTTGTGCTTCTAATTCTACAGCACGAGTCAGCCAATAAGGGCAATGTTCATTGGGTTGACCATATTTTTGGATCCCTTTACTACTTTCTCGTAAAGATAGATCAGCCTCAAATTCGTTATACATATTAAATTGTTGGCGTTTGCCGTTAGCGAAAGTGATTGTAACGGTGGAAGTGAAGAAATTAATCATCATTGAGCCTAGTTCACCGTGAATGGCAATATCCCATTTAGGCAAGCGATACGCTGTTCCCATTTCTAAAGATCCGAAAACGCCATTTTTAAATTGTAGCAATAATTGAATAATATCGTGATGGTCAGGCGTTTCTAAATGTGCTCGATTAGTAGATTGTGCAAAAACAGCTTCAACTTCACCAATTAACCAAGCAAGTAAATCTAATTCATGTATTTCATGAAAGAGTTTTCCTCCAGTTAGTTGAATATCATTTTTCCACCAATCTTTTTGAAAAATAGGATTTATCCAGCGTTGGCGATTTGCTCGTACTACTGTTATTTTTCCCAATGTTTGTTGTGTTAATAATTGTTTTGCTTGTTGTAATCCTGGTAATACACGCAAACAGTGTCCAACAAAAAGCGGTACATTATTTTCTTTTGCCATTTGTATCAGTTGATGGGCATCTTGTTCATTAATCGTGAAAGGTGTTTCAATAAATACGGCACAACCTTTTTGAATGGCAATTTCTGCAAGTTGGCGATGGCTATAATTGTAGGTGGCGATAAGCACGAGGTTGACTTTCTGTTGAGTAAGTAATGTATTTAAATCGGCATAGGCTTGTGTTTTGTATTGTTCGGCGATGTTTTGCGCTAGGTTTATCTGTAAATCGGTTACACCAACCAATTTTGCGGGTAATTTATTAAATACAGAAGCAAGTTGTTGACCGAAGAAGCCACAACCAACAAGAGCAACGTTAATATTGTCCATTTTCTTTTTCCTTTTCCTTTTGTTGTAAGCGTTGACGTAGAGTACGAAAATAAAGTAGTACGGCGTGTTGGAAACGATTAATATCGCGTGCCTCTACAGCATCTACCCATTCACGATAGTGTAACGCTACCTCTTGAGCTGAGAGAGTTATAGTTGGCAAGTTTTCCTCTTGTAAATTGAATATTTGCCAGAAAGCGTCTAGATATTGTGACAAAAGCGGATTATTTATTGCTTGATAGGTCTGTAGTTGAATTTTATATTCTAGTTCGCTAGAGAATAGGTTTTGTCTAGCCAATTGTTGTAATTCTAAGCTTAACTGTTGCAGTTGATCGACTTCTGTATCACTAATATTGGCAATAGCAAGCGGAGCAAAACCATATTGCAGAATTTCACGAATATCTAAGATATCTAATAAATATTTTATATTATTTTGTAGTTGTAATTGTGTATGAAAAGCAAGGCTTTGAATCATCGGTGTAAGTGAGGATTCGCTGATAAAAGTTCCTACACCGTGCCGAATATCTAAAATATGCAATGCTTCTAATGATTTAACTGCTTCTCTTAAACTGGAACGACTAACGTTTAAATATTCCATTAACTCATTTTCAGTAGGCATTAGATCGCCTGCTTTTAAACCTTTATTAAGAATTAATTGTTTAATATCTTCTTGTAAGGCCATATTCTTTACTTTTTTTTCTGATTTTTTCATTTTTGTGATCTTTATCGCAGAAAATTTATGCAATTTAAGACATCATATCTCTAAATTTTAGAGATATGATGTCTTATCTCTATATTGTTTAAATAGTAGCTTATTTTTAACTTTTTGTCAGTTAAATATTAAGTTGAATACGAAGAAGGAAACGTTATGGCAACACTTTCTTTATCACATATTTATAAACGTTATCGTAATGGTTTTGAAGCTGTGAAAGATTTTAATCTTGAAGTGGCAGATAAAGAATTCATTGCGTTAGTTGGGCCTTCAGGTTGTGGTAAATCAACAACATTAAGAATGATCGCTGGTTTGGAGGATATTTCCGAAGGAGATTTTTCTATTGATGATCGTCGTGTGAATGATGTTGAGCCGAAAGATCGCGACATCGCAATGGTGTTTCAATCTTATGCACTTTATCCTCATATGACTGTTTACGAAAATATGGCGTTTGCTTTGAAATTACGAAACGTTGATAAAGCGGAAATTGACCGCAAAGTGCGTGAAGCAGCAACTATTTTAGGTTTAGATGAGTTGCTGGATCGTAAACCGAAAGCTTTATCTGGAGGGCAGCGACAACGTGTTGCTTTAGGCAGAACTATAGTGCGTTCACCGAAGGTCTTTTTGATGGACGAACCACTTTCAAATTTAGATGCCAAGTTGCGCAGTAATATGCGTGCAGAAATTATCCGGATTCATAAAAAACTGAATGCGACCACGATTTATGTGACTCACGATCAAACCGAAGCAATGACAATGGCAGATCGCATTGTTGTGATGAGTGCAGGGATTGTACAACAAATCGGTACGCCGAAAGAAATTTATGATAAACCGGCTAATTTGTTTGTTGCCGGATTTATTGGGGCGCCCACAATGAACTTTTTAAAAGGATGGTTAGAGAATCACTCTTTTGTGACGGCGGATCATCATCAGTTAGCTATTCCCGATGAAATCTGGCAGCAACTAGTGGCACTAGGTCAAGAGGGTAAAGAGGTCGTTTTAGGTATTCGTCCCGAGAATGTTTCTAATGAGCCGTTATTACTTGGTTCTTATCAGAATGCGAGAGTATCAGCACCGGTATATGTCGCAGAGTTGTTAGGTGCAGAATATATTGTTCATACCAGTTTGGGTAATCAATCGATAAAAGCGATCGTCCATTCTCGGCAAAAAATTGAAATGGAGCAGCAAATCACGCTTGCGTTTGATATGAAGCGAGCTCATTTCTTTGATCCAACCACAGAGCAAGCCTTGTTGTAATCGCTCTTAATATATATGAGGTGAGTTATGAAATTCAAAAAATTATTAACTGTTGCAGCATCTGTGGTGTTCGCCACATTAGTGCTAAATGGCTGTAAAGATGAAAAATCACAAACTACGAATACAAATGTGAGTACAGAACCATCGGAGTTAGCTGGTGATATTACGATGTGGCACTCTTTTACTCAGGGACCACGTTTGGAAATTATCCAACAGGCAGCGAATGACTTTATGCAAAAGAATCCGAAGGTCAAAATTAAAATTGAAACCTTTTCTTGGAATGATTTTTATACCAAATGGACAACAGGATTAGCTTCAGGAAATGTGCCGGATTTGAGTACAGCATTACCGAATCAAGTTGTTGAGATGATTAATGTTGAGGCATTATCTCCAATTAATGATTTGATTGATGATTTAGGTCGAGATAGATTTTCTACGGCTGCAATCAATGAAGGGACTGTAGGAGAGAATAATTACTCTCTTCCTTTATATTCTCACGCACAAGTGATGTGGATTAGGAAAGATTTATTGGAGAAAAATGGATTATCCGTGCCGAAAACGTGGGATGAGTTGTATCAGGCAGCTAAGGCATTAACTAAAGATGGGGTATATGGTCTATCTGTGCCAATGGGGACGAATGATTTTATCGCAACTCGCTTTTTGAATTTATATGTGAAAAGCCGTGGCGGTAGTTTGCTTACTAAAGATCTAAAAGTGGACCTCACCAGTGAAATTCCACAAGATGGTATTAAATATTGGGTGAAAATGTATAAAGAAACTTCACCGAAAGATTCTATTAACTACAATGTATTACAACAGGCGACCTTGTATTATCAAGGAAAAACTGCGTTTGATTTTAACTCTGGTTTCCAGATTGGCGGTGTTCAAGCGAATACACCACAGTTATTAGATTTTGTTGATGCTTACCCAGTACCAAAAATGGATGTGAATGATCCTGATTATGGCTTGGAAACAGCAAATATTCCTTTAGTGGTTTGGAAACATTCAAAACATCCTGAAATTAGTAAAGCCTTTATTAAAACTCTTTATGATAAGGATCGTTATATTAAATTTCTTGCTTCAGTTCCGGTAGGAATGTTACCGGCTCTTAAAGATATTGCGAATGAACCGGCTTATAAAGATAACCCAATGGTGAAGAAATTTGCTCACGCAGAAAAAGTGATTTCCGATGCAGTACAAACCGGCACTGCAATAGGGTATGAATATGGGCCAACCGTACAAGGCGGTTTATTAACGAATCAGCACATTATTGAAGCAATGTTCCAAGATATTGTAGTGAATGGCACGGATCCGATGGTAGCCGCTAAAAAAGCAGAAGATCAGCTAAATACTTTATTTGAAACGGTTGCTCAATAAATTCTAGGGCGGTCATTGCCGCCCATTATCCTCAAAGTAGATACAGATTCTCAGTAACTGAGAAGGGGGTTTTATGTATCAAAAAAACTATACAAGGTGGATTTTTGTCCTGCCCGCGATGATAGTGGTATCGGTATTATTCGTCTATCCATTCTTATCAAGCATTTTTTACAGCTTTACCAATAAGAATTTGATTATGCCGAACTGGAAGTTTGTTGGATTTGATAATTATATAGCGGTAATTAACGATCCTAGTTTTTGGTTAGCATTTTCTAATTCGATCTTATGGACAGTATTTTCTTTGGTTGGACAAGTATTAGTAGGATTTGCGCTAGCAATGGCATTACATCGTATTCGTCATTTACAATGGTTATACAAAATCTTATTAATTATTCCGTGGGCATTTCCAACTATTGTTATTGCCTTTTCTTGGCAATGGATTTTAAACGGTGTATACGGCTATTTGCCGAATATGATTGTGAAACTCGGATTAATGGATATTGCACCGCACTTTCTTTCTGATAGTACTTGGGCTTTTGTCAGCTTGGTGTTTATTAACGTTTGGTTTGGCGCACCACTGATTATGGTGAACGTTTTATCCGCCTTGCAAACCGTACCACAAGAACAATATGAGGCTGCCAAAATTGATGGTGCAAATGCGTGGCAAGTGTTCCGTCACATTACACTTCCACATATCAAAGTGGTGATTGGATTATTAGTGGTGTTACGCACGGTTTGGGTGTTTAACAACTTTGACATTATCTATCTCATCACGGGTGGTGGGCCAGCTAACTCAACAATGACATTACCAATCTATGCCTACAATATGGGCTGGGGAACTAAAATGCTTGGTCGTTCTTCGGCGGTAACGGTGCTGCTATTTATCTTCCTATTACTTATTTGCTTTATCTATTTCAAAGTGATTAGCCGTTGGGAAAAAGAGGGGGAATAAAATGAAAACGAAAAAATCTATTTTAGGTGATATTGTTGCACATCTGTTTTTATTAATTGCGACAGTAGTTGCAGTATTTCCTTTAGTCTGGATTATCATTTCTTCTATCAAAGGTAAAGGTGAATTAACCAGTGAACCCACCCGTTTTTGGCCAAAGGTGTTTACCTTGGACTATTTTGAACACGTGATTAACGACTTACATTTTATCGTTAATATTCAAAATAGTTTGGTTATTGCCTTAATTACAACATTAATTGCTATCATCATTTCAGCAATGGCGGCTTATGGCATTGTTCGATTTTTCCCGAAATTGGGGGCAGTAATGTCGAAATTATTGGTTACTACCTATATTTTTCCACCAATTCTATTGGCAATTCCTTATTCCATCGCAATGGCGAAAGTTGGACTAACCAATACAATGACAGGGCTTATTGTGGTCTATCTCTCATTTAGTGTGCCTTATGCGGTCTGGTTGTTGGTTGGATTTTTCCGAACCGTTCCTATCGAAATTGAAGAAGCTGCGCGGATTGATGGTGCAAATAAATTTACCGTGTTTTTCAAAATTGTATTGCCATTAGTTGCGCCCGGCATTGTAGCAACGGCAATTTATACCTTTATTAATGCGTGGAATGAGTTCTTATATGCTCTTATTTTAGTAAACGATACGAGCAAAATGACAGTAGCGGTAGCATTACGTTCATTAAATGGTGCAGAGATTTTAGATTGGGGTGATATGATGGCGGCTTCTGTCTTGGTTGTATTGCCGTCCGTGCTGTTCTTCACCTTTATCCAGAACAAAATTGCAGGTGGGCTTTCTGAAGGCTCAGTGAAATAAACTTATATCTATTCTTTTAGGAGAAATAAAATGACAAATTATGCTGTGATTGGTGTCGGCTATTTTGGTGCAGATTTAGCCAGAATTATGAATGAAAATGATGATGCAAAAGTGGTGGTTGTTTATGATCCAGAAAATGGTAAAGCGGTCGCTAAAGAATTAGGTTGTGAAGCAGCCGATTCGTTAGAGGATGCAGTATCTCGTGCGGATGTGGATTGTGTGATTGTGGCAACACCGAATTACTTACATAAAGAACCCGTATTACTTGCAGCAAAATATAAAAAACACGTTTTTTGTGAAAAGCCGATTGCACTAAGTTATCAAGACTGCGATGAAATGGTCAGAGCCTGCGAGGAGAACGGCGTAGTCTTTATGGCAGGGCATATTATGAATTTCTTTAATGGCGTGCATCACGCTAAAGAGTTGATTAACCAAGGTGTGATCGGGAAAGTACTTTATTGCCATACTGCACGTAATGGTTGGGAGGATGTTCAGCCTTCTATTTCTTGGAAAAAAATGAGAGAAAAATCAGGCGGACATTTATATCACCATATTCACGAATTGGATTGTGTTCAATTTTTAATGGGGGGAATGCCGAAAACGGTTACGATGACAGCAGGAAATGTCGCTCATCAAGGAGAACAATTTGGTGATGAAGATGATATGTTATTCCTCAATCTTGAGTTTGATGATGGTAGATTTGCTGTATTGGAATGGGGATCAGCTTTCCGCTGGGGAGAACATTATGTGCTGATTCAAGGGGAAAAAGGTGCGATTAAATTGGATATGTTCCATTGTGGTGGCACTTTACGTGTGGACGGCAAAGATAGCCATTTTTTGATTCACGAAAGCCAAGAAGAAGATGATGATCGTACCAGAATTTATACCAGTACAGAAATGGACGGTGCAATTCAATATGGGCATCCTGGCAAACGTACACCGCTTTGGCTTAATTCCGTAATGCGTAAAGAAATGAAATACTTAAATGACATTATGCACGGTATGAAACCAAGTAAAGAATTTGAAAAATTGCTTACTGGAGAGGCAGCAAGAGCGGCGATTGCCACCGCAGACGCTTGTACTAGATCCAGATATGAAAATCGAAAAGTGGAATTAAGTGAAATTCTGCATTCATAATCAGTAAATTTCATTGCGTTAATCAAATAGCCAACAATACCTCTGAGTTGTTGGCTATTTTTTTATAATTTGATTTCAGATTGATAGATCTATGAATACTTGGCATTAACACTATTTTCGGTAAAAGAGATTGTCTCAAGGAGATACTGAAGGGAAATTTTAATATTCAAACATCAAAGTATTTGAGAATAGTTATCATCTAATTAAAATGGAATTTATTAACTAAACCATAAATAAAATGATTAAAAATAAGATAAAGATTAATAAAAGAAGAAATATGATAAAATTTATCAAAAAAATTTTGCCACTGTTGATATTTTTTGGTATGTTCAAAATCCTCTTACAATAATAAAACAAACACAACATTAAGGAATCCATATGCTTTATAACAAAGATGAAGTTCGTGAGAACTGTGGCTTTGGCTTAATTGCCCATCTTGAAGGTGAGCAAAGTCATAAAGTTGTGCGTACAGCAATTTTAGGTTTATCTAGAATGCAGCATCGTGGTGCGGTATTGTCTGATGGTAAAACTGGTGATGGCTGTGGCTTACACTTGCAAATGCCAAAACGTTTTTTTCATTTTATTGCTGAAGAACAGGGATTTAAATTAAATAAAAATTTTGGTGTTGGACAGATCTTTTTCCCGACAGATCCGCAGTTGATCGAGCAATATCAAGCAATTATCAAAGAAGAATTAACTAAAGAAACGCTGACAATTACAGCTTGGCGTGATGTTGCGATTAATCCTGCCGTATTGGGATCTATTGCGGCGGTAAGTTTACCGGCAATTAAGCAGGTTTTTGTTAATGTTCCTGCCGGTTGGGGAATTAAGGATATGGAACGTCGCTTATTTATGGCGCGTCGTCGTATCGAAAACCGCATTGATCATCCTGATTTTTATATCTGTAGTTTTTCAAGCCAAATTATCATTTATAAAGGCTTATGTATTCCGAAAGATTTGCCGAAATTCTATCTTGATTTGGCTGATTTACGTATGGAAAGTGGGATTTGTTTATTCCATCAACGTTTTTCAACCAATACTTTACCAAAATGGAAATTGGCGCAGCCATTCCGTTATTTAGCACACAATGGTGAAATCAACACCATTTCCGGTAACCGTGCGTGGGCAAGAGCACGTGCTTATAAATATCACACTCCACTTATTCCTGATTTACAGACTATTGCACCTTTTGTGAATGAAACCGGATCAGACTCCAGTTCTTTAGACAATATGCTGGAATTGTTTGTGAACGGAGGTATGGACTTATTCCGTGCAATGCGTTTGCTTATTCCACCTGCGTGGCAACATAATCCGGATATGGATGATGATTTGAGAGCATTCTATGACTTTAATTCTATGCATATGGAGCCTTGGGATGGACCGGCAGGAATTGTATTGAGCGATGGGCGTCACGTTGCTTGTAATCTTGATCGTAACGGCTTACGTCCGGCACGTTATGTCATCACACAGGATAAATTGATTACAATCGCCAGTGAGGTGGGGATTTGGGATTATGCACCGGATGAAGTGATTGAGAAAGGGCGTATCGGACCGGGAGAGTTGTTGGTCATCGATACCGAACACGGTAAATTAATTCATTCTCAAGAGATTGATAAAGAGTTGAAAGAACGTCATCCATACCGTGAATGGTTGAATCGTAATGTACACCGCTTAGTGCCGTTTGAAGAGATTGAAGATGATAAGGTTGGCAAAGCGGAATTTTCACCGCAACAGCTCCTTACTTATCAAAAACAGTTCGCCTATAACAAAGAAGAATTAGAAAGTTTATTACGTGTACTGGGAGAAAATGGTCAAGAAGCAGTTGGTTCAATGGGAGATGACACACCATTTGCTGTGTTATCTACTCATCCACGAGTAATTTATGACTATTTCCGTCAGTATTTTGCACAGGTTACCAATCCACCTATAGATCCGCTTCGTGAAGCACACGTGATGAGTCTTAATACCAGTATTGGTCAGGAGATGAGTGTTTTCTTTGAAACGGAAGGGATGTCTCATCGTGTAAATTTTAAATCACCGGTATTGCTTTATTCTGATATGCAGCAATTGCTCGGTTTATCACAGGAATATTACAAACACGAAATTTTGGATGCAACTTATGAGCCTAAATCGGTTGGTTTAAAACAGGCGATAGAAGAGTTGGCAGACAGAGCCGAGCAGGCGGCTCGCAACGGTACTGTATTGCTGATTTTATCGGATCGTGGAATTTCTCCGTCTAGAGTGCCGATTCCTGCGGCACTATCTGTTGGTGCGGTGCAACAACGTTTAGTAGAAAAAAATCTTCGTTGTGATTCCAATATTATTGTTGAAACTGGTTCAGCGCGAAATCCTCATCACTTTGCTGTTTTATTAGGATTAGGAGCGACTGCAGTTTATCCGTATCTCGCATACGAAAGTTTAAGTGAAATGGTGGCAGGTGGTGCGATTACTAAACCACTACGCACTGTTTTGTTGAACTTTCGCAAAGGAATTGACAAAGGGCTTTATAAAATTATCTCCAAGATGGGGATTTCAACTATTTCATCTTATCGTTGTGCACATTTATTTGAAGCGGTTGGTTTTAATAAAGAGATTGTTGAATTATGTTTTAAACGGATTACTTGCCGTATTGAGGGTGCTTCTTTTGCTGATTTGGATCAGGATATGCAGTGTTTGCAACGTGATGCGTGGCGTGCAAGCCAAGCATTGCCGACAGGCGGTTTGTTGAAGTATAAACCTGACGGTGAATATCACGCTTATAATCCTGAGGTAGTGAACTATTTACAACAGGCAGTAAACAGTGGTGATTATCGAATTTATCAGAAATATGCTGATACCGTTAATAACCGTCCAGTGGCAACTATCCGTGATTTATTACAATTAAATATTGATGAAAGCAAGGCGATTGCGGTTGATAAAGTTGAGCCGGCAGAAAATCTATATAAACGTTTTGATACTGCGGCGATGAGTATTGGTGCATTAAGTCCCGAAGCTCACGAAGCGTTGGCGATAGCAATGAATCGTCTTGGTGGCTATTCCAATTCAGGTGAAGGCGGAGAAGATCCTCGTCGTTATGGCACAGAAAAAGTTTCCCGAATTAAACAAGTGGCATCTGGTCGATTTGGTGTAACACCAGCATACTTAATGAGTGCGGATGTGATTCAGATTAAAGTTGCTCAAGGCGCAAAACCGGGTGAAGGTGGTCAATTACCGGGTGATAAAGTAACGCCTTATATTGCTCAATTGCGTTATGCTGTGCCCGGATCAACATTGATTTCTCCACCGCCGCATCACGATATTTATTCAATCGAAGATCTGGCACAGTTGATCTTTGATTTGAAACAGATTAATCCTAGGGCATTGATTTCTGTGAAATTAGTGTCTTTACCGGGTGTTGGCACAATCGCAACTGGTGTTGCTAAGGCTTATGCCGATTTAATTACAATTGCTGGTTATGATGGTGGTACGGGAGCAAGTCCGTT
Organism: Gallibacterium genomosp. 1; assembly: GCF_000771875.1. Taxonomy (GTDB): domain Bacteria; phylum Pseudomonadota; class Gammaproteobacteria; order Enterobacterales; family Pasteurellaceae; genus Gallibacterium. The sequence continues at coordinate 136,598 of NZ_JPXX01000021.1, read as the reverse complement.
ATCCAGTGTGAAATATGCCGGTTCTCCTTGGGAGCTGGGATTGGCAGAAGCTCAACAGGCATTAGTTGAAAATAATCTTCGTCATAAAGTTCGTTTGCAAGTTGATGGCGGATTGAAAACTGGTTTAGATGTGATTAAAGCGGCTATTTTGGGGGCAGAAAGTTTTGGTTTTGGTACTGGGCCGATGATTGCATTAGGTTGTCGTTATCTCAGAATTTGTCATTTAAATAACTGTGCAACCGGTATTGCAACTCAAGATGAAAAATTGCGTAATGAGCATTATCACGGCTTGCCGGAAAAAGCGATGAATTACTTTAAATTTATTGCACAGGATGTGCGTGAATGGCTGGCAAAATTAGGTGTTGAAAAATTAACGGATTTGATTGGACGTACTGATTTATTAACGATTATTGAGGGGAAAACCACAAAACAGCGCGGTTTAGATTTACAGAAATTGTTGTATGCACCGCAAGTGCCAGCAGGCAGTGCAAGATATTGTACGCAAAGTAATCCACCTATGGATAAGGGATTACTGAATAAAGCAATTTTGAAAGAAGTTGGTGATGCGTTTGATTATAACGATGAACAGCATCTTGATTTGACCTTTGATGTTAATAATACAGATCGTTCTGTCGGTGCAACCTTATCCGGTATGATTGCGAATAAATATGGTAATAACGGTCACGCACGCAAGAAAGTGGATATTCGCTTAAACGGTACAGTTGGACAAAGTTTTGGAGTATGGTTAGCTGGCGGTGTGAGCTTATATTTGACTGGTGATGCCAATGACTATGTCGGTAAAGGTATGGCTGGAGGAAAAATTGTTATTCGTCCTCATACAGGAGTAAGTTTCAAAGCTGAATTATCGACAATTGCTGGTAATACTTGCCTTTATGGTGCGACAGGAGGAAGTTTATTTGCTTCCGGTCGTGTCGGTGAACGTTTTGCAGTGCGTAACTCTGGTGCAACTGCGGTGGTTGAAGGCATTGGGGATAATGGCTGTGAATATATGACTGGCGGAGTAGTTTGTGTGTTGGGTAAAACTGGTATTAATTTCGGTGCAGGTATGACGGGTGGTTTTGCCTATGTGCTTGATGTTGATGGTAAATTCCGTAGTCGTATTAATCCTGATTTAGTGGAGGGATTATCGATTGTCGAATTGCCTATCTATCAAGAGCATTTGCGTGGATTATTAGTACATCATCACGATGAAACACATAGTCCGTTAGCAGAACGCATTTTGAATAATTGGAGTGATTTCGCTGATAAGTTTGTATTAGTCAAGCCAAAAGCAAATGATCTCAATGCGTTATTAGGGCATCAACGCCGCACCGTCAATGAGCTTGGTGTGGTAACACAGTAATTTTCCATCGTCCGGGAGAAATCCCGGTCGCTCTCAGACAAGTAAAAGGAAAAAACAATGAGCCAGCAAGGAAATATTTATCAGTTTATTGATTTACCTAGGATTGACCCTCAGAAAAAATCGTTAGAACAACGTAAAACAAAATTTATTGAAATTTATCAAATTTTTGATGAATCACAGGCAAAAGCACAAGCTGATCGCTGTTTGGCTTGTGGTAACCCATATTGCCAACATCGTTGCCCGTTACATAATAATATTCCGGATTGGTTAAAGTTAACCTATGAAGGACGCATTATTGAAGCTGCAGAATTGGCACACGAAACTAATACATTACCTGAAGTATGTGGTCGAGTTTGTCCTCAGGATCGTTTGTGTGAGGGTTCCTGCACCTTAAATGCTGAATTTGGTGCGGTAACGATTGGTAATATTGAAAAATATATCACTGAAACGGCATTTGAAATGGGTTGGCGGCCTAAAGTCAAAAATGTTGAAAAAAGCGGAAAACGTGTAGCGGTAATTGGTGCTGGTCCGGCAGGATTAGGCTGTGCAGAACAGCTGATTAGAAATGGTGTTGCTGTTACAGTTTATGAGCGTCAGGCTGAAATTGGTGGTCTGCTGACTTACGGTATTCCTGCATTTAAACTTGAGAAAGAGGTGATGAAACGCCGTCGTGAAATTTTCACAGAAATGGGAATTGAGTTTAAATTGGGAGTCAATATTGGTGAAGATATTCAGTTATCCGAGATTATTGAACAGTATGATGCCGTTTTTCTTGGGGTAGGGACTTATCAAGGAATGAAAGCCAATATTCCGAATGAAGATGCGGAAGGCGTTTATTCTGCATTGCCTTTTTTAATCGCCAATACACAGCAGTTACTAGGGCAAAACCCGGATAATTATGTTTCTATGGCTGGAAAACGTGTGGTAGTGCTGGGCGGTGGCGATACTGCAATGGATTGTGTTCGTACTTCTATACGTCAACAGGCTACTGAAGTTACTTGCGTGTATCGTCGAGATCAAGCCAATATGCCGGGAAGCCGTAAAGAGTTTATTAATGCGAAAGAAGAGGGAGTGCAGTTTCAATTTAATGCCCAACCGGTGGCAATTGCAGCAGAACCTGTTGCTGTTCATACTGAAAACGGTCGCGTTACCGGCATTGAAGTAGTGGAAACAACAATGGGTGAACCGGATCAAAATGGTCGTCGTCGAGCAGAAATCATTGAAGGTAGTGAACGTATTATTCCTTGTGATGCAGTGATCATTGCTTTCGGCTTTGCACCACATCAGATGCCGTTTCTTGTCGATGTTGGTGTTACTACCGATGCTCGAGGACGTATTGAAGCAAAAGGTGAATTTAAGCAACAAACCGCTAATCCGAAAGTATTCGCCGGTGGTGATGTAACCAGAGGTTCTGATTTAGTTGTTACCGCAATAGCGGAAGGCAGAGATGCAGCTAAAGGAATTTTGGATTATTTTGGTATTTAAATAGTCGAATAACAATATTATCTGCACTTTAAGTTTTCTTGAAGTGCAGATTTTTTATGCCGGACGGTATTATCCCTTGAAAAGGTAAATTGTCAGGTATATTTCAATTCACTTGGCTCCGTATCAAGTATTCTATAATTTCTATTATTTTAAAAGATTAATTCTATTGATTTTTATATTATTGATTTTTAAAACTAATTAATAATGTTTGTTATTAACCTATTAATTTAATATAAGTATCCTTTTTTATAGTAAATATAATTTTTTAGTCTCATTTTTATCGTAAAAATGAAGACATCATACTATCAGGGAGAAAATATTATGAGTGAAAAATTCAAGGGGAAATGCCCGGTAACCCATCTAACCACGGATTTCGGTGCGCCGGTGGTAGATAATCAAAACAGTTTAACCGCAGGTCCTCGAGGCCCATTATTGGCACAAGATATTTGGTTACAGGAGAAGTTGGCTAATTTTGTTAGAGAAGTAATTCCTGAACGCAGAATGCACGCTAAAGGTTCTGGTGCATTCGGTACTTTTACGGTAACACACGATATTACACAATATACTCGAGCTAAAATTTTTAGTGAAGTTGGTAAAAAAACAGAAATGTTTGCCCGTTTTACGACCGTAGCAGGTGAACGTGGAGCGGCAGATGCAGAGCGAGACATTCGAGGATTTGCTTTAAAATTTTATACTGAAGAAGGAAATTGGGATTTGGTGGGTAATAACACTCCAGTCTTTTTTATTCGTGATCCACGTAAGTTTCCTGATTTAAATAAAGCAGTTAAACGTGATCCGCGAACAAATTTACGCTCAGCTACTTATAACTGGGATTTCTGGACATTGTTACCAGAAGCGCTTCATCAAATCACTATTGTTATGAGTGATCGTGGTATTCCGGCAAGTTATCGGCATATGAATGGTTTCGGATCACATACGTATAGTTTTATCAACGCGGAGAATGAGCGTTTTTGGGTAAAATTCCATTTTAAAACTCAACAAGGGATTAAAAATTTAACAGATGCAGAAGCGGAAGCTTTAATTGGTAAAGATCGTGAAAGCCACCAGCGTGATCTATATGAAGCGATTGAGCGTGGTGATTTTCCAAAATGGACGATGTATGTCCAAATTATGCCGGAACAGGATGCAGAAAAAGTATCTTATCACCCATTTGATTTAACCAAAGTTTGGCCACATAAGGATTATCCTCTGATAGAAGTTGGTGAGTTTGAGTTAAACCGTAATCCGGAGAATTTTTTCTTAGATGTTGAGCAATCTGCATTTGCACCAAGTAATCTAGTTCCGGGAATTAGTGTTTCTCCTGATAGAATGTTGCAGGCGCGTCTATTTAACTATGCAGATGCACAACGCTATCGTTTAGGTGTAAATTATCATCAAATTCCGGTGAACAGAGCACGTTGTCCGGTACATAGTAATCATCGTGATGGACAAGGTCGCGTGGATGGAAACTATGGTAGTTTGCCTCATTATGAACCGAATAGTTTTGGACAGTGGCAACAACAACCTCAATATAAAGAACCACCACTTAAAATTAACGGTGATGCGGATTTCTGGGATTATCGTGAAGATGATAATGATTATTTTAGCCAACCCCGTGCTTTGTTCCGTTTGATGACAGCAGAACAGAAGCAAGCGTTATTTGAAAATACCGCTCGAGCAATGGGCGATGCTCCTGATTTTATTAAGCAACGTCATATTGATAACTGTACGAAATGTGATCCTGAATATGGAGAAGGCGTAAGAAAAGCATTGGGCTTATAAATTTAATAAAAAATCGGGAAATATTTCCCGATTTTTTTGAGGGTTATGTTGTTTTTAGGTCATAGAATTTGACGTTGTAACTGACCGATAATTTGTGGGTTTTCCAAAGTTGAAACATCTTGTGTAATCATTTTATTTTTCGCAATAGAACGTAGTAGGCGACGCATAATTTTGCCGGATCGAGTTTTCGGCAAATTGTCGGCAAAACGAATATCTTCAGGTCGGGCAATTTTACCGATTTCTTGAGATACCCATAATTTCAACTCTTCTGCCACCTGTTTGGCTTCATCATCGTCAATGGTTGCCTGATTAAGCACCACAAATGCCACAATTGATTCACCTTTAATTTCATCTGGTTTACCAACCACTGCCGCTTCGGCTACTTTTTCATTTGCCACTAATGCAGATTCAATTTCCATTGTACCTAAACGGTGACCAGAAACGTTAATAACATCATCCGTTCTTCCTAAAATCCAGAAATAACCATATTCATCACGATAGGCAGTATCGCCGGTTACATAATATTTACCTCCTAACTCTTCAGGGAAATAGGTTTTCTTATAACGTTCATCGTCATTCCAAATAGTACGAGCCATACAAGGGAAAGGGCGTTTAATCACTAATAAGCCACCTTTACCTTTTTCAATTTTTTCACCTTGTTCATTGACAACGTCCGCCATAATACCCGGTTGAGGTAGGGCACAAGAACCCGGTTTTAATGGGTTAATACCAGGTAATGGTGATAACATAATTGTACCGGTTTCAGTTTGCCACCAAGTATCGACAATAGGGCATTTACCTTTTCCAATCACTTCGTGATACCACATCCAGGCAGACGGGTTAATCGGTTCACCTGCCGTACCAAGTAAACGCAATGAAGAGAGAGCATATTTTTTCGGAATTTGATCGCCGAAACGTGTTAACGAGCGAAGTAAAGTGGGTGAAGTATGGAAAACGGTTACTTTATGACGTTGAATAATACGCCAAATACGTCCTGCATCCGGATAACTTGGCACACCTTCATACAACACTTGGGTTGCACCGCTTGAAAGCGGGCCATAACAGACTAATGAGTGACCAGTAATCCAACCTACATCAGCGGTACACCAAAATACATCGTTAGGTTTATAATCCATCAAATTGCGGAAGTGATGAATAACCACTAATAAATAACCGGCAGTGCTATGAACAATGCCTTTTGGTTTACCGGTTGACCCTGAGGTATACAGAATAAATAATGGATCTTCTGCATCCATCCATTCAGGTTCGCAGAAATCAGGTTGATGCATTGTTAATTCGTGCCACCAAAAATCACGTTCTTCATTCCACGGAGTGTCAACATTTAAACGGTAATAAACAATGACTTTTTCAACAGATTTTCAGCCGATTTCCAATGATTCGTCAACAATCTCTTTTAATGGAATAATTCTACCGCCGCGTAAGCTACCATTAGCAGTAATCACCATTTTAGCCTGAGCATCTTCAATACGATCACGTAAAGCACTGGCGGAGAAACCACCGAATACGACAGAGTGAATTGCTCCGATTCTTGCACACGCTTGCATTGCAATCACCGCTTCAACGATCATCGGCATATAAATAATTACGCGATCACCTTTTTTGATACCTTGTTCACGTAAAGCGTTGGCAAAACGACAGACGCGATTGTGTAGCTGTTTATAGGTGTAAGTATTGACCTGACCAAAATCAGATTCAAACAAAATCGCAATTTTGTCGCCTTTATCCGGTAAATGGCGATCCAAACAGTTCCAAGAAACATTGAGTTTTCCATCAATAAACCATTTATAAAACGGCGCATTGCTGCCGTCAAACGGCGTTACAAACGGTTTTTTCCAACTGATGAGTTCTCGTGCCAGATCTGCCCAATAATTCACATAATCCTTATCGGCAAAATCCCATAATTGTTGGTATTTCTCGTCATCGCCAATATTTGCCTGTTGACGGAAGTCATTACTTGGCGGGAAAACACGAGTTTCTTTAAGAACAGAATCTATTTGCTGCATAATCATCTCCTTTATCGATGGTGGATAAAAAAAGCGATGCACTGCTGACGAATCGCCAAATATTTTTGCCTTTGTTTTTATTACGTTATATAAAAGTTAAAAAATGATCAAATAAAAGTTAATTAAATTTTGGTATATAGATCACATTTTTAAAAAATGTGATTAAAAAGAAATAAAAATAAATCTTTAAAAAAGGATATTAACGCTAAAGAGTTAATAAAAAAATATTGGTTTTATTGTTTTATCTTTATGAATTTATTGATTTTATTTTTATTAATAAACTAGGTTAATCAAATTTAATAGCAAATTTTAAACAAATTTAATAAATGTTAATTTTTATTTTTTATTAATTTTTTATTAAAAATATGTTTCAAACAAATAAATTAAAATGCTACATTCTTTGTGTATAGAAATTATACATACCCAAATTTAACTTTATTTTGAGGATATATGTATGAACAGTGCAGGTAAAAAATTTAGAGAAGTTTTAAAGCAAACATCACCATTACAAATTGTTGGAACTATTAACGCTTATCAGGCTTTGCAGGCAACGAGAGTGGGGCATAAAGCAATCTATTTATCAGGTGGTGGGATTGCCAATGCCTCTTATGGATTACCGGATTTGGGAATGACAATGATCGAAGATGTTTATGTTGATATCAGACGTATTACCGCAGTTTGTGATACACCGTTGATTGTCGATGCAGATACCGGTTGGGGGCACGCATTTAATGTTGCTAGAACAGTTAAAGAATTTATCAGAGCAGGAGCAGCCGGTTTACATATTGAGGATCAGGTTGCGGCGAAACGATGTGGCCATAGACCGAATAAAGAATTGGTTTCCACAGAAGAAATGTGTGATCGCATCAAAGCGGCAGTGGATGCAAAACAACAATTGGATCCGGACTTTTTTATTATAGCGAGAACAGATGCGCACGCTAGTGAAGGTCAGGAAGCAGCAATTTCTCGTGCTAAAGCTTATGTTGAGGCTGGAGCGGATGCGATTTTTGCGGAAGCAATTCATACGTTGGAAGAGTACAAACAGTTTGTTGAGGCGGTAAAGGTACCGGTTTTAGCCAATATTACCGAATTCGGTGCAACACCTTTATTTACAGTGGATGAGTTGGCTTCGGTTGGTGTGTCGATGGTGCTGTATCCATTATCTGCATTTCGAGCAATGAATAAAGCTGCATTACACGTTTATCAAGAATTGAAAGAGAAAGGAACACAAAAGGATGTGTTGGATACCATGCAAACAAGGATGGAATTATACGATATGTTGAATTATCACGCTTATGAGCAAAAAATGGACGAATTATTTTCCAAAGGCAAAGCCAAGTAGTTGAGAAGTAAGGCTTTCTATCTGAAATTCATCAAATGCTACTAAGGGGGCAAAAATGAGTGGTTTAGCGGGCATTACCGCAGGAAGTTCTGCAATCTGTACATGTGGATTAGGAAATGGTTTGAATTATCGTGGATATGCGATACAGGATCTGGCATTAAAAGCGGATTTTGAAGAAGTCGCTTATCTTCTTTTAGTTGGCGAATTACCTAATCAGAAACAATTAAATGACTTTAGAAGAAAAATTATTGCTGCAAGAGAGTTACCGATTGCAGTTAAGAATGTACTTAAGTCAATTCCGGCTTCTTCCCATCCAATGGATGTTATGCGAACAGCAACCTCTGCATTGGGGTGTGTTGAACCGGAAAAAGAGGATTTTTCAGATCAATTACCGAAAGCGATTCGCTTATTAGGTGCGCTCCCTTCTTTTCTTATCTTATCTATTGGCATCACTGGCATAAGCACGGTAAGGAGATCGATCTGATTTCCGAGCAAACTACAATGGCAGGTTATATCTTAGAAAGATTAAAAGTGAAAAAACCGTTAGATATTGAAGTTAAAGCAATGAATGCAATGTTAACGCTTTATGCTGAACACGAATTCAATGCCTCTACCTTTGCCAACAGAATTGCGGCTTCTACTTTATCCGATATTTATTCCTGCATCACTGCTGGTATTGCTGCCTTAAAAGGACGCTTACACGGTGGTGCTAATGAAGTTGCGGTTAAATTTGTATTGCAATTTGATAGCGTGGAACAAGCGTTAAAATCCGTTGACGAACTCTTTGCCAGAAAAGAAAAAATTATGGGATTCGGTCATCGCGTTTATCGTGATTTGGATCCAAGATCACCGGTCGGGTTTGAGTTGGCTTCAGAATTGAAAGAGTTGGAAACGTCTGATCCGAAATTATTTGATATTGCTAAAGCGATTCGTGACAAAGTAAAAGCGGAAAAAGGTTTACCGGATAATATCGATTTCTTTGGTGGTTTAATTTATCACTATATGGAAATTGAACGTTTATATTATACGCCGTTATTTATTATGTCTCGTGCCGCAGGTTGGGCTGCACACGCATTTGAACAAAGAGCAAATAATAAAATTATTCGACCTAATTCTGAATATACCGGCCCGGCACCAAGAGCATTTATTCCTTTATCAGAAAGAGAATAAAGCTAAAATTAAGTTAGCAGTTTTGCTAACTTAATTTATCGTGATTTGTGGTACAGGGTAATAATGACATTACCCTGAAAAGTCCGATTAAAAATAGAATGATCCGCTGTGAACAATAATGAAAGCAATCTGTGGAGATCACGATGAACAATAAAAAATATCTCAAAGATTTACCGGATATGCCCGGTGTTAAATATTATGATATTAAATCGGCGATAGAAGATATTTCCCCTCATTCATTTTCTAAATTAAATTATACTTCAAGAGTGTTGGCAGAAAATTTATTAAGAAAATGTCCTGAAGAAGATTTAAAAGATTCTCTGATTCAATTAATAGAAAAAAGAACGGATAAAGATTTTCCTTGGTATCCATCTCGTGTGATTTGTCACGATATTTTAGGCTTAACCGCATTTGTTGATTTGGCTGGATTGCGTGAAGCAGTGGCAGAAAAGGGTGGCGATGCTAAAAAAGTCAATCCGGTCGTGCCGACACAACTTATTGTAGATCATTCCCTTGCAGTCGAGTGTGGCGGATATGATCCGGATGCCTTTAGAAAAAATCGTGAAATTGAAGATAGACGAAATGCAGACAGATTTCATTTTATCAATTGGGTAAAACAAGCTTTTAATAATGTGGATGTGATTCCACCGGGCAATGGTATTATGCATCAAATTAATTTGGAAAAAATGTCACCGGTTATCCACTTAAATGATGGCGTTGCTTCTCCCGATACGCTAGTTGGAACAGATTCACATACACCTCACGTTGATGCTCTAGGCGTTATCGCCGTTGGTGTGGGCGGTTTGGAAGCAGAAAATGTGATGCTGGGAAATCCTTCCTATATGAGAGTGCCGGAAATTATTGGTGTTGAAATTACAGGTACTCGGGCAGCAGGAATTACAGCAACCGATATTGCATTATCATTAACTTCGTTTTTAAGACAAAATAATGTGATTTCCGATTATTTAGAATTTTATGGTTCAGGCATTAAATATTTAAATTTAGGTGATCGGGCTACTATTGCTAATATGACACCTGAATATGGAGCAAGCGCCGGTATTTTTGCTATTGATGAACAGACGCTCACCTATTTAAGAACAACCGGCAGAGAAGAAAAGCAAGTCAAATTGGTAGAAGCCTATGCCAAAGCGAATGGGTTATGGGCGGATAGTTTAAGTGACGCCACTTATGCACGAACCTTAAAATTTGATTTAAGTTCAGTTGTAAGAAGTTTGGCTGGACCATCGAAGCCGCATAAATTAGTGCCGACGACAACATTAAAAGCAGAAGGTATTGCCAAACCATTACCACCAAAAGACGATAAACTTCCGGATGGTGCTATTTTAATTGCTGCTATTACTTCCTGCACTAATACTTCCAATCCGCGTAATATTATTGCTGCAGCATTGGTGGCAAAAAAGGCCAATCAGCTTGGTTTGAAGAGAAAACCGTGGGTAAAATCCTCATTAGCACCAGGCTCTAGAGTGATAGAAGTTTATCTCAAAGCCGCTGGGTTATTGCCGGAATTAGAAAAATTAGGATTCGGTATAGTTGGTTTTGCTTGTACTACTTGTAATGGGATGTCTGGTGCACTTGATCCGAAAATTCAACAGGAAGTGCTTGAGAGAAATATTTATTCCACAGCCGTATTATCCGGCAATAGAAATTTTGACGGTAGAATTCACCCTTATGTTAAAGAAGCATTTTTGGCATCACCAGCATTAGTAGTCGCTTATGCATTGGTGGGAACAATTCGGTTTGATATTGAAAATGATGAATTAGGTAAGGATGCGGCTGGAAACAGTATTAAATTAGCGGATTTATGGCCTACGGACGAAGAGATCGATACGATTGAGAAAAAATACGTTAGACCGGAAATGTATAATGATGTTTATATTCCAATGTTTATTAAAGATGACAGCAACAGAAAAGATATGAGCCTGTTTTATCCTTGGAATAAACAATCCACCTATATTCAGAAACCGCCGTATTGGCAAGCGGAATATATGCAAATGCCGGCATTGAAAGGAATGAGAGCGTTGGGTGTTTTCCCAGATAACATTACAACCGATCATTTGTCGCCATCGAATGCAATTTTGCCTACTTCTGCATCGGGCGAATATTGCTTAAAAATGGGGTTGCCAGTTGCCGATTTAAATTCATATGCCACTCACCGCGGCGATCACAATACCGCATTGCGAGCAACTCTAGCGAATCCAAAATTATTTAATGAAATGGTCAAAAATGCAGATGGCAGTGTTAAACAGGGATCGCTCACTAAAATTATGCCTGAAGGCAAAGAATCCAGAATGTGGGAAGCGATAGAACATTATATGACGAAAAAACAGCCTTTAATTATCATTGCCGGCATCAATTATGGACAGGGCAGTTCACGTGACTGGGCAGCAAAAGGGGTGAGATTGGCTGGTGTTGAAGTGGTGATTGCCGAATCAATAGAGCGGATTCACCGCACGAATTTAGTTGGAATGGGGGTATTACCATTGCAATTTAAAGCCGGTGACTCTCGCCATACTTATGCTATTGATGGTAGTGAACTGTTTGATATTGAAGGTGAAATCTCGCCAAGATGTGATTTAACTGTCGTGATGACAAGAAGTAATGGCGAAGTGGTTAAATTCCCTGTTTTATGTAGATTGGATACATCGGCTGAAGTTGAGGTGTATAAAAACGGTGGCATTTTGCAGAAATTTGCGAAAGATGTTGTCAATGCACAATAAATAGTAATCCGAAAACAATAAATAAACTATTTTGTTTTAAGGTGGAAATCTATGAGTGAGTATAAACCGCAAATTAAAATCAGAGCGACCTATATGCGTGGTGGCACTTCAAAAGGTACATTTATCAATATAGCGGATCTGCCCGAAGAGGTACGGCAAGATCCTAAAAAACGGGATAAATTGGTACAACGAATTGTAGGTAGTCCAGATCTCTATAAACAACAAATAGATGGAATGGGGGCGCAACTTCTTCTACATCTAAGGTTGTGTTGGTTGGAAAAAGCACAGTTGCTAACCACGATGTCGATTACTATTTTTGTCAAGTCGCTATTGATAAAGATGTTGTTGATATGAGTGGTAATTGTGGCAATTTGTCCAGTGCAGTAGGGGCTTTTGCCATTAAAGAAGGTTTGGTGGAGAATGTTCCGGAAAATGGAGTTTGTTGCGTAAGAATTTGGCAGGCTAATATCAAGAAAACGATTTTTTGCTATGTCAGAATGGTTAATGGTGTAGTGAAAGAAATCGGAGATTATTATATTGACGGAGTTGCTTTTCCAGCGGAAGAGATTGTCTTGGAATTTGTAGAACCAGTTGATCCGAATGATGCCTTATTTCCAACTGGAAATTTGGTTGATACTTTGACAGTACCTGAAATTGGTACACTTCAGGCTACCTTAATCACGGCTGGTATCCCGACGATTTTTGTGAATGCTGATGAAATCGGATATACAGGGAAAGAATTACAGCGTGATATTAATAGTGAGCAAGCGGCATTAGATAGATTTGAACGGATTAGAATTGCCGGTGCATTGAAAATGGGCTTGATTGCCAATGAGAAAGAGGCTGAATCCAAACAGCATACGCCTAAAATTGCCTTTGTCGCACCGGCAAAAGATTTTATTACTTCAAGCGGTAAAGAGGTAAAAGCGGATAGCATTGATCTGCTTGTGCGAGCGTTATCTATGCAAAAATTGCATCACGCAATGATGGGAACAGCTTCTGTTGCAATTGGTGTTGCAGCTTGCATTTCTGGAACTTTGGTTAATTTGGCTGCCGGTGGGGGTGAGAAAAAAAGCGTTACATTCGGGCATCCATCAGGTGCCTTAAAAGTAGGAGCAATCATTGAAAATCAAAATGGTAAGCCAGTTGTGAAAAGTGCAACATTAAGCCGTAGTGCCAGAATTCTGATGGAAGGATATGTGTTTGTGCCGGCAGACACTTTCTGAATCTTTTAAAGCCGATAAAGCCGAGTGTTTATGCTCGGCTTCCAATATAAATCTAATTATTAATCATATTTTGGTTAATATTTAAACTCATTCCTTACTTATTTTTGTAAATTTTCTCATTCTAACAAAAATTTTTTCAAAAATGTGATCTATGCATCAAACATTTAATTAACTTTAAATTGCTTATTTTTTAACTTTTGTATAACTTAAAAGTTTCATTGGCGATTCGTAATGTGGTGCATCGCTTGCTTATCCATCAATAGAGGAGAAGAACCCTATGCAACAATTAGATTCAATTTTAAAAGAAGATCGAGTTTTTCCACCAAGTGATGAATTTCGACAACAAGCGAACATCGGCAATGATGAACAGTACCGACAATTATGGAAATTTGCAGATGAAGATTACCTACATTATTGGGCAGATTTGGCTAGAGAATTAATTAGTTGGAAAAAACCGTTTATGACTATTTTTGATGGCAGTAATGCACCGTTTTATAAATGGTTTATTGATGGCAAACTTAATGCCTCATATAACTGCTTGGATCGTCATCTTCCGGATAAAGGCAATAAAGTTGCTCTTATTTTTGAATCAGATTTCGGACAGGTCAATACTTACACCTATAAACAGCTACACAACCGTGTCTGCCGTTTTGCTAATGCGCTGCGTGAACAAGGAGTGAAAAAAGGTGACCGTATTGTGATTTATATGCCAATGTTAGCAGAGGCTGTGATTGCAATGCAGGCGTGTGCCCGAATCGGTGCTATCCATTCCGTTGTTTTCGGAGGATTTTCAGCAAGTGCTTTGCGTGATCGTATTGAAGACGCTCAGGCTAAAATGGTGATTACAGCTAATGGAGGCTTACGTGGTGGAAAAATTATCCCATTAAAAGAAACGGTAGATAGTGCGCTTGAAATGGGATGTGATTCAATTGAAAAAGTAATCGTCTATTATCGTTTAAATATCGATACTCCGTGGCAAGAGGGGCGCGATCTTTGGTGGCACGAACTTTCTAAAGATCAACCGGATTTTTGTGAACCGGAGTGGATGGATGCGGAAGAACCACTTTTTATTCTTTATACTTCTGGCTCAACCGGAAAACCAAAAGGCATTGTTCATAGCACTGCCGGTTATTTATTAGGCGCACTTAACAGCTTCCGTAATATTTTTGATAACAAAGCGGATGATGTGTATTGGTGTAGTGCCGATGTGGGTTGGATCACTGGTCACTCTTATGTTTGTTACGGGCCTTTGGCAAATGGTGCAACGCAAGTGATTTATGAAGGTGTACCGAGTTATCCGGATGCAGGTCGTATTTGGCGTATTATTCAGCGTCATAAAGTGAATGTTTTCTACACTTCTCCAACCTTAATTCGTTCATTGACACGTTTCGGTGATCATATCCCTAAGAAATATGATCTCTCCTCATTGCGCTTATTAGGTAGTGTTGGTGAACCGATTAACCCATCGGCTTGGATGTGGTTTTATCAGGTTATTGGTAAGGAGAGATGTCCTATTGTGGATACTTGGTGGCAAACGGAAACAGGTTCAATTATGTTATCACCTTTGCCGGGAGTTACTGCGTTGAAACCAGGTTCTTGTACATTACCACAACCAGGCATTATGGCAGATGTCGTTGATGAAGAAGGCAATAAAGTTACGAATGGTAATGGCGGTATGTTAGTGATTAAACGTCCGTTCCCGTCAATGTTACGTACTATTTGGAATGACGATGAACGTTATAAAAAAACTTATTTTCCTGAAGAGTTGGGTGGCAAATACTATGTTGCCGGTGACTCCGCGCACCGTGATGAAGATGGTTATTTCTGGATTTTAGGACGAACGGATGATGTATTGAATGTTTCTGGTCATCGTTTAGGCACAATGGAAATTGAATCAGCATTAGTAGCGAATGAAAAAGTTGCCGAAGCAGCGGTAGTTGGTAAACCGGATGAAATTAAAGGTGAATCGATAGTAGCGTTTGTAGTGCTTAATCAAGCTTTCATTGATGATGATGAAGCAAAACAAGTGGCAGAAGAGTTGAAACAGTGGGTATCTCAAGAAATCGGTAAAATAGCACGACCTGAAGATATTCGCTTTGCTGACAACTTGCCAAAAACTCGTTCCGGCAAGATTATGCGCCGTCTATTGCGTTCTATTGCGAAAAATGAAGTGATTACCCAAGATGTTTCTACTTTAGAAAATCCGCAAATTATTGGACAGCTACAACGGCAAATTCTGTAATATTTAACGATATAACGCCCTGATTATTCAGGGCTTTTTTGTGTAAGCAACAAATTTTTATGCGCATTAAACAGCAGATATTATAACAAAAATCATCAATATTCTTTTTAGTTATAAAATATAGCCAATAACCATTATTCATATGTGTCAGTTAAGAGTAATCTAAGTCTATTCAAATAGATAAAACAGATTATTTAGGAGCAATTATGACTATTTATGCAGACAATTCATTAAGTATCGGGCATACACCGTTAGTGCGTTTACAACACTTTGGTCAAAATGGAAATTTAGTAGTAAAAGTAGAAGGTAGAAATCCAAGTTTTAGTGTGAAATGCCGTATCGGTGCCAATATGGTTTGGCAGGCGGAAAAAGATGGCATTCTTACCAAAGATAAAGAAATTATTGATGCAACCAGCGGTAATACCGGTATTGCTCTTGCTTATGTGGCAGCGGCAAGAGGTTATAAAATCACCATTACAATGCCGGAAACAATGAGTAATGAACGCAAAAAATTGCTTAAAAGTTTAGGTGTAAACCTTGTATTGACTGAAGGCACAAAAGGAATGAAAGGGGCGATAGCTAAAGCGGAAGAAATTTTGAATTCTGATCCTAATCGCTATGTAATGCTAAAACAATTTGAAAATCCAGCTAATCCTGCAATTCATCGTCAGACTACAGGTCCTGAAATTTGGAACGATAGTGAAGGTAAAATTGATGTTTTAGTTGCTGGCGTGGGAACAGGCGGTACAATTACCGGTATTTCTCAATACATCAAATTAGATCAAAAGAAAAATATTATATCCGTAGCAGTTGAGCCGGAAGAATCGCCGGTGATTACGCAATATCTTGCAGGTGAAGAATTAAAGCCAGGCTCACACAAAATTCAAGGTATCGGCGCCGGCTTTATTCCCAAAAATCTTGATTTGTCTTTAATTGATCGTGTAGAAAAAGTGGATAGCGATACAGCGATTAAAACCGCACGTAAATTATTGGAAAAAGAGGGCTTATTAGTTGGCATTTCTTCCGGTGCGGCAGTGGCGGCAGCTGATCGTTTGGCAAAATTACCAGAGTTTAAAGATAAATTAATTGTAGCAATTTTGCCTTCTGCAGTGGAACGTTATTTAAGTACCCCTCTTTTCGCTGATATTGAAATTTAATTAATTATAAAATAATCATTCAGACTGCTTTAATAGCAGTCTGTCTTTTTATATCTGCAATGCTCACAAATTGCTTAAGTAAAATTAAAACATTGTAATACCGACAAAGGGAAACGTTTTCCGGCAATGTAATCTTGTAATGCTTGCCAAACCAACGGATTACGAGCAGCATTACCGGGTTGTTGAATATAATGCTGAAACTCATCAATTGTTAGCCATAATGCACCGTTGATGTCTTTGTCGTGCGGTTGTGTTTCCAGACATTTTTCTAATTCGACAATAAAAACAAAACGGAAATAGTCTTTTCCTGAACGAGGAGCGTGCCATTGATAAACGCCTAGTAATTGTTGCATTTCGGCAGTAATACCGGTTTCTTCAAACAATTCACGTTTTGCCCCTTCTAATAAAGTTTCATTTTCCTCAAGATGACCGGCGGGCTGATTGAGTGTCATCTTGCCATATTCAAACTCTTCAACAAATAAAAACTTATCCTGACAATGCACAACGCAAGCCATTGTAATACGTGGATTTAACATAGTTGCTCCTTAATTTTAAGTTTTAATCGAGTCAATAATTGTTTTATTTCGTTCGGATTTAATGAATAACTGCAGCCAAGTTGTAGTTGAGGAAAATCGAAAAGATTCAAACCAGCGGTTGCTATGCGGATTAGTCGTAAAGTTGGGTAACCGATATGTGCAGTCATTCTCCGAACTTGACGATTTCTGCCTTCGTGAATAGAGATCTCTAACCAGCTGGTTGGAATAGTTTTTCGTTCCCTAATTGGCGGATTGCGTTGCCATAAATTTTGTGGTGGTGGAATTAATTTGACTATTGCTGGTAATGTTTTCCCATCTTTCAAAATGACACCTTGCCGTAACGATTCAAGATCTTGTTCGGACGGGATACCTTCTACTTGAACCCAGTAAGTTTTTTTCGATTTAAATGTTGGTGTAGTTAATCGATGTTGAATTTCTCCGTGATTAGTTAATAACAATAACCCTTCGCTATCACGATCCAAACGCCCACAAGGATAGATATTGGGAATATGGATAAAACTCTTTAAAGTTTTGCGTCCTTGTTCATCAGTAAATTGTGTCAGCACATCGTATGGCTTATTAAAAAGCACTACTTTAATTTGTTCTAAATGCAATTTTGGTTTTTCAGTGCGCCGATAACCTGTTTTTTTACGATGAGGATAAAATTTTTCCATAATAGTTTTTAAAAAAATGTTAAAAATGTGATGTAGTTAACTTGTCTATTATGTAGTTTATTTTATACTAAAAGCCATTTTCTGTATTACTGATTGCATTTACTTTTGTAAATGGCAAAGACAATCAGCGATTTTCTTTTTTTCTAACTGAAAAGGGCAAATTATGCAAACTCATATCCAAAAACCAACTCAAGGCGAAAAAATTCAACTTAATGCAAATGGTCAATTAATTGTTCCAGATCAACCTATTATTCCTTTTATTGAGGGGGATGGTATTGGTGTTGATGTTACGCCGGCGATGAAGAAAGTGATTGATGCTGCTGTTGAAAAGGCTTACGGCGGTAAACGTAAAATTCAATGGATGGAAATTTATGCTGGTGGTAAAGCAAATCAATTATATGGTGGTGATACTTGGCTACCAGATGAAACCGTTGCGGCAATTCGTGAATATCACGTTGCAATTAAAGGGCCTTTGATGACACCAGTTGGTGGCGGTATTCGTTCTTTGAATGTGGCGATGCGTCAAGGTTTGGATCTTTATAACTGCTTGCGTCCTATTCGTTATTATGATGGCACACCAAGTCCGGTTAAACATCCTGAATTGGTTGATATGGTGATTTTCCGTGAAAACTCTGAAGATATTTATGCCGGAATCGAGTGGGTTGCCGGTTCAGCAGAAGCTAATAAGGTGATTGAGTTTTTACAAAAAGAGATGGGCGTGAAGAAAATTCGTTTCCCTGAAGATTGCGGAATTGGGGTTAAACCGGTTTCAAAACAGGGTACACAACGTTTAGTGCGTGCCGCATTGCAGTATGTGATTGATAACAATCGTGATTCTTTAACTATTGTACATAAAGGTAATATTATGAAATTTACCGAAGGTGCATTTAAAGAGTGGGGTTACCAAGTGGCTGAGGAGTTCGGCGCAACTTTAATTGATAAAGGCCCGTGGATGAAATTGACTAATCCGAAAACCGGCAAAGAAATCGTGATTAAAGATTGTATCGCAGATGCTTTCTTGCAAGAAGTGCTTCTTCATCCGACAGAATATGATGTCATTGCAACATTGAACTTGAATGGTGACTATATTTCAGATGCGTTAGCGGCTCAAGTGGGCGGTATCGGTATTGCACCGGGAGCAAATATTGGTACAGAAGCAGCGATTTTTGAAGCAACTCACGGTACTGCTCCGAAAATTGCCGGTAAAAATATCGGTAATCCGGGGTCATTGATTTTAAGCGGTGAAATGATGCTTCGTCATTTAGGCTGGTTTGAAGCTGCAGATTTGGTGGTGAATGCCGTTTCTAAAACGATTGCCAATAAGACAGTAACCGCAGATTTCGCAGATATGTTGGAAGGTGCAACTTTGCGTTCCACCGACGGCTTTGCTGATGATATTATTGCCAATATGGCATAAGCGTTTCGCTAAATTGATATCGTTTGAAAAAAGTCTTGTTTTTACTAAATGAAAGCAAGACTTTTTGTTTTGGTAAATTTTTTGATTGTGGTTTGATTACTGATTGAGCGGTTTGTATTTATCCACCCAAAGCGCAGTTGCGCCACAAACCGCAACAGGCATTACGATGAAATTTAATAATGGAATAAATGTGCAGACGGCAACTAAACTACCGAAAGTTACGTTTAATACACGATGCTGTGCTAATTGTTTCTGCATTTGTAAAAAAGCTATTTTATGGTTATCAAACGGATAGTCACAATATTGAATAGCAAGCATCCAAGCGGTGAACAAGAAAAATAGCACAGGAACAATAGTTTGTCCGAAAGCCGGAATAAAACCAAGAATAAAGAGCAAAATAAAACGAGGCAAGCTGTACCATAATTTTTGCCATTCACGTTTCATCATTCGAGGTAAATCTTTGATGAAATCTATAATACCATCGTTATTTCCTCCTTGTTTGGTCAGTAACATTTCTACTTTTTCCGCAAGCAATCCGTTAAATGGTGCAGCAATAAACCCAGCTAATGTTGTAAAAATAAAATAGTAGACTAACAGGATCGTTATGACGGCTAAAGCGGTAATAATATATTTTAGCCAATCCAACCACGCCGGTATAAAAGAGAGCATCCAACTGGTTAAATCACCAATTTGGTTCATTAATAACCAGAAGACAAAACTGAGTAATAAAATATTGAGCAGAATAGGTATAATAACGAAGCGTTTTAACCCTTTTTGGCGAATTAAATGCCAGCCTATTACAAAATAGTGCCATCCTTGTTTGATTTCTGAGTAATTCACGATATTTTCCTTATTTTTAATGTGATAAATAATGTTTTAAGTCTGTCAATGCCCGATGTGCATCGTCTACGCCTAAATCATACATTGCTTGAATTTTGATAGGATCTTTCTCAATTCGTTTAATTGACAGTGTTTTTGAAGGTCTAAAAACAAAAATTTCACCTTTATTATCCGCTGTAATAACTTGTTCAATGCTTTGATTATAATTGAGATAACGTTGTTCCAAGCTAGTGACTAAATTTGGATATTTCCCATAAAATAATTTAAATAATAATGGATTAACCGCTTTTTTACGATAGCCTAATGGGCGAGTAAGGATAACAATAATTTTGTCATATCCTAATTGTTGGCATTTTTTTAACGGTATACTGTCAGCAATTCCACCATCTAAATAGCGTTTTCCATCAATTTCCACTATTTTAGAAACAAAAGGCATTGCAGAAGTGGCTCGTAAAACCTCCATTTGATCAAAAATATGCGATAGTTTGACATATTCAGCTTGACCAGTATCGATATTTGTTAATGTGGCATAGAAATCAATTCCGGAGTCAATGAATGCTTGCTCATCAAAACGATCGATATTAATTGGCAAATCATAAAAAGCAAAATCTTTGTTTACGATATTGCCGGTGGTGATAAGGCTGTGTAACCCCATATAACGTTTATCATTTAAATATTTTAAGTTGTAACGTAAGGCACGACCTTTCTGTTTTGATGGATAATTTACACCAAATAAAACGCCAGCTGATACACCAACAATGCCATCCACGTGAATATCTTGTTCTAAAAAAACATCTAGAATGCCGGCGGTATATAATCCTCGCATTGCTCCGCCTTCTAATACCAGGCCTACTTTCATTTTCTCCTCTCCTATTTTACGGATTTTTGATCTTAGCGATAACTTTACAGAATGTCTATGTAGGTTTTTGCAAACAAGAAGGAAAAAATATGGTAAGCTAATAGGCGTTTACGCTACAATAATCAACGTTTTAGCCATAAATAAATTGGGTGAGTTACAATGGATTTACAGCAAATTTTAATTCTGCTTGGAGTGCTTGCATTAGGTGTTCTAATCGGGCACGGAGTTTGGTCTAGCCGTCGTGAAAAAGCGCAGTTTGTAAAATCTGCCCAGCAATTTGAGCGTCAGCATCGTCCCCCACAATCACCACAACAAGCACAAGCTTCGGTTTATGGTCAAGATGTACAAACATCTCATAACGCTTATTCCCCAAATGCAGCCCCAGTAACTCGGCAATCTCAGCAAACAAATTATGGAATGGTGAAAGAGCCGATGCAACAATCGGTTGATACAGTTCAGCCTATGACTCAACCTTCGCCGTATCAAACCCAATTACCGTTGGATGAACAGGAAACTATAACACCGAATTATGAAGAAAGAACAGCAAGAAGTGTTGAAAGTATTAAAATTACTTTGCCTAATTCAACGACATCAAATCATCTCAATAATACTGAAACTGTAAAAATGAATGCATCTGTGCAGAATACAGTTTCTTATGAAGCATCAAAAGGATCGGTTGTTGAACCTACTTCTCAGGTGGAAGTGAGGGCGGTATATCAACAACAGCAGGAAAATACAGTACAAGCAGAAACAGAACAGCCTCATCAACCTGTTTCTACTGAAGAACAGAGCAGTATAGGTTCAAATGAACCACCTCAGAAAAAACCTGATTTTATTATGTTGTATGTGGTTGCACCAGAAAATCGTCAATTTTATGGTGTCCACATTCAGGAGATTTTAGATGAACTTGGTTTTATTTTTGGTGAATATAATATTTATCATCGCCATTTAGATGTGAACAGCGTGAAAAGTAAAGTTATTTTCAGTGTGGTAAATATGGTACAGCCAGGAACATTTGACCCTAATAATATGGAGAATTTTTCTACTATTGGATTAACATTATTTATGCGGTTACCGTCACCAGCGAACGATATTGTAAACTTTAAAATGTTATGTAGAGCAGCGGAAACGTTAGCGGAAAAATTGAATGGTTTTGTGTTAAATGATAAACGTGAACTTTTTGATGATAACAGTCGTGATTACTACTTGCAGATATTAGGTTCACCTGATAATTCTCAATAGTAAAGTATTAGAAACATTGGATATAAAAATAGCACCATAACATAAGGTGCTATTTTTTGCTGGTTTATTCATTAAGGTTTTGTGATTAAACAGGCTCTAAATCTCCGCAGAAGCGATAACCTTCACCGTGGATAGTCGCAATAATTTCTGGTGTATCCGGATGTTCTTCAAAATGCTTACGAATACGGCGAATTGTGACATCAACAGTTCTGTCATTAGGCTTCAAATCACGTCCGGTCATTTTTTTCAATAAATCATCTCGAGTTTGAATTTTTCCAGGATTTTCACAGAAGTGGAGCATTGCACGGAATTCACTGCGTGGCAGTTTTTGTGCTACCCCCTCAGGATTAATCAAGGTACGGCTATTGATATCTAATGTCCAACCGTTAAATTGATATTTTTCAATATGCTTTTGGTTATTAGCGTTTTTATCCTGCATTGTACGTTGTAACAAATTACGAGTGCGGATTGTTAACTCTCTTGGATTAAAGGGTTTTGTGATGTAATCATCTGCACCAATTTCTAAACCAAGAATACGATCTACTTCATTGTCACGACCAGTCAAAAACATTAATGCGATATTGTTTTGTTCACGCAATTCACGTGCTAGTAATAAACCATTTTTACCCGGAAGATTGATATCCATAATGACTAAGTTTATTTTTTGTGCAGAAAGTTGTTGGTTCATCTGAGCACCATCAACAGCTTCAAAAACCCGATAGCCTTCTGCTTCAAAAATATTTTTAAGCGTGTTACGCGTCACCGCTTCATCTTCGACAATCAGAATTTTAGGTGTCATAGCTATATCCTTAAAAATCAAATTTAATAAATTATTCATCAAATCAAAAATTGCCCAATATTTTAACGATACGAACACATTGCGACAATAATAAATGTTAAATTTGTTACATTATAGGGAAATTTTATGATCTAAGTCAGAAGATTGAACAATAATTTTTCCTTAGTATTTCAAAAGAGAAATACTAAGGAAGAAAGGGAAATTAATGTTCTCTTGTTTTAAAGAAAACAACATCTGGATAACGTTCTTGAGTAAGATTTAAATTCACCATTGTTGGTGCAATATAGGTTAAGTTATCGCCACCATCTAAGGCTAAATGTTGCTCATTTTTGCGTTTAAACTCTTCAAATTTTTTATTATCTGAACATTCTACCCACCGGGCAGTTGCTACATTGACCGTTTCATAAATAGCCTCTACGTTATATTCCGTTTTTAATCGTGCTACCACTACGTCAAATTGCAAAATACCCACAGCACCCACGATTAAATCATTGTTAATCAATGGGCGAAAAACCTGAACAGCTCCTTCTTCGGAAAGTTGAACCAGTCCTTTCAGTAGCTGTTTCTGTTTTAGCGGATCTTTCAAACGAATACGGCGGAACAACTCTGGCGCAAAGTTTGGAATACCGGTAAACTTCAATTCTTCGCCTTGGGTAAAGGTGTCACCGATTTGGATTGTACCGTGATTATGTAAGCCAATTATGTCACCAGCATAACTCTCTTCTACGTGACTACGATCACCAGCCATAAAGGTTAAGGCATCAGCGATGACGACATCTTTTCCAATGCGGATATGGCGGAGTTTCATTCCTTTTTCATATTTACCGGAAACAATTCGTAAAAAGGCGACACGGTCGCGGTGTTTTGGATCCATATTGGCTTGAATTTTGAATACAAAGCCGGAAAAGTTTTCTTCAGTGGCCTCCACAGTGCGTACATCAGTTTGGCGAGATTGTGGTGCTGGAGCCCATTGTGTTAACCCATCTAGCATATGATCTACCCCAAAATTACCAAGTGCAGTTCCGAAAAAAACCGGTGTTAATTCACCTTTAAGGAAAGCATCCAAATCAAATTCGTTGCTTGCCCCTTGGATCAATTCCAATTCATCGCGCAATTGTTGTGCTAAATCATCACCGACGGCTTGATCCAATTCTGGATTATTTAGTCCCTTGATAATACGAACTTCCTGAATAGTGTGTCCTTGACCAGTTTGGTATAAATAGGTTTCATCTTTATAAAGATGATATACTCCTTTGAACAATTTACCGCAACCAATTGGCCAAGTGATGGGGGCGCAATTAATTTTCAGAACATTTTCCACTTCGTCCAATAACTCCATTGGATCACGAATATCGCGGTCGAGTTTATTCATAAATGTAAGAATTGGCGTATCTCGTAAACGAGTGACTTCCATTAGTTTAATAGTGCGTTCCTCAACCCCTTTCGCTGCATCAATAACCATTAAACAGCTATCCACAGCGGTTAATGTACGGTAAGTATCTTCTGAGAAGTCTTCGTGCCCCGGTGTATCCAATAAATTCACCAAACAGTCATTATATGGAAACTGCATTACGGAGGTGGTAATGGAAATTCCACGTTGTTTTTCCATTTCCATCCAGTCGGATTTTGCGTGTTGATTAGAACCTCGACCTTTTACCGTACCAGCTGTTTTGATAGCCTGTCCATACAATAATACTTTTTCTGTGATTGTGGTTTTCCCAGCATCTGGGTGAGAAATAATCGCAAAGGTTCTGCGTTTATTGACTTCTTCTAAGAATGTTTGATTTGTCATAAAGTAAATATGTTGTTGAAATAAAAGAGGTATTCAAAAAAATGACTTTCCCTTCAAGAGGAAAGGGAAAGTCGGACTATTAATAAAATTTATTTAATGGTGACTTTAGCAAATTTACGCTTACCCACTTGGTAAACAGCAGTAGAAGCAGAAATAATAAGTTTGCTATCTTCTACTTTTTCGCCATCAATTTTTACGCCTCCCTGTTTAATCATACGTAATGCTTCTGATGTTGAAGAGACCAAATCCGATTCTTTTAATAGATTGGCAATAAGCATTTCACCTTCAAAAGTAAATTCAGGCATTTCATCCGGCATTGCACCTTTTTGGAAGCGTTCAATGAAGGTTTGTTCCGCTGCATCCGCTGCCGCTTTATCGTGGAAACGTTCGATTAACTCTTTCGCTAATAAAATTTTTACATCACGTGGGTTGCGACCATTTTCAACATCTTGTTTTAATTGAGCAATTTCTTCTAATGAACGGAAAGAGAGTAGATCATACCAACGCCACATCAATTCATCGGAAATTGACATCACTTTGCCAAACATATCATTAGGTGTTTCGGAAACTCCGATATAGTTACCTAAAGATTTTGACATTTTTTTCTCACCGTCAAGTCCTTCCAAAAGAGGGAGAGTAATTGCCACTTGTGGTTTTAAACCACGAGCTTTTTGTAATTCACGACCAACCAATAAATTGAATTTCTGGTCGGTTCCGCCAAGTTCAACATCTGCTTCTAAAGCAACAGAATCATAACCTTGCAATAAAGGGTAAATAAATTCGTGGATGGCGATAGATTGATGATTGGAAAAACGTTTTTTGAAGTCATCGCGTTCCAACATACGTGCAACGGTATATTGAGAAGCTAAGCGAATCATTCCTTCTGTACCAAGTTCGCCTAACCAAGATGAGTTGAAGACAACATGGGTTTTTTCTGGATCCAAAATTTTATAAATTTGTTGTTTATAGGTTTCCGCATTGCGTAATACATCTTCACGCGTAAGTGGTGGACGGGTTGTATTCTTACCGGAAGGGTCGCCGACCATACCGGTAAAATCACCGATTAAGAAATAAACTTCGTGACCTAATTGTTGGAATTGTCGTAATTTATTCAATACGACAGTGTGGCCGAGGTGGATGTCTGGTGCTGTTGGGTCTGCGCCAAGTTTAATTTTTAATGGACGATTTTCCTTAAGTTTTTCAATAAGATCTTCTTCTGAAAGTACTTCATCTACGCCGCGCTTTAATTCCGCGAGAACTTGATTTATATCTGTCATAACAGTCCCTAAAAAATAAATAAAAATAACGACTTTTCCATTATAAAGGTTATTTATTAAATAGAAAGCATACAAGAGGAAATAGCTGTGCTTTAGAAAAAAAAAGCCTCTTTTTGTGGGTAAAAGAGGCAAAGTGTTGGAGTGATTATCAAAATTTATGCTATAAATATAAATGAAAATAATTCTCAATAAAATAGAAATTACAAATATTTACATTTGCAATGAATAATAGAACGAAATCAGGTTGTTAATGAGTTATCAAAATGATGTAACTTATTATTCAGCTATCTGAAAAATTGCTTTTTTTTTTATTAAAAAATTGCCCTTTTTTCTTAATTTAGTGATACAGTTAATCGGCTTGATCTTAGACATATTAAGATCAATTTATGGGAGGATAAGCACTTATCCTGATGAATAATGAGCTGATTTTTAAGGAATAATTATGCTAATTGGTGTACCTAAGGAGCTGCTCGATAAAGAATGTCGCGTAGCGGCAACGCCTAAAACCGTCCAACAGCTTAAAAAGCTCGGTTTTGATGTGATTATTGAGCAAAATGCCGGTTTTAAAGCAAGTTTTGAAGATCACGCTTTTGCTGAAGCAGGAGCGAAGATCGGGAAAGCCGATGATGTTTGGCAAGCAGACATCATTTTAAAAGTTAATCCACCAACAGATGATGAAATTGCAAAGATCAAAGAAGGTGCAACGCTAATTAGCTTTATTTGGCCTGCACAACATCCTGATTTAATGAAAAAATTGTCTAGCAAAAAAATTAATGTGCTAGCAATGGATGCGGTGCCGCGTATTTCTCGTGCACAATCATTGGATGCATTGAGTTCAATGGCAAATATCGCTGGTTATCGTGCGGTTGTGGAGGCAGCGCACGAGTTTGGTAGTTTCTTTACTGGTCAAATCACAGCCGCAGGTAAAGTGCCACCGGCAAAAGTATTGGTTATCGGTGCCGGCGTTGCCGGATTGGCAGCAATCGGAGCGGCTAATAGCCTTGGTGCAATCGTTCGTGCATTTGACTCTCGTCCTGAAGTAAAAGAACAGGTTGAAAGTATGGGAGCCTCTTTCCTTGAAATTAATTATCAGGAAGAGGGAGGCAGTGGTGATGGTTATGCCAAAGTGATGTCAGAAGAGTTTAACCGTCGTGCAATGGCACTTTATGCGGAACAGGCTAAAGAAGTTGATATTATCATTACTACAGCATTGATTCCAGGCAAACCTGCGCCACGCTTGATTACAAAAGAGATGGTTGAAAGTATGAAACCGGGTAGTGTGATTGTCGATTTGGCGGCGGCTACCGGCGGTAACTGTGAACTTTCTAAAGCAGATGAAGTGGTTATTACAGAAAATCAAGTCAAAATTATCGGTTATACCGATTTACCAAGTCGTTTGCCAACCCAATCCTCTCAGCTTTATGGCACTAACTTAGTTAATTTATTGAAACTCTTGTGCAAAGAGAAAAACGGCATCATCAATATTGATTTTGAAGATGTAGTTCAACGTGGCGTTACCGTTATTCGTGATGGTGAAATCACGTGGCCAGCTCCTCCAATAAAAGTTTCTGCACAACCGCAAAAACCGAAAGCGGTAGTGAAAGAAGAAAAAACAGAGGAAAAAACGGCAAATCCGGTACGTAAATGGGGATTATTGATTACTGCTATCGTTCTATATATGTGTGTGGCTTCGGTTGCTCCGGCAGCATTTTTATCTCATTTTACAGTATTCGTGCTTTCTTGTGTTGTTGGTTACTATGTGGTGTGGAATGTCAGTCATGCCTTACATACTCCATTAATGGCGGTAACTAATGCAATTTCCGGTATTATTATCGTTGGGGCGTTGTTACAAATCGGGCACGGACATTTTATTGTCAGTCTATTAGCGTTTATTGCGATTTTGGTTGCAAGCATTAATATCTTTGGTGGCTTCAAAGTAACACAAAGAATGTTGGCAATGTTCAGAAAAGGTTAAGGAGTCAATAATGTCTGAAAGTTTTGTGCATGCAGCCTATATCATTGCTGCAGTATTGTTTATTATGAGTTTGGCAGGGTTGTCTAAACACGAAACTGCGAAAGCTGGTTGTTGGTACGGTATTATCGGGATGACAATTGCGCTATTTACAACAGTATTCGGCCCACATACTCACGGACAATTTTGGATCATCATTGCGATGATTATTGGCGCTATACTCGGTATTCGTAAAGCATTAAAAGTTGAAATGACAGAAATGCCGGAGTTAGTTGCGTTATTGCATAGCTTTGTTGGTTTAGCGGCAGTACTTGTTGGCTTTAATAGTTATTTATCTCACGAACTAACCGATCCAACGCTAGAAAATATTCATAATATTGAAGTTTTCCTAGGCGTCTTTATCGGAGCGGTAACTTTTACCGGTTCTATCGTTGCATTTGGTAAATTACGTGGAATCATCAAATCTAAAGCATTGATGTTGCCACATCGTCATAAATTAAACTTGCTTGCATTAATTGTTTCTTTCCTTTTAATGCTCTGCTTCTTGAATGAACCTGCATTGTTACCATTGATATTAATGACTATCATTGCATTGGTGTTTGGTTGGCATTTAGTTGCTTCAATTGGCGGTGCAGATATGCCAGTTGTGGTTTCAATGTTGAACTCCTACTCTGGATGGGCAGCGGCGGCGGCAGGCTTTATGCTAAATAATGATTTACTGATTGTTACCGGAGCATTAGTTGGTTCTTCAGGGGCAATTCTTTCTTACATTATGTGTAAGGCGATGAATCGTTCATTTATCAGTGTTATTGCTGGCGGTTTTGGTAATGATGTTGTTGCGAAAAGCGATGAAGAACAGGGCGAATATCGTGAAGTGAAAGCGGAAGAAGTAGCGGAAATGTTGAAAAATGCGAGTTCCGTTATCATCACTCCAGGATATGGAATGGCAGTAGCGCAAGCGCAATATCCGGTGGCGGATATTACCCAAAAATTGCGTGAAAAAGGTATCAATGTCCGCTTCGGTATTCATCCGGTTGCAGGTCGTTTGCCTGGTCATATGAATGTATTATTAGCGGAAGCTAAAGTGCCTTATGACATTGTATTGGAAATGGATGAAATCAATGATGATTTTGCTGATACCGATGTTGTGTTGGTTATTGGGGCAAATGATACAGTAAACCCAGCCGCACAGGATGATCCTAGCAGCCCAATCGCAGGTATGCCGGTATTGGAAGTGTGGAAAGCACAAAATGTTGTGGTGTTTAAACGTTCAATGAATACTGGCTATGCAGGTGTACAAAATCCACTATTCTTTAAAGAAAATACACAGATGTTGTTTGGTGATGCGAAGGAGAGTGTGGATAATATCCTTAAAGCATTAAATTAGTTTAAATATTAATAAATCAAAGGGTTACTGAAATGGTAACCCTTTTTTATTTTGTCGTTTTTGTCTGGATTATGTAAATAAGATAAAGGAACAATGGTGATTTATTCTTTATTAAATTTAGAAATCGGATATTTTCTAAAGTCTATTTAATAAACAAGTGATTTTAGAAATATCTTTTGCTTAACGGCAAAATATGATAAAACTAGCCTTCTTTTTTGGAATTATTGATAGGGAAAACTATGTCAAATTTACAACAAATTATTGAAGAAGCGTTTGAAAGACGTGCTGGAATTACGCCAACTACAGTGGATGCAGTAACAAGAGCCGCAGTAGAAGAGGTTATCCAAGATCTTGATAAAGGTAAACGTCGTGTTGCTGAAAAAGTGAATGGTGAGTGGGTGGTTAATCAGTGGTTAAAGAAAGCCGTGTTACTCTCTTTCCGTATTAATGATAATCAGATTGTTGATGGTGCTGAAACAAAATACTACGATAAAGTACCGATGAAATTTGCGAATTACGATGAAGAACGTTTTAAACAAGAAGGTTTCCGAGTTGTTCCTCCGGCAGCAGTACGTCAAGGTGCATTTATTGCTAAAAATACGGTATTGATGCCGTCTTACGTCAATATCGGCGCTTATGTAGATGAAGGAACAATGGTTGATACTTGGGCAACAGTTGGTTCTTGTGCACAAATTGGTAAAAATGTTCATTTATCCGGTGGTGTTGGAATCGGTGGTGTATTGGAACCATTGCAGGCAAATCCAACTATTATTGAAGATAACTGCTTTATTGGTGCAAGATCTGAAATTGTGGAGGGTGTAATTGTCGAAGAAGGTTCTGTCATTTCGATGGGTGTGTTTATTGGTCAAAGTACCAAAATTTATGATCGTGAAACCGGTGAGATCCATTATGGTCGTGTGCCAGCAGGTTCGGTTGTAGTTTCTGGTAGTTTGCCGAGCAAAGATGGCTCACATAGCTTATATTGTGCAGTAATTGTGAAGAAGGTTGATGAAAAGACACGTGGAAAAGTAGGAATCAATGAATTATTAAGAACAATTGATGAGTAATGCTCTAAAAATTGTTGTCTAGTAGAAAGTCGCTTATAAAAAGCAGGCTTATTTTTAATAAATCCTAATGGATTACCCTGTAATTAACTCAAGAAGGAATTGGTAATGAAAAAAACACTATTAGCTACATTAGTCTTAAGTGCCTCTTTGGCTTTAACAGGTTGTTTTGATAAAGATACTAAAGAATCTGCGGCTAATGTTGCTACAAAAGCTGTGGAAGATGTAAAACAAGCTGCAAATGATGTTAAAGAAGCTGTAAATGATGCAAAAGATGCAGCAACAGCGAAAGTTGAAGAAGCAAAAGAGGCTACAGCAGAAAAAGTAGATGCGACTAAAGAAGCTGTAATTGATGCGAAAGATGCAGCAGCAGAGAAAGTTGAAGAAGCAAAACAGGCCACAGCAGAAAAAGTAGATGCGACTAAAGAAGCTGTAATTGATGTAAAAGATGCAGCAGCAGAGAAAGTTGAGGATGCAAAACAGGCTACAGCAGAAAAAGTAGATGCGACTAAAGAAGCTGTAATTGATGCAAAAGATGCAGCGGCAGCGAAAGTTGAAGAAGCAAAACAGGCTACAGCAGAAAAAGTAGATGCGGCTAAAGAAGCTGTAATTGATGCGAAAGATGCAGCGGTAGAGAAAGTTGAAGATGCTGCAAAAGCAGTAGCTGATAAAGCAGAAGAATTAAAAAGCGAAAATAAATAATACATTGACTGTTATTAGTTCTTATTGATGAAAAGCTGATATCCTAAAGTATCAGCTTTTTTTGTAACAGTTGGTGAAATAAAGATATTATTTGTTATTCTTGTAGTGAAACAGATCGCATTAAAATGATCTTAACTGAAATTTTTCAGTAAATTACAGCGGTTTTCAGTTTGGGAAAATGAAAAATAAAGTAAATTTTCGGCTATCACTATGATGAATAAAGAAAAAGGGCGATTTTACGTGGGAAATTGGTGAAAAAATGATAAATGTGACATCTGTTTTTGTCACAACAGCCACCAAAACAGCCACCAAAAAAATAGCTATTTTTTCGAGAAAAAAATTTTGGTTTTACAGCCACCAAACAGCCACCAAGAGAAAAATTAATAAAGTAACGTTATAAATGGAAAATATAAGATATTGATTTGAAAGGATATAAATGGTGCCCGGGGCGAGACTTGAACTCGCACAGCCCGAAAGCCGAGGGATTTTAAATCCCTTGTGTCTACCGATTCCACCACCCGGGCGAATATTTATGTTTTATGGAGGCGTGTCCCGGAATCGAACCGAGCTCCACGGATTTGCAATCCGGTGCATAACCTCTCTGCTAACACGCCATTTATTGGAGCGGGAAACGAGGCTCGAACTCGCGACCCCGACCTTGGCAAGGTCGTGCTCTACCAACTGAGCTATTCCCGCTTATTATTAAATGGTGCCCGGGGCGAGACTTGAACTCGCACAGCTCGAAAGCCGAGGGATTTTAAATCCCTTGTGTCTACCGATTCCACCACCCGGGCATTGGAGCGGGAAACGAGGCTCGAACTCGCGACCCCGACCTTGGCAAGGTCGTGCTCTACCAACTGAGCTATTCCCGCTTAGATTAATTATGCTAACAGCATCGCTAATCAACGAGGCGCATTTTACGGAATTGAATTTTTTTGTCAAACGATTATTTTTAATTTCTTGTCTGATTGATGAAAAAAGAAACTTATTAATTAAGGATTAAAAATTAATGCCGTTTTTTTACCCATAAATGTGAATAATTTGATGATTTACATAGAATCCCTTTTCTGTCATAGCTGTTTATGCAAGAATGATGAGTTTGATATAAAAATATTTTAAATTTTGTTAGGAATCATTATGGCACAACAATCAATAGACACCTTATTAGTACAGCTTGGTAATCGTACTGATGCTACAACCGGCGCTGTTGCAACCCCGATTCATCTTTCAACTGCATTTGGTCATACCGATATTAAAGGCATTGCCAAAGATAATTTCGACTATATCAGAACTAAAAATCCGACTCGCCAAGTATTGGAAGATGGTATTGCACGTTTAGAGCAAGGCGATCGTGGTTTTGCCTGTTCATCAGGTATGGCGGCTATTCAACTGATTATGAGCCTGTTTACTAGCCCGGATGAGTGGATTATTTCTAGTGATGTTTATGGTGGCACGTATCGTTTATTGGATTTTTGTTACAAAAATAATCACGGAGTTAAACCGGTTTACGTTAATACAGCCTCTTTGGAAGCAATCGAAGCGGCAATTACATCAAATACAAAAGCGATTTTTGTGGAAACACCATCCAATCCATTGATGGAAGAGTGCGATGTTTCCGCCATTGCTAAATTGGCAAAAGCACATAATTTGTTACTGATTGTGGATAACACTTTTTTAACACCTGTATTGTTTAGACCGATTGAGCATGGTGCGGATATTGTTATTCACAGTGCAACTAAATATATCGCTGGGCATAATGATGTGTTGGCTGGGTTGATTGTAGCAAAAGGACAGGAACTTTGTGATCGTCTTTATTATATGCAAAATGGTGCTGGTGCTGTGTTGGCTCCATTTGATTGTTATTTAACCATCAGGGGGTTAAAAACACTATCATTACGTGTTGAGCGCCACCAACAAAATGCGAGACAAATAGCAAAATTTTTAAATGACTTGGATGATGTTACCGATGTGCTTTATCCGAATAAAGGCGGAATGCTCTCTTTTCGATTGCGTGAAGAAAAATGGGTAGTGCCATTTTTAAAAGCATTAAAATTAATTACTTTTGCTGAGAGTTTGGGCGGTACAGAAAGTTTTATTACTTATCCGGCAACACAAACGCATATGGATATTCCTGAAGAGGAGAGAGTTGTGCGTGGCGTGTGCAACCGCTTATTACGTTTTTCAGTTGGTCTAGAGAATATTGAAGATATTAAATCGGATATTCTACAAGCGTTACAGGCAGCAAAAAAATAGATTCTCAATAGCACATCTTAGCGTGTGCTATTTTTTAAATGTTCTCTTGGTCTTATTCAAAATGATTTTATGCTAAACTTAGCTCCTTTTTAAAAGCATTATTTAGTCGAATGAAAAAATTTCTTATCTTTTTATTGGTTTTAATCATTAGTGTAGCTGTAGCGGCAACATTGATTTATCGTCATCTCATTCAGTTATTGACATTACCGATTTCACATCAGCCGGAGCAGTTATTAACGATTGAGAAAGGGACGAGTAGTAAGCAATTTTCCGAATTGTTATTGCAGCAAGGTTTAATCGACAAAAAGATTTGGGGTTTGCCTTATCTATTTAAGCTACATCCGGAATATACTTTGAAAGCCGGCACATTTTCTCTTAAGAATATCAATAATCTTGAGCAATTATTGTCATTGATACACAGTGGAAAAGAGGTTCAATTTTCTTTAACGTTACCGGAAGGAACGACATTTCAACAGTGGAAAGCAGCTTTGGCAGCAGCTCCGTATCTTCAACACAATTTAAAAGATAAGAATGAAGCTGAAATTTATCAGCTTTTGGGCTTGCCGAAAGAGGCAGTGAAAGTAGGTAAACTTGAAGGTTGGCTTTATCCTGACACCTATTATTACACTGCAAATTCAACCGATCTTGCCCTGTTAAAACGCGCTGCAGATAAAATGCAAAAAACATTGCAACAGGCGTGGGAACAACGAGATAAATCATTGCCGTTAAAATCAGAATATGAGCTGTTAATTTTAGCTTCAATTATTGAAAAAGAGAGTTCTATTGTGTCGGAACGTCCACAAATTGCCTCTGTTTTTGTCAATAGATTAAAACGAGGTATTAAATTGCAGACTGATCCGACCGTGATTTACGGAATGGGCGAACATTATCAAGGCAATATCCGTAAGCAGGATTTGAATGCAACAACGCCATATAATACCTATGTTATTGATGGTTTACCGCCTACACCGATTGCAATGCCGGATAAATCATCGTTGGAAGCAGCGGCAAATCCGGCGGATACAGATTATCTCTATTTTGTTGCTGACGGTAGTGGCGGACACAAATTTAGTCGTTCATTAAATGAACATAATCGTGCGGTACAGCAATATTTACGTTGGTATCGAAATTGGAAAGCGCAGCAAGGAAATAAAGAATGATAGCAAAATTTATCGTACTGGAAGGTTTGGAGGGTGCGGGAAAAACCAGTGCAAGAGAGACCGTAGTGGCTGTACTGAAAGAACTAGGTATAAAGGAGTTCGTATTCACGCGTGAACCGGGTGGCACACCACTGGCGGAGAAATTACGTCAATTAATCAAGCAGGGCGAAGGTGATGAAGTTATTACCGATAAAGCAGAATTATTGATGCTTTATGCTGCTCGAGTTCAATTGGTGGAAAATGTGATTAAACCAGCATTGGAACAAGGTAAATGGGTCATTGGTGATCGACACGATTTATCATCACAAGCCTATCAAGGTGGTGGACGTGGTTTGGACATTAATTTGTTGATGACCTTAAAAAAGGCGGTACTAGGTGATTTTACACCAGATTTAACGCTCTATTTGGATGTTGAGCCTGAAATCGGATTAGCAAGAGCGCGTAGCCGAGGTGAGTTGGATCGTATTGAACAGCAGCAGATAGATTTTTTCCAACGTACTCGTCAACGCTATTTGCAACTGGTTAATGATGATGAGAAGAGTATTACTATTAATGCCAATTTAGATTTTTCAAAGGTAAATGAACAACTTAGAAAAGCAATTACACAATGGTTTCAACAACAAAAATAGTGGATTTACCTTGGGTATTTCCGATTTATCAACAAATTATACAAGCATTTTTAGCTGGTTACGGACATCACGCACTGTTAATTCGCAGTGCCGATAATAATGGAGCTGAGCAATTTTGTTTTGCCTTAGCTCAATGGTTGTTGTGTGAAGATAAACAACCACAAGAAGCTTGTGGGCATTGTCGTCAATGTCAACTTTTTTTGCATCATTCTCATCCCGATTTTTATTTTATTCATAGTGAAGAAGGCAAAAAAATCAGCGTTGATACGATTCGTGAAGTGGCGGATAAGCTATCTCGTCGCAGTCAACAGCAAACATCAAAAGTGGTTTATTTACAAGGAATAGAACAGCTTACGGAAGCTGCTGCTAACGCATTGTTGAAAACATTAGAAGAGCCGACAGAAGATTGCTATTTTATTTTGCAAACTAATGTTGAACATCGTGTATTGGCAACGATTCAGAGTCGTTGTCAGCAATGGGCATTGCCATTACCGACAATGCAACAAGGAATAGATTGGTTGCAACAGCAAGGTTTTTCCGATCTTGAACAAATGAAAACAGCTTTGTTGATGAATTATCAACGTCCATTCGCTGCTAAAATCAGTTTAGAAAAAGGGGAAATTGCGCAACGACTCGCTTTTTTACGACAATTTTGGAAATTTTATCGCAATAAAAATTTACTTATATTGTTGCCCTATTTTGAAACAGAACAATCAGTTACACAGCTTAATTGGTTGGAATCATTTTTATTAGATACTTTGAAATGCAGTTTGCATATTTATCAAAATTGGTTATGTCGGGATTTGCAATCTGGGATTATCGCATTTGCGCAAGCAGTACCGACATTAAAAATTTATCGTGCATTGCTAATTGTTCGGCAAATGCGCGCAGATTTAATGTCGATTAATGGTGTAAATCAGGAACTGATTATTACAGATGGATTAATTAAAATGATAGAACAGGTATTTGAAGGTTAAAAAATGTTTATTGTAGATTCCCATTGTCATTTAGACGCATTAGATTATGAAGCTTTACATAAAAATGTGGATGAGGTGTTGGAAAAAGCGAAACAGCGTGATGTGAAACACTGCTTGGCAATTGGCGTAGGTATTTCTCGCTTTCACCAGCTACAACAGCAGTTATCGCATCGTAATGATATTTCCTATTCTTGTGGTATACATCCGTTGGATATTGGTGAAGAGGTATTTGATAGTGCCAAATTGAGAGAGATTATTGCCTTGCCTGAAGTGGTGGCGGTAGGTGAGATCGGTTTAGATTACTATTACAGTGCGGATAATAAGCAGCAGCAACAAGATTGTTTCGCACAGCAGATTGATATTGCTAATGAATTTAAGAAACCGGTGATTATTCATACCCGTTCTGCTGGAGAAGATACTATTCGTTTATTGCAGGAACAGCATGCTGAACGTTGTGGTGGTGTAATCCACTGTTTTACTGAAAATCAATGGTTTGCGGAGCAGGCATTAGCATTAGGTTTTTATATTTCTGTTTCCGGTATTATCACCTTTAGAAATGCAGAAGATATTCGTCAAGTGATCCGTCACGTGCCGCTTGAACGTCTTCTAGTAGAAACGGATTCCCCTTATCTTGCGCCGGTGCCATATCGTGGTAAACAAAATCAGCCTGCTTATGTCAGAGAGGTGTGTGAATATGTTGCAACCTTAAAAGGTGTTTCCGTTGAAGAGTTAGCCCAGATCACTACTAATAATTTTAGCAACTTATTTGGCGTTAATTTGTCACAATAATATGCTAGGATAAAGCAATGTTATCTATGAAATGAGGAAATAATTATGGCTCAGCATTCTACATTACGCCGTTTTTTCTTTTGGTTTTTCCTATTAGTTACGTTATGTGTGCATTTGATTTTGGCTGCAGGAGTAAATTATACCTTTCCAAGTTATGCAATCAAAGAAGTGACGGGCGTTGAAGTCAAACGTGTTGATAAGGATGGTCCGATTACTAAATCTAATCCGGCAGATGGACCAACACGTGATGTTTATTATATTTATACACAAGACCCCAAAACAGATAAAGTGATGGTGTATCGTAATGAAGACACTCGATGGGGGTTTCCTTTCTACTTCAAGTTTGATTCAGCTAATTTGCAAGCTAAAGCTCAGGGCTTTGCTAACGAGCGTAAATTGGTTGAAGTAAAATATTATGGGTGGCGTATCACAATGTTTGATGAGTTCAGTAATGTCGTTTCGATTAAAGAGGTTGCGCAGGATGCTACTGCTTCAAAACCAATTGTGAGCTATATCTTATATGTCATATTGTTAGTAACATTATTTTTATCTATTCAGTTTATTCGTGGTTGGTTTGACAGCGAATAGACTAGCTTTTTAATTGTTTTGTTATTTTCT
This sequence comes from Gallibacterium genomosp. 1, assembly GCF_000771875.1. Lineage (GTDB taxonomy): Bacteria > Pseudomonadota > Gammaproteobacteria > Enterobacterales > Pasteurellaceae > Gallibacterium. The sequence goes on along the minus strand of NZ_JPXX01000021.1, from coordinate 99,082 downwards.
AAAGGAGTCATATGAAAAAAACATTTATTCACTATTTTTCAGGTTTTGTTTGTTGTTTAATGATGGTAGCTTCGCCGGTAAAAGCGGAGCCGACTAATAGTGAAGAAACATTAAAAGTCAGTTTTAGGGTTTCAGCTGAAACGGTTGTTCCTCAAGATAAAGTTCAGTTAATTATCAGCACTCAACTCACCGGAGAGCATCTTTCGGCGAAAAGTTCTCAGGAAATTGAGGAGCGGGTAGAAAAGGCGGTCACTAAAATAAAACAATATAAAAATATTAAATTATCCAATAATCAACGACAAAGTTACGCTAATTATGATCAAAAAGGCAAAGTGGCAAGTTGGACGTTAAAAGCGAATTTAGTGTTAGAAAGTAATAGTTTTAGTGAAATTGCACAATTTGTTTCGGATTTACCGAAAGATTTCCTTGTACAGTCAACCAAATTTTTTGTTTCTACTGAATTGCAAAAACAGCAACGAGATAAGTTATTGCAGTCATTGTTGACACAGGTACAGCAACAGGCGGAATTAATCAAATCTGGATTACATTACAATCAATATCGAATTATTAATATGAATATCGACCAAAATAATGTTGATTATATGATGAGAGCAGCGCCTTTGCGTATGGCTAAAGTTGCTGAAATACAGGAAGATGGTAATGCTGTTAGTTTTACACCGGGGGAATCTCAATTATCGATTGAGGCAAATGTTGTTATTGCTCTATCGGAAAAGTAGAAATTCCGTTACAATCCGCACTTTATCCCTAAATAATTGGAGAAATTAATGAAAGTTGCAAAAAATTACGTAGTAGGTATTGCATATCAAGTTCGTACTGAAGATGGTGTGTTAGTAGATGAAGCACCTGCGAATCAACCGTTACTTTATTTACAAGGTCACAATAATCTTGTTATCGGCTTAGAAAATGCATTGGAAGGCAAAGAAGTTGGTGAAAAATTTGACGTGAAAGTATCACCACAAGAGGGTTATGGTGAATATAATGACAATTTAGTGCAACGTGTGCCGAAAGATGTGTTCCACGGTGTTGATGAGTTACAGGCGGGAATGCGTTTTATTGCTGACACTGACATCGGACCATTACCGGTTGTTATTACTGAAGTAACGGACGAAGATGTAGTAGTTGATGGTAACCATATGCTTGCCGGTCAAACTTTATTATTCACTGTTGAAGTTGTTTCTGTGCGTGAAGCTACAGCAGAAGAGATTGCACATGGTCATTTACATCAAGAAGGTGAGGGGTGTTGCGGAGGACATCATCATCACGATGATGAAGATGGCTGCTGCGGAGGTGGACACGGTGGCTGTGGCTGCGGTGGGCATCATCACCACTAAGCGAGAGATGGAATTTTGGAGTAAGCCTGATATTTTCGATATCAGGCTTTTTTATTGGTTAAAAAGCAGCGTGGATAATAGATAGTGATTTTTAATTGAAGATTTTGGTAAATATTTAATTCCAAATATTTAATCAAAATTGTTTTTCAAATAACAGATTGATGTTCTTATCTGTATAAGAATACATTGACGGAATATTACTTACCTGTTGTTTCCAATTAAATTGTAGTTTTGGTGTAATATTCCACCATTGCCAATCACGTTTCCATAGGGTTAAGTTAGCTTGATAGATATGATCTTTCCTCGTTTTATTAAGCGGTAAAATGCCCCCTAGTACAGCTTGATCATGATATTTACGTTTTGAAATAGAAAAATTTATCTGACTAGAAATTCCAAGCTTCCATTCCTGTTTCCAACCTAAGCGTAGGCTATGCGTATGATGAGAATATTGCTTTTCTTGTGTATTTTCCCACAGTGCATCAAATCCTATATATATAAATTGAGTGCTTTTCGGTAACCAAAATAAAGTGCTGGAGATGGATTTGCTATTCCCATCTAATATTTTGGTTTGTGAATATTTATTTTTTGCGTATTCAAGTGTGTTAGATAATTGAAAATGATTATTTAGCCAATGCGACCACGCTAGGGAAATACCATAACTTTGTTGATATCGTTTATTAGCTACCCATCGCCATTGATAAAAAGGTAAAATTGCTAATTGTTGAACTGCATTTTTATATTTATAGCCTAGATTAAGGCGATCTTGAATATCAGTATAATCGTGATTATCCCAATAGTATTTACCATTAAGATAGTTTCCTAAGGCAAGATAATGCGTAGATATTAGATTGAAATCTTTTCCTATGTTGTTGCTAAAAGCAATACCGTGTGCCGATTGAGGCAGCATACTTGGATTTTTCCGAAAACCTGTATTCCCAATATTTATATCTGAAGAAACGTTATTGACATTATCGGTTTGGGTATAATAGGCGTTAAATTGACTATACCAACGATTACGTCGTTGAATTGCTTCAAGATATAAATCAATGAGTTGTTCAAGAGCCGGAGGTAAATTATCTGATTTGACAAGCTCAAATTGCGCTTGTGCTTCATTATTTTGTTGATTTAAAAAGAGAGCTTTGGCTAATTCGAGCCGTACCGGATTTAATTTAGGATTGATAGCAAGGATTCGTCGTAATAAATTGATCGATTTGGTATAGTTTTGTTCATTCTGAGCTAAAAGACTTTCAGCGAACAGAACTAAGAACTGATCCGGTTTAGGAAAAGTTAGATATAAAGATAAAAATGTATTAATTAAATTAAAATCTCTTTGTTGAATAGCAAGATTTAATCCTTTTTCAGTAAGGTCTTTATTATTTTTAAATTGTTCTTGCCAAAAATCAATATTAGTGTTTGGCATATTTTCTGTAGATACAACAGAATTTGCTTGAACAGAGAATGATAAAAAAAGGATTAAAGGAAAGAGAAATTTATTTTTCATTATGGTCATAAAACATTAATGTTACAGAATAATCAATACACTTCTTATGAAGTGTATTGATTGGTTATATTATTGTTTGCTACCAGCGAATACGCCTTGCGCTTCAATCTGTGTCGTTCCTTGTTTTAAATTACCGGTTATTGCACCCACAACCTCTTCATATTGTTTACCTGCAACAGAACCGTAGAAATAACCGTTAAGGGTATAACCTTTAATATCACCGTTTACTTCACCGAACATATTAAAAGCACGCCCATTACCCATTTTGCTGATTTCAGCCATATTTTCTTCAGTGTTAATTTCTCCGCCAATAGTAAGTTTTCCATTTTGAGCAAAGTCAAACGCTCCAGTAATTCCCTCATCCTTAATGGTCATATTCATTGTACCGCTTAAGAATTGATTTGCTTGTTCTGGATCAGTGAAAATAGCTTTTCCTTGATAACTGGCATCTAAGTTAGTTGGTAGGGTATTAGGTATATCTTTTGCTGCAAAAACAACACGATAGTCCGGTGAATCAGATGTTCCCATATTGTGTAATCCATAAGCAGTATAGGATTGATGATACGCATTTTCTCCTGTTTGATTGACGAGTGTTTCATAAACTTGTTTATAAACGCTTGCATTACTCTCCGACGCATTAACAATTTTATGTCTTGCATCAACGAGTTCTCCTGCGCCATCTCTCTCAAATCTTACATCACCAATTGCATAAGTACCGCTTGATGAATTGTTACCACCACCGGAGCTCCCACAAGCAACAATACCTAGTGAAAAAAGTGTAACAAGCGCAATTTGTTTAAAAGGAAGTTTTTGCATAGAAATCTCCGTTAAAAGTGTTGTGAAATTAATAAAAAATACAATGAAAGCTTTGTTTTGCTACTAAACTGTTTTAGTAAACAAAAACTTTCTTAGTTTAAAAAAAAAAAAAAAAAAACAAGGGTTTGGCATCAAAAAGATAAAATTTTTAATGGTGAAATAGTGGCAGAAGAGAAATTTTTTTGAAAAAAAGCGATCCTTGTGATCGTTGTTTCAGTACGGATTTAAGCGAGAATAATGACAACTAACGCCGTAGGTCGATAAGAATCTGAATAAAATCGGAGTGCTATTCAAGTAGATCCAGAATAGGCTGGGGAATTTGTTCGGGAGAGGGAATAAAAACCTGCTTATGTCGGCTTAATTCGCCTTTGCGTAATTCAATTTGTGTTTTGGCGACTTTAAATTGTTTGCTAAGAAATTTAAGCAAATGGGCATTGGCTTTGCCGTCAATAGGCGGTGCGGTAATAGTGATTTTCAATTCATCGCCATATAAGCCGACAATTTGATCCTTGCCGGCTTTGGGTTGAAGAATGATATTTAACAACAACCCATTTTCAGTGCGGTTGACTGCCATTATGCAATCATCCAAAGTTGACCGAAGAGATCGAACAATATGTTATTTAGTAAAATAAGGATAATTCCTAAAACCATTACTGAAAAATCAAGCATTCCGGTACGAGGTAAAATCCGGCGAATTGGTGCAAGCAATGGTTCACTAATTTGATATAACACATAATCTAACGGGTTTCCGCCACGACTGAACCAGCTTAAAATAGCTCGTAAAAAGATTGCCCAAAAGATCATTTCCCCCCACGCTTTAACGACGGAAAGTACACCTAATAATAGAACATAAGGAAGTTCTAAGGAAAGATGTCCGGAAACAACAAAATAGAGTAAAGGTAGTTTGATTGCTCCTAGAATAAAAGCAACTAAAACTGCTGCAAAATCAATGCCATATTTTATTGGTACGATCTTACGTAACGGCAATAACACTGGTTGTGTTAATTTAACTAATGTTTGCGAAAGCGGATTGTAGAAGTCAACTTTGCAATATTGCAACCAGACTTTTGCGACTAAAATAAAAATATAGATGCCAATAACGGTTTGAACGATAAATTGTAAAGTATTCATCCGAAATCCTTTTGATTAAATAATACGTGAAAATTGCTGACGTTTCGCTTGCTGACGAGAGTAAGTATCAAAACACATACAGATGTTACGAATTAATAGACGACCTTTTGATGAAACAGTAATACTTTCATTATCAATGCTAAGTAACCCATCTTCAACTAAAGGCGCAAGCAGAGCCAAATCTTCAGCAAAATGTTGTTTAAAGTTGATTTGATATTGTTGTTCGATAACTTCAAATTTTAATTTGAAGTTACAAATTAATGCTTTAATTACATCACGCCGTAAGCAATCTTCACGTGTCATTACTAAACCTTTGTTTAAAGCAATACCACGAGTCTCAATGTCGGCATAGTAACTTTTTAATTCTTTTTGGTTTTGTGCGTAAGTGTCACCTAATAAGCTGATGGCGGAAACCCCCATTCCCAACAAATCACACTCTTCCTGAGTGGTGTAGCCTTGGAAATTACGATGTAAAACGCCATTTGCTTGCGCAATAGCCAATTCATCATCCGGTTTAGCAAAGTGATCCATTCCGATAAATTTGTAACCGGAACTGGTTAAAAATTCGATGGTATTTTGCAGTATAGATAATTTTGTTTCCGGTGAAGGCAACATTTCCTGTTTAATTTTGCGTTGACCGGCAAAACGTGTCGGTAAATGTGCGTAATTGAAAACACTTAAGCGATCAGGATTTAATTCAAGCACTTTCTGCAAGGTAAACATAAAGCTGTCTAATGTTTGCAACGGCAAACCGTAAATCAAATCAAGATTGGTAGATTGAAAGCCCAACTCACGAGCGTGATGCATTAAATCAAAAATAAACTGTTCATCCTGTTCTCGATTGATTGCTTTTTGAACCTCTTTGTTAAAATCCTGCACGCCCATACTGATGCGGTTGAAACCGATTTTACGTAGGTGATCCAACATAGCAAGTTCAATTTCACGAGGATCCATTTCAATGCTGATTTCTGCTTTTTCATTAATAGTAAAGTAGCGATGTAACATTGACATTAAACGTTCAGATTGCTCTTCAGTTAAATAAGTTGGTGTGCCACCGCCCCAGTGGATTTGAGTAACGGTTCGTTGAGCAAATAAAGAGGAACGAGTTCGGATCTCTTTTTCCAAGTAATCCAAATAGATATCCGCTTTATGTTGGTGGCGTGTAATTACTTTATTACACGCACAGAAATAGCAAAGCTTATGACAGAAAGGAATATGAATATATAATGATAATGGACGCGTTGGATAACGTTCTGCCGCCATAATAAAATCATCATTGTTATAAACTTCATTAAACTCTAACGCAGTAGGATATGAAGTATAGCGCGGCCCTGATTGGTTATATTTTCGAATCAGATTATGATCCCATAAAATTTCTGACATAATAAATACCCACTAATTATGATTATTTAAGACCCTCAAGTAATTGAGGCAACTCCAACTTAATTTGCTTTTCTAATTTTGCTTCTTTACTTTCCCTTGTGAGATCGAGCTTTTTTCTCTCTTTTTTATCTAATGCCTGGCGTTCTTCCTTAACAGGCATATCTTTAACGGTGAGGTAGAGTTCTTGCATCGCTGGGAAAGCATTCAGCTGAATTTTACCATAAGCTTCTAACAATGGTTTTAAGCGTAACACACCCTCGGAATGATTGCATTCATCACTCAACATTGCTTTGGCGATAATTTCGATACTTTCTAACAATCGATCCATTCGTTGTTGATAAGCTTGTTGTAACAAGCGTTTCTGCTTTTTAATGGCAAGCAGTAACCAAACAAGATAGCTTGCCATTGCAATAATAATGACACAGCCGACAATTAATAGTAATACTGAAATATTCATTGTAATTTATTTAAATTGGTTGATATTGATTTTTTCAAATTGATAGTAAAGATCCTGCTCATCGTCATCTTCCGGCTCAATACCTAATTCTGCCATTAATTCGTCAATACGATCTAAACATTGATCAACGAATTCTTGATCTTTCTTCGAAAGTTTTGCTCCCGCTTCGAGTTGATCAAGCAATTGATTCAGAATTTCGTTATTTTCCAACTCAAATAATTCCTGTTCGGCGGAACGTTCTTTTTTCGGACGAATAACAATCTCGATTGGTTCAGCGGAACTGTTCTCTTGGTGATTCACTTCTTCCACAATGAGTGGGATTTTCTTACGGCTGCCGACACGCGGATCTTTTTTGACATTCTCCACAATCATATCCGCTTTTTCAGCGTTAGCATAACGGCTGCCGGAAGGGCGACCTTTATGTTTTTTCTTACGTTTTTCTTCCCAAGCCTTGTTATCCAACTCATATCTTGTTGGTTTTTTGCCTTTTTTAGTGCTGGAAATATCGGTTTTATCCTGTTTACGTGTAGGCATTAAATCACTGATTTTTCTTGTTTTTTTCTGACGACTCATAATTAAAAGTTGTTATAAGGATGAATTAAGTTGCGATTATAACACTGAATTGTAAAATTTATCATCCGTTGCTTGAGGTATATTAGTGATTTATTGAATATCAAGGAAAACATAAGACAATGAAAAAAGTATTTTTGATGACAGCGATTTTGTTGTTAGCCGCCTGTGCGCAGCAACACGAGGCAAAGCCGGTGATTGATCTGCCACAAGAGCAGCTGGTGAAAAGCACTTATGCACCGGTTTATCAGGCGACACAGCAGACTTATCAAGGACGAGTTAATCAGCATTTTAATGTTGATTCTTTTGCACACGGTGTTGTTGATTGGTTTAACGGCAAATATAAACAGCCGATTTCCGAGCTAAAACATCAGCTTTATGATCAGGGAAAAGGTTTTGACGGCTATATTTACGATTATTACAGCGGCATTATTTTTGCTGCCGATTTGCAAAGCAATTTTCAACATTTAAATTGTTGGCAGCAGGTGGACATCCCGACACTGGAACAAGCCATTTATGATGCGTTGCGTGATATGAAAAATCAAACGGCTTCCCATAATCAAAGTTGGTTGGATCAAGCCAGCGAACAATTCGCACAGCAATGCCGTCGTTAAGGTATTGTTTCTTCCGAAAACAGGGGCGATAAAATCGGTATGTTCTAGGATTTAAAGCCCTTTTCTGCTATAATTCAGACTAATTTTTTGAATAAAACTAGAGATAATAATTATGTCAAATCAAACGTCAAATTCTTACGATTCATCAAGTATTAAAGTTTTAAAAGGGCTTGATGCGGTGCGTAAACGTCCGGGTATGTATATCGGCGACACCGATGATGGTACAGGTTTACACCATATGGTGTTTGAGGTCGTTGATAATGCGATTGATGAAGCTTTAGCCGGTTATTGTAAAGATATTATCGTGACTATTCACGAAGATAATTCTGTATCCGTGCAGGATGACGGGCGAGGTATTCCAGTTGGTATTCACGAAGAAGAAGGCGTTTCTGCAGCGGAAGTAATTATGACGGTATTGCACGCTGGCGGTAAATTTGACGACAACTCTTATAAGGTTTCAGGTGGCTTGCACGGCGTGGGCGTATCAGTGGTAAATGCACTTTCTGATAAGTTACAGCTCACTATTCGCCGTGAAGGACACGTTCACGAACAGTTTTACTGTTTAGGGGAACCACAAGCACCGTTGGCAGTTATCGGTGAAAGCGATAAAACAGGAACAACTGTGCGTTTCTGGCCTAGCCCATCTATTTTTAGCGATACTGAATTTCAATATGAAGTTTTATCTAAACGCTTGCGTGAACTTTCATTTTTAAATTCAGGTGTTTCCATTCGTTTAATAGATTTACGTACTAACCGTTCCGATCATTTTCATTATGAAGGTGGAATTCAAGCATTTGTGGAATATTTAAACAAAAATAAAAATCCGATTCATAGCAAACCTTTCTATCTTAATACCGAGAAGGATGGTATCGGCGTGGAAGTTGCATTGCAATGGAATGATGGTTTCCAAGAAAATTTATACTGTTTCACTAACAATATTCCGCAACGTGATGGTGGCACTCACTTAGCTGGCTTCCGTGCTGCAATGACGCGTACACTGAATAATTATATGGAAAAAGAGGGTTACAACAAAAAATCGAAAGTGGCAATGGCAGGAGATGATGCTCGTGAAGGATTAGTTGCAATTGTTTCCGTTAAAGTACCAGACCCGAAATTTTCATCACAAACTAAAGATAAATTGGTTTCTTCAGAGGTGAAAAGTGTAGTCGAATCCGCTGTTGGTGAGCGTTTGCAAGAATATTTATTGGAAAATCCGAATGATGCCAAAATTATTGTAGGAAAAATTATTGACGCTGCCCGCGCAAGGGAAGCAGCACGTAAAGCCAGAGAGATGACTCGTCGTAAAGGTGCATTGGATTTGGGAGGATTGCCGGGCAAATTAGCGGATTGTCAGGAGCGTGATCCTGCATTATCAGAACTCTATATTGTGGAAGGAGATTCGGCAGGTGGTTCAGCAAAACAGGGACGTAATCGTAAAAATCAGGCAATTTTGCCGTTAAAAGGAAAAATTTTAAATGTTGAAAAAGCCCGTTTTGATAGAATGCTTTCTTCTCAGGAAGTTGCTGCACTGATTACCGCATTGGGTTGTGGTATTGGTCGTGATGAATATAATCCGGACAAATTGCGTTATCACAGCATTATTATTATGACTGATGCGGATGTGGATGGTTCACATATTCGTACCCTGTTATTAACTTTCTTTTATCGTCAAATGCCGGAATTGATTGAACGTGGACACGTTTATATTGCTCAACCACCGCTTTACAAAGTGAAGAAAGGTAAACAGGAACAATATATTAAAGATGACGACGCGATGACTCAATATGAATTGGCGATTGCGTTAGACGGTGCGGCGTTGTATGTCAACTCGACTGCTCCAGCAATGAAAGGGTTACCGCTGGAAAATTTGGTAGCGGAATATAATCGAGTTAATAAAATGATTAATCGTGTATCTCGCCGTTATCCAGCGGCAATTTTGCGGGAGTTGATTTATCAGGATGATTTAACACCGGCATTAATGCAGCAAGAAGCGGAAGTGAAGAGTTGGGTGGATACGCTAGTAGCAACATTGAGCCGCAAAGAACAACACGGCACACATTATTCTTCAAAAGTGCAATATAATGCTGAACGTCATTTATATGAGCCAGTGATTACCGTGCGTACTCACGGCATTGATACCGATTACGCCTTGGATTTCCACTTTATCGAAGGCAGTGAATATGTATTATTATTGAAACTTGGTCATCAATTACGCAACCTGATTGAAGATGGAGCATATGTTACTCGTGGTGAACGCCGTTTTAACATTACTTCATTTGAACAAGCAATTGACTGGTTAGTGAAAGAATCTCGTCGTGGTTTGTCAGTGCAACGTTATAAAGGATTGGGAGAAATGAATCCTGAGCAATTATGGGAAACTACAATGGATCCAGAAGCGCGTCGTATGTTAAAAGTTTCCATTCGTGATGCGGTGGCTGCAGACCAAATTTTCACTACTTTAATGGGAGATGAAGTTGAACCTCGTCGTGATTTCATTGAAACTAATGCATTGCACGCTAATTTAGACATTTAATTTTAGCTATTAAAAAACGGTATAACTTACTGTAATGTAGGTTATGCCGTTTTTGTATTGGGTTATTTACAACGTTTTTCTACAAAGTTACTCCACTCTTAAATATTGCCAGTTCTCTAAATTGGTTTATTTCATTTTTTGTTGGTTTTCCGTTTACGATTTCAACAATATTATTAATAAAGTCATTCAATAACTGAGGCATATCAATGTCTTCAACTAAACGTCCTGCATTGAAATCGATCCAATTGCGTTTTCGTTGTGCTAATTCACTATTAGTAGAAATTTTCATTGTTGGTACAAAACCACCATATGGTGTGCCACGACCGGTGGTGAACAACACCATATGACAACCGCAAGCTGCCAATGCACTGGTCGCTACGGCATCATTTCCTGGGGCAGTCAATAGATTTAAGCCTGCTTTGGAGAGGCGTTCGCCATATTTCAATACATCAACAATTTGGCTATGACCGGCTTTTTGAGTGCAGCCGAGGGATTTATCTTCCAATGTTGTAATCCCACCTGATTTATTTCCTGGAGAGGGATTTTCATAAATAGGTTGATGATGGGAAATAAAATATTGTTTAAAGCCATTTACCATAGCAACGGTTTTATCAAAGGTTTGTTTATCGTGACAGTGGCTCATCAAAATGCGTTCTGCACCAAACATTTCTGGAACTTCAGTCAATACTGTTGTTCCGCCGTGAGAGGTTAGGTAATCAGAGAAATTACCTAACAATGGATTGGCGGTAATGCCAGATAACCCATCAGAACCACCACATTCCAAACCGAATTTCACTTCACTCAATTTCCCTGATTGGCGACGATCATTACGCATCTGTTGATAGAGTTGTTGTAATAATTCTAATCCGGCTTCTACTTCATCTTCAAAATGTTGAGATACCATAAATTTAACACGTTGCGGATCGTAATCACCTAAAGTTTCCCGAAATGCATCAATTTGGTTATTTTCACATCCAAGACCGATCACCAATACTGCACCAGCGTTAGGATGTTTAACCATATTTTGTAACATTACTTTGGTGTTTTGGTGATCATCGCCAAGTTGTGAACAACCATAACTGTGAGAAAAAGTGAATACACCATCAATGTCATCTGCCGAATTTTGTTGTAAAAATTGTTGGCGAATTTGATTAGCGATGCCGACAACACAGCCGACAGTTGGGATAATCCAGAGTTCGTTACGGATAGCAACATCACCATTGGCACGTCGATAAAGTTGTACTTCACGATCTGCCTCATTAATTCTAATTGCTGGAAAGTTTGGTTGATAGCTATAGTCATTAATATCGTTTAAATTGGTTTTAACATTATGTGTATGCACATAATCACCACACGCAATAGCACAATTGGCGTGTCCGATTGGGTAACCATATTTGATAATGTTTTCCTGTTCAGCAATATCTTTTATAGCAAATTTATGTCCACGTGGAATATCCTGTTTTAGAATAATTTTTTTATCAGCAAGAGGAATAACCGTGCCTGCGGTCAAATTTTGTAAAGCAACAGCAACATTATCCTGTGCTTGAATTTGAATAAACTGCTTCATAATTTCCTCTAACAATATTGTGATAGTGAGTTACGTATTCCTTTATTGAGGATAGCATCAAGTTTTTCTGCAACGTTATCCACTAAATCAGGAATCTGTGTTAAATCCTGCTGCCAATGTTCAGTTTGGCTTAAAACGTTTTGAACTAACTGTTTAGTGGAAAGCTTTTTTTGCTCCCATTGTTGCCACCAGTCTGCAAAATGATCTAACCAAATTTGATCATCCTTCAATGGAATAATTTGTTGATCACGTTTTCCGCGATAAAAAGCAATAAGAGCTGATAATGCGAATGTTAAGCGAGCTGGTAATTTTTTATATTTTTGCTGATAAGCTAATAGTTGTGGCAGAATACGAGTACGATATTTGGTCATACTATTTAGGGAAATGGATAATAGTGCGTGCTGAATAAATGGATTTTGGAAACGTCCGATAACTGCATCGGCAAAATGTTGTAATTCTTCTTGTGGTAAAGAGAGTACCGGAATAATTTCTTGTGCTAAAGTATTGATCACAAATTGGCGCAATTGTTGATCTTGCATTGCGTCTCCAACATAATCCACACCTGAAAGGTATGCAACCGGTACTAATGAAGTGTGCGCCCCGTTTAAAATAGCCACCTTGCGCTCTTTATAAGGTTTGATGTCATCAACCACTAAAATATTCAGTTTAAGTTGATCCAAACGGAACAATTTTTCTAAAGATTTTGGACCTTGAATCACAAATAAATAAAAATATTCAGCGGTATCTAAGAATTGATCTTGATAGCCGAGTTCGTTAGTGAGTTGCTCTACTTCATTGCGGGGATAACCGGTAACAATACGATCTACCAAAGTGGAGCAGAAAGTATTTGCCTGTTCTAGCCAATCGATAAATTGGGTTGGTAGTTGCCATTCTTGTGCATAGCGGAGCACCAGACGTTTTAATGTTACGCCGTTATAATCGATTAATTCACACGGCAATAAAATAAAACCTTGAGTATTATCACCATTAACAACTTTGAAGCGTTCATAGAGAAGTTGAGTCAATTTTGCTGGATAACTTACAGCTGGACGATCAGTTAATTTATCACCTTCGTGATAACTAATACCTGCTTCAGTGGTATTAGAAAAAATAATTTTAATATCAAGGTTATGAGCTAATTGAAGGTAATCATCAAATTGTTGATATGGATTAATTTCATTATTGACAGAACGAATAATGCGGACTTTTTTTACCGCTTCGCCTTTTTCATTTAAGCCACGAATAATGGTGGTATAAAGCCCATCTTGGGTATTTAATGATGGCGGAAAGTCGGTATTAATCGGGCGTACGATGGTTACACCACTATTAAAATCAGTTTTTTCATTTAATAAATCAATTTGCCAATCAATAAAAGCACGTAAAAAATTGCCTTCACCAAATTGAATAATTTTTGTTGGATATTGCTTTCCTGGAAAGTTTGTACGGTTGAGTTGTTTCATAGTTTATTGTCCTTCATTAATTTGCAATTCCATAAACGAGGTTTGGTAACCAGATGCTAATAGATGGAATATAAGTCAGTAGTATTAATTCAAAGATAAGTAGTCCCCAAAAAGGAATGACATCTTTAATAAATTTTTCAATTGGTACTTCTGTGATAGAACAAGTAGTAAACATTACTGTGCCTAATGGTGGAGTGATGGTTCCGATTGCACCATTGAAAATAAACACGATACCGAAATGAATAGGATCTATGCCATATGAATTGGCGATTGGTGCAAGTAACGGTGCAAGCACGATCATAATGGCATTGCCTTCAAGAAACATACCTAAAATCAGCAATGAAATATTAACTAACATAAGGAATGTGATTGGGCTATCAACAACAGTTGTCATCCATTGAGCTAATGCTTGAGGAACACGTTCCCAAGTTAAGAATTTAGAGAAAGCAACAGCCATACAAATAATTAATAAGACATTAGCTGCTCCTAAAGCTGATTCCCTGGTTGCCAACCAAAGTTGTTTTATATTCATATTTCTATAGATTAAAGTTCCTAAAATTATGGCATAAATGACGGCAACAGCACCTGCTTCGGTAGGAGTAAAAATTCCCATTCTAATACCACCAATGATGATGATTGGTAATAATAACGCAAGAACGGCATCTTTAGCGGAAAGTGCAATTTCTTTGCAGCTTGCTCTTTTTTCTCTAATTGGTAAATATCCTCTTTTTTTAGAAATGATTGAGACCAAAATCATCATCATGATGCAGAGTAATGTTCCTGGGATAATGCCGGCTAAGAATAATCTGCCAATAGATACATTATTCACATAGCCGTAAATAATCATTGCAATACCTGGCGGAATAATCGGAGTAATTAGTGAGCCAGCTGCGGTAACAGCGGCAGAAAATGAAGCACTATAACCACGAGCAACCATTTGTGGCACTAACAGTTTTGAATTCATTGCGGCATCGGCAATATTTGAGCCGGATAGACCACCCATTAATGTACTTAATGCCACATTAACTTGAGCTAATCCACCATTCATATGTCCGGTTAGAACTTCACAAAATTTTAGTAATCTTGCACTAATACCGGTGTAATTCATAAAAACACCTGCCATAATAAAGAATGGTATTGCCAATAAAGTGACAGACTCTAAACCTCCGGCTAAACGTTGAATAAGCATAATCATTGGTAGATCACTCATCAAAAAATAGCAGAGTGTGGAAATGAAAATACAAAATGCAACAGGAGTTCCTATAACAAAAAGAATTAACAAAATTGTAATAGGGATAACTACGCTCATAATTTACTCCTATGATTAATTCTGAAGTAATAGACAATCTTTCTGATCTCGTAATAAAGCATAAAGCAGGCACTAATTGGAATAATTGCATAAATAGCGAGATAAGAAATATGTAGTGTTGGTGTAAAACGCACCTTGGACATTGGTAATAATTTGAATCCTAAATAGATCATAAAAACTAACGCAAAGATCATAATGCAAGGCTGTATAACGCCATCGATAAAGTTTGCTATTTTGTGAGGAAGTTTGCTTAACAGGAAATCAATGCGAATAAGTTCATTATTTTTACATAAGGCACTTGATGCTAAAAATGTAAACCAAATAAAGAACACAACACACATTTCTTCTACCCAGGCACTAGGCGAATTAAGAAAATAGCGCATAATAACTCCGTAGCCTGAAAGTAGAACGATTAATGCTAAGAAAAATGATGCGAGGATTTCATCAATATCACTAAGCCAAAATTTCTTTTGTTGGGGTTGTTGATTCATAAATCCCTCCAAAGTTAAAGAACGGCGTGAAGGACACGCCGTGTATCAAAGTTATTAATAAGTTTCTAATTGAGCTTGGATATTTTTATATAAGTTAGGAGTCCACTCAGGGAATGCTTCTTGTATTTTGCTTCTCACAGTATCGGAAAATGCTTTGATATCCACTTGGTTAATTTTCACTCCTGCTTTGCGAAGGTTTTCGATTGCTTCTTTCTCTGCGGTTTGTACTTGATTGGCTCCAAAAACAACCATCTCGTTACCTGAATCAATAATAATTTTTTGTTGTTCCGGGGTTAGTGTATCCCAAAACGCAGTTCCCACTACAAAAGGAGACATATGGGTTGAATGTGCGGTGAGATTTAGATTTTTTGCAACTTCAAAAAATTTGCCACCATAAAGTACGGCTGGTGGATTTTCTAATCCATCAATAATTCCTTCAGACAAACCAGGGTAAACATCTGATAGTGACATAGGAGTAGGTACTCCACCCATAGCTTTTATTGTTTGTAAAGGTACTCTAGAATGCTGAACTCTTATTTTCATACCTTTCAAATCTTCTGGTTTAGTAACCGGTTTTTTAGTCAATAGATGACGAGTTCCATAGATGACATCTGGGATAACGATATGAATATTTTGTTTATCTAATTGCTCACTAAGTCCTTTAAACCAATCGGAGTGTAGAAGTTTAGATTTTTTCTCAAAAGATTGAGATAAGTACGGAGCATTGATAACACCTAAGTCAGGAACGATATCCATTAATGCTCCATAGTCACTAATGGTAATAATATTAGCTCCAAAACGAGCTTGTTCTAACACTTCTGTTTCGCTCCCAAGTTGGCTAGAAGGGAATAATTTAAAGATAATGTCGCCATTAGATTTTTCTTTCACTTTATCTGCCCAGAAGTGCATTGCTTTATCAATCGGTTCGCCCGGTTGATTACCATAAGCAATCATAATTTCTGTAGCAGAAAAAGCATTAACAGAAAGGGTAAATAGTCCTAAAGATAGTAGGGTTGTTAATGGTTTTTTGAATAAACGCATAATTTTCCTCACTTAGTTTTGGGTGGTTTGTGAACTTGGGTGTTGTTAGATCCAAGCTGAACCTAACAACATAATGTGATAAAAATAGCTAATTTATGATTTTTATCTGTTTTTTATTTATAAGTGACAACACTTTTTATTAATGCTTTATTGTTTACTACTTGCTCTTCAAAAACTTCTGCAAGCTGATCAAACTTAAACGTATGAGTTAGCATCATTGAAGCGCTTAGTTTTCCTTGCGCCATAAGTGATTGTACTTTTTCAAAATCTTCCGGAGTGGCATTGCGACTTCCTAAAAGAGTGGTTTCTTTTTTATGGAAATCAGGATCGTGAATGGAGAAATCGCCTTTAAATAAACCGACAAAAACAATTCTGCCACCGTGGCGGATGAGATTTACATCATTATTCATTGCCTTTTGATTACCAGTGGCATCAATGACAATAAGAGGTAATTTCCCGTTAAAGAAGTTTTCCACTTTTTCATCAATTGGATTAAAGGCTGGAAGTTTAAGCTGTGTTTTAATATGTTCTCTTCTTTCAGCACTGGTATCAGCAATAGCGACATTTGCCCCATCAGCAGCTGCGATTGCAGCAGCACCAAGACCAATAGGACCGGCACCAACGATTAAAACATCATCTCCGGCTTTAATTTCTGCTCGGCGAACTGCGTGAGCACTGATTGCAAAAGGTTCTATTAATGCAGCAGTGATATCATCAACTTGATCATCTATAGCTAGGATATTTCTAGCAGGGGCAGCAAGATATTCGCTAAATGCACCATCTTCGTGAACACCAATAACAGAAATTTTTTCACAGCAGTTTGTGCGTCCGCTTCGGCAAGCATCACACTCACCACAAGAAACATAAGGAATCAGTGCAACTCTTTGACCAACTTTCCATTGAGATACTTTTGAACCAATGTCAGCAATGATGCCACTAGCTTCGTGTCCTAAAATACGAGGGTAACTAAAGAAAGGTTGATTTCCTCCAAATGCGTGAATATCTGTTCCGCAAATACCAACAGCAGCAACTTTAAGCAAGACTTGATCTTCTTCGATTGTAGGAGTTGAGAGTTGTTTATATGAAAATTCAAAAGGTTTATTGCAAACTAACGCTTTCATTTTTAATCCTTCTTTTGCTTATTGAAAATTAACAACAGGGCTATTATTTGTGCTTTGCAAAAGAATTTCAGAACTTAGTTGTAGTAATGTGAATAACAAAATGTTTTAATGTTTTTTATGTGTTTTTTATAAAAAGGAAGTCAGAAATGAGTAGAGATTTTGAACTAAGAAATGAAGTCGCTAATCAGGTAATGGATGCTATTTCTGCAAAAGTATTGGATTCACCTTTACCTTCGCAGGTGATTCTTGCTTCTTTATATAACGTTAGTAGAACAACAATCCGTTCTGTTTTATCTGAATTATTGAAAAAAGGTATTTTAGTGAAACAGAATGAAAATTATGTTGTGTCGAGGGAGCCAAGAGAAGAGGATAAATTTAGTTTATTAAAAACAAAGCAAAATGATCCGAAATCTCTTAAAAAAATTGAATCCTACTTTCAAGAAATTGTGAGAACAAAAGTGATTAAACCTGGAGATAAAATTTCAGAGTTATGGTTAGCTAAAAATGTAAATGTTGATATTTTTTCAGTTAGAGCATATCTCATACAATTTTCCAGATTTAATCTTATTAAAAATTTAGGTAGGGGAGAGTGGCAATTGGTCGCATTTACGCCTCATTATGCCGATAAATTATTTGAATTAAGAGAAATGTTGGAGTGCCACGCTTTAAATTGCTTTATGAACTTGCCTCAATCAGATGTGAGATGGAGTCAAATGAGAATGTTGCTACAAGAACATAGAGTTCTTCGAGAACATATTTCGGAACAATTTACTGATTTTGCCAAATTGGATCATCAATTTCATTCGATTATTTTATCTGCTGCGGATAACCCCTTTATTAATGATTTTATTGAGCTGATTTCTATAATTTTTAACTTTCATTATCAATGGGATAACAGAGATTTAAAAACAAGAAATATTTTAGCAGTTGAAGAACATTTAGCCGTTTTAGTGAAGATTGTCAGTCAAGACGACTTGGGAGCGATCACAGAACTAAAACGCCATTTAAATACTGCTAAAAAATCTTTGATGAATAGTATCAGATTAGTACATCAGTGATATCTGAACTGGGGTTAATGAAAGAAAAGCATTATCAAATTGATATTGAAATAGCTCATTCAGCAGATAATGAGATTTTTCTTTTCCGACACCCCAAAATTCTTTGTAAAGATTGAACTAATCGCTTGCAATCAGGGTTTTCAAAGCATAGACTTAGCAAGAAGTGGTAAATTGTGGTAAATAGTGGTAATAAATTCTCTTTTTCGGTTCATTTTATAGGTAACGAGTATGTTTCGAGGCGCATCGTTGATTAATCTTGATGCAAAGGGGCGTTTGGCGATCCCGACTCGTTATCGTGCAGAATTACAGGAAAAAGAGCAGGGACAATTAATTTGTACTGCCGATATTCGTCAACCTTGCCTTTTACTTTATCCTCTCTCTGAATGGGAAATTATTGAGCAGAAATTACTGCAATTACCGAATTTTGATGAAACTGGACGACGTTTACAACGTGTTATGTTGGGATATGCAACAGAATGCGAGTTGGATAAGACCGGTCGTATCTTGCTTAGTCCCGCATTAAGACAACATGCCGCCCTAGAAAAAGAAATTATGCTGGTCGGTCAGCTTAACAAATTTGAGATTTGGCAAGCCGACAGATGGCAGCAGCAAATCGAACAAGACATTCAAATTGGTAGCAGTGGTACGATGGCAACGTCTGAAGAGTTAAAAACTTTGTTTTTATAAGTGAATTTTTATATGGAACAAGTCACCTATTCAGATCCTTCACACTTTACTGTTTTATTGAATGAAGCAGTGGATGGTTTAGCAATCAAGCCGAACGGTATTTATATTGACGGTACTTTCGGTCGTGGCGGTCATTCACGTCGTATTCTCTCCTTGTTAGGCGAACAAGGTCGCTTGATTGCGATTGATCGTGATCCGCAGGCTATCGCCGCTGCGCAATCCATTCAGGATCCTCGTTTTTCCATAGAACACCACAACTTTTCAGAAATTAATGAAATTTGCGAAAAATATCAGCTAATCGGCAAAATTGACGGCATTTTGTTGGATTTAGGTGTTTCTTCGCCACAGCTCGATCAAGCGGAACGCGGCTTCAGTTTTATGCAGGATGGGCCTTTAGATATGCGTATGGATACGACAAAAGGGCTTTCTGCTGCACAATGGTTACAACAGGTTTCGGAAAGTGATCTTGCTTGGGTGTTAAAAGCATTCGGTGAAGAGCGTTTTGCGAAACGTATTGCGAGAAATATTGTTCAATTCAATCAACAAGCCAAATTAAACGGTACAGAACCACTTACCCGCACCCTTCAGTTGGCACAATTAATTGCACAATCTATTCCGGTTAAAGAGAAACATAAACATCCGGCAACCCGGAGTTTTCAGGCAATTCGTATTTTTATTAATAGCGAATTGGAGGAGTTAGAGAAAATTTTAACGGCAGCCATTGAGGTGTTAGCACCGCAAGGGCGCTTATCAATTATTAGTTTCCATTCGTTAGAAGATCGTTTGGTCAAACGTTTTATGAAAAAGCAGAGCAAAGGTGACGATATTCCAAGAGGCTTGCCGTTGACAGAAGATCAAATTGAACGCAATCAAAAATTGAAGATTATCGGTAAAGCAATTATGCCAAGTGAACAGGAAATTGCTGTCAATAGCCGTTCTCGAAGTGCGGTATTACGTGTTGCAGAGAGGTTATTATGATTTTTAATCGTTATGATCGTTATCCGTTATGGCGAATTATTGTGGATGATATTTTCCAAGCCAATAAAACGGTGATGCTGTTGTTGATTGCGTTATTGATTAGCGCAGTGTCGACCATTTGGGTAACGCATTTAACCCGTTTGGCGATCAGCGAAAAGAATCAGTTGCAGACGGAATATCAAGCATTGCAGAGCGAAGCACTTAATTTGCGTTTGGAAGACAGTGCATTGAGTGATCGCACACGTATTGAGGGGATTGCAAAACAGTTGGGAATGCAATCTACACAGGATGATCAGGAAGTGTTAATTATTGAATAATTAGAGGACAGTAAATAATAATGGCAAAGGTGAAAAAAAAATCTTCTAGTTATAGTCAGAACTCAAGCAGTTTTGTGAAGGGTAGATACTGGTCTACCATCGTTATTGTCTTGGCTCTATTAGCAGCATTGGTGGCAAGAGCAGCTTATGTGCAGTTGGTGCAATCAGATGTATTAATTTCTGAAGCAAATAAACGTTCACTCCGTACGGAACAAATCCCTTATATTCGCGGTGATATTTTAGATCGTAATGGTGAGTTGCTTTCTGTTAGTGTTGAAAACTATTCTGTCATTGCTGATCCGAAAGAAATTTTCAGTAAAAATTCATTAATGGAAAAAGATCGTTGGCAGCGTTTAGCTGAAGCGTTAAATACTTCATTGAATGGGCTGATTTCACGTTTAAATAAAAACCCTAAATCTCGATTTGTTTATTTAGATCGTCAAATTTCCCCGACGATGGCAAATTATATTCGTGAATTGAAAATTACCGGTGTTTCATTGCAGAAAGAATATCGTCGTTTTTATCCGACCGTTGAGGAGTCTGCTCAATTATTGGGTTATACCGATATTGACGGTCAGGGAATCGAGGGCATTGAGAAGAGTTTTAACGCATTATTGACCGGAAAATCAGGTTCTAAAACCTATCGCAAAGATAAATCCGGTAATGTGATTGAAAATATTTCCACTACACAAAAATATGATGCGCACGATGTTACTTTAAGCATCGATAAACATTTGCAATCAATGGTGTTCCGTGAAATCAAAAAAGCGGTTGCAGAAAATAAAGCGGAGTCAGGCACGGCGGTGTTGGTCAGTATCAGTACCGGCGAAATTTTGGCGATGGCGACTGCACCTTCGTATAACCCAAACAATATTTTAGGATCACAAGCGGAAATGCGCCGTAACCGTGCGATTACCGATACTTTTGAGCCGGGTTCAACTGTGAAACCGTTTGTGGTTTTAACCGCATTGACGCAAAAAATTGTGTCACCGGATACCATTGTCAACACTAAACCGTTTGTAGTGAACGGGCATACCATTCGAGATGTTGCGCCGAGAAATGAACTTTCGATTACCGGCATTTTGCAAAAATCAAGTAACGTCGGGGTGAGCCGTTTATCGTTACAGATGCCGATTTCAGTCTTGATGAATACCTATCACAAAGCTGGTTTTGGTATGCCGACCAATTTAGGCTTAGTGGGTGAGCAATCCGGAACATTGCCATACAATCGCAAGCGTTGGGCAGATATTGAACGTGCAACTGTGGCATATGGTTATGGTTTAACTGTTACCCCGCTACAACTGGCACGCGCTTATGTCACTTTAGGCAGTTTCGGTTTATATCGTCCGTTATCCATTACCAAAGTGGATCCGCCGGTTATCGGTGAACGTATTTATTCAGAAAAAGTGACGCGTGAAGTAGTACATATGATGGAAAGTGTGGCTTTGCCTGGCGGTGGTGGTATTGCTGCGGCAGTGCCGGGTTATCGCGTTGCAATTAAAACCGGTACAGCGAAAAAATTGGAAAATGGTCGCTATGTCGATAAATATATTGCGTATACCGCAGGGGTAGCGCCGGCAAGTGATCCGCAATTTGCCTTGGTGATTTTGATTAATAATCCGACCGCCGGTAAATATTATGGTGGTTCGATTTCGGCACCGGTGTTCTCAAAAATTATGGGACACACTTTAAGAGTGAAGAATATTAAGCCGGACGGCATTGAAGGTGAAACCAAGAGTGCGAAACGCATTGTGCATATCGATTCACTTAAGACAGAAAATCAACGCCATAATTAAGGATAAAGACGATGCAGCGATTAAATCAATATTTTGCGATTTCATTACCGGAACAGCCGTTGAACCATTTACAGTTGGATAGCAGAGCAGTTCAGGCAGGCGATGTTTTTATCGGGCTAATCGGTCATCAGCTTGACGGCAGAAAATTTGCAGCACAGGCAGTTGCCGCCGGTGCAGCTGTTGTTATTTTAGAAAGCGAAGATCCGCAAGATCAGGCGCGAATTGAATGGCACGACAGTATCCCTTTCATTTATGTTTACCGGCTTGCTCATCAATTATCCTCCTTAGCAGGTGCTTTTTATCATCATCCTTCACAAAAAGTCACGTTAGTGGGCGTTACCGGTACCAATGGTAAAACCACAGTTGCCAATTTATTAACGCAATGGACACATTTGTTAGGCAAAAAAAGTGCGGTAATGGGGACGATCGGTAACGGTTTTTATCAGCAGGTTAAAGCGGCGACCAATACCACCGGTTCAGCAGTGGAAATTCAGCGTAATTTGGCAGAGTTTGTGGCGCATCAAGCTGATTTTGTAGCAATGGAAGTTTCTTCTCACGGTTTAGTGCAACATAGAGTAGACTCGTTGCAGTTTGCGGCAGCGGTATTTACTAATTTAAGTCGGGATCATCTGGATTATCATCACACTATGCAGGCTTATGCCGATGCCAAGAAAATGTTATTTACCGAGTTTAATGTGCCGAATCGTATTATTAATGCGGATGATGAAGTCGGTAAACAGTGGTTGCAACAAATGGATGATGCGATTGAAGTGAGTCTGCAAAGTGATTTTCAGCCACAGCATAAACGTTGGTTAAAAGTGACAAATTTGGTTTATCACCAACAAGGAGTAACAATCACTGTTGATTCAAGTTGGGGCAAAGCCGTTTTTCATTCGCAATTAATTGGCGAATTTAATGTCTGTAATTTGTTGTTGGCAACGGCAACGTTGTTGTCGTTAGGGTATTCGCTTTCTTGCTTGAGCGACAGTGTCAATCAGTTGCAAGGTGTTTGCGGCAGAATGGAGTGTTTTACCGCAGAAGGCAGACCGACGGCTATTGTCGATTATGCGCATACGCCGGATGCTTTGGATAAAGCGTTGCGGGCAGCACGTTTGCATTGTGACGGACAGTTATGGTGTGTTTTCGGTTGTGGCGGTGATCGTGACAAAGGCAAAAGACCGCAAATGGCGAAAATTGCCGAACAGCTTGCCGATCATATTGTGATTACCGATGACAATCCACGCACTGAAGATGCAGCAGCAATTATTAATGATATTGTGAAGGGTCTAGACTTTCCAAATAACGCTACTATAATTCACCAGCGGAAACAGGCTTTGGTTTATGCTTTTGCCTGTGCCAACGCCAATGATGTGATTCTTGTTGCCGGAAAAGGTCACGAAGATTATCAAATTATCGGGCATACTAAGCATCATTTTTCTGATCGTGAAATCGTTTCTCAATTATTAAATTTTACATAGATAGCATAACGAATGATAAAAGTGAGTTTTGCTGCTTTAAGTGAGTTGTTGTCAGCGAAAGAGGTGAACCCGCCTTCGGCTGAGCTTGAAGTGGATAAGGTAACAACAGATAGCCGCACAGATTGTTGCGGCAGTGTTTTCTTTGCTTTACGCGGAGAAAGTTTTGATGCACACCGTTTTTTGGTGCAAGTATCGCAACAGGGTGCAAAAATTTTGGTAGTTGAACAGGCTGATCCGGCTGTTTCGGTGCCTCAGTTGGTGGTTGCCGATACCAAAAAAGCGTTAGGACAGCTGGCGTTGTGGGTGCGTCAACAGGTCAATCCGAAAGTGGCAGCGATGACCGGATCGTCCGGTAAAACTACGGTCAAAGAGATGACGGCAGCAATTCTGCAACAAACAGCAAAAAATGCCGATGAGGTGTTGTTTACTGCTGGTAATTTTAATAATGATATCGGTGTGCCGTTGACATTATTAAGATTAACTGATCAACACCGTTTTGCTGTGATTGAATTGGGCGCAAATCACGCCGGTGAAATTGCGTACACCACGCAATTAGCCAGACCGGATGTGGCATTAGTGAATAATGTTGCGCCGGCACATTTAGCCGGTTTTGGCTCGCTACAGGGTGTTGCAAAAGCAAAAGGCGAAATTTATCAAGGTTTAACTGAAAATGGCATTGCGGTTATCAATCAAGACTGCAACTATTTGCCAATGTGGCAACAAAATATTGCGCAACATCCAATCAAGCGTTTTTCTCTTACTCATTCTGAAGCCGATATTTATGCGAGAGCGATTCAACACACAAATATCGGTTTTTCATTTGTGCTTTGTACGCCACAAGGCGAGATTGAGATCGAATTGTCTTATTTAGGGTTACATAATGTCAGCAATGCCTTGGCAGCCGCATCATTGGCGATCGCTTTAGGCGCAACTTTGGATGATGTAAAAAAAGGTTTGGCATTAGGAAAACGGGTGAAAGGGCGTTTATTTCCGGTTGAAGTCAATTCTCAACTCACTTTGCTTGATGATACCTACAACGCCAATGTTGATTCATTAAAAGCGGCAATTTCTGTGTTGCACTCCGCACCGCAGCAAGTGAAGGTGTTGGTCGTCGGGGATATGGCGGAATTGGGAGAGAGTACGGAACAATGTCATCGGCAGGTAGCGGAGGCGGCATTGAATGCGCATTTGGATCAGGTGATGAGCTTTGGTCAATATAGTCGCGTGATTAGTCAAACCTGTGGTGGCAACCATTATCAGGATAAGGCGGAATTAATTGCCGATTTACAGCAGTATGCGGCGCAACAAATGAAAGCCGGAAAAACAATTTTAATATTAGTTAAAGGATCTCGTTCTATGAGAATGGAACAAGTGATTGATTCATTTAAAGGTTTTGAACAATGTTAGTTTGGGTTAGTGAGTTTTTAGTTCGATATCACACATTTTTTAATGTTTTTTCATATATTACCGTACGCGCTATTTTGGCGTTATTGACCGCCTTATTATTCTGTTTGTGGATCGGGCCGAAAGTGATTCGTAAACTACAGTTATTGCAAATCGGTCAGGTGGTGCGTAATGATGGACCGGAAAGCCATTTTAGCAAACGTGGCACACCGACAATGGGCGGCATTATGATTTTGGCTTCCATTGGTGTCAGCACCTTGTTGTGGGCGAGCTTGGATAACCCTTATGTCTGGTTTGTGTTGTTTGTGTTGTTTGGTTATGGTGCGGTCGGTTTTGTCGACGATTATCGTAAAGTTGTGCGTAAAAATACGGATGGTTTGATCGCACGCTGGAAATATTTTTGGCTTTCGGTGATTGCCTTTGTGGCAGTAATCGGGATGTACCTGCTTGGCAAAGATAGCAACGCCACATTGTTGGTTGTGCCGTTCTTTAAAGAGATTATGCCGCAACTCGGTTTGTTCTATATCGTTTTATCCTATTTTGTGATTGTCGGTACCAGTAATGCTGTGAATTTGACGGATGGATTGGACGGTTTGGCGATTATGCCGACCGTGTTGGTATCAGCCGCATTTGCGTTAATTGCGTGGGCGACCGGTAACGTGAATTTCGCTGATTATTTGCATATTCCATACATTAAATACAGTGCCGAATTGGTGGTGGTTTGTACTGCAATGGTCGGTGCGGGATTAGGTTTCCTTTGGTTCAATACTTATCCGGCACAGGTTTTTATGGGAGATGTCGGTTCGCTCTCATTAGGTGGTGCAATTGGTACAATCGCGGTATTGGTGCGCCAAGAGTTTCTGTTAGTCATTATGGGCGGCGTATTTGTTATTGAAACGCTATCGGTTATTTTGCAGGTCGGCTCATATAAATTAAGAAAACAGCGTATTTTCCGTATGGCGCCAATTCATCACCATTTTGAATTGAAAGGGTGGCCGGAACCTCGTGTTATCGTGCGTTTCTGGATCGTTTCTTTAATTTTGGTGTTACTCGGCTTAGTAACATTGAAGCTACGTTAACTGTGGTTGGAGGCGAAAATGGCAAATCAATATAACTATACAGGCAAAACAGTAACAGTAGTGGGATTAGGAAAAACCGGATTATCCTGTGTTTCTTATTTCGCAGATAAAAAAGTGAATTTACAGGTGATTGACACCCGAGAAAAAACGGCAGGTTTGGATCAATTGCCGGCAGACATTGCCGTACATACCGGCGGTTTAAATCAGGAATGGCTGTTGCAGAGTGATTTGATTGTGTTAAGTCCGGGCATTTCATTAAAAACCCCAGAAATTCGCAAAGCGAGTGAAAAGGGTGTTGAAATTGTTGGCGATATTGAACTTTTCTGTCGTGAAGCGGATGCACCGATTGTGGCTATTACCGGTTCTAACGGTAAAAGCACCGTTACTACCTTAGTTTATGAAATGGCGAAAGCGGCAGATTTAAATGTTGGTATCGGTGGCAATATCGGCATTCCGGCATTATCGTTGCTAGGCAAAGGTTGCCAGTTATATGTGCTTGAATTATCAAGTTTTCAATTAGAAACCACTTACAGTTTGAATGCGGCAGCGGCAACCATTTTAAATATTTCCGAAGATCATATGAATCGTTATGATGATATGGAAGAGTATCGTCAGGCGAAATTACGCATTTATCGTCACGCAGAAACGATAGTGGTTAATAATGAAGATCGGGCAACTTATCCGGATTATCGTGAACCGCAACATCGTTTGTTGAGTTTTGCGGAAAAACACGCCGATTATTATTTACAGGAGATGTGGGGGCATACTTATTTAGCAACCGACAGCCGTTTGTTGTTGGATGTTGAGAAAATGAAATTGATTGGTCGTCATAATTATATGAATGCGTTGGCGGCGATTGCCTTAGCTCAAGCGGTCAAAATTCCACAGCAAGGCATCATCGATGCGCTGCAATCTTTTGCCGGTCTGGATCATCGTTTTCAAACGGTACATTATGAAAACGGTGTGCGTTGGGTGAATGACTCTAAAGCGACCAATGTAGGCAGTACTGAAGCGGCATTGAACGGTTTGCAGGTGGCAGGTAATTTATATCTATTATTGGGCGGTGACGGCAAAAAAGCTGATTTCAGCGATCTTAAATCATTAATTAATAAACCGAATATTTTCTGTTATTGCTTCGGTCAAGATAAATTGCCGTTGGCAGAGTTATCATCACAAAGTGTGGTGGTGGACACTATGGAGCAAGCGATTGAGCAGATTAGACCGAAATTAAAAGCCGGCGATATGGTACTGCTTTCCCCAGCTTGTGCGAGTTTGGATCAATTCCCGAATTTTGAAGTGCGTGGGCAAGAATTTGCACGTCTGGCAAAACAGTCAAATTGAGAGATAGAATCGGATGTTGTCAAAGTTTAAAAACTGGTTTGATCGTTGGGGAAGAATTACGCCACACTCTTCTCTTTATGATCGTGCGCTATTTTTGCTATTTATCATTTTATTGTTTATCGGCTTTGTCGCAGTAACCACCGCCTCTTTTCCGGTGGCGGCAAAACTTTATGACGATCCGCTCTATTTTACGATTCGTGATGCGGTTTATATTGTTACCGGTTTAGCCTGTTTCTTTTTTGTGTTGCAGATTCCGACCGAAAAATGGGAAAAATGGAGTCATTGGCTTTATTTGTTGGCATTGTTGTCGCTGATTGTGGTGCTGATTGTCGGTAGAAATATCAATGGTGCAACGCGTTGGATTTCGCTCGGTTTTGTTAATTTTCAACCGGCGGAATTAGCGAAATTAGCATTAATTTGCTATTTATCCAGTTTTTTTGTGCGTAAATATGATGCCGTTTTAACAAAAAAGCTAATCTTCGGGCGACCTACTTTAGTTTGTGGCATTTTAATTATTTTCCTGCTTTGCCAACCGGACTTAGGAAGTAGCGTTGTTTTGTTTGTGATCACTTTCGGTATGCTGTTTGTGGTCGGTGCAAAACTGTTCCAGTTCGTATTATTAATAGGAATGGGTGCCGGCGCGATTATGTTCTTAATTCTGATTTCGCCTTATCGAATGAAGCGTGTGACTTCCTATTTGGATCCGTTTGCTGATGCTTTCGGTTCAGGTTACCAGTTGTCAAATTCATTAATGGCGTTCGGTAACGGTGAGTTTTGGGGGCAAGGTTTAGGTAATTCGGTATTAAAATTGGAGTATTTGCCGGAAGCGCATACCGACTTTGTAATGGCGATTATTGGAGAAGAGTTCGGTTTTGTCGGTATTTTGCTGATTATTATTTTGCTGTCCGCTTTGGTATTTAGAGCATTCAAGATAGCAAAAGAATCTTTAAAACTTGAAGCTCGCTTCCGTGGATTTTTTGCCTTTGGTATCGGCTTTTGGATTTTTTTCCAAGGTTTTGTCAATTTGGGCGTAACTATCGGTTTATTGCCTACTAAAGGATTAACTTTCCCATTAATTAGTTATGGGGGTTCAAGTTTAATTATTATGTGTGTCGCGATGGGGATTTTATTGCGAATTGATCACGAAAATAGAATGGCAACAGGGCACGCACATTTACGAGATGATTAAGAGAGTATTATGACGAAAAAAT
Organism: Gallibacterium genomosp. 1; assembly: GCF_000771875.1. Lineage (GTDB taxonomy): Bacteria > Pseudomonadota > Gammaproteobacteria > Enterobacterales > Pasteurellaceae > Gallibacterium. Next base: position 70,387 of record NZ_JPXX01000021.1, on the reverse strand, counting down.
TACTGGTTATGGCAGGTGGCACCGGCGGACACGTTTTTCCTGCGATTGCAGTTGCTAATGTATTGCAGCAACAAGGGTGGCAGGTTGAATGGCTTGGTACGAAAGATCGTATGGAAGCACAGCTTGTGCCGAAACACGGCATTGCTATTCATTTTATTGAAATTTCCGGATTGCGCGGTAAAGGTATAAAAGCATTATTAGCCGCACCGGTTAAAATTTTACGGGCGATATTGCAGGCGAGAAAAATTATTAAAACTTATCAGCCGGATGCCGTTTTAGGAATGGGCGGTTATGTTTCCGGTCCGGGCGGTGTAGCGGCAAAATTGGCAGGGGTGCCGATTATTTTACACGAACAGAATGCGGTTGCCGGTTTGACAAATAAATGGCTGGCAAAAATTGCAACACGTGTGTTGCAAGCTTTCCCGACCGCTTTTGCTGATGCCGAAGTGGTCGGTAATCCGGTGCGTGCCGATCTCTTTGCTTTGCCGACACCGCAACAACGTTTCAGTCAGCGAGAAGGGGCGTTGCGTATTTTGGTTGTCGGAGGCAGTCAAGGCGCAAGAGTCTTGAATCTATTAATGCCGAAAGTGGCAGCACAATTAACAAAAGATGTGGTCATTCGACATCAAGCAGGGAAAGGTAACAGTGAAGCAATAAAAGCGTTGTATCCGCAAAATATTAAGGTGAATGTTTCTGATTTTATTGATGATATGGCGGCAGCTTATGCGTGGGCTGATGTGGTGATTTGTCGTTCCGGTGCACTAACCGTGTGTGAAATCGCCGCTGCCGGCGTGCCGGCGATTTTTGTGCCGTTCCAACATAAAGATCAACAACAGTATCTTAATGCACGTTATTTAGCAGATGCCGGTGCGGCGGAAATTATCCAACAAGCCGAGCTAACCCCTGAACGGGTGGTTGAATTTTTGCAAAAATGGGAGCGTCCAACTTTATTGGCTATGGCAGAAAAAGCACAATCCAAAGCAGCACCGACGGCAGCACAGCGAGTGGCGGAAACGATTATTTCAGTGACTAATTAAGAGAGCAGTATGGAAGATAAGATTAAACAGAATTTTCAACATCAGGTGCGTATGGTTGTGCCTGAAATGCGCCGCGTAAAGCAGATCCATTTTGTTGGAATTGGTGGCGCCGGAATGAGTGGCATTGCCGAAGTATTGTTAAATGAAGGCTATCAAATCACCGGTTCGGATATTCAAGAAAATGCGGTGACTTTGCAGTTGGCGGAAATGGGCGCAAAAATTTTTTTACAGCATAGTGCCGACAACATTGCCGGCGCAAGTGTTGTTGTGGTTTCCAGTGCGATTAAGTCGGATAATCCGGAAGTGATTGCCGCGCGTGAAGCCAGAATTCCGGTTATTCAACGCGCCCAGATGTTGGCGGAAATTATGCGTTTTCGTCACGGCATTGCGGTGGCAGGTACGCACGGTAAAACCACTACAACTGCGATGATAGCGATGATTTATGCGCAGGCGAAATTAGATCCGACCTTTGTTAACGGTGGCTTGGTGAAATCTGCCGGTACCAATGCGCACTTGGGTTTAAGCCGTTATCTGATTGCAGAGGCGGATGAAAGCGATGCCTCTTTTTTGCATTTACAGCCGATGGTTGCAGTGGTAACCAATATTGAACCGGATCATATGGATACTTATCACGGTAATTTTGAAGAGATGAAACAGACTTATATCAATTTCTTACATAATTTACCGTTTTATGGTTTAGCGGTGTTGTGCGCTGATGATCCTGTGCTACAGACACTATTGCCGAAGGTTGGTCGCCAAGTGATTACTTATGGTTTTAGCGACAAAGCGGATTATCGCATTGAAGATTATAGCCAAACCGGTTTTCAAGGGCATTACACCGTGATTTGTCCGGATGGGCAAAGAATGGAAATTCTGCTGAATGTGCCGGGCAAACATAATGCTTTAAATGCAACTGCGGCATTGGCAGTGGCAAAAGAGGAAGGTATTGATGATGAATCTATTTTAGCCGCATTAGCAGACTTCCAAGGTGCCGGTCGCCGTTTCGATCAGTTAGGCTCTTTTATTCGCCCTAACGGTAAGGTGATGTTAATTGATGATTATGGCCATCATCCGACCGAAGTCAATGTGACTATTCAGGCGGCACGTCACGGCTGGGAAAATAAACGAATTGTGATGATTTTCCAACCACACCGTTACAGCAGAACACGAGATCTGTTTGATGATTTTGTGCAAGTGTTATCGCAAGTTGATGTATTGATTATGTTGGATGTTTATCCGGCAGGGGAAGCGCCAATTGCCGGTGCGGACAGCCGTTCTCTTTGTCGTTCAATTCGTAACTTGGGTAAGATTGATCCGATTTTCTTGGCAGATCCGGAACAGTTGCCGGAAATTATGGATCAAGTGTTGCAAGATGGAGATTTAATTTTAGCGCAGGGAGCAGGAAGTGTGAGCAAGCTATCTCGTCGCCTTGTGGAGTTATGGAGTAAATAATGGATATTGAACAATTAAAACAACAAAAAATAGCGGTATTATTGGGTGGAACTTCGGCAGAACGTGAAGTGTCATTAAATTCTGGAGCAGCGGTATTAAAAGCATTGCAGGACGAAGGTTTCACGGATGTGCACGCTATCGATCCAAAAGAGTTTCCGGTGGAAGATTTAAAAAAACAGGGCTTCCAACGCGTATTTAATATTCTACACGGGCGCGGCGGTGAAGATGGTTCTTTGCAAGGGTTATTGGAACAGTTAGGTATTCCTTACACCGGTTGTGGTGTGATGTCCTCTGCATTAACAATGGATAAAATGCGCACCAAATTGTTATGGAAGGCGGTTGGTTTGCCGGTTGCCGAGATGGTGGTGATTACTAAAGAAACACGTTCTCAACTTGATGCGCAAGCAGTGGTAGCCAAATTAGGCTTGCCATTAATGGTGAAACCATCATTGGAAGGTTCCAGTGTCGGTTTAACCAAAGTGAAAAAAGTGGAAGAGTTAGCGGCAGCGGTGGATACCGCCTTGACGCACGATGATACGGTATTGATCGAAGAGTGGCTTGCCGGACAGGAATTTTCGGTACCGGTTTTGGGCGGTAAAGTGTTGCCTTCCATTTTAATTAAACCGGCAGGCGAATTTTATGATTATGATGCTAAATATCTTCTCGACAGCACGCAATATTTCTGCCCATCAGGTTTAAGTGAAGAGCGTGAAAATGAATTGAGAAATTTAGTGAAACAGGCCTATGATATTGTCGGTTGCCGCGGTTGGAGCCGCATTGATGTTATGACTGATGCGCAAGGGCGTTTCCGTTTGGTGGAAGTGAATACCAATCCGGGTATGACAAGCCACAGTTTATTCCCAATGGCGGCAAAAGTTGTCGGTTATAGTTTCTCTCAATTAGTAGTAAAAATTTTGGAGTTAAGTGCTGAATGAGAAATCGCACAAAATATTCTCGCTCCGTTTATTACCGAGAACCTAATGAGAAAAAACGCATATCTCAAGTTGATTTAAAGACTTGGATCAAGTTTTTTTTATTTTTGTTTATCATTGGTCTTGGTTATTACAGTTACTCACATCGCATCGAATTATTTGAAAAATTGGATCCGAAGCCGATTAGTTCATTTAATTTGGTGGGTAAGACACAATTTACTACAAATGATGATGTGCGTGAAATGTTGAAAAAATATGCGGAAAGTCATCAGGGATTAAGAGGATATTTTGCTCAAGATGTCGAATCTATTGAAAAGATGTTTGAATCGCTTTCGTGGATTAAGACTATTTCCATTCGTAAAATATGGCCGGCGCAATTAAATATTAATGTGGTGGAATATGTTCCGGTTGCTAAGTGGAATCAGGTCAATTATTTAACGGCTGACGGGACAATTTTTAGCTTGCCGAAAGAAAAAATTAATGATGAAAAATTGCCTAATTTATCCGGTCCGGATTTTCAAGGAATAAATGTATTAAAAACTTGGTATGAATTAGGCAAAATTTTGCAAGGAAAGAATATTAATTTAAAAATTGTCAGCATTGATGACCGCGGCTCGTGGAACGTAACTTTATCTAATGATATTATATTGAAGCTTGGGCGAGGCGAATGGAAAGAGAAAATTGATCGTTTTTTAACGATTTATCCACAAATAGAAATTCCTGAAAATAAAAAAATCGCTTATATTGATTTAAGATACAATACAGGCGCAGCAGTAAGTTTTACTGACGCACCTGAAAATACAACGGCACAAGATATATTAAGTGAATAATTATGGCTAAGATTGATGAACCCCAAATAATAGTCGGCTTGGAAATCGGAACTTCCAAAGTCATTGCGGTTGTCGGTGAGTTATTGCCGGACGGTGTGGTAAATGTTATCGGTGTAGGTAGCTGTCCTTCAAAAGGAATAGATAAAGGTAGCATTACTGATTTAGAAGCAGTAGTAAATTCTATTCAGCGTGCAATTGAAGCGGCGGAATCGGTTGCGGATTTGAAATTAATCGCACGAGTGACATTAGCTATTACAGGGGAACATATTCAAAGCCTGAATGAAAGTGGTTTCGTGCCTTTGTCGGGTGAGGTTACGCAGGCAGATATTGATGAGTCAATGCATATTGCCAGCTCAGTGAAAGTCGGCGATGGTTTAACCGTACTTCACGTTATTCCGCAAGAGTTTTCTGTTGACCGTCAGATGAATATTAAAAATCCATTAGGATTGCAAGGTGTTCGACTAACCGCACAAGCCCATTTGATCGCTTGCCATCAGGATTGGTTGATTAATTTGCGTAAAGCAGTAGAGCGCAGCGGATTAATTGTTGATCAAATCGTCTTTTCCGGATTGGCTTCCAGTTATTCGGTATTGAGTGAAGAGGAAAAAGAGCTTGGCGTTTGTTTGATAGATATTGGTGCCGGCACAATGGATATTCTTGTCTTTACTGATGGTGCATTGCGTTACAGTAAAGTTATTCCTTATGCCGGTAATCGTGTAACCGATGATGTGGCACAAGGAATTTACACTTCGCGCAGCAATGCCGAAAACATTAAAGTAAATTATGGCAGTGCAGTGCTGTTATCTGCGTCAGAAAAGCGCACATCTCCGGATAAACTGATTGAGGTGCAAGGCATTGGCGGACGCCCACCAAGAGGTTTAACCAGAGAGGATTTATCTATTATTACTTCAGCACGTTATAGAGAGTTGTTGGGAATGGTAGATAAAGAGTTACGGCAGTTAAAACAGGAGCTAAAAAATAATAATGTGGCTTCAGATTTGATTGCAGGTGTTGTGTTGACCGGTGGTGGTGCATTGATTGACGGCATTTTGGATTGTGCTACCGAAGTGTTCGGGCAACAGGTTCAGGTGAAAATCGGAACACCGTTGAATATTACTGGTCTCACTGATTATGTGGATAAACCGCAATATGCTACAGTGTTGGGATTATTGCAATATACTTACTACAATGGCGAATCCCAACAGCCGCTTAAAACAAAAGGTATAGGCAAAGAGTTATCAAAAACAAATAAAGTTGCAGGTTTCTTGAAGAAATTTATTGATAAAGTGAAGTCTGAGTTTTGATGTATAACGTTCGGTCATTAATTTAAAAAAGGAGAAGAATGACGTGTTTATTGATGATATTAACCACAAGAGTAATAAAGTAAGTGATATCAGTATGCAATATTATGAAATGATTAGCGTAAGATAGGCAAAATAGCCTGTTAGTGGTTATAAAATAGCACTAAAATAAAGTTTACGTTTTGATATTATTGATTTTTGGCATACAATAAACAGAATAACAAATCGTTTTAAATGGTTATATAAAAGAGAGAAACAATTATGTTAATTGAGCCTATTATTGATGAAACCACAGCGGATGCGGTCATCAAAGTCATTGGCGTCGGTGGTGGCGGCGGTAATGCCTTAAACCATATGGTGCAGGATGAATTTAAAGGTGTTGAATTTTTTTCCGTAAATACGGATGCGCAAGCATTGCGTAAAAGTTTGGCACAGCAAACTATTCAAATCGGTGCTGAGATTACTAAAGGCCTAGGAGCAGGAGCAAAACCAGAAATAGGTCGTCAGGCAGCGGAAGAAGATCGTGAAGCGTTACGTAGTATGCTCGAAGGCGCAGATATGGTTTTCATCGCAGCTGGTATGGGTGGTGGCACTGGAACAGGTGCTGCTCCTATTATTGCGGAAGTGGCAAAAGAGTTGGGTATTTTAACTGTTGCTGTAGTAACTAAGCCGTTTAAATTTGAAGGTAGAAAACGGATGCAGTTTGCTGAGTCTGGTATTCAAGAATTAGCAAAATATGTTGATTCTTTAATTACTATTCCGAATGACAAGCTTTTGAAAGTTTTGGGTAAAAATATTAATTTCCTTGAAGCATTAGCAGCAGCAAATGATGTGTTGCGTAATGCGGTGCGTGGTATTTCTGATATTATTACTTCTCCGGGGTTTATCAATGTTGACTTCGCTGATGTCAAAACAGTAATGTCTGAAATGGGATATGCGATGATGGGAACCGGTATTGCAACTGGGGAAGTGGGTGATGGGCGTGCTGAAAAAGCGGCTCAGGATGCGATTGCTAGCCCATTATTGGAAGATATTGATATCTCCGGTGCAAAAGGGGTATTGGTAAATATTACCACTAGTGGATTTAATTTCGGATTAGGTGAATTTGAAGCAGTTGGTGAAACTATTCACGCATTTGCTGCAGAAGATGCAACGGTTGTTATCGGTACTAGTGTGAATCCGGAATTACCGGAAGATGAATTACGGGTTACTATTGTGGCAACAGGCATCGGTGGTAGAGTGAAAGATGAATCTCAAATTAAGATTGTTTCAAATAATACTCAAGCGCAAGATGCGAAAGCAAAACAGTTTGCTTATAATATACCACCTCTTGGTGAAACGACTCGCCCAGATCAGTTTGGTTCGAGAACAGACTCAACCGTAACTTCAACTAGCGGTAATGCAGTGAAAAAACCGGCATTAGATGAGGCTAAATTATTTGATTTACCAACATTCTTGCGTGATAACGCAAATTAAATAAACAATGAAAAGTTTCAATGTGCTGTAAGTTGCGTTGATAACTGGAGTAATTATGATTAAACAAAGAACGCTTAAACAGAGTGTAAAAGTAACAGGTATCGGTCTTCACAGCGGTAAAAAAGTAACGTTAACTTTGCGTCCTGCACCAGTAAATACAGGTGTTATTTACTGCCGTACTGATTTACCTGAAGTAGTTACTTTTACAGCAGATCCTAATATGATCCGCGATACAATGCTTTGTACTTGTATGATCAATGATGATGGTGTGCGTATTTCAACTGTTGAACATTTAAATTCTGCGTTAGCTGGGTTGGGTATCGATAATATTATTATCGAAGTTGATGCACCGGAAATTCCAATTATGGATGGTAGTGCAAGTCCATTTGTCTATTTGTTATTAGATGCAGGAATTGAAGAGCAGAATGCTGCGAAGAAGTTTATTCGTATTAAGAAAACTGTTCGTGTTGAAGATGGTGATAAATGGGCGGAATTTAAACCTTATGATGGTTTTAAATTGGATTTCACGATTGATTTCAAACATCCCGCTATTGGTAAAGATGTTGCTCATTATCAGCTAAATTTCTCGACAAAAGCATTTATTCAACAAATTAGTCGTGCAAGAACATTCGGTTTTATGCGTGATATTGAATACCTTCAGGCTAATGGTTTAGCTTTGGGAGGAAGTTTGGATAATGCGATTGTGTTAGATGATTACCGTATTCTTAACGAAGAAGGTTTACGCTTTAAAGATGAACTAGTTCGTCATAAATTGCTTGATGCTATCGGTGATCTTTATATGGCAGGGCACAATATCATCGGGGAGTTTACAGCATTTAAGTCAGGACACGGTTTGAATAATAAATTAATTCGTGCGGTGTTAGCTGATCAGGAAGCGTGGGAATTAGTATCTTTCGATGAAAATGAATATGCAACACAAGGTTATTTAGCAGCGAATCAAGTATTAATTTAAAATCATATTGTTTCTCTCATCATAAAAAACGCACTTTATGTGCGTTTTTTTTGAATAAAACTAAAGCTTTTATTGTATCTCATAAATGTTCTCCACAAAATGTGACTTTGAAGATGAGATTAAGACATTAGAGAAAATACGCTCTTGTTATACAGTAATTTAAATGAATCACTTAAGAACTTGACGAATTATCATAAATAGTATGGGAAGATAATAGGTTCAAAAGTAGGACTAAGTGATAGTTTTACTTTTGCTCCTAAGGACAACATTTTTTGACTTGTTATATTTATCTGGAAATTTTCTGATTGGACTAAATATCTGTAATGAGATCCAAGAAATCTTTGTTGAATAACTTTTCCCTCAATACCTGAACCATCAATTTTTATTTTGATTTGTTCAGGCCTAACCAATAAATAACTTTTGCTATCTGATGATATTTTAGGGTAAGGATGATAGCCAAAGAGCGATTGATAACCACCTTCTTCTTTATATTGGCACGGTAGATAGTTAGTTTCACCAAGAAAGTTTGCTATAAAAGGGCTATTAGGTTGTTGATATAGTTGGCTTGGTGTACCTATTTGGCAGATGACGCCTTTATCCATAATGGCTAATTTATCAGCAAATAAAAACGCTTCTTCTTTACTGTGAGTAACAAAAATCGCAGGAATATGCTGTTGTTTCAAAATGATACGAATTTCTTCAATCATTTGGCGACGCACTTGGCTATCAATGTTTGAGAAAGGTTCATCAAGTAATAGTAATTTAGGGCAGCAAGCTAAGGCTCTAGCAATAGCAACACGTTGCTGTTGTCCGCCAGAAAGCTCGTGTGGATAACGTTTTTCTAACCCTTGCAGATGTACAAGTGAGGTCATTTTTTGCAGTATTTTTTGTTGCTCTGGTGATGGCTTTTGGTGCAAACCAAAGAGAATGTTTTCGCTAACGGTTAAATGTGGAAAAAGAGCATAGTCCTGAAAAATCAGTCCAATTTCACGTTGATTGGCTTCAAGATGACCAATCTCTTTCCCTTGTAAATAAATTTTGCCCGAATGAAGGGGGATTAGTCCTGCAATCCCTTTGAGCAAAGTTGTCTTCCCACAACCGCTCGCCCCAAGTAGGCAGATAATATCGTCATTTTCAATACTTAAATTTAGATTTTGTAATATGTTTTGTTGCTGATAAGAGCAAGTCAAATTAGTAATCGTTAAGGTATTCATTATCACAGGCTTCTCGTTGATTTCAGTAAGGATCGGGTCAAAATTAATACGGGGACGATGCCAACTAAGATCAGTACCAACGCGGGCAGTGCTGCACGTTCTAGTTGTTCGTCAGAAGTAAAGGTAAAAACGTACGTTGCTAGCGTATCAAAATTGAAAGGCCGTAATAAAAGTGAGGCATTAAGCTCTTTCATACTTTCAATAAATACTAATAATAAGGCAGTGAAAATGCCTTTTCTCATTAATGGGAAATGAATTTTTTGCCAAATGGCTAAGGGTTTATGCCCGAGTATTTTGCCCGCCATATCTAATGAGGGTGGGATTTGATTGAGGCTAGTTTCGAGGCTTCCTAATGCCATTGCGGAAAAGCGAATAAGGTAGGCGGCGACTAAAGCAAAAATCGATCCTGAAAAAAACAAGCCGACAGGGGAAAGCCCGAACCATTTTACGAGGCTGTTTACTTGGTGATCGGCAAAGGTGAATGGAATGAGTAAACCGATGGCTAAAACTGTTCCCGGAATGGCATAACCGAGCGCAGAGAGTTTCAGACTTTGTGTGGTGAGTTTATTTGGATAAAAGCGTGCAAGGAAGTGTTGTAGTAGAGCGATAAGCACACAAAATACCATTGCTAATCCTGAAACGAGCAGACTATTTTTGCTGTATTGCCAGAAATATTCATTCCACGTTTGATCAAAATACAGTATTGACCAATAAATTAGTTGAAATAGAGGAATAAAAAATGCAAAAGTAATTAAAACAAGACAAAAAATAAGCAATAGTTTAGCTGAAAATGTTAAGGGGCTTGTACTTGCCGTGCCTTGACCACTACGTTGATAATAACGTTGTTGGCGACGAGCGTAGCGTTCAAGGCTTATAAAAAGTAGTAATAAGCCGAGCATAAAGAGTGAAATTTGTGCCGCTGCGTGCAAATCACCAAAGCCGAGCCAAGTATCATAGATTGCGGTAGTCAGCGAGGGAATGGCGAAAAAAGCGACTGTACCAAAATCCCCTAGGGTTTCCATTGCCACTAAGGCACAGCCTACGGCGATAGCTGGGCGGATTAACGGTAGTGTAATTTTATAGAGGATACGCCATTGATTGGCTCCCAGTAATTTTGCACTTTGTTGTAAGTGTTCTCCTTGTTCCATTAATGCCATTCGGGTGAGCAAAAAAATGTAAGGGTAGAGCGACAAGGCAAGGATAAAGCACGCGCCGCCAAGGCTACGAATGTTGGGAAACCAGTAATCTTGTTTACTTTGCCAATCAAACACATTTCGTAAGGTTTGTTGCACGATACCGGGATAATCAAGAAAATCAGTGTAAAGATAAGCGGATAAATAGGCTGGAATAGCCAGCGGTAAACAGAGTAACCATTGTAAAAGGGTTCTACCTGAAAAATGGTAACGGGAAACCAAAAAAGCACAAGGTAAGGCAAAACACGCACTGAGCAAGGTTGTGCCAAGCACTAAAAACAATGAGTTAATGAGATAATCGGTGAACACCGTTTCCCATAAATGTTGCATACTTTGCAACGAACCGCTCAAGGCGGAAGCCAATAAGGCGAAGATTGGCAAAAGAAAGAAACTTGCCAAGCTACAGGCGAATAAAAGGGCAGTCAGTTTAGAATACGTTTTTTTATTATCTAACATTGTCTAGGTGATAAAAAGATAGCCTATTTAAAGGATCAGCAATAGGCTATCATAAATTTGTATTATTAGAAAATTAGAGATCAAATTTCACTTCATCAATGAGTTTGAGGGCATTTTCATAATTTTCCGCGATTTTTTCGAGCGGTAAATTATCTTGCTTAAACTCACCCCACGATTGTACGAGTTTTGATTTCTCGACAGAAGGTTTTACAGGGTATTCGTGGTTTAGCTCCGCATAAAGATGCTGTGCTTTATCGCCACTCAAAAACTCCACTAATTTTACCGCATTGTCTTTATTTGGAGCATATTTCGCGATCACCACGCCACTAATATTCATATGTGTGCCGACAGTTTGTTGGTCTGGATAGTTGATATAAGCCGCTTCCGCCCAGCTTTTTTGTTTTTCATCTTCAAGCATTTTGCCGTAATAATAGCTATTGCCTAAAGAATAATCACAAACGCCCTCTTTAATCGCTTTCACTTGATCGCGGTCGCCACCTTGTGGTTTTTGGGCGAGGTTCGCTTTTAATCCTGTTAAAAAGGCTTTGGCTTTTTCTACGCCATCGTGTGCGATCATTGAAGCCACTAACGACACGTTATAAGAATGCTTTCCTGAACGCACACACACTTTGCCTTTCAACTCAGGTTTAGCTAAATCGTAGTAAGTGAAACTTGCAGGAAGTTTGCCAACACGATCTTTTGAAGAATACACCACGCGCGCACGGCTGGTTAATGCAAACCATTTGCCTTGGCTATCGCGGAATTGTGCGGGAATGTTGCTATCTAACACCTTGGATTGAATAGGCTGAGCTAGCCCTGCATTAACAATTTCCATCACACGGCTAATATCTACGGTTAATAATACATCAGCAGGGCTAAGTTCGCCCTCTCTTTTTACACGCTCAACAAGCCCTTTATCGGCATAAATAAAGTTTACTTTTATGCCACTTTCTTGTTCAAATTGTTTTAAAATCGGTTCAATTAGATAAGGTTGTCGGTAAGAATATACATTTACTTCATTTGCAGCGAAGGCAGAAGTGGCAAAGGTCGTGAGACAAGCAATAGCGGATAATATTTTTTTCATTTGGATACTCCATAGTTAGTTTACATTTTCCAGCCGTTTAATTTTTACAACACATAGGCTATAAATAGTATTCATAATACGATAGGCAAAAGTAGTGCATATTATTAATTAAACGACCATCTTTATTCGTAGTGCTATTCATACCGCTATCCCGCTTCAGATTTGACTAAAATATTTTTCAGCGTGATTTGAAAAGCAAGATTGATTGTACCTAAAATCACAAATAAGTAAATGAAAATTATTCTCATAAATATAAAAATTAACAAATTAATTCACTATTATTTCTATAGCAACGCTTTGATAAAATTATTGTCACTCAGACGAGTTGGCTAATTTGGTGTTAGATTTTTTGTAGTATCAGTAGCAACATTTTTAAATATGTTGTCAGAGAGGTTTGTTAAGCGTGAAATATTAGAGAAAGTAGGGCTATTTCAATATTGCTATTTTGGTGGGAATGTAGGGCTAATCTAAAATAGCCCTATTTAGTTATACTATGATTTTTTATGTTTTGCCTCTTCATCTAATTGAGCTAGCCAATCCAATTTTTGTTTAATTTTGATCTCCATTCCACGCTCATTTGGAAAATATAAGCGTGTTCCTTTTAGAGGCTCTGGAAAATAATTTTCATCAGCGGCATAAGCATTTGGCTCATCATGGGCATAACGGTAATTTTTACCTATGCCCATATTTTTCATCAGAGTTGTTGGTGCATTACGCAAATGTAAAGGCACATCAAAATCAGGATATTGTGTTGCTAGTTGCTTTGCCTTTTTGAAAGCAAGATACACTGCATTACTTTTCGGTGCTGTGGCTAAATAAACAATAGCTTGAGCGATGGCTCGTTCACCTTCCGCTGCACCGACACGTGTGAAACAATCCCACGCATTCAATGCAACCTCCATTGCTTTTGGATCAGCATTGCCGATATCTTCTGAAGCAATCGCTAATAAGCGGCGAGCAACATAAAGTGGATCACCGCCGGCAGTGATAATTCGAGCATACCAGTAAAGTGCAGCATCAGGAGCAGAGCCACGGACAGATTTATGCAATGCTGAAATCAGGTCATAATAACGGTCGCCTTGTTTATCAAAACGTGCTTGTCTTTCTCCTAACGTATCAACTAATAATTGCTTTGTTAGCACTTTTCCTTTTTGGGGAGTTTCCTCTGCCATATCAACCATTAACTCCAAGCAGTTTAATGCCAAACGAGCATCACCATTTACATATTCTGCCAGCATTTCTAACAAACCATCTTCAAGAGTAATGACTTGATTGCCATAACCGAACTGATTATCCTGTAAAGCTCGTTGCAACACTTCAGTAATCTCATCAATATTAAGAGATTTTAAAAGATAGACTCTAGCGCGTGAAAGTAACGCACTATTTAATTCAAAAGAGGGGTTTTCTGTGGTTGCTCCGATAAAGATAATAGTGCCGTCTTCAATATAAGGTAAAAAGGCATCTTGCTGAGATTTATTAAAGCGGTGAACTTCATCTACAAATAATAATGTTTGCTGACCGATAAATTGGTTCTGTTTAGCACGCTCTATTGCTTCTCGGATTTCTTTCACGCCACTGGTAACGGCAGAAAGATATTCTACTTTTGCATTTAAGCGATGGGCAATAATTTCAGCCAGTGTCGTTTTGCCGGTACCGGGCGGCCCCCAAAAAATCATAGAGTGAATATTGCCGCTTTCAATTGCTTTGCGTAGCGGCTTTCCTTTACCGACCAGATGACTTTGACCAAAATAATTATCCAATGAGGTTGGACGCATCCTTGCAGCTAAGGGGCGAAAATCATCACCGGAAAAATTTAAATCAAGCGTTTCCATTTAGCACCTATAACAATCACTATTTTTTGCGTTGATCATCCAATTCCGCACCTTTTGGCAAGGTAAACTTAAAGGTTGAGTCGGGTAAAACCGAAGTATTAATGTTGCGTAAAATATATAAATTCGCCTGACCGTCTTTTTCGATAGTGCTAAAGCTATTTAATAATCCGTTGGCATTAATCCGAATAGTAAATTGTTTGATATTGCTCTTTTTATCAACCGGTGTAAGTGTAAACACATCCTGTTTTTGTGTGACTTGATAACTTGCCCAATGGTGTTGATCATCACTGGTTAATAACACGAACGGCGTATTATTTACCGCTTCACTTACCCAGTTGGCTGTTGCTTGCTCAACAAAAGGATCGTAATACCATAAGGTTTTGCCGTCTGAAACCATTTCACTCTCTTGTGGCGAGCTAATCTCCATTTTAAATAAATTCGGATGCTTAATTTGTAAAGTGCCTTCACCTTGCTGAACCACTTTGCCTTCCGCATCGGAAACACGTTGCTGGAACTGACTGCTCAGTGAATTGATTTGTGATAAACGCTGTTGTAATTCAGATTTTGCATCAGCAAAAGCGGTAGTGCTGCAAAGTAAGCCGCATAAAACACAAAATGTCAGTAATTTTTTCATTGATGTCTCCTTAATAATTATTTTTTGGTGCCAGGATTTCACGTTTACCATTAACCGGCGAAGATAAAATGCCCTGTTGTTCCATTTGATCGAGGATACGCGCGGCACGAGGAAAACCTAAACCCAGACGACGCTGTAAAAATGAAGCGGAAGTGTTGCCTGTGCTTAACACCACATCGACTGCTTCATCAAATTTTTCATCAAGCTCATTATTGCCACCTTCACCGTTGTTATTTTGTTCCTCTTCACTGTTTTCGACAATTTCATCTAAATAATTCGGTTTGCCTCGGGCGCGCCAGTCATTGGCAACACGAGCGACTTCATCATCGGTCATATAAGCACCGTGAACACGAATTAAATCGCCTTGACCGGAATAGAGCATATCACCTTTTCCTAATAACGCTTCTGCACCGGATTGATCCAAAATAGTGCGTGAGTCAATTTTACTGGCAACGGTAAATGCGATACGACTTGGAATATTGGCTTTAATCAAGCCGGTGATGACGTCCACTGAAGGACGTTGTGTTGCTAAAATTAAGTGAATACCGATAGCACGCGCCTTTTGTGCCAAGCGCGCGATTAATTCTTCTACCTGTTTTCCGACAATCATCATTAAATCGGCAAATTCATCGACAATCACCACAATATAAGGTAGTTTTTCCAGCGCCGGTGGCATTGCATCCATAGTATCGCCCGGTCGCCAAATCGGATTTGGAATCGGTAATTGCATTTCAGCCGCTTGATCAATTTTATGATTAAATCCTTCAATATTGCGGACGTGCAGCGCGGTAAGCAATTGGTAGCGACGTTCCATTTCATCAACACACCAACGCAATGCATTTGCCGCTTTGTTCATATCAGTCACCACATTGGTAAGCAAATGTGGAATATCGTTGTACATAGAGAGCTCAACCTGTTTCGGATCGATCATAATAAATTTCACCTCTTCCGGTTGGACTTTGAATAATAAACTTAAAATCATTGCATTTACACCAACGGATTTGCCTGAACCGGTTGCTCCTGCTACCAATAAATGTGGCATTTTAGCCAAATCTACTACGACCGCTTTGCCGCTGATATCTTTACCAAGCACCATTGATAGAGGCGATTTTGCTTGTTGGAACTCAGCACTGCTCAACACATCGCGCAGTAATACATTTTGGCGGTGCATATTTGGAGTTTCAATACCGATATAAGGTTTGCCGGGAATGACTTCTGCAATACGAATCGAACGGAACATTAATGCACGCGCTAAGTCGGTATCTATACTAGTCACTTTTGATGCTTTAGTTCCTGGTTGTAATTCAATTTCATAACGAGTAACGACCGGTCCGATAGTTACATTACGCACAGCAGCTTTTACACCAAAATTACGTAGTTGCTGTTCAATGCGTCTAGATGTTTCTTGAATTTCTGCTTGGGTAACTTCTGTTTTTAATGGTTGCCCAGGATTTAATAAGTCTAAGCTTGGCAATGGGGTTGTCGGTTTAACGGTTGAAATCGGATCTGGTTGAAGCAACGGATGAATTAATGTGCCGTTATAAGGCTTATAATTCGGTGTTGTCGTTGAGGGCTTAGCTTCTGCTTTAGAATGGGCATATTGTTGCTCTTTCATTTGTTGTTGCGCTAAAAATTGTTCACGTAAATGTGTAAGTTCTTCATCATCGTCCTCATAATCGTCTTCGTCTTGAGCAGGCGCGATCGCATCAACATTCATCGTATTATTAGGCGACAATGAAATTTCCTGTTTTGGCGCAGAAACAGCGGTTTTCGCCTCTGTTAACCTAGTGTCATTCGCTGTAACAACAGATGTTGGTGAAGGTGAAGGTATTGAAATGGAAACTTTCGGCAATTCCGGCTGTTCTTCAATATCCATCATTGGAAAATCAAAATTGGCAATGCTATCTTCTTGTGCTTGTGCTTGTGCTTGTGCTTGTGCTTGTGCTTGTGCTTGTGCTTGTGCTTGTGCTTGTGCTTGTGCTGTTTCTAATGTATGTGGCGCGCTATTTTGCCACTCTTGTTGTGCAAAAGAAGTTGCTGTTTCAATTTCTGTTGTTGGCTCATCTTGTTGCGGAGTTAAACCGAAAATAGTTGGATTAACTAACTGTTGTTCGTCTTGAGGTTGGAAATAAGGTGATGACGTTTCTTCATTGGCTTGTTGTTCTGTACGGTTAGCATTAGCGATCGGCAAAACAATCTGTTCATAATCCGCTAATGATTTTTCTGTTGAGGTTGTATCAGCGTTATCTTCAATTTTTTGTTGTTCATCTGTTGCCATCAACCAGTGGTAAAAACGTAGCAATACTTTAATAAAATCATTGCCGGCAGAAAGTACAAACCCTAAAGCAGTGGTCAATAATGCAATAAGTGAAAGCAGTAGTGTGCCGGTTGTTTTAGCAATAAACTGAACAATAACGGTGCCGATGACGCCACCGGCTAAATGGTTGCTGCTATTAGGTAAATAGAGTGCCGCTAAAGTTGAGATGCTGCATAAAAAAAGTAAAAAACCGATGAAATGAAGGAAAAAAGTACGCCATTTCATTTCTGTAATCGGATGATAACGTAATAGAAAAATAGGGACTAAAAAACAGACAAAAGGCAAAATATTGGCAATCCGACCAAATAAGGCAAATAGAACATCAATTATCCAAGCACCGAAAGCACCTGCCTTGTTATAGACTGCCGTCTGGTTACTGGCGACAGTCCACGCATTATCCATTGGATGATAAGATGCCCACGCCACAAGTAAATATAACCCAAAAAACGTTAATAAAATAAGCCCAAGGTTAAAAAGGTAAAGATTGGAGCGTAAATACTCTTTCTTAATTTCTACCTGTTTAAAATGGGATAAAGGAAGCTGATTCAGTTTGATATTTTTGAGTTTATTAATCATTGTTTTCAATAAAATACGAATACTAAAATTGAGCTGCTATGATAGCAACTCAAGGGGGGTTAGACAAACAGGATTAGTGTATCGTTAACGTAAGTTATTTATTAAATGTAATAGTTCTTTATCTGATAAGATCTTAGTTATTGCGTTAGTAATTAATTCTTTAGCCAGTTCTCGTGCCGTATGAGCCTCTCTTTTACGAATTGCTTCAAATAACTCCCCATGCAGTTGTACCGCGATAGATGAGTCTGTTAGTTTTTGTTCTAAAGTTTGATTGTATGATATCGACATTGCTGTTGATAGCATTGCATCTAATGAGGATAGAAAGGGGTTCCTACAAGAATTGACGATAGAAGAATGAAAAATTTTATCTCCTTTTATAAAAAGTTCGCGATTATTTTCTTGGATACTCTGTTTCATAAATAGATATCCTTGTTCAATCTTCACTAGATCTTCTGCTGTTGAAGTAAGTGCAGAGATAGCACAGATATTAGGTTCAAAAATTAATCGAGTAATTAATAAATGTTGTAATAAAACAGGGCTAATATCTTCTAATGAAAAAAATGTCAAAATTTCCGGATCAAGCCAATTCCAGTATTCTATTTTATTTATAATACTTCCTTTTTTAGGAATGATTGAAATTACTCCTTTATTAGCAATGGTTTGTAATGCTGTTCTGACAGATGTGCGGGAAACGTTGAATTCAGTTGCAATTTCAATTTCTCCTGGGAGTAACTCTCCCTCTTTAAAATCTCCATTGAATATTTTAAGAATTATATTCTTCATTATATGGTCTGATTTCAACATATGTTTTCACTCTCAATTCTTTAATGTTAATCCACGTTAGTTAATTATACCTTTTCATCAAAAATTGTAATGAAAAAAAAGAGAAAATTATTGATCAAAAATGGGATCTTTATCACAGAAAAATGTTTATTTTTTGATTATTATCTTGTAATACAAGAAAATGTTATTTGGTGGGTTATGATTGCGATTGATTGGGGAACAACAAATTTTAGAGCATATTATCTTAGTATGAATAAAGATAATAAGATGTTGGAAAACAATAATAAAGGGGTGAAGTTTATTGAGGGCGATAAGTTTGAAGATGTTATTCTAGATCTTTTTAAACAGCATTGTTTCTTGTATGACTTGGATAAGAAATTTGTTGGTATGTCAGGAATGATAGGGTCAAAAAATGGATGGATTGAAGTTCCATATCTATATGGATCGGTAAATTTAGAAGATATTAAAAAATCGTTATATTCGTTTACTTTATCTAATGGTATTCCAGCTTTTATTGTGCCTGGGATAGCTATGATAAATAAATATGGCGTTTTTGATGTAATGCGGGGAGAGGAAACTCAATTACTGGGTTTATATAAAATGGTAAAAGGTGACGATTTATCTGTAATTTTACCCGGCACACATAGTAAGCATGCATCTATCCAGTTTGGAAAATTAGTGGATTTTTGTACGTTAATGACCGGAGAATTATTTTCATTACTTGATCAGTACAGCATCTTAACTAAAGGAATGCCTAGTTTTTATAATGATGAGTCTGCTTTTCTTAAAGGGGTAGAAATTGGTAATGAAATACCTCTTTCCAATGCACTTTTTTCAACCAGAACACTATTTCTAAATCAGCAAATATCATCGAACCAAGTAAGAAGTTATTTATCTGGCATCATCATCGGTAATGAAATTCGATTATTACCGAAAGATTTAAATCATTATGTTGTCGGTAGTGAAAATATTGTGAAACGTTATACCAATGCTTTGAAATACTTGGGTTATCGGCATCAAGTGGTTGATGGCGAACATTGTTTTTTAGCAGGCATAGAATCTATGGTAAGCGATTAAGGAATAAATATGAGTATAAACAATCTATCTGATAAATGTCCTCTTGTGGCTATTTTAAGAGGAATAAGAATGGAAGAGGCAGAAAAATATGTGTCTCATCTAATTGAGCTTGGTTATTACTTTATTGAAGTACCTTTGAATAGTCCAAATGCGTTAAAAACGATTAAGTTATTACAACAGAAATTTTCAGATCAGTGTTGTATTGGTGCAGGAACGGTAACAAATGTTTCTTTATTAAATCAAGTATTAGAGATAGGTGTAAAGTTGATAGTAACGCCTAATGTAGATCCTGAAGTCATTAAATTAGCTAAGGCTTCTGGATGTAGTATTTTTGTTGGCATTATGACGCCTACTGAGGCATTTTTAGCTATTAATTCAGGCGCAACAATGCTCAAAATTTTTCCAGCTGAATTGGTTGGTACAAAAGGGTTTCAAGCGATGTTAAGTGTTTTACCTAAAAATGTTAGTTGTTTTCCAGTTGGAGGAATTAAGGCGGATAAAGAACAAATGCAAAGTTATATAACACTTGGAGCTAAAGGTTTTGGGTTAGGTAATGCACTTTATCGTGCAGGAATGCCGATAGATGAATTTATAGAAAATGCCAAAAAATTTAAACAAGTTTGGAGTGAGTTGCAAATTTAATTTGGAGTAGAAAATGAAAATTATTGGTTATGAAACTTTTATTGTTCCGCCAAGATGGGGATTTTTAAAAATTATTACAGATGAAGGAATTGTGGGTTGGGGAGAGCCTTGTTTAGAAGGGCGAACTCATACGGTTCATACCTGTGTCGATGAGTTAATGGAATATTTAATCGGAAAAGATCCAAGAGATATTGAAGATCATTGGAATGTGCTTTATCGATCTTCTTTTTATCGAGGTGGACCGATTATGATGAGTGCATTAGCCGGCATCGATCAAGCTTTATGGGATATTAAGGGTAAAGCTTTAAATACGCCTGTTTATCAATTATTGGGGGGTAAATGTCGAGATCGTATAAGAGTTTATTCTTGGATTGGTGGAGATAGACCAGACGATGTTGCAAGAATGGCAAAAGAGCGTCAAGAAGCAGGATTTACAGCTATTAAGATGAATGGTACTGAGGAGCTTAATTTTATTGATGATTATTCAAAAGTAGATTCAGTATTAGCACGAGTACAGGCTATTAGAGATGTTGTCGGTAAAGATTTTGGAATAGGTATAGATTTTCATGGGCGAGTACATAAAGCAATGGCAAAAATCTTATTAAAAGAATTGGCTGTATTTAATCCAATGTTTGTCGAAGAGCCTGTGTTAGCAGAACATTTTGATGCAATACATGAAATTGCTAGATATGGGGCTATTCCAATAGCAACCGGCGAGAGAATGTTTTCACGATGGGAGTTTAAACATCTATTACAAAGAGGTGGTGTTGATATTTTACAACCGGATGTTTCTCATTGTGGAGGAATTTCTGAATTAAGGAAGATTGCTACTATGGCAGAAGCTTATGATGTAGCAATAGCCCCTCATTGCCCACTAGGGCCTATTGCATTAGCTTCCTCACTGCACATTGATACAGTCTGTTTAAATGCAGTTATTCAAGAACAGAGTATTGGTATTCATTATAACCAAGAAAATGATGTTTTAGATTATATGAACAATAAGGAGGTCTATGACTTTAAAGATGGTTACTGTGAAATATTAACAGAAGCTGGATTAGGTATTGATATAAATGAATCTTTTATGAAGCTTCAAAATGGCAAAGATGTTCATTGGCATAACCCTATCTGGCGAAATAAAGATGGTTCTTTTGCCGAATGGTAAGAAAACACGATTAATTAATCTATTAAGAGGAACATCAAAATGAAACTACTCAAAAGTGTATTAGCTTGTTCTTTATTAGCGTTTTCTGCAACTGTATTTTCTGCGGAATATG
Organism: Gallibacterium genomosp. 1; assembly: GCF_000771875.1. Classification (GTDB taxonomy): domain Bacteria; phylum Pseudomonadota; class Gammaproteobacteria; order Enterobacterales; family Pasteurellaceae; genus Gallibacterium. Next base: position 49,304 of record NZ_JPXX01000021.1, on the reverse strand, counting down.
ATTGGAACTTTCAATCGTCTGATCAACCTGGAGATGATGCTTTTAAATATCAACAGCAGTGGGCAAAGGATGTGGAACAATTATCTAATGGCCGTATACATATTAATGTTTTGGGAGCAGGATCAGTTGTTGAACACAACCAAACATTAGACTCTATTGGTATGAATATCTTACAAGGGGATTTTACTGATCCATCTTATTTTTCAGGAAAAGATCCTGCTTTTGCTCTATACGGTAATCTAATTGGTGCTTGGAGTAATCCAAAAGATTTAATTGATTTTATGTATAACGGTGGTGGGTTTAATGTAGCTAATGAATTACTAAATAAATATGGGGTACAACTATTAGCAATAAGTACAGTAGGTGGTGAGTCGTTAGTTTCTAAGAAACCTATTCATAATATTAAAGAATTACAGGGGGTAAAAGTTCGAGCTCCGGAAGGGTTAGTGCAGGCTTTATTCAAAAATTTAGGAGCAGCACCTGTAAATTTGCCAGGATCTGAAGTTTATACTTCTTTAGAGAAAGGTGTGATTGATGCATCAGATTATTCTATTTTTGCACGTAATCAGGCTAATGGAATGAATGATATTGCTAAATATCCTATTTATCCAGGTTGGCATTCAATGCCAGTTAATCAGGTTACATTGAATAAAAAAATTTATGATGGTTTGCCACCGGATTTAAAAGATATATTGGCAAAAGCAAGTAAACAATACGCGGAAGGTTTTTTAGCTATGCATCAAAAATTGGATGAAGAAGCTATTAAAAATAAAAAAGCGGATATTACTATTATTTCGTGGTCACCGGAAGAAGTCTCTAAAGTTCGTGAAACTGCAACTAAATTATGGCCTGAATGGGCAGATAAATCACCTATGTCTAAGAAATATTATGATGTAGTTATGAAATATTTAAAAGATAAAGGAATGATTCAATAAGTCAGAATTAGGCCAAGCTATAAAGATTTATTATTGTTAATAGCTTGGCTATATTTCTATTAAATAGGAGGTGAGTATGGATAAGATAAAGCAGCCTCAAATAGAGGAAAAACTGACGTTTTTTGATAAAGTCATTGAATCAATTGGTCATAAGTTATCGTGGGGATATTTAATTATTGTTGTTATTTCATTTTATGAAATTATTTCCAGATATGTATTTAATTCTCCAACCGATTGGGTTCATGAAACTAGTATTGCATTAGCAGGATTTTTAATGGTGTATGCTGGGTTATTTTCTTATGGAAGAAATAAACATATCCGAGTTCCCATTCTACTTAATTACGTTTCTGATAAGTGGAGAAATCGATTAGAAATATTTAGCAGTATTATAACGTTAATTTTTTTAGGGTTATTGGCTTATTCTAGTTATTTTGTTGCTCGTAGTGCAGCACTATCTCCAAATGGTGAAGTCACGTTAGAACGATCAGGATCAGCTTGGAATCCACCTATCCCTGGGCTATTAAAGGTTGCTATTTTCGCTTTATTTTGTCTGTTTTTTATTCAGGTTGTTTGGAAGTTAAAACAACGTTTAACTGATAGATATAGATGAGGAGATTTATTATGTTTGGTCTTAGTAGCTTAGGTATTGATCTTGTTACATTAATTTTATTTTTAGCAATGTGTTTTCTATTAGTAACAGGAGTGCCATTAGCATTTCTAACGGGATTGATTGCAACTCTTCTTGCTGTGGGATGGTTCTCTCCAGATGTATTGCCAATGGTGGTTAATCGTGTTTATGGTTTTATGACGAGTTATTCTCTGCTTGCAGTGCCTATGTTTGTGTTAATGGCTTCCTTATTAGATAAAACTGGAATAGCTAAGGATCTTTATAATGCAATGTGGCTTACTACCAGAAAATTTAGAACAGGCGTTGCCCTACAAACTGTTCTTATTGGTGTTTTTTTAGCGACTATGTCAGGAATTATTGGAGGTGAAACCGTATTATTAGGACTGTTGGCTTTACCCCAGATGTTAAGACTTGGATATGATAAGAAATTAGCAATTGGTACTGTTGTCTCTTCAGGTGCTTTGGGAACGATGGTTCCACCAAGTATTGTATTAATTATTTATGGTTTAGTTGCATCAGTTTCGATTGGAGATTTATTTACAGCAAGTTTTATCCCTGCATTTTTGTTAGCTTTTATGTATATTTCTTATATTGTGATTAGAGGGCGTATAAATCCTAAATTATTACCGGCTATTCCTGAAGAAGAACGTAACGCTCCTATTTCAAAAGAAGAGAGAAAAAGGGCTCGTATTAATATTGCATTACCAGCAATGATTGCATTAATTGTGTTAGGAAGTATTTATGGTGGAATAGCTTCTGTTACTGAAGCGGCAGCTGTTGGTGTGATTGCGGTTATGGCAGTTTCTTTATATAGAAAAGAGCTTAATTTTAAAGTGATGAAGGAAGCTTCTTATACCACGATGCAGACTTGTGGAATGATAATGTGGATAGGTATTGGTGCTTATATTTTGGTTGGTATTTATAATTTAGTAGGAGGAAATCGTTTTGTAGAGTCTATGCTTGTAAGTTCGGGATTACCGCCTATTGGTATTATACTGATTATGATGATAATACTATTTATATTAGGTCTTTTCCTTGATTGGATTGGAATTGCAATGTTGACAATGCCTATTTTCGTTCCTATTGTACAAAATCTTGGATATGACCCTATTTGGTTCGGCGTATTATTCTGTGTAAATATGCAAGTTTCTTTTTTATCCCCACCATTTGGACCAGCAGCATTTTATTTGCATAGCGTCGCCCCGAAAGGCATTGAGCTTGTTGATATTTTTAAATCTGTATTACCATTTATTGCTCTACAAATTGTATTACTGGCATTATTGATTATTTTTCCTGATATTGTTTTGTTTACGGTTAAATAAATGTGAATAGAGGGATAACTAAGAAGTATCCCTCTTTTTTTACTCTAATTTATTAAAATGGCTGTGATAAACACCAAAGTCTTATTTAAGAAATAGAAAATAAGAAAGGAAAAATCCCCTTAGCTGTTAAACTAAAGGGATAAATTCATTTAAGCAATAAATAATTGGTTTGTTTTACTTCTTCCATCACAACATAAGTACGAGTATCGTTTACACCCGGTAAACGCAACAGAGTCGTGCCTAATAGTTTTCGGTATGCAGCCATATCTGCAACACGCGTTTTCAGTAAATAATCAAAATCACCAGAAACTAAATGACACTCTTGGATTTCTTCTAGCTCTTGCACCGCTCGATTAAACTCTTCAAAAACATCCGGTTTACCGCGAACCAAAGTAATTTCTACAATAACTAACAAAGGAGAATCCAATAATTCAGGGTTGAGCAAAGCGCGATAACCCATAATCACATTTTGTTTTTCTAATCGTTTTACTCGCTCTAGACAAGGAGTTGGTGATAAACCGACCCGTTTTGAAAGTTCGATATTGGAAATTTTACCGTTATGCTGCAATTCATTAAGAATTTTCATATCGATAGCATCGAGTGATTTCATTATCTTCTTTTGACGCATTTTAAGAAAGCCTTTATCAACTTGAATGGCGTTATTATAGCGGATATTCAATAAAACATCAGCCGTAAAATAAACGGCTGATGTAAAAGATTAAGTTAAGAAATTTTTATTATGGTAAGAGTGATTCTTGATCAGCTCCTTCTTTTTCCACTTTAGGTGGTAACATATGCTCACGTTTCAAGCCAAAGTTTAAAGCAAGCGCAACTGCAATATAAATTGAAGAATAAGTACCGAAACCTATACCAATTAATAATGCTAAAGAGAAACTGTGAATAGTTGGACCACCGAATAACAATAAGGAGATCACTACAATTAATGTGGTGATAGATGTCATCAATGTTCTTGATAAGGTTTGACTAAGTGAAATATCTATAATTTCTACAGTAGAGGCACGGCGAATTTTACGGAAATTTTCTCGTACACGGTCAAATACTACGATACTATCGTTCAAGGAATAACCAATAACAGAAAGAATTGCTGCGACAAAGGTTAAATCTATCTCAACTTGTAACATTGCGAAGAAACCTAAAGTAACGATTACATCGTGTGCTAAAGAGAGAATCGCACCTAAAGCTAAACGCCATTCAAAACGCAAACCGACATATAACAATAACATTGCTAAAGTGATTAAGGTGGCGTAAATTGCGGAAGTGGTTAGTTCTTCACCGACATTTGGACCAACGAACTCAATACTGCGAATTGACACTTCTTTATCAATATTGTTACTCAAAATAGTTTTGATATGCGTACCGATATTTGGATCATTTACGGATGCAGGCACACGAACCATCACATCACGCACCCCACCTGATGCTTGTACAACAGCATTATCCAAGCCGTTCTGAGCTAAAATAGAACGGATCTTCGGCAAATCGGCAGGTTGTGAGAATGAAGTATCAATCACTGTCCCACCGGTGAAATCTAAGCCCCAGTTAAAACCTTTAGTAATAATAAAAAATAATGAAATTGCTACCACAATAATTGATAGGGCATAGCCTACCATACGATAGCGCATAAAATGGATTAGCTTATATGGTAGCTTAATATCATTAAGAGCTTCAATTTGGTTATCTATAGTATTTTTCATAAGTAACTCTTCTCCTAGATCGATAATTTACTAATTCGTTTTCCACCATAGAGGAAATTCACCACCGCACGAGTACCGGTAATAGCAGTAAACATCGAAATAGCAACACCAAGAGATAATGTAATCGCAAAGCCTTTTACTGGCCCACTACCTGCTGCATAAAGAATCACGGCAGTCAAAATAGTAGTCAAGTTGGCATCGAAGATACTGGAGAATGCACCGTTGTAGCCTTCATTAATTGCCTGTTGTACTGAGCGACCGTTACGCAACTCTTCTTTAATACGCTCAAAAATCAACACGTTGGCATCAACAGACATCCCGACTGAAAGCACAATCCCTGCAATACCAGGCATAGACAAAGTTGCTCCAGGTATTAATGACATTAAACCGACAAGAATAACGATGTTAGCAAGCAATGCCAAATTGGCGATCAAACCGAATTTACGATAATAAAGCGCCATAAAGAGTACAACAATGAGTAATCCCCAAAAGCTTGCTTTCATACCCTGTTCGATATTTTGTGCTCCAAGAGAAGGACCGATAGTCCGCTCTTCGACAATTTGAATTGGGGCAATTAATGCACCTGAACGTAATAACACAGAAAGGTTTTGCGCTTCAGCAGGGGAGTTAATACCTGTAATGCGGAAAGTATTACCTAAACGAGATTGAATGGTAGCAACATTAATAACCTCTTCGTGTTTAGTTAAAATAGCCTTACCGTTTTCATCCTTTTTACCACTGTCTTTATATTCGCTATAGACAGTTGCCATTGGTTTGCCGATTGCGGTTTTAGTGGCTTCTGACATCATATTTCCGCCTTCGCTATCTAAAGAGATATTAACTTGAGGACGACCATATTCATCGTTACCAGAATTTGCATCAGTAATATGCTCACCACCCAAAATAGTTTTACGATAAACAACGACTGGCGTGCCGTTACGGTCGTGTTGTAATTCAGAGTCAGATGGCACCATTCCATTTTCAGCAGCTGCAAGATTGGCGGTTTGATTGACCATACGGAATTCCAATGTAGCAGTTGCACCTAAAATTTCTTTAGCACGAGCTGTATCTTGTACACCCGGTAATTCAACTACGATACGATCTGCACCTTGTTGCTGTACGACTGGTTCCGCAACACCAAGTTCATTAACACGTTTACGTAAAATAGTGATATTTTGTTCAACAGCACTCTTTCTTAAACGAGTTAGTTCATTTTCTGAAAGGGTTAATGTAACATTTTGCCCATCGCTGACCACGTCCCAATTAGCGTGTTTACGCTTTAAGACACGCACCACATCACTTGGTGAAATATTATCGGCAAGTGTGATAACGGTGGAGTAATTTTCACCGGATTGGATTGCTTTATAGACAAATTTTTCCTTACGCAACTCAGTACGGAGAGAATCCTGTAATTGTTCCTGCTGTTTAGCTAATACTGATTTTAGGTCGACTTCCATTAAGAAACGTACACCACCACGTAAATCTAATCCTAATTTCATTGGACCAGCACCGATATCGGTCAGCCAAGCTGGGGTTGCTGGAGCAAGATTTAAGGCAACGGAATAGTTGTTACCTAGTTTTTCTAAAATTTTATCTTTAGCGAGAAGCTGTTCATCAGTACTGGTAAATTTTGCCAAAATAGAGCCATTTTCTAAGGCGATAGATTTAATAGGAAGTTGATTTTGTTCAAGAACCTGACGAACATCGGATAAAGTTTGTTCGGTAGCAAGTTGACCGCGAGTTCCTGAAATTTGAACGGCTGGGTCTTCACCGTAAAGATTTGGAAGTGCATATAAGATACCAATGACGACAACGAATATCACCATCAGATTCTTCCATAAAGGGAAACGATTTAACACAATAAAAACCTTTGTAAATTGTTTAACACACAGGGCAATCAAACGGCTGTTGATTGCCCCGGTAACCTAAACTACGCTTTAACGGCGAGTATTCTAACCTTGTCTAAAAGGTAAATTAAAGTGATTTGATAGAACCTTTCGGCAGAACGGCTACAATAAAATCTTTTTTGATAGTAACTTCGTTAGTGTCGTTAAGGGCGATAACAATATAGTCGCTCTCAGCTGATACTTTAGTGATTTTTCCTAATAAACCGCCACTGGTTAACACTTCTTCACCTTTTGCTAGCGAAGACATCAATTCACGATGTTGTTTATTACGTTTAGATTGCGGACGGAAAATCATAAAGTAGAAAATAAGACCAAAAATGACTAATAAAAAGATCATTTGCAAGCCGCCACCCTGTTGTGCAGCAGCATCGGCTGCGTATGCTGTAGAGATAATACCCATATTGTTTTTTCCTTAATAACAAAATAAAAGTTGAGTGTTTTATGCCGGTTTTGGCAAAACAGTGCCTAAAAATAGCATGTTTCAATTCACAGAACAACAGATAAAGCATTGAACTATGAATTGTCTTGATTTGGAAGGGCTATTACTCTTCCGAAAAATACATCCTACCGCTGTGAATAGTAGAGTTTTAATCGTTTCGGTGTTTTTAATAAAACAGCGAATCTGTGAAAAATTCGTTATTATTCCTTACCAAAAAACGATTAATTGGCTTGATAATGCCCAACACCGAGTTCATCCTCTTTGCGTGTACGTTGTATTACTGCTTGTGGAGAGTGTTGTACTCGAAGATCCATATCATTTTCAGTGCGTACTACTTCACCACGTAAAGAATTGGTATAAACATCAGTGATTTTTACATCAACGAATTTGCCAATCATATCTGGTGAGCCGACAAAATTAACAATACGATTATTTTCGGTACGACCTGTTAACTCCATAATGTCTTTTTTGGACGGACCTTCCACCAAAATACGTTGTTCAGTGCCTAACATACGGCGGCTGAATTGTGATGCTTGTTGATTAATGCGTTCTTGTAACAGATATAAACGTTGTTTTTTTTCCTCTTCGCTAACATCATCCGGCATATCTGCTGCCGGGGTGCCGGGACGGGCAGAGTAGATAAAACTGAAACTCATATCAAAATTGACTTGCGCAATTAAATTCATGGTTTGTTCAAAATCTTGTGCGGTTTCTCCAGGGAAGCCAACAATAAAATCGGAACTGATTTGAATATCAGGACGAGCTTCACGTAGTTTACGGATAATCGCTTTATATTCCAATGCGGTGTGATTACGTTTCATCATAGATAAAACACGGTCGGAACCGCTTTGCACTGGTAAATGTAGGAAGCTAACTAGTTCCGGAGTATCGCGATAGACATCAATAATATCATCAGTAAATTCTATCGGATGAGAAGTAGTAAAACGTAAACGATCAATACCATCAATTGCAGCAACTAAACGTAATAATTCGGCAAATGAGCAAATCTCACCATCGTGGGTCGGACCTCGGTAAGCATTTACATTTTGACCTAACAAATTGACTTCTCGAACCCCCTGTTCTGCCAATTGTGCAATTTCAAATAACACATCATCGACAGGGCGGCTTACTTCTTCGCCACGTGTATAAGGTACAACGCAGAATGAACAATATTTATTACAACCTTCCATAATGGAAACAAATGCTGTTGGACCTTCGGCTCTAGGCTCTGGTAAGCGATCAAATTTTTCAATTTCTGGGAAACTGACATCGACCACAGAGCTTTTACCTCCACGAATTTGATTAACCATTTCCGGTAGGCGATGCAAAGTTTGTGGGCCGAAAATAATATCAACATAAGGAGCACGATCACGAATATGTTCACCTTCCTGTGAGGCGACACAACCGCCAACACCGATAATCAGATTAGGATTTTGTTTTTTCAAATCTTTCCAACGTCCTAATTGGTGGAATACTTTTTCTTGTGCCTTTTCACGGATTGAACAGGTATTTAATAACAAAATATCTGCTTCTTCCGCATTTTCTGTCAACTCTAAACCGTGAGTATTGTTTAATAAGTCTGCCATTTTAGCTGAGTCATACTCATTCATTTGGCAGCCCCAAGTTTTAATGTGTAGTTTTTGTGTCATTCTATTTCAATTGAAAGTTAATGGATGATTTAAATTGGATAAGTGTGATACTGACTTATCCGCGATAAAATAGTGCTATCTGAATATAGCGGCATAAAAGTTGGCGGCTATTCTACCGATTTATCTGCATAATCTCTAGCACTTCATTGGGGTATGTTAATGATTTTCTTTTAGGCAACTTCAGCTTTTGTGAGTAAAATAAGGGAAAAAAGAAGAAAAGGGTACAAAAATGTGTGAACAGGCAAAACATTATGATTTTATTATTATTGGCGGAGGAATGGTCGGTGCTGCTTGTGCTGCTGGACTAGCTAGATTAGGGTTGAAAATATTCGTGCTAGAACGTTTACCTTTACCTCATTTTTCCACTGATTGTGAATATGATTTACGTATTTCCGCTATTAGTCAAGGATCAGTTAAATTATTGGAGAATTTAAATGCGTGGCAATATATCGCAGATCGTCGAGTTTGCCCTTATAGCGAATTAAGTACTTGGGAGATAGAAGGTTTTTCTACCACGTTTAGTGCTAAAGAGGTTGATTTACCGCAACTTGGCTTTATGGTGGAAAATCTCTTGATTCAAGAGGGATTGTGGCAACAGTTCCAACAATTACCGAATGTTGATTTTGCCGTGAATTGTGAGGTCAGTGTACAACAGTATCAGCAGAATATATGGCATCTTATTTTAGACAATGGAGAACGGATTTGTAGTCCATATATTATCGCTGCTGATGGAGCAACCTCTCAATGGCGTACAATTGCTGGTATTGGCGTTACAGGTTGGCGTTATCAACAGGATTGTATGTTAATGTTAGCGGATACGGAAGCCGAACAGCAGTCAATGACGTGGCAACAATTCTATCCAAGTGGTCCTCGCGCTTTATTGCCATTATTGGGTAAACAGGTCTGTTTGGTTTGGTATGATATGCCTGAAAGGATTGATTTTTTGAAAAAATTATCAGCAGAAAAATTAACAGCAGAAGTTGAGCAATATTTTCCAGCAAGATTAGGCAAAATTACGGTTAAAAAGTGGGGTTCATTCGCCTTAACTCGCCGTCATGCACAGCAGTATTATAAAAATGGTGTGATTTTAGTCGGTGATGCGGCACACAGTATTCATCCTTTAGCTGGACAGGGAGTAAATCTTGGTTTTAAGGATGTGAAAGCATTATTGGAAAATGTTGAGTGGGTACTAAAACAGGATGTCGGTTTAACGAAAGATAACTTTTTGCAACGCTATCAACAGCAACGTTATAAAGATAATCTGTTAATGCAATCAACAATGGATGTTTTTTATAAAACATTTCGTTCTCCATTACTGCCGGTTAAGGTAGCACGTAATATTGCATTATTGGTTTCTGAGCGAGCTGGTTTTATTAAGCGTCAGGCTTTGCGTTATGCTCTAGGCTTATAAACGAAAGTGAGAAAATTGAGCTTGCTTATTGCAACTACAGCGGAAATTTTATAGAATCAGCACCGTTTTTTGTCAATAAATTGATGAACAACCTAAGTTTCTGTATTTTGCAGATGGATAAGTTAACTTAATAGAGGAATAAGATTATTAAAACCGTAAAAAAAGCACCAGCAGCTAATCGTCCGAATCGTATTAATGAAGAAATTCGTGTGAAGGAAGTCCGTTTGATCGACCAAGATGGTGAGCAAGCGGGGATTGTATCTATCCAACAGGCATTAGAGTTGGCTGAGCAGGCCGATTTGGATCTTGTCGAAATCAGTCCTAATGCTGAACCTCCGGTTTGCCGTATTATGAATTACGGTAAATTCCTTTATGAAAAGAGCAAAACTGCAAAAGAGCAGAAAAAGAAACAGAAAGTTGTTCAGGTAAAAGAAGTTAAGTTCCGTCCTGGAACTGACGAAGGCGATTATCAGGTAAAACTACGCAGCCTGATTCGCTTTTTGGAAGATGGGGATAAAACTAAAATCACACTACGTTTTCGTGGTCGTGAATTGGCACATCAGCAGATTGGCATCGAAATGTTGGATCGTATCAAAGCAGATTTGGCAGAATTAGCTGTAGTTGAATCTGAACCATCTAAGATTGAAGGTCGTCAAATGGTGATGGTGCTTGCCCCGAAAAAGAAATAGTCAGTGCAGTTCAAGTAGTGAGAAGTAAAGGTGTTTTGCGTCTTTGCTTTTTATTCGCCTGATTATTAGTGATTAATCGTAAACAATGCGGAGTTATTAAACAATGCCTAAAATTAAAACAGTACGTGGTGCTGCTAAACGTTTCAAAAAAACTGGAACTGGCGGTTTTAAACGTAAACAATCTCATCTTCGTCATATTTTGACTAAGAAATCAACTAAACGTAAACGCCATTTACGTCATAAATCAATGGTTGCGAAAGCAGACCAAGTTTTAGTCGTAGCTTGTTTACCATACGCATAACCCACAGGTTAGCGAACGTTTCGTTATTTTTTAAGTACAAATAGACAAAGGAGATTCCTATGGCCCGTGTAAAACGTGGTGTAATTGCAAGAGCTCGTCATAAGAAAATTCTTAAGGCGGCTAAAGGTTATTATGGTGCACGTTCTCGTGTATATCGTGTTGCTTTCCAAGCAGTAATTAAAGCTGGTCAATATGCTTACCGTGACCGCCGTCAGCGTAAACGTCAATTCCGTCAATTATGGATTGCTCGTATCAATGCGGCAGCTCGTCAAAACGGTTTGTCATACAGTCGTTTTATTAACGGTTTGAAAAAAGCTTCTGTGGAAATCGATCGTAAAATTCTTGCTGATATCGCAGTATTCGATAAAGTAGCTTTCGCAGCTTTAGTTGAAAAAGCAAAATCAGCACTTTAATAAACAGATTTCGTTTATTTTAGGTTTAGAAAGGATAGTGATTTAAAAAACACTATCCTTTTTTATTAATTTTCAAATAAAGGGAGTTCAAATATGAAATTAAAATTAGTAACAGTGCTATTCGTGCTTGGTTTGGCACAGGCTTGCAGTGTAAATGCGGCACAATCTACTAATAACAGTAATGATGGTGCTGCCGTAAATACTAATGATTTTTCCGTACAATTTGCTAAAGGGGAAAATTTCGCCGAATTAAAAGGTACAATTAAAGGCTATGATGTAGATCGCTATAGCTTTTATGCAAAACAAGGTCAGCTTCTTACTTTAGAAACAATCGATAATGACCGACAAATTCAATTTTCACTTAACCACGCTAAAGCGACAGCTAATTTATCAGCTATTTATCAAGTGTTGCCGTATTCAGGTAAATATACATTGACTGTATATCAAACTCGTAATGATGCTCGTAAACAGCCGAATGTGAAACGTGTTTATAATGTGAAACTGAAGATTATTAATGTAGAACAGAAAAATATCAAAGGAATCAATGATATAGTTTATCGTTGTGATAACGGTAAAGATCTTAAAATCAGTTATCAACAAGATCAGATAAACGTTTTTTGGCAAGGTAAAATGGAATTATTAAAATGGGATAAACAGCTAAGCCAAGGTGATCATTTTGTTTTTGCTAATCAATATTATATGTTAAGTGTTGAAGCGTTGAATACTCAAAATTGGCAGCAGAGCAAAGTTAATTCTTGGTTGCAATTAGGTAAAACGGCTTCCCAAGATAATGTCTTATTACAAGAGTGTGTAGCGAAATAAATGCACTATTTGTGTTTACAGCAAATTTAACCTGTTATATTCGATAGAATGGTTACTGGTATTACTGATAATAGCGTTGTAATGTTATTAGCAATTTTTTATTTTGATAATATGTGATTTTTCAGATATAAAAATCCCCCGATAGTGTGTCGGGGGAAAGGGATATTACAAATTATTGATTTGGATTTGTAACCATTGTGCTTCAAGTGGGTTGGCAGTGGTTAATGCCGCTTCAAACGATTTTTTCGCTTCCGCTTTATTACCCATTGCATTATAAATTTCACCTGAAAGCATCGCTTTTCTTCCTTGCCACGCTTGATCCGTTACTTTGCCTAATGTTGCCAATGCCGGTTCAAACTGTTTCAACTGTGTTTGTACACTTGCTAAACGCAGTGCGATTAATGAAATCAATGCGCTATCCTTTGCATTGTTAAGTGCTTTTTGTAGCGTATCGGCAGCTTGTTGCCATTGATTGACGTCAATCTGTTTTTTTGCCTGTTCTAATAATAAAAAGGCGGAGTAAGTGCTGCTTGGATTAGCTTCAACAAATTGAGTTAATTGGGCATTTGCCTTCACAGTATCAGATTGTTCGGTAGCCTTCATTATTTGAGAAAATTCCGCAGAAGATTGATGAATTTTACTCTGCTGGTAACCCTGCCAATAACGCCATCCGAATACACCGATAATAGCTAAAATAATAGCGGCAATAATGACTTTGCCGTTCTCTTTCCACCACTGTTTGATTTCTTCAATTTGCAGTTGTTCATCACTGGTTGTATAAGCCATTATGTTGCCTCCTTAGCGAGATGTGTAAAATGGGGTTAAATAGCCGATAGCATCGGTATTTGCTAATGTAATTTGCTGTTCTCCACTTAATAGATCTTTAATCACAACCTGTTGTCGTGCTACTTCATCTTCACCGAGAATTAATGCAAATTTTGCGCCGAGCTTGTCTGCACGTTTAAATTGTTTTTTAAAGTTACCTCCACTGCAATGTAACATTACTTTAATTTGTGGTAACGCTGAACGAAGTTGGGTAGCTAATTGTAGGGCAGGTAGAGTTGTATTATCTCCCTGATGAATAACATAAATATCAACATTAGGGTTAATCGGTGGATTTTTAACAACTTCCTGAATCAGCAACACTAAACGTTCCAAGCCCATAGCAAAACCGACTGCTGGTGTAGCGTGGCCACCAAGTTGTTCTACTAAACCATCATAGCGTCCGCCTCCGCAAACAGTACCTTGTGCGCCTAAAGCAGTGGTTACCCATTCAAAAACAGTTTTGTTGTAGTAATCTAAACCACGTACTAATTTCTGATTAATCTCATAGCGAATACCATATTGTTCTAAAATTGAACAAAGTGTTGCAAAATGTTGACGAGAATCTTCATCTAAATAATCGTGCAATTTCGGTGCATTATTTAAAATTTGCTGCACCTCCTCATCTTTACTATCCAAAATTCGCAATGGATTAGTGGTTAAACGACGTTTACTGTCTTCATCTAACTGCTCTACATAATTTTGCAAATAATTAACCAATGCGGCACGATAGTTTTTGCGTGCTTCTAATGAACCGATAGAGTTAAGTTGCAATTGTACGTGATCGGCAATACCTAAATCTTGCCATAATTTTGCGGTCATAATAATTAATTCTGCATCAATTAATGGATTTGCGATACCGAAAACTTCAACCCCGCATTGATGAAATTGGCGATAACGACCTTTTTGCGGACGTTCGTAACGGAACATAGGACCAATATACCATAAACGCTGTTCTTGATTATAAAGCAAACCGTGTTCGATTCCGGCACGTACACAACCGGCAGTTCCTTCCGGACGCAATGTTAAACTTTCATCATCACGATCATTAAACGTGAACATCTCTTTTTCAACAACATCAGTTACTTCACCGATAGCACGAGCAAAAAGCGGAGTTGATTCAACAATCGGCATCCGGATTTCTGAGTAACCGTAACTGCTTAAACGCTGCTTGATTTTATTTTCTACCCATTGCCATAACGGTGTATCGCTAGGCAGATAGTCGTTCATTCCTCGAATAGCTTGAATAGTTTTTGCCACATTAAATTCCTATTTTTATGATTAAACTTGTTCTACTTTAATTTGATTATTTGGATCTAACGCACTTATTCGTGCACGAATCTGAGTTTCGAGCTGATCGATAAGATGATCATTATCAAAACGCTCTTTTTGACGTTGTCCGGCGATATAAAAACCACTTTTTTTATTGCCACCGGCGACACCAAGATCGGAAACCAAAGCCTCTCCCGGACCGTTTACCACACAACCGATAATGGAAACATCCATTGGTGTAATAATATCTTCTAAACGTTGTTCTAAGGCATTAACGGTTGCGATAACATCAAACTCCTGACGAGAGCAGGTTGGGCAAGCGATAAAATTAATGCCACGAGAACGGATACGCAATGATTTTAAAATATCGAAACCGACCTTGATCTCTTCTATCGGATCGGCTGCTAAGGAAACACGTAAGGTATCACCTATACCTTCAGCAAGCAACATACCTAGTCCAATAGCACTTTTCACAGAACCGGAGCGGGCGCCACCTGCTTCGGTAATGCCGAGATGAAGTGGCTGTTTAATTTGTTTAGCCAATAATCGATAAGCATCTACTGCTAAGAAAACATCAGAGGCTTTAACACTGACTTTAAACTGATCGAAATTCAAGCGATCAAGAATATCAACGTGTCGCAATGCTGACTCTAATAAAGCTTGTGGTGTTGGTTCACCATATTTTTCTTGCAGATCCTTTTCTAATGAACCAGCATTAACGCCGATCCGAATTGGAATATTTTTATCTCTGGCACAATCGACTACAGCACGGATACGATCTTCTCTACCGATATTACCCGGATTGATTCTTAAACAGTCAACGCCGTATTCAGCAACTTTTAATGCGATACGGTAATCAAAATGAATATCGGCAACTAACGGCACTTTAACCTGTTGTTTAATCAGTTTAAATGCTTCTGCTGCGTCCATTGTTGGCACGGAAACACGTACAATATCAGCACCGACACGCTCCAATGCTTTGATTTGAGCAACAGTTGCTTCAATATCGGTGGTTCTTGTATTCGTCATTGATTGAACAGCAATAGGTGCTCCATCACCGATGGGCACATTGCCAACATAAATACGAGTAGATTTTCTACGTTGAATAGGAGATTGTTTTAACATATTTTTCTTTAAAATTAATGATAATTACTGTTGAGCCGGTAGCGTTAATTTTGCTACACGACCATCAATTTTTAATGGCACATCTTGACCTTGGTAACTGATTTTTACATTTTGTGGTGCACCAATAATTAATGAATAAGGCGCATCACCAGTCAAATCTAAAATTTCGCCGCGTCTGTATTCTCGTTCTGCTAATGTTTTGCGATTAGCATCTTTTACACTAAGCCAACAACTTTCACCGGTAATTTCAATTTTTAAATTATTTGGAATAACATCTTCTGCAGCAGGATTGGTGGTTGTTAAGTTTTCTGTAGTACTGTTATTGCCATCAATTTTATTCATTTCTGTAGCTAAAGCTTCGGTTGATGTATTTGGATAAGCTTCACTGTTTTTATTTTCACTACTATTGTTAGTAGAGCTATTAGTTACTACGGTTGTTTCTTTATTATTAACTACTGCTGTAGTCTCGTTAGCTTCAGTTTGAAGATTAGTAGTGCTTGTTGTTTCAATATTTTCGTTATTATCGGTTACTGTTGTTTCTGTATTGTTACCGTTTTCACTTATTGAATCAGTGCCTACTGGAGCGCTCTCAGTTGTGTTTTGTTCCGCTATGGAATGCTCTTCAACAAAATTATTGCGTTCGCTAGCAGAGCGTTGGTGATCCTGCCACCACCATAAAACAGTCATACCGATGATGATAATTAATACAATACAACTTAAAGGTCGTAACCAACGGTGATGAGAAACATAGCGATTAACAGAGTTTTTGGTACGATGATTTTTATTTAAGTCATTTTTTACTTCCGTACCAAAGGCAATATTATCGGTTAATAAAGTTGCTGGTAAATGTAGGAATTTTAAGTAATTACGTAAGTAACCACGAGCGAAAGTTGCTGGAATATCTTTTAAAACAAATTGGTTTTCTTCGAATTGTTTTAATATTACCGGTCGTAAGTTTATCTGTTCGGCAACCTGTTCAATAGTTAATCCAAGTTGTTCACGAGCATTACGCAGTTGTTGTCCTAAATCGACATTAGTTGCAAGTTGTTCCTGATCCATAATCGTTTATTACTTATTGTGATGAATAGCTGTAGCGGATTGTAAGAATACGCTGGTGGCTATAAAGAAAAATTATTTAGCTATTATACAGATTGGCAGGCAAGAGAAAAATAAGAATAATCTCAATCAAGGTGATTTTGCCGTTATTTATGTAAACGTTGCCGTAAATTTTTCGCTTTATCTACAGAATATTTCTCCAATTGGGTTAAAGCTTGTTCAATTTTGTTTTGATCGTTAGCTAAAACGGCACAAATAGCAATATTTTCATAAGTATCAGCAAAATGATAATAAGATTTACTTTTTAATGCTTGTTCAAAAAAATTAAATGCCGCATTAAATTGTCGTTGAGAGCAGAGGTAAGTAGCATAGTTATTCAATACATCGCCATTCTTAGGAGAAAGAGTGAGTGCTTTTTGATAATATTCTCCAGCAAGTTCGAGTTGTTGGGTATGTTGATAAAAATAGGCTAAACCAAGATAAGGCAAGTAATCATTTGGAGTATGTTGTAGTGCTTTATCTAAATTAGCTTTTGCTAATGTAGGATTGCCGTGTGATAAATAAGCTAACCCTAATTCAACACGAGTTTTTGCCGCAGCGGCATTATTAAAAGTAGGAGATTTATTTATAGTAGAATGACTACAAGCAAAAAGTGAAAATAGTGAGGAAAGTAGAATAAAAAATTTCAGTTTCATCATTATATTTTTCATAATTTCCTCACTTACTAGCATTAAGATTGCGTTATTTCAATATTTTTACCAAAAGCTCGTTTTTGTGCAGTACGTTTTGTACGATCAATTACATCTCCGGCAAGTTGTCCACAAGCCGCATCAATATCATCGCCACGAGTTTTTCGTACAATAACGGTAAATCCATATTCCATTAATGTTTTTTGGAAGCGATCGATACGCGTATTAGAACTCTTGTTATAAGGTGCTTCTGGGAACGGATTCCAAGGAATAAGATTGATTTTACAAGGCGTATGCTTTAATACTTGAGCTAATTGATGTGCGTGTTCGACTTCATCATTAACGTGATCGAGCATAACATATTCAATAGTTACCTTACCGTGGTTTGCATTGGAAATTTTTAGATAACGATTTACGGAATCAATTAACATTTCAATATTATATTTTTTATTTAAAGGCACAATCTCATTGCGCAACTCATCATTGGGCGCATGTAATGAAATTGCTAAAGCAACATCGATCATTTCACCCAGTTTATCAAGTGCTGGTACAACACCGGAGGTTGATAAAGTCACTCGGCGCTTGGATAAACCATAACCAAAATCATCTAACATAATCTCCATTGCTGGTACTACATTGCTTACGTTTAACAAGGGTTCGCCCATCCCCATCATTACCACATTAGTAATCGGTCTAACTTTTGTTTCACCGAAAGCACCAATCACTTTGGAAGCGCGCCAAACCTGACCAATAATTTCAGAAACGGTCAAATTACGATTAAAACCTTGTTGCGCTGTTGAACAGAATGTACAAGCCAAAGCACAACCAACTTGGGAAGATACGCAAAGTGTGGCACGATCTGCTTCCGGAATATAAACACTCTCGATTTGTTGATCACCAACCTGCATAGCCCATTTTATAGTACCATCGGAAGAACGTTGCTCAATTGCAATTTCAGGCGCTTTAATTTCTGCAACTTGCTTTAATTTTTCACGCAAAACTTTGTTAATATTAGTCATATTATCGAAATTATCTTCACCATAGTGATAGATCCATTTCATAATTTGATCCGCACGGAAAGGTTTTTCGCCTAAATCCGACAAAAAATGACGCATTTCTTGACGGGTTAGATTAAGTAAATTGGTTTTTTCAGTGGTCATAAATTGCCTCGTTATTACACATTGTGGCATAGCAATTAAATTGGTGCTTCAAGGTGTCATAATTTTAAAAAGCTCGCATTTTACTGAGTTGCTACACATTATGCTAGCAAATTTATTATATATAATGAGTAAATTTTGCTTCAAATTTGTGAACTATATCGAGAAATAAAAAAAAGCTGTACTTTTATATGCTGTTCTGTGAGCTAAAGGGTAAAAACTTGCCCAATATGCAATAATTAAGCCTTGCATCGATTTACTCAGCCTAAAAAAGTTAGATTTATTTTATTAAGAATTAAGCCCTGTAATCTACAGAGCTTAATTGTGTGAATGTGGAGAATTGTTTAAATTATGAGTTTAATTGGCAATATTCAGATGGTTTTTGTAAGCTGAAAAAGTATTGACCATCAACATTGCAACTGTCATAGGACCGACTCCGCCCGGAACCGGTGTAATAAAACTTGCTCGTTGTTGTGCAGCTTCAAATCCGATATCACCGATAACTTTCTTATCGGCAACTCGGTTAATACCGACATCAATTACTATTGCTCCGGGCTTTACCCATTCGCCTGGTATTAAATGTGGTTTACCGACAGCAACAATCAAAATATCCGCTTGAGCAACCAATTCCTGCAAGTTTTTCGTAAAGCGGTGCGTTACGGTCACAGTTGCACCTGCAAGCAGTAATTCCATTGCCATTGGGCGACCGACAATATTGGAGGCACCAACAATAACAGCGTGTTGTCCGTGTAGATCAACACCGGTGGTTTCGAGCAGTTTCATAATGCCGTAAGGTGTGCAAGCACGTAATGTTGGAATGCGTTGGCATAAACGCCCTACATTATAAGGATGAAAACCGTCCACATCTTTTGATGGAGAAATACGTTCGATAACTTTTACGCTACTGATATGTTTTGGCAAAGGTAATTGAACTAAAATGCCGTCAATAGTATCGTCCTGATTCAATTCATCAATTAATGAGAGCAGTTCCTGTTCAGAAATATTGTCTGATAAATTATATGATTTTGATTGAATTCCCACTTCTAGACAACTTTTTTTCTTATTATCGACATAAATTTGTGATGCGGGATTTTCTCCTACTAAAATTACTGCTAGTCCTGGTGAACGCAGCCCTTGATCAATGATAGTTTGAATTTTTTGATGAAGGTCACTCTTAATAGATTTTGCTAAATCCTTACCGGAAATGATTTGAGCGGACATTGTTTTCTCCATAATGTGTTTGCATGAACGCTAATTTTCGCAAAAAAAAGCTTGTTTGATAAGAGTATGGATTAATTTTAAGCGTTTATTTTTAAATTTAAAAAAAATGATTGACGCAACAGAAATAAAAATTATAATGCACCTCACACGTCGGCGAGTAGCGCAGTTTGGTAGCGCAACTGGTTTGGGACCAGTGGGTCGTAGGTTCAAATCCTATCTCGCCGACCATTTTTTTATCTTTTATTTCCTCTTTTTTATCCTATGCGCCCTTAGCTCAGCTGGATAGAGCAACGGCCTTCTAAGCCGTAGGTCATTGGTTCGAATCCAATAGGGCGTGCCATTAAAAGTTAATATTTATCAATCACATACACTCAATCTTAACTAACTATTTCTATATATCAAAAAAACGTTGTGACTAATTTGTGACTAGAATTTTACTGAGTTAGCGTGTGAGAGTAAGTGATCGGCATTAAGGTGTGCATATTTTTTTACCATTTCCAATGTTTCCCAGCCACCTAATTCCTTTAAGGTAAATAATGGAGTACCTGATTGGACGTGCCAACTTGCCCAAGTATGCCTTAAATCGTGAAAATGGAAATCAATCAAGAAACATTTTTCAGTTGCTTTGTTAAATGTTTTTCTATTGATGTCTTTTAGTGGTTGTCCTTTATCTCCAACAAAAACGTATTTTGGATTTTTCCCTTTCTGTTTTTGTAACAATTTAATCGCATCATCATTAAGCAATAGCGATCTGGCTTTTTCGGATTTTGCGATATCATTAGAAACAATCGCCACTTTACGAGTGAAATCTATTTTATCCCAAGTCATAGATAGTATTTCAGTTCGTCTTGCCCCAGTTAATAAGGCAAAAGAACAAATCGTCTTCATCCAATCTGTGCTGATTTTATCAATAAGTTGTTTAGCTTGTTCTTTGGTGATCCAGCGAACTCTAATAGGTGGTTCTTTTTTCTTCGGGATATACGGCATTTTATCAATGTACCCTGACTGATATGCCAACTTTAATATACGCATTATAGATGTTCTATATTTATTTTTTGTAGAATTTGTTAGCGGGGTTCCTTTCGTCATATGATTTTCAGGGATTGCATCAAGTATTTCATCACTTGTTAAAGAACTAAGTTTTCGACCAGCAAAGATATTTCGATAATAAATTGCGTGTCGTTTTTTAGTGGCAGTATCTTCTTTTCCTTCCGCGTCTTTTAGAAAAAGAACTAATGCGTTTTCAAAGAGATATTCAGGTTTTTGGTCTAGCTTATCAATTTTCCACAATTGTGATTTTAGTTGATCGTGGTATTGTTGAGCTTCTTTTTTTACAGTTGTTTTAATAGTTCGTCTAACTCTCTCACCACTAGGGGTGTAGATGTCAATGTAATAGACGTTTCCTCTTTTTCTGATCGGCATAATTTTTCCTCTCCGACAGACAGAGCAAGCCCTCTGCTATTATTAGATCGTTTTTTTAACAAATCAAGATCTGTTTTATCCATTCTCCACAAACGAGATCCTTCCATTTTATAAAAGCCCCATTTATGTCGGTGATTAAAAACAGTTCTATATGATAAGTTTAGAATATTGGCTACCTGTTTAATGCTTAATGCTTCCATATTGTTACCATAAAAAAGCCGCTAAAAAGCGGCTATAAATGAAAATCTATTATTAAATAAACTTCTCCAAA
This sequence comes from Gallibacterium genomosp. 1, assembly GCF_000771875.1. Lineage (GTDB taxonomy): Bacteria > Pseudomonadota > Gammaproteobacteria > Enterobacterales > Pasteurellaceae > Gallibacterium. The sequence goes on along the minus strand of NZ_JPXX01000021.1, from coordinate 28,038 downwards.
TCAGGCTTGAAGTAATCTTTCCCTTTTTTAATTTTACCATTTTCATCAAATACACCAGTTTTTGCATAATTTATTCCAAAAAAAAGCCTAACTGGTTAGGTTAGGCTTGTGGTGGCTGAGGTACTGGTATCCAATATTCAGCAGAAGTAATAAATTCTGTCTCATCGTTTACATCATAGATGAGAAGTAATTTGTACGGTTTGTCGTCGTTATCGATAAAGTCATAGTTAATTTCTTTAACTATGCCAATACCTATCCCATTTTCTATAGAATAGTATAAAATTTTAGAATCAAGTTCAGGTTGTTTTTCATTTGCATTAAACCACTCAATTTTCTTACCCTCTTTATAGTTTAATAGGGCTTTCGCCATTTTTTGAGCATCTTCTTTTGTTTTAAAAACTAACCCTCGTTTAATCGCCTCTCGGCAATGCTCGTTAAAAGTATCTACACCCATTTGAGATACTAATTCTTTTGAAATAAGACTAATAAAATAATATAGCTGAGCGTTTTCTACTGTATCTAAGGTTACGGCTCGAGGAACTTCAATCCCATTTATAATTCTTGGATCTTCCCACATACCTATGATGTCAAAAGCATCAATAATTGATTGAGAATGAAAACTCCCCTCTGATGTCCAAGTAATTGGTTCAATTTTGTCATGTTCTTTATTTACTACATATCCTATTAAAGGATTATTTGCATCAATATAAGTAGGGACTTTATTTACTACAAGTGCTTTTTTTCCATTTCTCAATTTAACAGGATCACCTGCTAGGGCTTTATATAAATCAAATGGTTTCATCTTCATTGTCCTCATCTTCAAAGAATACAATTATGGTATTATTTTCATATGAAATAAGTTGTTTCGCGATAAATGGATTATCTCCTAATTGCTTAGCAACTTTATTCATTTCTTCGTGAATTTTTACTTTGTTATATCTATCCATAATTTACTCCCTAATATAACATTTCTGAATACAATTCATTTGTTTCCTTGTTAATGTTCTGTGTGTTCATCTTTTACCTCTTTTATGTTTATTAAAGTGCGGTCGTTTTTGTGCTTGTTTTCTTAATTTAAGAATATCGATTTTTTGATTTTCGATAATTGTTTGCAAGCCGAGCATTCGTTTAGTTTGCTTGCTGATTGCGTCTTCTAATACAGCAATTTGTTTGGCATAAGCATTAATTTCGGCTTTTAATATTTTTGTTCATACGCTTTCCTTTTCTCCACCAAATTCATTGAGCAATCTCTTAGTTAATTCTGAGAGCGTTGTCGTCATTAACAAAAAGTCAGCATCAAAGCGTTGAGCAATATCTTCTTTGGCAATGTCATCATTTTTCTCTTTGATTTCATCAGCAAATTTAAGGCGTTTGAGCGTGCCGTCTTCGCAGAGAACGAAACTTAAATTGTCTTCCCAATCTAAAGCGATTTTCGTTACCACTTTTCCCACCTTGAGTAACTCGATTATTTCATCGCTACCTAAATCTTGCTGTTTAAATTTAGCTACACCACCTTCAGTAAAACCAACTAATTCAGCTTCTTCAAGCACGCTCAGCCAATCGGGGGCGTTGCTTATCCAGCCTGTCATCACGAGCGATGGCTCATTTGCAAAGGCAAGCGGAATAACAGGCAAAGAGCCTAGGGATTTTCGCAATAACGCTAACGCATCTTCTGCCCGTTTTGCTGAGCCTGCGTCCACATAAATCAACCGGTTTTGCGTATCAATCCAAAGTGCGGTCTGTGTGCTACGCGTAAAAGCCTGTGGTAGTAAAGTGGCAACAACGTCATCTTTAATAGATAACCGTTCTAATTTTCTTAGTTTGCGTTCTTCTTTCTTCTCAAGTTCATTGACCCTCCGTTCCAGCTCTTTTGTTACAACCTGATTCGGCAAGATTTTTTCTTCTCGCTGGGCGACAAGTAAAATTTGTCCGTTAGCCTCAAAGCAGAGTTGTTCGCTCGTGCTAAGTGGTGCAATCCAGCCAAATTTACTTGCCTCACTACTACCGCAAGGCGTAAATTCACACGCCTCAAGTTGGCTTGAGAGGTTGGAAAAATCCATCGCTTTTGTTAAGCGGTAAATCATTGCATTTTTAAACCAAAACATTTTCTTTTCTCCTAGTTTTTTGTGATTAAATCCGTAGTTGTTCCACAATAATGCCCGTCGCAGTCTGAACCTAAATCGAGTTCATACGCACACCACAACAAGCCGATAATCATTAAAATTCTGAACATAATTTCACCTTTTGATTTGATAATTTTGTCAAATCAATGACTAAACTTTAATCAATTTACTGAATTTAGGTTGAGCAAAACCGCCACGCTTTAAAAATAAAGTGCGGTCGGTTTTTATTGAATTTTTAGAAGTTAGCTAATCGTTTTGGTTGTGGTCGTTCGTCAAGCAGGCTTAACATTCCTTTAATGAACATAATGCGTTCGCTTTTGGCTTGAACATATTTTCTCGCTTTGGTTAAAGCGTTTTCGGTTGGCATATTGAGGTTATAGAGGTAATGCCCTCCGATAAATTTGTCTATATCTCTGCCAAGATGTGGGTATTCCTTGCGTATTTTTTCGCCCATTTCATACGCACCATTAAGTGAGTGGTACAGGTTAGCAATAATGCGGATGGCTTCTTCGTCTGCTTCGGCTTCAGCAAGGGGGAGGCTTTGTTGCTGCTGTTTTACTTCACCTTTGTGCATTGCAAGAAAGGCTCTCAATACGATTAAGTGAAATTTTGGGCTTATCCACATTGCATAGGATAGGACGAGTTCTTCGCAAGCCCATACACCAGCATTTAATCCGCCTTTGAGTGATTTATAAGCTAAGATCGAATTTGTGCTTAGCTCGTTATTTGAACAATTTATCTCAGCAATAAGCTCTTTAGTTTGTTCATTACGAATAAATAGGCTTGGTCGATGTTTAGGTAATTCGCCACTTGCTTTGTGCAGATCATTTAAAGAATAAAGATTATCTAAAGTGCGGATAGAATTGTTTAAGATTTGTAAGTTTGACATTTTTATGCTCCGAATGTTTTGTGTATATCAGATCACTTTTGTAGGGTGATCGGGCTTCAACAACCGCATTCGGGCGGCGGAACTTATTTCCTTTCGGTATTGTATTAGGTTCTCTCGACCCGATCTTTGAAAGGTACAGATCTGTACCTTTTGAATTTTGAGCATAAAAAACCGCTATGCTATCGGGTGCGGATACCGCCGAATGTTTTGTTGTGCGGTTATCTTAATCCGAAGTTTGGGCGGTGTCAAATAAAAAGCCCACAATAAACATTGCAGGCTTTCTTAAAATATTACTTGTCTTGTATGTAAACATACATTATAATAATCTCACTTTCAAGGGATAGCTTGAAAGTGAGTGTGAGGCTTAATCCTCACGATAACGAAGAGGATAATAATATGTTAATCCGTATTATCCTAGTTATCGTTTTATTACTCTGGTCTTTGCCAGTTTATTAATCTGATAACTTACTGGGGGAGTACCAGTCCCCCAGTTCTTCAAATCATAGGGAATAATTATGGCATTGTCAAGAACCGAAATAAATGCTCGTAGCGAGGCAAAGCGGGGCATTGTAACGAAGTCTTTTAAAATTCCACAATCTGTTTCAGATGAAATAGATAGGCTTGCTGTTGAGCTTGGTATTTCAAAAGGAAAGATATTAGAACAAGCAATTTTGTTACTTAAACAAGCCCATTCATAACTTCTCAACTGTTCGGAAAAGCCTAACTGTTTGGGTTAGGCTTTTCTATATAATCCACAACCGGCACACTTACCACTTGCTGTGGTTCAAATTGCTTGCCGGTTGCTAATTGAGCGTAGCCGATAATGTCGTCCCAGTGGTCGGGGAAGGTTTCATCACCGTTGCAAATTCGGGTGAGTTTGGCAGCAATCATTGTGGCGGCATAGGCTTTGACTTTGTTGCGTTCAAAAAGCTGGCTTTCAATAATCGGTTTCATCAGGTGATAAAAGGTTTCTGCACCGCTGATAAAGTCGCCGTGCGTTTTGGCCCGTTCGTTGAGTAGGTCTGTGTTCATTTTTTCCTCCATTAAAAAGGCATCTCATCATCAAAATCAGCTGGTGGCGGTGGGGTGTAAGTGCCGTTTTTTGCTTGAGCGTAAGCATTCGCTTGTGCTTGTTGTGTCGGTGCGTTAGCCTGTGCGGCTTGCCCCTCTTGACGGCTATCTAACATTTGCAAACTGTCGCCTTGAATTTCTGTGATGTAGCGTTCTTGCCCATTTTTGTCTTGCCATTTTCGGGTTTTGAGCTTGCCCTCAATATAGACTTTTGAGCCTTTTTTAAGGTATTGCTCGGCAATTTCCGCTAACCGCCGATAAAGTACAATTCTGTGCCATTCGGTCTGTTCTTTCCATTCGTTGGTCTGTTTATCCTGCCAGCGGTCGCTAGTGGCTACGCTGATATTGGCGACAAGGTCGCCGTTTTGCATTGTGCGGATTTCGGGAGCTTGCCCTAAATTGCCGATGATGATGGCTTTGTTTATGCCTGCCATTATTTACCCCCTATTAATTAGGTGTGGAGCGTACTCCTTAATAAAAATTATTAAACTTTTTGCCATATTATCAATATCTTCATCCATACCCTCATACCTGTGAAATGATACGGTAACAGCTTCTTTAATTAAAAAGGTATCAGGAGTAGCAGCAGGGTTATACTGTCTAAAAAGATTGTAAGTAAAATGATCTAAATTAAGCCAAGATAGATACGCTCGCCATTGCATTGATGGCTCATAATTCTTTTCGACATCTATTGATGAGGTTAGCTTGTGATCGAAAACAGTGTTGCTATCCATCGCATCAACAACACCAACAAATGTCACATCTTCATCAAGAATTCTTCTCATAACCGTGAATTTAAACTCTTTGATTTTTGGAATATAAACATCACTATCAATTTCACTAAAATCAAAAGTAAAACCATCAACTGTTTCTACTGTGAGATCGCCTTGTTTTGTTTCAAGCAGTTTATGAAAAGCAGTGCCAGCCATCATTGCTTTAGTAGGTTCTATTTTTCTATCAAGATAAGCAACCATATCTTCTATGGTTGCATCTTCGTTATCAAGCCATCTTCGGTAGGCTTCTAATGTTGTTGCGGAGATTCTTATCATGCGGCGACCTTTTCAAATTGTTTGCTTTCTTTATTGAAAGTAATTCCTTGTTTTTTCGCATAATCCATTAATAGCTGCTTATGTAAAGTTGGCATATCTGGATCTATCATTTCGTTAAACTCTTCAGGATTTAACAAAACGCTGAATTTAGCGTGCACCTCATCAAGTTCTTGTTGTTCCTTGATAGCTTCATCAGATTGTTTATTTAATTCTGCTTTCACTTGCTCGATAATATTCGCTAAGAACAAAGGCTCAACTTTAAAGTTAGGTACAGCAATCACAGGTAAGCCTATTGGGTTCTTACCAAAGCCTGTTGAGCTAGGGTTAAAATCGAGAACTTTTTGATTGCCATTTAAGACTAATCTTCCCATTAAATCTGCCACTTTATAAACTTCGTTTTTCGCTCCGCCTTGAATATCCAAACGTTCTACAAACTCATCATTTTTTCTTTCCTCAGTCATATGTGAAAGTAAAACGACATCTTTACCGAAAGAGCGGAGAAGTTTTAACCACGAAATAAACCTATTTTTAAGTGTGCCATAGCCTTGTTGACTTAATTCAGTTCCACCATTTCTAGTTGTTCCTTTTTGATTACTTCTTAGAATATCAACCGTAATCATATCTAACGCACGACCTACGGTATCAATAATAATGGTATCGTAAGGCTTTAAATCCTCTTCTGTTAAGCCTGTAATATCTTGCCAAGATTCAATCTGTACCGTATCTTTACGGAATTGAGAACGATATGCTCCATTATCGAAGTCTAGCAGCAGTGGATTTTTTGCTGTAAATGCGGTTGATGTTTTTCCATAAGCTGGGGGAGCATAGATACAGATAGTGATGTTTTTTACTTCGATAGATTGTTTTGATGAAATGATTTTAAGTGCCATATTATTATCCTCTTATTTGAATTGGTTTAATGTTCTGTGGTCTGCGATTTCGTTTTCTTGCACGAGGTGGAATTGATTAATCTCTAGTAGATGTAACAATCCCTCTCGCTCTTGTTCATCAAGCGGTAAGTGGTGTATTGCGTTGACAATGTCGTTATATTCGTAATAAGCTAAAAGCTCAGTAAAGTAGTTATTCCACTGTGGAACCGTTTTATACTGATGCAAAGCTAACGTGAGTTGATGGAATAATATTTCAAGCCGTTGGCGGTTAAGCTGTTTCGCTTGTTGATTAAGCTGTTCAAAAATATCCATCATCTCACCCCCTCCGCTAATTGCGCTCTAATCTCCGCTTCGTGTGCCGGTGTGAGCGGTGTTTGTAAATTGCCGTGTTCCTTTTCCCATTCTTCTTTTGCCCATTGTTGCCATTGTTGCTGTTCCTCGCTTAAGGCAGTTTCAATGTTGAGCGTGTGGTCGTAATAATCCGTGTCTTTTTCCAGTGCTTTGACGGGTTGCGGTTGGCAACTAATGCCTAAGACAACGGCGATGATTAATGCGGTAATAAGGTAAATCGGCTCTAGTGTGAATTTCATTTTTTGTTTCCTTTTGTGTTTGGCGATTTATTTCTCCACGCTCGCCAACGTGGTATATTGGCGTTGCCACACAGCCAACATAGGAGATTAAAAAATGTTAGATTCTGCTTATATTTATCAACAAATACCCGCTGAAATTTCTCCATTCTTTAAAATCGAAATGGCAGAAATTCAGAAAAAATATACACATCTGCTGGATAACATTGCACAGTCTATTCAGACGATTTCTCAATTTGTTCATCTGAATAAAACGGTGAATGTGATTATTTCTTCACGACCGTTTGAACTTCAACTACAAAATGCAACCTTATCGGTACAGATATTTGAACCTGTTCTACATGTAGCGATTGAGAACTTTGTTTTTCTTGATTTGAATGTGATGTTGTCGTTGCCTTCTCCGCTTCAAAAAGCTTGTGCGTTGGAAGAGCTTGCCCATGTTTTGATGAATATTCGTGATGAACATCTTGTGAAAATGGTTGTCGCTGAGATGTTGCCTGATGTGGCGTATCAAAACGGGCAATATGTTGCCGTTTAATACCTTCACAGTTTACTTTGTTTGCGTAAATTATATTTGAAGAAATCATCTTTTCGCTCCTAAAATAAAAGCCTAGAACAATCTAGGCTTTGTAATAAAAATTATCTAAAAACTGTCTTTCCCAGATTTCAGCAGCTCGATCACATTCACGTGGATCGAAGCCGTTGTCAGGTTCATACTCTTGATCTTCTCGATTGATCGGTAACTCTTCTTCAAATGTGTCGTGGCCCATGTGTTTCTCCTTTCTCTTTTCTTTTTAAAGCTCACTCATAGAATTAGCTTTAAAAAAAGCCCTCGTGGGTGGAGGGCAAAGGTAATGTCGTTATATGGATAAGAAACGCACTCAAGGCGAGGTTGGGCAAACACATTGAGGATGGTTGCCTTAAATGCGTTTCCTAATGTCTGCTTAGCCGCCTATCACTAAAAATTTTCTCAAAATCCAACATAATCATTGGCTAAACAGGCATTAGATTGCCGTTTTTATTTAACCTTGCAACAGCTACAAGCATAGGCGGCTTGTCATTCGCCTCATCCAAACACTAATTCACGAAAGGACTTTGTAGCAAGCTACCCTTTCTACCTAAAAATCCTCTTAATCTGACTAAATTAAGATTAATCAAGCTTTTGCTACGCTGTTGCCTGAAACAGCACCTTTAGGACGGTTCAACCTATAATCAAATGGTATTCACTTTCGCAAATGAATACCTTAATGCCTACTTAGCCGCCTAAATTACACAAAAATCACTAATCATCATTAAAATAAAAATAGCTAAGTAGGCATTAAATAAACGGTTCGCGGGCTTGTTCGCCTGTTTCCCCAACCGTTGTAGCAATCTTTCGACCGTGCATTTCGCACTCAAGCTAGTAAGCAGTGCTGCCCTTGATTTTCCGTCCACCTCTCTTAGGACGAGAAACACAGTTTTCTGCTCGGGGGTTACTCAACTTAACGCAGTTGATCACTTACCGCCATTGCCACACCATTCTGTTAAAGAGCTTGAGATATTGTGTATCTCGTTTTGATGGGTTTAGTTTATTAAAAAATAAACTTTAGATCAATACGTTTATTTATTTTTTAATAAACTTTTTTGTGGTGTGTTTATTAAAATATTAATAAATAAAGAAAAAAATTTTAGGAAAGATGTTTAATTGATTAATTTTTGATCAAATTAATATTATTGAGAGGTAGAAAAGGATAAAAGAGCTTGTTTAGTGAACAAATTTAGTGAAATGAAATTTTAAGTTATCTAGATGAAATATAAAGTTATGAGAGATAAAAGTATTGTTATAATGTAGTAGTTAGATAAATTTTTTGTGATATTTAGAATGTACAGCATGTAACTTATAAATTAAGCTGCGAATAGCGATATTTCTTACTGTTAGATCATCTGAGAAGAGTTGGTTTGTTGTAACTTTTTTAACCTCTCTAATTTCTATGTTTGGATAAAAATCATTTTGAGCTAATTCCATAATTTCAGTACATTTACCTTGTAGCCTTTTATGGTATGCTATCATTAAATGAAAATCACCCTCATTTAATGAAGCTGCTTGTTTATGAACACGTAGAGCATCTTCAAAAATTTTATTGCATAGTTCTTGTAAAGAATCAATAGCTTCGTTATGTGCATTATGCCTTGCATTTCTTGCTCCTAGAAAATAACCAATTGGAATTGCTATAATTGAAACTAGTAGAGCGACTATTGAAATAACCTCTGAACTTTGCATTATTGTAACTCCGAAATGGCTGCGTTTATATATTCTCTAATTTCTTCAATTAGGTCAGGATCCTCTTCAGAAATAAAAATAATATTACTAATAATATTAGGAGATACTCCTAAACGAATTGCCCCACCAAATGCTTCCTCTAGAAAAGATGAACCATACCCTACAACACCATCTAGGTGCAATGTTATCTCTGGATCTTTTTTAGTTGCAGGGATAAGTATAGTATTTCTAAATTCTTCTCCACTAGCTTTTCCATCTTTAATATGACGGGGACCTGGAAAAAGGCTAAAGTCTTTCACATAAATATGTTGCATTTTATTTACCTTTAATTTGTATCAAGTGGCAGGTTCCATTGAACAATCGTTCCATCAATAGAGTAAGGAGACTCTTTGACTAAATCTGCTTTATTTCGACCATTATACACATACATTCCACGATTTGAACGAATAATTAAACTGCTATTTGGTGTCTTATCAATAATTGACCTAATATCTCCACCACCTTTACCACGATATCCCAGCCCTGTTCGAGTTTCTTTAATCAATGTTGAAGCTTTAATATATATGGCATCTGTCGTAGGTTTGCCTAGCTGTTGTTTTAATCTTTCCCAAATTTTTTTTAGCGTACTAGCTTTTTGAGTTTTTTCTAATGTATTCGGTATGCCATGCCCTAAATCACAAACAAAAAGAGAAAGTTCATTGTCTAATATGGCAAGTAACATCCACCATCGCTTAATTGGGAAATATCTATGAGTTTGAATATTTTCTGCATATGCATGCTCGACAGCGTTTGCAATGGCTTCAATATAACTGCTATACATTCCTTTGGTATTTACTCCCATTGCTTTAAGCTCATTGAGTAAGGGCGCCGTGATTGAGCCATCAGTATTATCACTTTGAATAAAATGCCAGCACTTTACATTTTTTTGAGAAGAACTTGATGTATAGTTAAAGCCAAGCATTTTATATAAACCAATATGACAAAATACACCATCTACATCATATGGACCACGTTTTCTTCTATCTGCTGGTTTAGGTTTTGGACGAATAACACTAAATTTTAACTCAGGATATTGATTCCTAATAGTATCTAGAGTGGCAATTAAGACAGCACAAGCTGGAGCATCAATAACAGAAGTTTCTCTAAAGTTTAATTTTAATATTTGGTGGTTTTGTGAAGCTAATTTTGCTTTTTTTTCAATTTCTTTTTTAAAAGAAACAAAAATGTGAGAAATTTCTCTTGCTAGTACAATTTTACTAGGAGCATAAACCTCCGCACATAGACGCCGAAATAATTTCTTTTTTTTGATAGATTTATATTTTATTTTTCCACCATTCATTCGGCGTCTTTTCTGTTTGGAAATCAGATTACGTAGCGTTCTCTTAATAACGATAGATCGCAATATTTTGAGTTTTAACATAATTTCCTCTGTATTCTGCCACTTACTTACATGAGATACAACGCGTGAAAGTTTCTTCATGAAATAAGTGATATTATCTTATTTCAAATTACCATATTAAATTCACTCAATAAAACCCATCTTCTGGGTTGTTACAACAAAACCGAGTACCAGAAAACTTTGCCTAAAACTGTAAGATCTTCTAAGTTTGCGACTTCATCTGGGTGCTCTTCAGAGTTATAGCTTCTTATTTTCACCTGATTATTTGGCATATTGTAGAGAATTTTTATTCTTAATAATCCACCGTGATTTATCGCATATATCTTTCCATCTCTGATAGTTTTATTACCGAGATCGATCCCAACTGTTGTTCCGTCTGGAATAACTGGCTCCATAGAGTTACCATCCGCTGTAACGCAAACAGCATTTTCATATGATACGCCTTGTCTTTTTAAAGTGGCTTTAGAAAATCTAAGTTTAAAATTGTTATAGTCCATTATGTCATCAGCAAATCCATTCCCAGCAGAGAGTCTAATTTCTTTGAAAAAAGGAACTTCTATCTCATCATTTGAGAGAGGAGTATGTCTATCCCATAATTCAAATGCCCCAATTTCTTTGATATTGGAAACGATATTATTGTTACTATCTACGCTAACGGGAGTATCTAAGTAAAATTCACCCATGCCATAATCTTTTTCTAATCTTCTAGCCAATCTTTCCCCAAAAGATTTAGCTGAACCATTTATTTGCTGAGATATTAGACTTTTATCTTTATCAGGGTACTTCTTATCTGAGTAGAATCTTTTCAAATTTTCCCTACGAATACTAGTTAGATCTATTTTTTTCATAGATTCCTCCTTAGTTAATTTTTCACCATTTTATTTAGTATTTAGTAAATAAGCAAAAAATTAATGATTGACTTATTGTTTATCTATAAATAAACTTAATTTTATTTTTAACTAAACTAAAGTTTATGAAACTGACAGGATATTTATCAAATAGACAACGTGGTTTTAAAGCAAATTTTGCAAAACAGGTGGGAGTATCTATGTGTTTTTTAAGAAACTGCGAGATGGGGAGAACAAAGATACCACCGTATTTAGCAAAAAAAATCGAGGTAGCTACAAATGGGGAAGTATCTAAATCTGAAATGCGACCAGATTTATGGGATTAGTGTTTTGTATGTAATAAAAAACCACCGCGGCAACGGTGGTTTAGGAGGTTAAATGAACCAATTAATTAAAATTGATAATACAGAAATTAGACAAGACGGTCAAGGACGATATTGTCTAAATGATTTACATCGTGCGAGTGGTGGAAATCCTATCCACGCACCAAGCCAATTTTTGCGCTTAAAAGGGACAAAAGAGTTTGTCGCTATATTAGATAAGCACAATGCAGATTTGCATTCTGCTTTAGAAATAAACAATGGTGGAATAAATCAAGGCTGTTATGCATGTGAAAAATTAGTGTACAAATATGCGGCGTGGATTAATCCTGAATTTGAAGTAAAAGTTTATGAGATTTTCGATAAAGTACTTAAAGGTGAATTTCAACCTATCAAAACACAAATCCCCCAAACATTACCCGAAGCCTTGCGCTTAGCCGCAGATTTAGCGGAGCAAAATCAAACATTAGCTTTAGAAAATAAAGAACTGAAACCAAAAGCCGCATTTGTCGATCATTATGTTGACGTTGGCACCAGTAAATCGCTGCGTGAAACCGCGAAAATTTTAAAGATGCCGGAGAAAGCGATGATCGAACGTTTGATCGAAGATCGGTTGTTGTTTCGTCAATCAGGCAAGTTGTTGCCGTTTGCCAGTGAGAAAGCGAAGCCGTTGTTTACGGTGAAAACGGGAACGGCTGAACACGGACATAACTATACGCAAACTCGAGTTACCGCTGAGGGTATGCGTTTTATTGCCGAACAATATGCAACGGAGTTGATGTTATGAGTATTGGAAAATTATTGATTGATGATCAACCTCATCAAGTCTTACCTGCTTTAGCAAAAACAATTGGTTTAAATGAAGCGATTTTCTTACAACAACTACATTATTTGTTGAATTACAGCAAAAACCATATTGAAGGAAAGTCTTGGATATTTAATACCTATGAACAATGGCAAGAGATTTTTTGTTATTGGTCAATATCAACGATTAGACGCACGATAGAGAGTGTTAAAACACGAGGATTATTGATTGCAACTGACAAGTTCAACAAGATGAAAATGGATAAAACAAAGTGGTACACCATTGATTATGACCGTCTTGCCAATTTGGATATATCGACTGTTAAAAATAACAATCCATCTGTTCAAAATGAGCAGTCTGACTGTTCAAAATGGACAGATGTGTCTGTTCAAAATGAGCAGAGCAATAACCAAAAGAATACACAAAAGAATACTACACAAGATATTAAAAAAACTACGCAAAAAAAGTCGCCTGTACTTGAGCTTTTAGCTGAATTTGGGATTACCGGGCAACTAGCAGAAGATTTTATTACTCACCGTAAATCGAAAAATGCACCAATTACTAAAACCGCACTAGAACGCCTACAAAAACAAGCAGACTTGGCTTGCTTACCGCTTGCGGAGGTGGCGGAAGTTATGATTGAGCGTGGCTGGCGTGGCTTTAAAGCCAATTGGGATTGGCAAGAAACGCCACAAAACCGGTCTAAAAAATCAAAATTTGATGACAATGACGATAGCTGGTGGCGTGGCAAAACGATTGAGGTTAGGGGGGTTTAATGCGTCATTTTGCAAATACACAATTGGCGGATTTGGTCGGCAAGGAGCCGACTTATCAAGCAACGCCAGGCAAGCAAGAAATTCCGCCGCAGGTGGCAAAATTTGTCGATCGCTTATTTGCCCGATTAAAAGCGATATTCCCGGCGTGGCAGGCGGCATTTGATGGTGAGGAAGGCTATCAGGAAGCAAAACGGCTTTGGCTTGAGGCGTTGGTCAACAACGGCGTGACGACCGCTGCTCAATTTAAGTGCGGTATTGCGCAGGCGGAACGGTCGGGAAGTCCGTTTTTTCCTAGCGCAGGGCAATTTATTGCGTGGTGTAAAACGGACGATTATGCCGCATTGGGGCTGCCGACCGTGGAGGAGTTGCAATATCGCTTAAATAAATTCCGAGCGTTTGGCGGGTTTGCGGAAATTGATCGCTTTGAGTTTATATCAGATGCGGAATATTGGCTGATTACTGAGATTGCGAACAAGTCAATCCAAAAATCTTACAGTGAGGCGGAAGAGCTTAAAGCGATGAAAGAGGCGTTAGACAAGATGGCAAAACGCTTAGAAAAAGGGGAGGTGTTACCAAAGCCAACTCGCTCGTTACCTGAGAAAGTCGAATATCTGGATCCTGAAAAAGTTAAACAAGGCTGGGCCAATTTGAAAGCGTTAGTAGCGAGAGGTTAGTAATGAGTGTTGATAAAAATAACATCAAATTAGTTTGCCCAAACTGCGGTGGGGAATTAACGGATTTATGGGATGGTGAGCCGGTGAGTGCATTTATTGGTGAATGGTCTGACGATAGATTTCGCTGTGAAGGGAAATGGGAAGAGTCTGAAAAATGGGGGGCGTATGCCCGGGTTAACCGAACAAAATCATGCGGCTACTTTGGTTTGAAAGATTTGGGTGTTGAGCCTGAAGAGGAGTAATAAATGAGTTTTGATAAAGACACATACCCAACACCATTATCTGTATTTAACCAAATAAATGCAGAATTTAATTTTACGATTGACGGGGCAGCATTGACTCACAACGCAAAATGTGGGCGTTACATTACACCAGAGATGGATTTTCTGACATATCCATTAATAAACGAACGCATTTGGATCAACCCTCCATTCAGTGATCCACTTAGTTTTGTAAAACGTGCGGTTGAGTTATACGAAAATCACGATTGCTTAGTAGTGATGCTTTTGCCTGTTGATATTAGTACTAAATGGTTTTCACTGGTTGCAGAAAAAGCAACTGAGATTCGATTTATCGTTGGTGGCCGAATTAAGTTTTTAAATCCAGAAACAGATAAGTGGACTGATGTTTGTCGAGGGAATCATTTGGCTATATTCGATCCTAGACATAAGGCAATGGGGCAAGTTATTCGCCATATACATATTAATGAGTTTGAGGGGCTTGAATGGCAAGCAAGCAAAGAAAAAAGACAGTAATTTACGCTGTTAAATACGCTAATGGCGCGGTTGTAGCCGAAACAGATTATGACCGCAATTTACTAAAAGGCTTGCCAATCGGTAGTGCAGTAAAAATTACACCAATTGCGAATAACCGCAATTACCAGCACCACAAGAAGTTTTTTGCGTTATTAGATGCTGGGTTTGAGTACTGGCAGCCTAAGTTTAACGTACTTACTCAAGCAGAAGTGTGGATAGCAAAGAAAGTCGCTCACGAGATAGCTCTAGCAGCTAATGATGAAAATTTATATTTAAACGTAACTAAACCTATTGCGGATGGCATTTTAGAAAGAATCAGGATAAATCGAGAATCAAGACTAGATTACGAGGGTATGAAAACGTTAGAAGCCTACTTAAATCATGTTATGAAAGAAGCTGGCTTTTATGACATTAAGCCAACGCAAGATGGTGGCACTATAAAAGAACGTTGGTCGATTGCATTTGAGAATATGCCACAAGAGAAATTTAATGAAGTGTACAAAGGGGTTTATGGCGTTATTTGGAATGAAACCTTATGCAATGTGTATGAAAGTGAGATCCAACTAGATAACAAGATTAATCAACTTATCGGATTTTTGGGGTAATAAATAATGAACTGGGGATTTATCTTATCAATGTTGGGTTGCTTAATGTTTTGGGTGTGTGTTGGTGTGATTATATTTTGAGGAATGATAATGGCAAATTTAAGGAAAGAAGCAAAAGGACGTGAATGTCAGGTGAGATTACCTGGAATCTGTAATCATAATCCTGAAACAGTTGTGTTAGCCCACTTTAGAATGGTGGGTATTAACGGTGTTGGAATGAAGCCTGATGATATGTTTGGAGCGTGGGCTTGCAGTAGTTGCCACGATGAAATCGATCGCAGAACAAGAAAAATGGATTATGAGTTTGTGCGTTTAGCTCACGCCGAAGGGGTGATTAGGACGCAGGCTATTTTGAAATCGGAGGGTAAGCTATGAGTGACTGGGTAGAACTCTGCTTGCCATACCCACCAAGCGTAAACCACTATTGGCGCCATACAAGACAAGGGCGGCACTATATATCGAAAACGGGGAAAGAATTTAGAGAAAAAGTTTTGAATATCTGTAATCAGTTTGATCCATTGCAAGGCACAGTACAAATGCAAATAGATGTGTATTACCCAGACAATCGAGAACGTGATCCAGATAATTTGCAAAAAGCCTTATTTGACGCACTTACAGCATCAGGAATTATTGAGGGGGATAGTAATAGAGTCATAAAAGATTATCGAGTAAAGAGCGTCGGTGTAGTAAAAGGCGGTATGGTAGTGGTTAAATTAAAGGAATTAAGGTAATGAAGTATTTGAGTGATTTACAGCTAACTAATGAGCAAGAAAAATGGGTAAAAGAGTGGCTCTGTAAATGGGGGGCTTGGATTCGCTCAGGAAGATTAGATAAAAGACAAGTTAATATCATTGGTAGATTAATGGATAGCGTAACTCCTGCAGATCCGTCAGAGCCGATTTGTACTGATGAAGAGGGTTTGATGATTAGCCAAATGATTGATGAGTTTTTTACTACGCAGGATAAAGAATTGCATTTCATTATTTATGGCTATTATGTCGATCGGTTATCTGTTAATCGTTTGTCGGTGTTATTGTTTGATGAAATCGAGCCTCGTTTGATGAGAGCGTATGCACATAAGTCTTCTGTGAGAAAGCCGAGTTTAAAAACGGTGAAGCGTTATGTGAAGCGTAGGTTAGATTTGGCAACAGCGATTATTCACGAATTGTTGTTAAAAGGTTTTATTATTCTAAAAAATGTGGCTAAAAGTTGTAAAAATATCAAAGTTTGTTATTGACAAGTTTGGGTCATTGTCCTATTATTTTGTGTAACGGTGGGCGTTGTGTAAGTGATGTTCACCAAGTAAGAAATTCATCACCCTAGGCAGCAATGTCTGGGGTTTTTTATTACCTCTGAAATGGAGGTGGGGGAATGAAAATGCCTGAAAAAGATCCGAATGTATGGCTCATTGTTTGGGCATACATTCAGCAAAACTACAATGCCATCGCAGGAGCTGTGATGGCTTTTTTTATGTCGTTGTTACGCGCGGCATTTTTACGGCAAAAGACCAGTTATCGGCAGCGGATGTTGGATGGTGCGATTTGTGGTGCATTGACGTTGTCTTGTATGTCATTGCTTGATCATTTTGGTTTTCCGGAGAGTTTAGCCTCTTTTGTCGGGGGAATGTTTGGTTTTATTGGTGCGGAGAAAATCCGTGAGTATTTGATGCAAGCAATTAAAAAGCGAGTGAATAAAGATGAGCAGATTTAAATTTTCTACTACTAGTGAAATGCGTTTGGTTGGTGTGCATCCTGATTTGGTTAAGGTGGTGCGGACTGCTATTGCGGAATCAACGTTTGATTTTATGGTGGTGGAAGGTAAGCGCAGTAAAGCACGACAAGCTGCGTTGGTGAAAAGCGGTGCAAGTAAGACGATGAATAGTCGTCATTTAACTGGCCACGCCGTTGATTTAGCACCGGTTACAGTCGAGAACGGTAAAACGGTTATTGACTGGAATAATAAAGCAAAATTTAAAGTGCTGGCGGAATTGGTGAAAGCAATCGGTAAACGTTTGCATATTGAGGTTGAGTGGGGCGGTGATTGGCGTTCATTTTATGATGGACCTCACTTTCAGTTAAGTCGTCAGGCATATCCGGACAGGTGAGAGATGTTCACAACAAATAAAGGGCTATATGTGATAGCGATTATGGCGTTGTTACTTGTTAGTGTGATCTATCAGCATCAGCATATCAAATCATTAAAAGTGGAGATGGCTAAGCAATCAAACACGATCGCAATGCAAAGCAGCACGATTGAGCGGTTAAAAACGGATGCACTAATCAATCAACAATTAGCATTGGAATTGAGTAAGCAAGAGTCAGAGGCAAGGAGTCAATCAGATGAGATTATTAAAAATATATCGACAGTCGAAAAAAACAGTGATTGTTATCGGCACAACGCTCCTCAGTCTGTTATTGAGTTCTTGCAGCAGTGAGCCTGTTCAATGTGCTTGTTCGCCTGTTCCGCCTGCGTATTTAACTTATCTTGATAAAACGCATTTCAAAGGGCAAAGCTATGGTGATGTCGCACAGTATGCAGTGATACTCAAACGCGAGCGTGATATGTGCCTTAATCGTATTGATAAGATTAGAGAATGGCAAGTGGAGTTACATAAATGAGTAGAGCCAGATGGCATCATCTTTATCATCGTAAGGCGTGGAAACAACTACGTTTAGACCAATTAGCAAAACAACCCTTATGCGTTTTCTGTTCTCAAGCGGGTAAACTTACTCCCGCTACGGTGGTTGACCATATAACACCTCATAAGGGCAACTTAGATTTATTCTTCGACCCTGATAATTTGCAATCGCTTTGTAAGTTACATCACGACAGCGCAAAACAAAAAGCTGAAATTAAAAAACTTAATCATATCGGCTGCGATACAAGTGGATTTCCTATCGACCCAGACCACCCATTCAATAAGGGAGAGGGCGGGTAAAAAGTTCAGGCAAACGCCTTGGGCTACCGCTGGGGGAACTCTGCGTGATCGCTATTACAGTTTTTCTACCCTTTTTTTAGCACTTTAGGAGGCCTTTTATGAGTGGACGCAAATTGCGTAGTGATAGCGCCACTGCAAAAGTGTTAGCCACCAAAGCGGCACAAACCAAGCTATCACCACCAAAAAAATTAACCAAATTAGAAACGCGCTATTGGAACAGTATTATCAATAGCCGTGCCTTAGACAGTTGGACGCCGATCGACCAAGAACGGGCGGTAAAACTCGCAAAACTCTATGCAGAAATTGATGACTACGAACACGAATTGGCAACACAAGCGCGCCGCTGGGTAAAAACAGACACCGGCACAATGAAAATGCACCCGCTGCACTATGTGATCGAAGACCTGTACAAGCGTGAAATCCAAATGTGCCGAAGTTTGCAAATTCACAGTCGTGCGACAAATGGAGAAAGTCGTGATCAAGTGAAGATCAATCAGCTTTATCAGGAAGCGAAAAAAGCTCTTGATGACGATGACGGCTTAATTGCAAGGGTGTTTAACTAATGACGACGGCAGAAAAAGTCATCGCTTTTATTGAAAAATATTGTTTTGTACCTGAGGGGGCGTTAGTAGGAAGCCCGATTAAATTAGAGGATTTCCAAAAACGCTTTATTTTTGACGTTTATGACAATCCACAGGGGACCACACACGGTATTTTGTCGATTGGGCGTAAAAATGGAAAAACGGCACTTATCGCGTGTTTATTATTGGCGCATTTAGTGGGCCCTGTTGCCATCTTAAATAGCCAGATTGTCAGTGGTGCACTGAGTCGTGAACAAGCTGCTCTCGTGTTTAACCTTGCGGTAAAAATGATCCAGCTTAACCCTAAACTGACTACCCTTGTTGATATTAAGCCAAGTGGTAAACGGCTGATTGGGCGACCAATGAATGTTGAATACAAAGCCTTAGCCGCAGACGGTAAAACCGCACAAGGTTTATCGCCAGTGCTGGCGATTTTAGATGAAGTTGGACAAGTGCAAGGGAGCCAATCGGCTTTTGTTGATGCGATTACTACCGCACAAGGCGCACATAAAAGCCCATTATTGCTCACCATCAGCACGCAAGCCGCAAATGACGCAGATTTGCTTTCCATTTGGATTGATGACGCAATCAACAGCGGCGATCCACATACGGTTTGCCACGTTTACAGCGCGGATAAAGACTTAAAAATTACTGATCCGAAAGCGTGGAAACAAGCCAATCCTGCGTTAGGTGTGTTCCGCAGTGAGGAAGACATCAAAAAATTGGCAGATAAAGCGAATCGAATGCCAAGCTTTGAAAATACGTTCCGCAATTTAAACCTCAATCAGCGGGTCAGCACGGTATCCACGTTTGTTACGCAAGATGTCTGGAAAGCTAATGGCGAAGTCGCACAGCCCCCTATGGGATTAAGTGTGTATGGCGGTTTAGATTTATCTGCACGAACAGACTTAACGTCGCTGGTACTGGTTGCCAAAGAGCCAAATGGCAAAACCAATGTTTATAGTTATTTCTGGACGCCGGAACAGGGTTTGATTGACCGCGCAAAGCGCGACCGAAGCCCTTATGATGCTTGGGCTAAACAAGGTTTTATTCGCACCACACCTGGTGCCACCGTGGACTATGCTCACGTTGTGCGGGATATTGCTGAAATCTTAAGTGATTTTGATATTGCCTCAATTGCGTTTGACCGATGGCGAATGGACATTTTCAAAAAAGAAATGGACGCACAGGGCATTACGTTGCCATTAGTGCCTTTTGGTCAAGGATTTAAAGATATGTCGCCGGCAATTGACACCTTAGAAAGCCAATTGCTTAATGGACAACTGCGCCACGGTATGCACCCCGTTTTAACGATGTGTGCGGCAAACGCAGTCATCACCAAAGACCCCGCCGGCAACCGAAAATTTGAAAAACATAAAGCAACAGGACGAATTGATGGAATGGTCGCACTTGCGATGGCACTTGGCATAGCAGAAAGTGCGGAAACGCCATTAAATATTGATGCATTTTTACAGGATATGATTATCGGATGAGTACACTAAATGATAAAAACTGGTGGAGCCGTTTTTACCAACGCTGGTTTTCAGGCGGAAAACGCCTTGATAAAGGCAGTGTTGTAGAACCCTTTGTGAGTGAGGCAAGTGGTTCAGGGGAAACGGTAAACGGAGAAACCGCCTTAAAATTAAGTGCGGTTTGGGCTTGTGTGCGGTTACGCAGTCAAACCATTGCTTCACTGCCTTTCCACCTCAAAAATGAACAACGGCAAATCGCTCGCGATCACCCCCTTTACAAAATCATTCACGACACGCCAAATGCAGATATGTGTGCCAGTGAGTTTTGGGAAGCGGTGATTGCTAACCTTGATTTATGGGGCAACGTCTATTGCCGCATAAATCGGATTGGTGGGCGTGTGGTTGCATTGGATATTCTTGATCCACAGTATATGCAGGTGCAACGCAGTGATAACGGCGAAATCCGCTACCTTTACACCAAAAATAACGTGGACGGCGGTAATTACGCCGAATGGGATATTTTGCATTTTAGGGGCTTTACCCTTGATGGTTTAATTGGATTATCCCCCATTCGCTACCAAGCACAAGTAATGGGCTTGCAAACTGCTGCGAATAATGCTGCGGCCAAAGCCTTTAATAATAATTTAAAGGCGGGCGGTTTTTTGAAAACCGGTGAGCGGATTTTATCCGATGAGCAACGCAGGCGCGTGCGAGAGGGATTAAGCGAATTTGGCAAGCCTGAAAACGCTGGCAAGTGGATGGTGCTTGAAGCAGGAATGGAACCAGCCAATATGTCAGGCAGTTGGATCAACCCACAAGACGCCCAATTATTAGAAAGTCGCTATTTTGGAATTGAAGAAATTTGCCGAGCCTTTGGCGTACCGCCTCAATTAATTTATAGCACGGATAAATCGTCCTCTTGGGCATCAAGTGCGGAACAAATTACGCAAAATTTCCTGACCTACTCACTCAATCCAATGTTAAAACGGATTGAACAAACCATTACACGCAAATTGCTAAAACCTGAAGAGCGGTCAAAAATTTACCCTATTTTTAGTGTGGAAGGGCTATTGCGTGCAGATAGCGCAGGAAGAGCGAGTTTTTACACCGCACTTTTGCAAAATGGCGTAATGACTCGAAATGAAGTGCGGGCATTAGAAAATCTCCCTGCTGTGGACGGTGCAGATCAACTGACTGTACAACTTAATTTGACCGCGATTGATAAAATCGGAAAGGACATAGCCAATGACAAGCCGAACTAAAGATCTCTTATTTAAAGCCGAAGCCATCAAAGAAGATGGTTTTTTTTCGGGCTATTGTAACGTGTTTGATGTGAAAGATGCCTACGATGAGATCGTACGCAAAGGGGCATTTTTAGACTCCATCAAGATGTGGAAAGAGCAAGGCAAAATGCCGCCGGTATTATGGAACCACGACCGCAATCAGCCTATCGGCGTATGGACACAGCTTAAGGAAGATGAGAAGGGCTTATACGGCGAAGGGCGATTACTGATTAACGACGTGGCAAAAGCCAAGGAAGTCCACGCTTTAATGATGGCGGGTGCTATTGATGGGCTCTCTATTGGCTATCGAGTAAATAAGTGGACCTATGATGAAAAAGAGGACTCCACAGAATTACTTGCCATTGAATTAAGAGAAATCTCGGTAGTTACTTTTCCCGCTAATGAAGCAAGTCGCGTGGAAAAAGTGAAATCTGTGTTAGAAAAAGGCAGATTGCCTACTCTTGCTGAATTTGAGAAAGCCCTAAGGGATTTGGGGTTTTCACAAAAACAAGCTGTAACCGTTGCTAGCTACGGCTTGAAAAAACTCATTCAGGGCGAGCCTGAAGAAAAATCACTTAGCAACGCATTAAATATAATCAAATCCATTACAGGAGAACACTAATTATGTCAGAAACAGAAAAAAATCTTGAACAGCTCGCCAGCGAGTTTAAAAAAGCCACCGACCAAGTAAAAGGGTTGGGGGAAGAACTACAAGGTAAAATGGCGAACAACGAAAAAGGCTTAGAGGGCTTAAAAGCGCAAGTGGACGAAGCCTTAATCTCAATGAATGAAGCGAAAAGCCGTTTAGATGAGTTAGAGCAAAAAGCCGCGCGTCGTGGTGGAGCTAATGAACCCGCTGAAAAATCCTTAGTGGAACAGCTAATGGAATCAGAGAGCTTCCAAAAATTTACGCAAGATCCACGCAAAGGCAACTCCGCCCATTTATCCGTAAAAGCCACCATTACCAGTGCCACGACTAATACAGCGGGGGCGGCAGGTGCATTAATTCCTGAGCATAAATTACCGGGAATTTTAACGCCGCCAGATCAGGCACTCACCATTCGCGACTTGCTCGCCAAAGGCACCACACAAAGTAATTCCATCACATACATTCGTGAAACAGGATTTACAAACAGCGCGGCGTATCAAGTGAATGAGGGAGATAAAAAAGCCCAATCCGATATTAAATTTGACGAAGTAACGCTTGGTGTAAAAACCATCGCGCATTATATGAAAGCCTCTCGCCAAATTTTAGATGATGCGCCAATGTTACAAAGCTACATCAACGGACGCTTAATTTACGGTTTGAAACTGTTTGAAGATCGTCAGCTCTTAAACGGAGATGGATCAAGTGGTGCCTTACACGGGATTTTACCGCAAGCCACCGCCTTTGCAGATCCTGCAAAATTGGCGACCTACACCATCATTGATCAACTGCGATTAGCGCAATTGCAAGCCTTAATTGCAGAATATCCAGCCACAGGCTATGTGCTTAACCCTATCGATTGGACAAAAATTGAGTTGGAAAAAGACGGTATGGGACGTAACATTATCGGCAATCCGCAAGGCACTGCACAGCCAACCTTATGGGGCTTACCAGTGGTGCAAACCCAAGCAATGAACGCAGGCACTTTCTTGACTGGGGCATTTAGTCTTGGCGCGCAGGTGTTTGACCGTCAGGCTTCAGCCATCGCTATTGCAACGGAAAATGAAGATGACTTTGTGCGCAACTTAGTGACCATCTTGGCAGAAGAACGCTTAGCCCTCGCGGTATATCGTCCAGAGGCCTTTATTAAAGGTACACTTGCGCCTAAAACGAAATAACCCTTAACACCGCACAACTCAAGTGCGGTGCTTTTTCTTGGAGATTTTTACCAATGCTTATCTCGCTTGAGCTTATCAAACAACATTGCCGTATTGATCATAATGAAGAAGACACGCTCTTAACTCAGTATGAAACCGCTGCGCAAACCTACCTTGAAAGCCAACTTGGGCGCAAGCTCTATCTAGATAGTGTGCCAGAAGAGGAATCAATGGGGCTTGTGGCAAATGCGGCAATTAAACAGGCAATGCTAATGACCATTGCCCACTGGTATGAACACAGAGAAAGCGTTGTAGTAGGTATAACTTCTAAAGAAATTGAGCAAGGTGTTTGGCGGCTAATCCAACCTTACCGATTAATGGGGGTGTAAATGCAAATTGGCAAACTGCGTCATCGAATCAAGATACAGCAGCAAATCAACACCCAAAACGACTACGGCGCATTGGTTACCGAATGGCAAGACGTTGTCAGCTGTTGGGCGGAAGTCAAACCTTTAACGGGGAAAGAATATTTTTCCGCGCAACAGGTGCAGTCGGAAGTTACCGTGCAAATTTGGTTACGTTATCGGGCAGGCATTACGCCTACAATGCGGGTGGTTTTTGGCGAACGGCATTTTGAGATTGTTGAAGTGCTGAATTACCAAGGACGAAACGCCGCATTGCAACTGTTATGTAAGGAAAAAGTCAATGGCTAGCACGGTCAAAGTGGAAGGATTAAGGGCGTTGTCGGCAGCAATGAAAGAACTCGGACGAAAAGCAGCCAACCGTATTGCCGTTAAAGCAATGCGCAAAGGTGGGGCGATTGTACGCGATAAAGCACGCAATAACGCCCCAACCTTGAAAGAGAAAGTTCCGCACCGACGTGCAGGTACATTAAAAAAAGCCATTCAATCCAAGACCAAAGTCGGTCGAAATGGCAAAACTAACACCTATATTGGTGTAAAAAAGCTTTCGGGTAAACAAATCGAAAAGTTTAAGTCCAAAGCACAGAAAGGCGGGGCGTATAACCCTAACGATCCGTATTATTGGCGATTTGTTGAGTTCGGCACATCAAAAATGCCGGCACGCCCTTTCTTGCGAACAGCGTTTGAACAAACGAAAGACCAAGCTGCTAATGCCATTATTACTACCTTACGAGAGGAAATCTTAAGGGAAGGAAACAAATGATCCAACACGACTTATTTAACGCCCTGTCGCCTTTGGTTGCAGGGCGTTGTTTTTATGAAGTGCTCCCTGATACCAATACGACCTATCCCGTCATTGTGTATCAATTCCCCACCATCACCCCAAATTCAGCCCTAGAAGATGGGGATTTAGATGATTACCAAGTGCAAATCGACATTTACAGCAATCAAGTTGATGACATCTTTAACTTGCGCGAAGCATTGTTTGAAGCGATAGAAGATGAATTTGATTTTGCCGAACGCATTTCGGATTTTAGTGATTATGAACCCGATACAAAACTACACCGCCGTGTAGTGATGTATCAAATAGCTTATGGAGAATAACTATGGCCACACAAACCACGCCTTTCCAAGGCACAAAATTTTATATCGGCATTGGCTTAGAAACGAAAAAGGCGATTACTGCTTGTAGTATTAGCCCCAATGCCACCATTACCGCTACCGGACACGGTGTGAAAGCCGGAGATTGTATCAAAATCAGCGGATTAGGCGCATTAGACGGTTATTATCCGGTGAAGTCGGTACAAACTGATGTGATCACCTTAGCGGATGAGGTTGATTGGTCAACACAGGATAAACCGACCAATTTTGCGCAAGCACAATTGGAAAAAGTGCGTTGGTCTTCCAACTTCTGCGCCATCAAAAACATTGAAAAAGACGGCGACACCCTGACAGAAGAAGATGTGACCACAATGTGCAGCGAAGGCACTGAAACCGAACCGGGCGATATTGAGTTTGGTAACGTAAAACTGACTTTCTTCTGGGCACCCGCTACCGCAATGCAAGCGGATTTACGCAAGAAGTTCTACGGCAAAGAAACGTTCCCCTATTTGATTGTGTTCAAAAACAATCAAGGCTCGTTATATGGCACAGGCTTTATTCAAACCAGCACCAACATTAGCGGTGAAGTCAAAGGCAAGTTTGAATCAGGTGTAACCATTAAACAATCCAAACGGGATTATTTATTACCAGTCGCATAATCAACTCACCGCACGATAAAAAGTGCGGTGTTTTTTATAAACATTTTAAGGAAATCAACAATGAACAAAGGCACTAAAGCAACCTTACTTGCGATTAAACCAACACTAAAACCCTTTGAACTCAACGGCAATACCTACTATATCCGTTCTTTTACTGTAGGTGATGTAAACCGTGAAGTGTTTGAATATCAAAATTGGCTGAAAGCCCAAGCCACCGCGCAAGGTATAGAGCTTAATTTGAATGATGAAGACGCACTAGCTAAGCAACTTGAGCCGATTGCCGATAAATACCGTCTTGCACGCAATCTTGCTATCAAATTATGCGATGAAAAAGGTAATAACTTGTTTGATCCTGACAATATCGAAGATTTAGAAGCCATTTTAACCCTTGATGACAGCGTACTCACCGCCTTTAATCAAGCCGAAAATGCCGATACCCCAAAAAACTCACCGCCCGACGCAAGTTCCAATTAACCTTATCCCTTGCGTTGGGTAAAACGCTATCAGAAATCGAAGCAATGCCAGAGCGCCACTTGCAAGAATATGAACAATTCTACCAAGAACAACCTTTCGGGTTATGGCGTGAAGATTATCGCACCGCACAAATTGCCTACTTGCTAGCAGCGATTAATAGCGACCCCAAAAAAGACAGCCCAAAACTCACCGAGTTTATGCCGTTTTTTGCGGAACAAAGTGCGGTGGAAAATAGCCAAGATTTTGATGATGGTAGCGAGATGTTTTTGGCACAGAGGTAGATTATGCTACCTCTATGTGATCTCTATCACTTTAAAACGGCTTTGATTTTGCTATGATTAACACCTATTTTTTAGCTTAGGAGTTAATATGAGCCAGAATTTATTTAAAGATCGCGTTTTATCACATATACAACACGTCATTAATGTTGGAATACATTGCACAACAGAAGAAACAACAAAGCAGGCATTAATATTACCTTTATTAGATATATTAGGATTTAGCCCATATGATCCAACTAGAGTTAGAGCTGAATACACTGCTGATTTTGTTGGGGCAAAAAATGGTGAAAGAGTGGACTACGCATTATTCTGCCACGATGTCCCGGTGATGTTTATTGAGGCAAAATCGTACAATGAGAATTTGACGAATCACGTTCCACAGTTATCAAGATATTTTAATGCAACGCCTGAGGTTACTGTAGCAGCCGTTACAAATGGGAGAGAATGGCGTTTCTTTACTGATCTAAAAGAAAAAAACATAATGGACGATACGCCGTTTTTACGGATCAATTTTGAGAATGTGGATGATTCCAAAATAACTCAATTAAGCCAGTTCTGTCACGATAGATTTCAGCCAGAAGCCTTGAGAACACTAGCAGAAGAAAGTGTTTATCTTTCGGCTTTTACGAAAACAATTACAGAAAGCTTAAAAGATGTTGATAGTGAATTTGTTCGTTATGTTGCCAGCCGTTCAAATATTGGCAGACAACTGAATCAGAGATTTCTTGATTCTATTACGTCAATTGTTAAGCAGGCAGTAGAAAAATCAGTAAGTGCGATGGTCGTATCAGGTTTATCAAGACGAAACCAGCCTTTGGAAGAAGCCGTAGAGCCGGAACAAGAAATTGATGAAAAAGCACCACTAATTGATCCGGAGAACAGTAAAATTGTAACAACATATACAGAACGTTTGCTGTTTGATTATGTTGTTTTAATTTTAGGCGAAGATGCAGAAATTGATGCCAAAGATACTGAATCATATTTTACGGTATTGTATAAGGGAAAAACAAACAGATGGATCTTACGTTACTTCGATAATAAACAACGACCAAGTATTACGGTTCCTTTGGAGCTCGCCGAGATCCATAAAGCTGAGATTCAGCGAGCAGGATTAGAAATTAGTGGATCTAACATTATCATTGATAGACCTGAGAATATATTAAGAATTAGCGGTTTAATCAAAGATTGTTTGGAATATTGTCAAGATGACAATAATTTTTCTAGGAAAAAATAGAAAAAAGTATAGGCCCTATTGCAATAAATAGGGCTTTATTTTATATTATCCACATAGGCGTCGAAACCTGCAACCAAAGGCGGTAATCCGCACCCGATAGCATAGCGGTTTTTTTTTATGCGTAAAATTTGTGTTTCTCCTTTTTTCTCATAACGAATTGAACGCACATATCACTCTATGCCGAGAGGGCGGAGAATAAAACACCCGAAAGGGGAATAATCCCGACCGTTCCTTTGGCGGTTTTCGAACCTCTTGGCAACCCTATAACAGGGTTAATCTTAAACTTCGAAAAACTTTCAAAGGAGTTCTTATATGAACACTCAACTTCAAACAATTCAATTCCATAATCAATCTTTAGTTACTTTTGAACAAAATGGCACACACTATACAGCAATGAAACCGATCTGTGAGAACATAGGTTTAGATTGGACTGCTCAGGCTCAAAGATTGAAAAGAGATGAAATACTAAATTCAACTATGGTTATCATAACCATAGTTGCTGAAGACGGCAAAAAGCGTGAAATGCTCTGCCTCCCAATCCAATACCTCAACGGCTGGCTATTTGGCATTGATGTAAAACGGGTGAAACCTGAAATCCGAGAAACATTGATCACCTACAAAAGAGAATGTTATCAAGCGTTGTTTGATTATTGGAATAAACCAAAACAACAACCTTTACCTCTTGCCGAAGTGGAAGCCGATGAAGAAGCAATCCGCATTATTGCCAACCTGTACCACT
>NZ_JPXX01000020.1 GCF_000771875.1 Gallibacterium genomosp. 1 | reverse complement strand
CGATGTTTTCACCTGCACGACCTTCGTCAAGTAATTTACGGAACATTTCTACACCAGTTACAGTCGTTTTCGTAGTTTCTTTGATACCTACGATTTCTACTTCTTCACCTGTACGAATAACACCGCGTTCTACACGTCCTGTTACTACAGTACCACGACCTGAAATTGAGAATACGTCTTCGATTGGTAACAAGAACGGTTGGTCTACTGCACGTTCCGGTTCAGGAATGTATGTATCCAAGTAGTTTGCTAATTCAAGAATTTTTTCTTCCCACGCGGCATCACCTTCTAAGGCTTTTAATGCTGAACCACGTACGATTGGAGTATCATCACCTGGGAAATCATATTGTGATAGAAGTTCACGAACTTCCATTTCTACTAATTCTAATAACTCTTCGTCATCTACCATATCGCATTTGTTTAAGAATACGATGATGTATGGTACACCTACTTGGCGTCCTAATAAGATGTGTTCACGAGTTTGTGGCATTGGACCGTCTGTCGCTGCTACTACTAGAATCGCTCCGTCCATTTGCGCCGCACCGGTAATCATATTTTTTACATAGTCGGCGTGTCCCGGACAGTCAACGTGTGCATAGTGACGAGTTGGAGTATCGTATTCAACGTGTGAGGTGTTGATGGTGATACCACGCGCTTTTTCTTCTGGCGCATTATCGATTTGGTCAAATGCACGAGCTGCACCACCGTAGTGTTTTGCTAATACGGTTGTGATGGCTGCGGTTAAAGTTGTTTTACCATGGTCAACGTGGCCGATTGTACCCACGTTTACGTGCGGTTTTGTACGTTCAAATTTTTCTTTAGACACGATAATTTCCTTTTTAAATTAAAATCTGCAACCCATTAATAGGTTGCAGTTGTTACAATTATTTTGCTTTGCGAGCTTCAATTACTGCAGTTGCTACGCTAGCTGGTGCTTCAGCATATTTCAATGGTTCCATTGAGTAAGAAGCACGACCTTGAGTTTGTGAACGAAGATCTGTTGCATAACCAAACATTTCTGATAATGGTACTTCTGCATTAATCTTAGTAACAAATTCATTACTTTCTTGACCATTTACAAGAGCACGGCGACGGCTTAAGTCACCAATAACATCCCCTACATATTCCGCAGGAGTTTCTACTTCTACTTTCATAATTGGCTCAAGTAATACTGGATTTGCTTTAGCAAACGCTGCTTTAAACGCAATTGATGCTGCTAATTTAAATGCCAATTCTGATGAGTCCACATCATGGTAAGAACCGAAATGTAAGCGAACACCAATATCAACTACTGGATATCCTGCTAACGGACCAGCTTTAAGTTGTTCCTGAATACCTTTATCAACAGCTGGAATATATTCACCAGGAATAACACCACCTTTGATTTCGTTGACAAATTCGTATCCTGGTCCTTCTGGATCCAATGGATACAAGTCGATAACAACATGACCATATTGACCTCGACCACCAGATTGTTTTGCGTGTTTACCTTCAACATCGTTGACACGAGTACGAATAGTTTCACGATAAGCAACTTGTGGTTTACCGATATTTGCTTCCACTTTGAATTCACGACGCATACGGTCAACAATAATATCCAAGTGTAATTCACCCATACCGGAAATAATAGTTTGACCCGACTCTTCATCTGTATGAACACGGAATGATGGGTCTTCTTGTGCTAAACGACCTAACGCCAAGCCCATTTTCTCTTGGTCAGCTTTAGTTTTTGGTTCTACTGCAACAGAAATAACTGGCTCTGGGAATTCCATACGTTCAAGGATAATCGGATTATCTGGATCACATAATGTATCACCAGTTGTAACTTCCTTCAGACCAATTGCGGCTGCAATATCACCTGCACGGACTTCTTTGATTTCTTCACGTTTATTAGCGTGCATTTGAACAATACGACCAAAACGTTCACGCTTTTGTTTTACTGAGTTCATCACAGTATCGCCTGAATTTACTACACCTGAGTAAACACGGAAGAATGTTAAGTTACCTACAAATGGATCTGTTGCAATCTTAAATGCTAGTGCTGAGAATGGTTCATCATCACTCGCATGACGCTCACCTTCGGTATCATCAAGATTAATACCTTTAATTGCTGGTACATCAGTAGGAGCTGGTAAATAATCAATAACAGCATCCAACATTGCTTGTACACCTTTGTTCTTAAATGCAGAACCGCAAGTGATAAGAATGATTTCATTCGCTAATACACGTTGACGTAATGCTGCTCTAACTTCTTCTTCAGTTAGTTCTTCACCGCCAAGGTATTTTTCCATTAATTCTTCAGAAGCTTCTGCTGCTGATTCAATCAAGTTTTGGTGCCATTCATCCGCTAAGTCTTTTAAATCAGCTGGAATATCTTCATAGGTGAAAGTCATACCCTGATCAGCTTCATTCCAGTTGATCGCTTTCATTTTAAGAAGGTCAATAACACCTTTAAAGTTATCTTCCGCACCAATTGGTAATTGGATTGGCACAGCAGTTCCACCTAAACGGGTTTTGATTTGTTCAACAACACGTAAGAAGTTTGCACCTGTACGGTCCATTTTATTTACGAACGCAATACGAGGAACGCCGTACTTATTTGCTTGACGCCATACGGTTTCTGATTGAGGTTGAACACCACCTACCGCACAGTAAACCATTACCGCACCGTCAAGAACACGCATTGAACGTTCTACTTCGATAGTAAAGTCGACGTGTCCCGGAGTATCGATAATATTGATACGGTGTTGTGGGAATTGTTTTGACATACCTTGCCAGAAGCAAGTTGTTGCCGCAGAAGTAATTGTAATACCACGTTCTTGTTCTTGCTCCATCCAGTCCATGGTAGCCGCACCATCGTGCACCTCACCGATCTTATGACTTACACCGGTATAGAAAAGAATACGTTCTGTGGTAGTTGTTTTACCTGCGTCGATGTGAGCACTAATACCGATATTACGATAGCGCTCAATAGGAGTAGTACGTGCCACGATTATTTCCTCTCGCTAGGCTTAAAAAAAGTTAAACCAGCAAGCCTTAACAAGGCTTGCCGCATAATAAATGAAATTACCAACGGTAATGTGCAAATGCTTTATTGGCTTCTGCCATTCGATGAACGTCTTCACGTTTCTTCACTGCAGCGCCTTTATTTTCAACTGCATCTGACAACTCGTTAGCAAGGCGTAATGCCATAGATTTGTCACCACGTTTACGAGCTGCTTCTACAATCCAACGCATACCTAATGCATTACGACGAACCGGACGAACTTCTACTGGTACCTGATAAGTAGAACCACCAACACGGCGAGATTTAACCTCTACAGTAGGACGAACATTTTCCAATGCTGCTTCAAACGCTTCTAAATGTTCTTTACCAGTTCTTTGTGCTAATGTATCTAGAGCAGTATAAACAATTTTTTCAGCGATAGATTTTTTACCATCTACCATTAAAACATTAATAAATTTTGCAAGTAATTCTGATCCGAACTTTGGATCTGGAAGAATCTTGCGTTGACCAATCACACGACGACGTGGCATGGTTTTTTCTCCGTATATTAAATCTTCAGGTTATCCAAAACTCTATTTCTGGAGTCTTGTATGCTATCTATGTTCTAAATTAAACGTTTGGCCTTACTTAACGGAGAACCATTAAGCTTTAGGGCGTTTCACGCCGTATTTAGAACGACCTTGTTTACGATCTTTTACGCCTGCACAGTCTAATGCACCGCGTACGGTGTGGTAACGCACACCTGGTAAGTCTTTAACACGACCGCCACGAATTAATACAACGGAGTGTTCTTGTAAGTTATGACCTTCACCACCAATGTAGGAAGTTACTTCATAACCATTAGTTAAACGAATACGGCATACTTTACGTAATGCTGAATTCGGTTTTTTAGGTGTAGTTGTGTACACACGAGTACACACGCCACGTTTCTGCGGGCAAGCCTCTAATGCAGGAACGTTGCTTTTTACAACCTTTTTCACACGCGGTTTGCGTACTAATTGGTTGATAGTTGCCATTAAAAAGCTCCAGTTTAAATAAAATTATTCACTATTGAATGTTAAATTAACCCCATTCCATAGAAGAATGGACGATGAATTCTATTCTTTAACGATAACTATGTCAAGATTTTGTACAATTAGAATTTAGAGATTAATTTGAGGGTAATAATCCTCAGTGATCTGCACAGTTTGAGATAAATCGATACATTTTGCATTTGTAGCTATTTTACTCAAAACAGAGGAAATACCTCGCGCCATTACATCATTTTCCAATAAGAAATACTGTGTTAATTGATTAAATAATATTGGATACTTCAATGGTAACAATACGCCATCCTGCCATAATAAAATCACATCACATGGGGTTAATTGTTGGAAAATTTGCTGTAACCATTGAATATCATATTCACGATTGGCAAAGGTATAAAGCATAGCATTCCTTAAAATGTTAAAATTTTTTCTGCTTGGTACAATCGTTTAAAAAAATTTTCATTATCTAATACGACAACAGGTAAAGATAACGCTTCTTTTGAACATTGATAATGTTGCAAATCTTCTTCACAGACAAAGCATTGTTCAATTTCATATAACATTAATAATTTACTCATTGCTACCGTGTCTTTTTGTAAAATAGCATCCGCTTGTTGCTGTTTTAATAAAGATAATATGCCATCACGCCAAAAAAACACTCCGATTTCTTTTTCATCACAATAAGCGGACATCGCCAATAACGCATCAAGACCTTCTCTTACTTTGCTACTGCCATAAGGCGGATGGGTAAAAATAAATGCGACTTTCATAGTGTATTATTAAAAAGTAATGACTCGATCAACGGTTAAAACTGCTTGGCTGAATTCCCCCAATCCGGTAAGAACAAACCCTTCTGCCAAATTATTTTGTGTTCCATCTAACGAACAGGCTTCATCAACAATACCTCGACGTTGTGATGCGGCGATACATAGATTTAATGCAAATTGATGTTTTTTCGATAACTGTTGCCACTGCTTGACTAAATTTATTTCGTCATTAGCTGGGTAAACAAATAAATTACCATTTGTTACTCCCGATTGAGAAAAAAAAACCTGATCAATAATATGTCCGGCATTAAGTAATGCTTGTGCAAACTGATAGGCAAGATAACTTGCTTGTGAACCATAAACTGGTTGTGTAACAGAGAGTAGATAACGCATTATTTTAATTCATCCTGCTTAATCTGACGAATGTATAAATAAACTGTATGGCGAGAAATTTCTAACCTTTCCGCCACCTGATTAATAGCGTCTTTTATATCAAAAATCCCTTTCTCAAATAATGAATGAACGATCTGTTTATTTTTATTATTGTTCGACACATTACGATCATTAGTAACATCTTCAATTGTCTGTTCAACCGTTTGCGCTACTAACTCTTCCACTGATGAAGCAAAATTAACTTCCGAAGAACTTTCTTCCTGTTCGTGTGTCGGCATAAATCCTTGTACAAATTCCGCTACCGGTACGCTCAAATTAATATTAATACACAATAAACCGATAATACGTTGCTGAGGGTTTCGAATAGCAATACTAATTGATTTCATCAAACCATTAGTTTTAGCTCGCGTAAAATAAGGTTTAGAGACACTATCCGTTTTCATTTGATGTAATGATCGCAGTGCCAAATCAGTTAACGGAGAACCAACTTTACGATTAGTATTGTGTCCATTAGCGATACAAATGGCCGAATGTTTCAAATTCTCTAAAGAGTGAAGCACTATCTCACAATGTCCGCCGATTAATGCCGCAATGCCTTCCACTACAGGAATATAAGATTGAATAATATTATGATCTTCTTTACTAAATGGTTGTTGTTCCTGTAAAAAAATATCATCATCTAAATTCATTGCTATTGCCTTCCATTCTGTACATTAATACTTCTGATCGCTGATTCTTAAACTAAGAACGGACATTACTGTCCGTTTCTTATTTATTTTGTTTTTAATCACTAAAATTACTTACTATTTGATTTCACATCTAATAATTCAATATCAAAAATCAATGTTGAATTTGGTGGAATCTGACCGGTTTGCTGATCACCATAAGCTAAATTCGGTGGCAATACCAATTGAATTTTACCGCCTTTTTTGATTAAACCAATTCCTTCAACCCAACCTGGAATAAGCTGTCCCAATTGAAACTCAATCGGCTGGTTACGTTTATATGAACTATCAAATTCAGTACCGTCAATCAATTTTCCACGATAATTCACTTTTACCGTATCATTTTCTGTCGGTGAAGCACCTTCACCCATTTTTTCTATACGATAAAGAATGCCACTTTTAGTCTGTTTTACATCTTTTTCTTTCGCATATTTTTCGCGATAAACTTTGCCTTTTTCTTCATTCTCTTTCGCAACTTTTTCCAGCTCTACCTGAGTCGCTTTTGTTAATTGCGCATCCAATTCTTGCAACTGCTTTTGTAGCACTTCATCTGAAAGTGTTGTTTTTCCCATTAAGGTATCGCGCACACCATCCAAAATTTTATTATTGTCATATTCGATCAAGGATTTCTGCCCATCCAAAGATTGTTGAATATTTTTACCTAAAAATACGCCTATAGCATAAGAAGATTGTTCAATAAACTTTTTATCTTTTAATTGAGAATCTTCTGCAAAACTATGGCTGCTTATTGCTAACAACACAAAACCAGAAAGAAAAGCAAGTTTTTGAATAGATCGCATAATTATTTGTTCTCCATAAGAAAATAATAGATTTTTACTTCCATAAAAATTTTATTGAATAGATTAAAATGATTTAAGAAAATATACAATATATATTTAAAATTTAAACGAAATTATTAATTTTCCCTATACTTTATTCAGAATTTGGCATAACTATTCAATTCAACAATACAAAGTAGGTTACTCAAGAGGCAATTAATGAACCAATTTGATGATTTAATAGAAAGAATGAATGAACTAGAAACGAAAGTCACTTTTCAGGAAAACACCATTGAACAACTTAATCAAGCATTGGTTGAACAACAATTCATCATTAATAAAATGCAACTACAGCTTCGCTATCTCGCACAAAAACTAAAAGATGTACAACCATCCAATATCGCAACTCAGACAGAAGAAACACCTCCACCACACTATTAACTATCAAAAAGATAAAAAACCTCTGCAATCAACAGACGCAGAGGTTTTTTCAAGCTATAATTCACTATTCGTCATCTTTCAAAGGAACAACCAACATATCAACATTGATATTGTTCATTACTTGACGAGTTGAGGACATTAATTTACTCCAGAAATCCTGGTGATGTCCGACAATAAGAATATCAACATCATATTTGCTTACGGCATCAGCCAACACTGTACCAAGATCGCCATTACCACATAATGTTTCGGTAACCGGATAACCTGCTTGTTTTGCCAATTCAACAAGGGCATCGTGAGTCTCATCGGAAATACGATCTTGCATAGAAGACATATTTACATCGATTAACCCGGTATAGAGGTCGGAAAAATTAACATCTACGTGAATAATAGAAAGTTTAGCTCCATTGTTTTTAGCTACTTGAACAGCTTTAGCTAGTAAAACATTACTTTCTTCAGAAAGGTCTACTGCGACAAGAACGTGCTTATACATAATGATTCCTCCATTTATAATCAGCTAATCGAATAAGCTATGATGTTATACTAACATTAAAATTAAGTGAAAAATTTGCGGTTGATCACGCTATTAAAAATTCAATACAAATTAATTCTAAAATGGAGTATTAAATGACAACAAAATTAGAAAAATTTGCCAAGATTATCGCTAAATTACGCGATCCGAACGGAGGTTGCCCTTGGGATCTAGAACAAACCTATCAAACAATGCCACCTCATATCCTTGAAGAAGCATATGAGGTTGTCGAAGCCATTAATCAAGATGATCGAAAAGAATTAAAAGAAGAACTTGGCGATTTATTGATGCAAGTCGTATTTTTAAGCCAATTAGCTCAAGAAGAGGGAACATTTACGCTCAATGATGTGATTGACGGCATTACCGATAAAATTATCCGGCGTCATCCACACGTTTTCGGTGAAATAAAAGCAGATAATAGCGAGGAAGTACTGAAAAATTGGGAGAATATCAAACAGCAGGAACGTTATAAAAAAGCACAATATTCCATTTTGGATAATGTGCCGATAGCACTCCCTTCTTTACTTCGTGCTGCTAAATTGCAAAAGCGTTGTGCAAAAGTAGGTTTTGATTGGTCAGAATTGGAACCAACAATACAAAAAGTTGAAGAAGAGTTACAGGAAGTTAGAGATGAGATCTTAAAACAACCTCAAAATCCTCAGGCAATAGAAGAGGAGATAGGTGATCTACTCTTTGCTACCGTCAATGTTGCTAGACATTTAAAACTTAATCCAGAAGAGGCTTTACGCAAAGCAAACTTGAAATTTGAACGTCGTTTTCGTCAAGTTGAACAACGTATTCTTGACTCTGGTCGCCAACTGGAACAAGTATCTTTAGCAGAAATGGATTTAATTTGGGATCAAATAAAACGACAAGAAAAACAAGAGGATCATTAACGTACTATGTTATTAAATCGTATTTATAGCTGGTTTGAACATCGGCTTAATCCTTATCCGGATGAAATGCCTGAAGTACCGAAACACGGATTAATTAAATTTATTTGGTCCTGTACCGAAGGAATGCGTGGTTGGATTTTATTACTCACCATTATGGTCATCGGTATCGGTGCAATGGAAGCCATTTTATTTCAGTTTATGGGGGTATTAGTGGATTGGTTATCACAATATTCACCACAACAATTATGGCACCAAAAACAGTGGCAATTAATCGCAATGGCGGCTTTAATGCTGTTCAGTATTCTTTGGTCATTCATTGCCGCCAATATCCATCTGCAAACTTTACAAGGCGTTTTTCCAATGCGGTTACGTTGGAATTTTCACCGTTTAATGCTAGGACAAAGTTTAGGTTTTTATCAGGATGAATTTGCTGGACGTGTTTCAGCGAAAGTAATGCAAACAGCACTGGCTGTACGAGATACGGTTTTGACGATTTCTGATGTGATGACCTATGTTATCGTCTATTTCATTACTTCCGGTGCAGTACTAATCGCATTGGACGGTTGGTTTGTACTACCATTTATTATCTGGTTAGTACTGTTTATCATAATTCTGAAAATTTTTATCCCAAAATTGGCATACACAGCAGAACGTCAAGCCGATGCCCGTTCTTTAATGACCGGTCGTATAACTGATGCTTACGCCAATATTACTACAGTCAAACTCTTTTCTCACGGTTTACGAGAAGCTAGTTATGCTAAACGCTCAATGAAAGAATTTATGGTAACTGTTCACGCACAAATGCGATTAGCAACCTCTTTAGAAACGCTCACCTATTTAACCAATATTCTATTAACACTCAGCACTGGTTTTTTAGGTTTATGGCTATGGAGCAGAGGCAGCACTGGGGTCGGTGCTATTGCTACTGCTATCGCAATGGCATTGAGAGTGAACAATCTTTCTCGTTGGATTATGTGGGAAGCAGCTCGTCTTTTTGAAAACATCGGTACGGTGAATGACGGTATGCACACACTATCCAAACCGCATACGATAGTTGATAAAATCAATGCGACTGATCTAGTCGTACATAAAGGAGAAATTAAATTTGAACACATTAACTTCTCTTATGAAGCAGATAAACCGTTGCTAACAGATTTTAATCTCACCATTAAACCGGGAGAAAAAGTAGGTTTAATTGGTCGTTCCGGTGCTGGTAAATCCACTATCGTAAACTTGTTATTACGTTTTTATGAAGCAGATCAAGGCAATATCACTATTGATGGGCAGAATATTTGCAATGTCCGCCAAGAAAGTTTACGTAGTCAGATCGGTTTAGTAACACAAGACACCTCATTATTGCACCGTTCCGTGCGTGAAAATATTATCTATGGAAGACCTGATGCCAGTGAAGAAGAAATGATCTCAGCGGCGGAACGTGCCGAAGCAGCTGGGTTTATTCCAACTTTAAGTGATGCACAAGGTCGCCACGGTTATGACGCTCACGTTGGTGAACGAGGTGTTAAGCTTTCCGGAGGGCAACGTCAACGCATTGCCATCGCTCGTGTAATGTTAAAAGATGCACCAATTTTATTATTGGATGAAGCAACTAGCGCATTGGATTCCGAAGTTGAAGCCGCCATTCAAGAAAGTTTAGATAAAATGATGGAAAATAAAACCGTTATTGCTATTGCACACCGTCTTTCCACGATTGCAGCAATGGATCGTCTCATTGTGTTGGATAAAGGTCATATTGTTGAACAGGGAACTCACAGTGAGTTATTGGCTCAAAATGGACTTTACGCTAAATTATGGAAACATCAAAGTGGTGGTTTTCTTAGCGAGAATTAACTCATTTTCAATCAGCAAAAATAAACAGAGGGCTTTGTATCGCCCTCTGTTTTCTCTTACTCTATTCACATCCATCTATTGAAGTTACTGTTTTTTACACTGTGTAATAATATCCAATTCCTTTTTATATACCGAAGTATTCGGGTTCATATCCATTAAACCAAATAAGGTACTGTATAAATTATCGTGTGAATAAGATCGTTGCTGAGCATTTTGCTCTAAACAATCAAAATCAATATTTTCATTCTGTCTAAAGCGATCTGAGAACCACATTATCATTGGAATTCGGGTTTGCTGTTCTGGTGCAATAGCATAAGGAGTGCCGTGTAAATAAACACCATTTTCACCTAATGATTCTCCGTGATCTGATAAATAATAAACAGCAGCTTCCAGTTCTGGATGAGATTCCATTTTCTTAATTACATTATCTAAAAACTGATCAATATATAAAATGCCATTATTATAAGTATTCACTAATTGTTCATTGCTACACTTCTGAATTTCATTAGTATCGCAAGTCGGTGTAAAACGGCGGTACTGTTCGGAATAACGCTCATAATAAGTTGGTCCGTGACTACCAATTGTATGCAAAACTAGCACTGTGTCTTTATGCGTTTTTTTAATTACATCATCAATATACGATAATAAAATATTGTCCAAACATTCACCATCCTTACAATACTGAGGATCATTGGTTGCCGTAATATCTTTATTCAGAACACGTTCACATACTCCCTTACAACCGCTGTCATTATCTAACCAGATCACTTCTACACCAGCACGCTGCAACACATCCAAAATATTATCTTGATGAGATGCCTTAACTGCATCATAACCATCTCTTCCCATACCCGAAAACATACAAGGCACTGAAAGTGCGGTCGCTGTACCACAACTGGAAACATTTCTAAAATTAATTATCTGTTTTCCTCGAGCCGCCAACAATGGTGTAGTTTGTGGTTGATAGCCATTTAACCCCCAATTTTGTGCTCGAGTAGTTTCACCAACAACCAATACTGTAAAGTGACGATAGTCATCCGGTTTTTCCTGTGCTGCATCCAAACCTAATTGTGTATACGGCATATTAGCTTCACGAATTCGTTTAATCTCATTAATACCAGCACTAATAAAATTAGAAGGTACAATTAATGCCGGCACACTTTTGTTATTTCGTACAAATCCAGCGTAATCCTGATAGAAGACTTTTGCAATACCAACAATCACAACTGCTGAAAGCAAAATTAAACCAATGCGATAAGCAATTTCTTTATACCAAACACGATAATCAACTTTCACCAATAAATATAATAATGCCGGCACAACGCCAAAGCCGATAATCCAAGCAATATAAGGCAATGTCATCATTCGGGAGCTTTCAGCAAAATTAGTCTGCAAAACATTTTCCAACATATCGGTTGTAAAATAGACATCTAGAAAAACTTCGCTATAACCAATCGCTGCACTGATGATCAACAACGCTGGTATAAGCACTTTATGCAATAATGGTAGTGCCAAAATTTGAAATACCGCATTCAACACAAAAAAGACAAAGAAAGGTACAGTTAATAAGAAGTAATCCCCTGCCGCACCGGTAAAAGGATGGATTGAAAGCACTTTTGCATAAAATGCATAATTTAAGATCAGTGTAAAATAGAGTGCAACCAAACCAATTAAGCTGGACGATCGCATTGACAATGCTATTTTCTGCATAAAATAAAAATTCCCTAATCTAAATAAATCTGCCACGCTTTGACAATGGTTTTAATCCAATAGTTCTATTGCATAATAAAAAACTGCACACGATGGTGCAGTTTTTTCTAACTATAACTAAAAGAGAGCTTAAATTTCCTGAATAATGCGATAAACCCAATTTTCTAGTGGATCGTTGATTTTTTTCATCTCAAGCCACATTTCTTCCAGCATCTCTTTCTTCACTGAAGTATAACGCTTGTCATAAAAGAGATTTTCCATTTCCTCAGGATCTCTGACGATATCATATAGTTCACAAACATCGCTGGCATTAAAAACTAATTTATAATCTTTACGCCGCCACATTCGCTGTTCAAAATAAACAAAATGTCCGGCTAACTGTGCTAATAAGCCTTTCCGATTATTATTTTTATGTTGCCTTATTATTGGTAATAAACTGGCACCTTCAAATTCGGTAGGTATAGGCTGATTGGCAACATCATATACCGTCGAAGTTAAATCATGCAGGTAGACTAAATTATCATCTCGTTGATTAATTCGATCGGATAATGGGTCTTTAATAATTAAAGGAATATTATAAGTACTATCAAACATAAACTCCCCTTTCTCAATCATTCGATGATGTCCCATTGCATCACCATGGTCTGCCGTTATTACAATAAAGCTTTCTTCATATAATCCTTTTTCTTTTAAAAATTTAAACAATTCGCCTATTGCATCATCAATCAATGTAATATAACCCCAGAATTTTGTGATAACCTCTTTCCAATGTGCTTCACTTGCTTCCCACATTCCCCACATTTTAGAAATAGTTCTATAATGCCCAGGCTTCCCTTCTAGCGGCTTAAAAAAACTTTTATCCAATATCACATCTTTTGGATCATACATAGAATAATAGGGTTCAGGAACAATGCAAGGCGTGTGAGGCCCCCAGAAATTTATCCAAGTAAAGAATGGCTTTCCCTCATCCAAAGACTCTTGAATATAACGCTTTGTTTCATCAAGCAGAAAATATGGAATAGTTTGTTCTTTAGAACCCGATAATAAACCACATAATTCTTGAACTCGTAAATGTGGATTATCACCAAAATAGGCTCGACTAACTTCTGGAATATCAAATCCTTTTTCCATTAGCCATGATTGATAACGATTAGAATGAGTAGGTGGCTGATCAAAAACAAGATTTTTGTAAACTCGACTACCTGGGTATCCATAACCATCAAAATTATGTCCTTTAATACCATAATCAGCAGGTACTGATTTTGTGCCTACATGCCATTTCCCAACCACATAACTATTGTACCCTTCAAGATGAGTAATATTAGGTTGATTAACATCCACTTCACCGCTACCACCTTTTTCACCATTTCTAATAATGCCGTGAGAAGAAGGCATTAATCCTGTGAATAAAGAGGTTCTTGCTGGTCCACATACAGATGCAGGCGTAAAAGCATTATCAAAACAAATTCCCTCTTTCGCCAATTTATCTATATTAGGCGTTTTAACAATGCTATGCCCATAAGGACCTAGCATATCCTTTCTTACTTGATCTAATAAAATATAAATTATATTACGCATATTTAGCCTTCTGTTTATTTTTTCCTACCACCATAAATAAGACAACTTGAAGAATCAAATATCCTCCAATAATCCATAATGGTTTACCATTCATAGAAGCTAGTCCAATAGGAGATAATAGTGCATAAAGTGTTATCAATCCTAAAATGAGCGATGCCACGGTAACATTGACATATTCCCAATTACTTAGGTCAACATTACTTTTATTTTCAGAATTATCTTGATAAGGTGTTTTTCTTCTTAAGAATATACCTAAAAACAACATCACAGCAACATCAAAGACAAATAGTGCAGCCATCACATAGACGAAATTAATTTTTACATTAAATACCCATACGATTAAGAAATATAAAATAACATGGAGAAGCAACGCAATTCTTGCTGCCAAGCCTGAAACAGTTTTATTAAATAATCCTACTGCAAATAAAGCAACAATAGGAATATTCACAAAGCCAGCAAAACGTTTAGTAATTAAGAAAATACCATCTGTACCAAACATTAATAATGGACCAATAATAATGGTAATAATCGCCATAAATGCTGAAACTTTTTTCGCATATGTAATCAATTCTGAATCACTAAATGTTTTTTTGCTAATTGAAGGTAATAAATCCTTACAATAAATTGTTGCTGCTGAATTTAAGAATGAATTAAATGTACTTAAAATAGCACCGAATAATGCAGCAACAAAGAAACCTTGTAATACAGTTGGCAATACTCGGTTGACTAATTCCGGGTAAGATAAATCAATTGGATTCAAACCTTCACCAATAATGTGGAAACTAAGCAGTCCTGGTAAATTTAAAATTATTGGTAACAGTAATAAAAATAAGGCTGCAATTAATATTCCTTTCTGCCCTGCTTTTAAATCTTTAGCCCCTAATGCTCTTTGTACTATTGCTTGATTGGTTGTCCAATAAAAGAAGTGAACTAACATAATACCGGTAAAAATTGTCGGCCAAGGTACGGCATCTGTCGCACTGCCTATTGCATTAAACTTCTCTACATGAGTGGTGCCAATAATATGCACCCCTTCCATAAAACTACCATTTCCTAAATAAATCAAGGCAAAAATAGGAACCAAAATAGCACCAATCACAAGAATAATAGCATTAATTGTGTCTGAAACTGCCACAGCTTTTAATCCACCAAATATCGCATATGCAGCTCCAACAACCCCAATAGCAATTATGGTATAAACAATAGATTCTCCATAACTAATATTAAAAGCCGCTTCCAAATTAAATATTTTATTAAATGCAATGGCTCCAGTATAAAGAGCTGTTGGAATAACAATAAAAAGATAGAAAACTAAAAAAAGACCAGACATAATTAAACGTGTCTGTCTATCAAAACGGTTTTCAAAAAACTCCGGAATAGTAGTATATCCGTTTCTAATATACTTCGGTAACAAATATACTGCTAAAAAGCATAATGGAATTACTGTAGGTACTGTCCAAGCTATAATTGAGAAATTACCAATATAGGAATTGGCATTCACACCTATAATTTGTTCTGTAGATAATGAAGTTAATATCATAGAACAGCCAATGATAAAGCCACTTAATCTCCTTCCAGCAAGGAAATAACCTTTAGAGGTTGACAAATCATCGTGTCTAGTTTTTAACCAAGAAATAAGTGCCACTCCCCCTGTCACTAATAAAAAACTCAATATTGTTAATAACATATTGCCTCCTATCCTTTCCAAAATATACATATTCATATACAAGAATAGAAGTTTTTATTTTTATTAGTTATGATAATAATCATAGTTAATATGTGAGAAAGATCACAAATTCTAAAAGTAAATTTTATAAGTAATATATTTATGTAACAATTTTCTGTTTTTTATTTCGGTTAACGAGATAACATACTCATTATCTCTCTTGTACTTCTACCTTGTCGAATAATATCCCGAATACGTGACATTATTGGAGCACTATGACGGAAAAAGAAGTGGTATGAAGGACATAAATAATTTTGTTTAAATTGTTCTCCTTTCAAAGAAACAATACGATGTTTCGGACATCCACCATAACAAAAATGCCGCACCTCACATTTCTGACATTGTTTTGTTAACGTTTCCAATTTAGCGTTACCAAATCTTATCTGTTTAGGTGAATTAACGATATGAGTTAATGATTGATGATTCACATTACCTATTTTATAGGCGGGGTAAACAAAATGATCACAACTATAAACATCACCATTTGACTCTAATATCATCGCTCTACCACAGGTTTCCTGATGAACACAACTTCTTGATGGAAATCCTAACCATTGACCTAATAAATCATCAAACATATTAATAAAAATATGACCTATATCCTCTTTGATCCATTCATTAAATACATCCAATAAAAATTGCCCATATCCTTCTGCAGGAACAGAAAATGGTGTCATTCGATAGTTTTTACCTGGATTAAAATCTTGTCGTTGTGCTGAATAATTAGCAACTTCCACAATAGGAATAAATTGCATAAAAGTCGAGCCCAATGCTTTTAATGCTTGATAGGTTTCCTTTCCTTTATTCCAATTACGATCATTTACAACAGTTAACGTATTAAAATCAACTTGATATGCTTTTAATAATTCAATAGCGTGCTTTACGCGAGCAAAAGTAGGTTGCCCATTGATAGAAATGCGATATTTATTATGCACCTCCTCTAGCCCATCAACCGAGATTCCAATTAAAAATTTATTATCTTTAAAGAATTCGCACCATTGCCTATTTAAAGCCATCCCGTTAGTTTGAAAACTATTGCTAATTTGTTTAGTTCCAGCAAATTTTGATTGTAGGCTAACCACTTTCCTAAAAAAATCTAATCCCAATAAAGTTGGCTCACCGCCTTGCCACATAAAATCAATTCGTTCACCTGGAAATGAATCAATATAATTTTTAATGTAATTTTCCAATGTCTGTTCCGTCATTGAATTGATATGACGCGTAAACACCTGTTCTTTTTGTAAATAAAAGCAATATTCACATTTAATATTGCAATGAAAACTACTGGGTTTCGCCATCATATGGAAATAAATTTTTTTCTGTTTCGACATAAAATTAAAGCTCTCAAATAACATAATAAATTTAAATGAGTTGTAACAATAACATATATGATGCGATAAGAAGTAGAGTTAAACCTAATAACTTTTGGGATAATTC
Source organism: Gallibacterium genomosp. 1 (assembly GCF_000771875.1). Classification (GTDB taxonomy): domain Bacteria; phylum Pseudomonadota; class Gammaproteobacteria; order Enterobacterales; family Pasteurellaceae; genus Gallibacterium. Next base: position 96,502 of record NZ_JPXX01000020.1, on the reverse strand, counting down.
AGGCTTCAATTTACCTCGAATTTTCATAGAGAAGAAACTCATTACAAATGAGCTAAGCACAACAATTACAACAATACTAAAATTCACATAACCAACTTGCCATGAATGAGGGATAATAATACCTGGCGATTTAGATAAATAGCCATACAAATTACCAATACCTCCAATTACCATCATATAATTTGTATATACTGCGATTTGTCTAATATTGATACTTGGCAATTGAGCAATCAAAGGCGACATAATAGATCCACCGCCAATACCTGTGATACCTGCTATTCCCCCACCTAAAAAGCAAGCTAAAATACCTGGCAATGTATCGTTACTTTGCTCACGTTTTTTTCTGTCTCCTTTTATATCCAACAAGGTTTTAAGTGCTAATAACACTAAAGTTACAACAAAAATAGTCACAATGACGAAATCTGACACATCAAAACTAAGGTAGAAGCCAAGCTGCACCCCTACAATCATAGCCAATGACCAAAAAATCATCTTTTTTTTATCAATCTGAATTTTTTGTTTAATAAAATAGATTAAATTGATCACTGAAGTTCCCATTACAATCGTTAAAGAAGTCGCCGCAACCATCTGCAAAGGCATCTCTGGGAACATCGTATGCAACACTGGTACCATCAAAACGCCGCCGCCAATTCCAAATAAGGCAGACATCAGATTAGACAAAAATCCACATACGACTAATGTAATAATAATCGGTAAAGTCATATTCCATCCTAATAATTTTTCTTTATTATGAATGAGCTTTACACAATAACTTTATGATCATCATCATATTGATAAGTTATAAATATATAACCATTCACAATATAATACCCTATAAAAATTTGTGAAGTATCTCACAATAAGTTTATGATAATTATCATAATTATTTGGCTCCATTGCTTTTTATACTCAAATCATTATTAACTTTCTCACATAGTAGAAAAACTTTATGAAACAGAATCATCTTATGGAATATTATGTTGGTATTGATATTGGAGGCACTAATACTAAAATCGGTATTGTGGATAATCATTGTAATATCCTCATTGAACGCTCTATCAAAACACTATCCATACAAGGTGCACAACAAACATTTGCTCGTATTTGGCAGACAGTACAAGATATGGCAAATGCATTGAATATCTCTACTGATCAGCTACTCTGTATAGGTTTAGGCATTCCCGGTTTAGTCGTAAATCAGGCAATTATCTCGCGCGCCTCAAACTTCTCTTGGGGAGATAACTTTAACGCTAAACAATTAATGGAAGATATTTCTCAAAAATTCGTGAAAGTCGAAAAAGACGTGAATAATATCGCTTTAGGAGAATTATTATTCGGTAGTGGTCGGGGCTTTAATAATATTATTGTCATATCTATTGGTACGGGGTTGTCCGCCGGTATCATTATTGATCAAAAAATCTTATCTGGAGTAAATGGTTGTGCCGGTGAGTTTGGTCATATTGTGGTTAATGAAAAAGGATTAAAATGTGGTTGTGGTTTAACCGGATGTCTTGAAACTTATGCCTCTGCCACTGGAATTCTTAGAGAAACTAAAAGACTAATACTTGAAAAGAAAGTAGGAATGTTGAGTGAACAATTCTATCATCACTTATCTGACTTAGAAGTCAGCCATATATTTGATTTTTACAATAAAAATGATGAAATTGCGATTGAAGTAATAGAAAATTTCTGCAAATATTTAGCTTACGGATTGGGTGTATTGTTAAATACAGTTGATCCAGAACTTGTGATTTTAGCTGGAGGCGTTTCTAAATCAGCAGATTTAATCATACAAAAAGTAAAAATATATCTAACTCGTTATGCATTATCTACATCTTTAGAGAAAATCAAAATAAAACACTGTCAATTACTTGATTCTGCTGGTATAAAAGGCGCTGCATCACTCGTTATTAATGACTATAGGCATAGAACACACAATGAATCAAATATTATCTCCTTATGACTTGAAGTGTTGTCAATGTACCCCTTTACATACAGTACCAAAAGGCACAGTACTTTATCTTCAAGGCGATTCATCACACGAATTTTATTTTGTTGAAAAAGGGTTAGTTGGTCTATATCACATGCTAGAGAACGGCAAAGAAAGCTTAGTTAGAATTTATAAACAAGGCGATTATTTCGGTTTTAGAACGCTCTTTGGCGATGGTACATACCACTGTAGTGCAAGGATCTTAAAAAAATCTGAAATTATTAGGATTACACCTCAAGATTTAGATAACTTTTTTTTAGAAAATCCCCATACTGTCCATATGCTATTTCAAATACTGGCAAATGAACTAAGAGATGCTGAGAGTAGGCTAGCAAAAAGTGCTTATCTAAAAAGTTTAGATAGAATTATTGATAGCATCTGTTTTCTTAATGAAAACTTCCCTGAATATAATTGGACAAACCGTGAAATTGCAGAGTACACAGGTTGTGAAACCGAAACAGCAATCCGAATTACTAAAGAATTACGGCGTAAAAATCTACTCTAAATCATAAAAAACCTGTTTCTTTATAGAAACAGGTTTCTTTTTATTTTTCACTACATACTCTTGGGAAGAAAATCTCATTTTCGAAATAAATATGCTCGTGAAGATCGGCAATAAATTTCTCAATACCGCTGTAAAGCGCTTGCCAAGTGCCACAAGCTCCCTTAGGAAGCGTTAAATTACGCGTTAAAGTTAATAATGTTCTCACATCTTCTTCCGCTTCATCGTGTTCTGCCAACATTACTTGAATCGGCATTCTTGCCATTGCATATTGACCAGCTTTAATCATTTGGAACAGAATCTGCTCTTCTTTCCGCATATGCATATCAAGATCTTGATAAATTTTATCTAAAATAGACGAACTGCCTGCCGGGCAATTCGGACTGTCGGCGTGAACCTGTTCAACAGTTTGTGCCAATTTGATTAACTCCGGCAACTGTTGACGATGACGTTGGTGATAACCGTTTTCCACAAAAGCAATCACTTCGTGATAATCTGCCGTACACCATTTTTGCATATCTGAATCAGAAAAATAATTTTGTTGAGACGCTGCTGTCATAAATCTCTCCTCAGAGGTTATAAGGGCAATATCTGACTAAAATAGTAAGGTTTACTGCTCACAAAAACAATTACCCAATATGGTGTATTTCTTTTACTGCTTAAAATAACCACTTTGCTTAACGATATTCTTTATTCTTTTGATAAATAAAATTGATGAAATTAGCCGATCTCTATCTTTTTCTAGTACAATAGCTTGGTTTTGGTAAGTAAATATTTAAATGTTGATAGGTGTTTTGTGACTATTTTTCAAAATCTTATTGTTATTGTTGCTTTAATTGCCGCTTCAAGTTTTCTTTCCATTTCAGAAATTTCGATTGCCGGTGCACGCAAAATCAAATTAAAGCTTATTGCGGAAAGTGGCGATGAACGAGCAAATAAAGTATTGTTTTTACAAGAAAATTCAGCTGATTTTTTTGCCGCCTCACAAATTGGTTTAAATGCGGTTGCTATTTTAGGAGGTATCTTAGGGGAGTCTGCATTTCGCCCCTATTTTGTCAGCTTAGTTGAAGAGTTTTATCAGGGAGAATGGGCGGAAACAATCGGATTTACCTTATCATTTTCATTGGTAACTTCTCTCTTTATCATCTTTGCCGATTTAATGCCTAAACGTATGGCAATGATTGCACCAGAAAAAATTGCAGTGACATTGATTCACCCAATCAATATTTTTATTCTGATCTGTAAGCCTTTTACTTGGATCATCAATTCTATTGCTAATACTATTTTTCGTCTTTTCAAAATGAATATTAACCGTGAAGATAACATCACTTTCGATGATATTTCTGCGGTTGTAGATGCAGGAGCACAGGCAGGAGTATTACAACAGCAGGAACATCATTTCATTGAAAATGTGTTTGAGTTGGAAGAGCGTACAGTGCCGTCCAGTATGACCACTCGAGAAAATGTGGTCTATTTCACCTTAAAAGAATCTGAACAAAGTATTCGTCAAAAAATTGCTGATTATCCATATTCCAAATTTTTAGTTTGTAACGAAAATATTGATCAAGTCATTGGTTATGTCGATACCAAAGATATTTTGGTAAAAATTTTAAATAATCAATCAATGATCCAACTTAATGAATCAACTATTCGCAATGTTTTGATCATTCCAGATACCTTAACTTTATCAGAACTATTAGACCGTTTCCGTGCAACTAAAGAGAAATTTGCTGTAGTAATGAACGAATATGCATTAGTCGTCGGGGTTATTACATTATCAGATATTATGATGACAGTAATGGGAGACTGGGTTGCTCCTATTGAGCAGGATCAACAAATCATTAAACGTGATGAAAACTCGTGGTTAATTGAAGGATCAACGCCAATTGAGAATGTAAAACACGCTTTATCCATTAATATCGATTTTCCTGAATGGGAAAATTACGAAACCATTGCTGGATTTATGATGTATCGTTTAAGAAAAATTCCTCGTCCGGCGGATGCAGTCGAATTTGAAGGATTTAAATTTGAAGTTGTCGATATTGACCACTATAAAATAGACCAGTTACTAGTAACTCGTATCACACATCCACCATTGAAGATTAAAGAAGTTAGCGAATAATCTCAAAATGCCTACTTTCCGTAGGCATTATTTCTCTATATTCTCTTGATAATTTGACAACTCAATTAAATTACCATCAGGATCACGCAAATAAACAGAATGAATTTTTCCAACCGCACCTGTACGCTCCACAATACCAGCTTCGATGCTTAAATTCTGCTCTTTTAAATAACTCAGCACTTGTTCTAACGGTTCAGATACAATAAAACAAAGATCCGCACTTCCAGCCTGCACTTGTTTAGCCTTTGGCTCAAATTCTTTTCCTAATTGGTGCAAGTTAATTTTTTGTTGTCCAAACTGCAACGCCACTCTGCCACCCAAAAATAACTGCTTCTTCATTCCCAACTTTTGATAAAACGCCACTGAAACATCAATATCTTTAACGGTTAAAACCAAATGATCCAAATGAGTTATTTTGAGCATATATTCTCCTAATATCTATATAAATAATCCGCACATTTTTGTGCGGATTATTTACTTCTAGGGCTTAACCAACCATTTTAGGCTGTTGAAACACCGTAACCGCAGGGGCTTCACCGATGAATTTTTCTACCTGAACAATACAAGTATTTGGCGAGTTACCCTGAGCGAGTTTTGACGTACCTTCATCACGAGTTAGCACATTCGGACAACCGTTTTTACATAATGGTTTATCGGATTGTCCAAGGTCTGCTGGATCGTACCAAGCCCCTTCGTGCAAGGCTACTGTGCCTTTGATAATTCCATCAGTAACCACAGCCCCTGCCAGCACTTGTCCTCGTTGGTTATAAATTCTCACAATATCACCATCAACAATACCACGCGTTGCCGCATCATCTTTGTGGATCAACACTGGTTCACGATCATTCACGGCATATTTTTGACGTAATGAAGTATGCGCAAGCTGGCTGTGCAAGCGGTAATATGGGTGTGGCGTAACTAAAGCTAAAGGTGCTTCTGCGGTGGTGTTGCCAGCAAACTCTGCCGGTTCCATCCAGCTTGGATAGCCTTTGCAATCGTCATAATTCATTTTGGCTACCACATCAGAATAAATTTCAATTTTACCTGATGGTGTACCCAATGGATTCAACAATGGGTCATTGCGGAACGCTTCGTAACGCACCCATTTTTTCGCTTTTTCATTGGCTTTGAAAGTAATCGGTTTATTTTCTTCCCAGAATTTCTCAAATTTAGGCATTAATACACGGTTTTTGCGTGCCGCATCAAATGCGGTTTGGTAGAAACCTTTGAGCCAATCCATTTCTGATTTATTTTCGGTGAATTGTTCTTCAACACCTGCACGCTTCGCTAATTCGGTGAAGATTTCATAATCACTTTTCGCTTCAAATTGCGGTGGCACAACTTGTTTCATTGGGTAGATATTCATCATTGAATAATCGCCTGACATTGTTAAGTCGTTACGCTCATAACTGGTGGTTACAGGCAATACAATATCAGCCATTCGTGCCGTTGGCGTCCAGTTTACTTCATTCACAATAAAGGTATCTGGCTTATGGAAAGCTTTCACTAAAGTATTGGTATCTTGATGATGCACAAATGGATTACCACCTGCCCAATAAACTAATTTAATATCAGGATAGGTAATTTCCGTGCCATTATATTGAATCGTTTTGCCGGGGTTAAGTAAAGCATCTGCAATTCGAGCCACAGGAAATGCCATTTTTGAGGTTTCATCAAGCCACGTTTTTTCCCCTGCTTGTACGGCTGGATTTGCGGTGATCGAACCTAAAATTCCGCCTGTTGCGGTTGGTACGCCACCATTGGCATAGTGATAACTAAAGCCGAAACCGCCGCCCGGTAAACCAATTTGCCCGAGCATAGAAGCTAGCGTTACCATCATCCAGTGGCTTTGCTCACCATGGCGTTGACGTTGCATTCCCCAACCGCCCATTAACATTGTGCGTTTAGTCGCAAAATCATTGGCAAGTTGTTTAATCACCTCTACTGGCACGCCAGTTAATTTACTCGCCCAGGCGACATCTTTTGACTGCCCATCTATTTTGCCTAATAAATATTCTTCAAATTTATCATAGCCTGACGTGTATTTTTTCAAGAAGGCTTTATCGTGCTTGTCTTCACTCACTAATGTATATGCAATCCCTAGCATTAGTGGTACGTCAGTTGCCGTATTAATCGGAATCCACTCTGCACCTAAAAATTCGCAACTTTCGCTACGCACAGGATCAATACAAATAATACGTTTGCCGCTCTCTTTTAATTTTTTGAAATAGGCTAAGCCTTCTTGATCCGTAGATGTCCATGCAATGCGTAAAGTTGTGAGTGGATTTGCCGACCATAACACCACAATCTCTGAGCTTTCTAAAATGGTTTCCCAGCTGGTTTGTTGCTCATAAACTTCAATTGTGCCTAAAACGTGCGGCATAATCACTTGTGCAGCCCCAGTTGAATAATCCCCTTTTGAGCCAACAAAACCACCCGTTACATTAAGGTAACGATGTAGCAAGGTGCGTGCTGCGTGTAGTGAGCCTGAGCTGTACCAGCCATAAGATCCAGCATAAATCCCTGTTGCACCGTAGCTATCTCTCACCCGTTTCATCTCTTTTGCCACAAGATCAAACGCCTGTTCCCAAGATACGCGCACCCATTCATCACGTCCACGCAAAGTAGTATCTTTGTTGCCTTCTAAATAGCCCTTACGCACCATTGGATATTTAACACGGGTTTCGCTATAAAGCTGATCGGCAACCACAGACTGCAACTCATTGGTTAAAGGCGCAGGAATCGCAGGGCCTGATTTCACCACTTTACCCTCTTCCACAACCACGCCTAAAGGCCCCCAGTGTGCCGCAGTAACCACCGTGCTTTGTTCTGCTGCCACTGCTTTAGAAGATACCAACGATCCTACTACCCCACCTGATAAAGATGTTCCAGCAAGACCTAATGAAGAATGTTTAATGAAATCACGACGGCTTACATTGATTTTGTTTTGTTTTCTCATATTGAACCTCGTCAAATGATTTTTCACGTTCCATATACAATAAAAATTTTAACTTGGAAATATAACGTGAATATTAAAGTTGCGACACCTTTCTAAAACGAGTGGCATAATCATTTCTAACTATACCATTGTGCATTAAGCAGGCATTGCTTCCATATCTTTCGACTTAGGATCACAAGCTCGGAGTCAACCCTTTTCAGCTATCGATAAAACCGATAACATCAAAATCTCTCTCATTTCTATGCTTTATTTTTGAGAAACAATCATATCCTTACCATTACGTTGCAAATAAATTGTTAATGTGCGTACATCGTCCCCTGATAAAGAGGTACGATCTTTCATCGAATTTACCACGCCAATCCATTGATTGGCAGTATAATGATCTGCTCCAATCGGTGCGTGGCAACCACTACAATAAGTTTCATTCAAATTTTTACCAAATTGATTAAGTGCTGTTAAATTTGCCGTTAAATTATTTTTCGGTACAGCAACCACAAAGCGGATTTCTTTCCATTCTGACGCAGTTACCTCATCATAAACAGAACGCAAAATCTGAACGCTGTCTTTTGGCACGTCTTCTAACAACGCCACCATAATGCGTTTTCCTAAATTTTGATAAACAATGCTTTCCGCTCCCACTTGCTGCCAGCCTGTTAGCGTAGCTTGCACCTGATAGCCTGTCATTTTCCAATCATTTAGTTCCGCATAAGGCATTAAGCGAACACTGCCTCCGTCAACAATATTAGCATTACTCATCGCAAGGCTATATAAAGTTTTATCCTGCGGACTAAATTCACCACCGTGTTTACTTAATTCACCACTGGCTTCTTGATTATCAATTTCCATCTCAGGCATAAAATGCACTATGCCTTTATGGCAATCAATGCACGTTTGGTTGGTTTCCTGTGCTATTTTATGCATTTTCTGTGCCGCTTCTGACTGCTCTGAAAGCACCATTGCTTCCGCACTATGACAACTTTTACAAGTGGCAGAATCGTTTTCTTTCATCTCCGCCCAAACCTGTTTCGCCATTGCTAAACGATGAGTTTCATAGGCTTCTTGATCTGGCAATTTATCGACCACAACGGTATTCCACACATCTTTTAACGCCATCACCTTGGTTTTCACATAATGAAATGCGGAATCTTGCGGAATATGGCAATCTGCACATTCCGCACGAATGCCTTTACGGTTGGAAAAATGTACACTGCCCTCCCACTCTTCTTTCGGAATATTCATTGAGTGACAACTCACACAAAACGCTGTTGTGCTTGTTTGTTTCATCACATATTGTGTAACAGCTAAAATTACACCACCTAATATCACACCTATTAAACCGACGAACAAAAGTTTTTTATTGAGTTTCACTCCAATCCCTCACATTTAATTAAATACTTATTATAAATATAGGTAATTATATTAATCATTATGATCAACTCAATAAAGTAACATATGCTTTTCCAACAAATAATATAAGATATTGATTCAACTCAAAATTAATGAAATGAAATGTAGACTGGTTAAAGAAAGACTTTTGTCGTGTTGAAAGTAGAAATCTACAACTTGTTGTTTAAAGTTTTAGTTATATTTGGTCATAAAAAATCTGCACCTCTATTGTTGGATAATAAGTCCAACTTTAGGGGTGCAGATCATAGATAAGGCTTTTTTGACAAAATAAAAATCGAAATTGGATTATTCTGCTTCAGAAAGATCTAATTGCTCCGGAGAAAGAATAATGCCGGTTAAATCTGCATATACGAAATCTTCCGGTAAGAAAGAAACACCACCAAAGTTGACAGGAACATCCACTTCACCACTCGTCTGCTCATCTGCAGAAACCGGAATAGGAGCCAATGCCTGAATACCGATATTGATGTTTTCCAACTGGTCAATTTGACGTACTGCACCATAAACAATAATACCTTCCCAGCCGTTATCTGCAGCTAATTGAGCCAATTCAGCATCAATCAACGCTCGACGTACCGCACCACCACCATCGATTAATAACACTCGTCCCTGCCCCTCTTCTTCCAACATCTCAGCGATTAAACCATTACTTTCAAAGCATTTAATGGTTGTAATTTTTCCTGAAAAAGCTGAAACGCCTCCAAAGCTAGAAAAAATCGGGTCTACAACATCAACTTGATCCAAGTAAATATCGCAAAGTTCTGATGTGTCAATTCTCATCGCATTTTCCTTTTTTCAAAATGAACCGGGATTATCCCAAACAAAGTCCTAAACTAAAAATAATATTAAATAATAGTGCTAATTTAGCCATTTGTGCAAGCATTGGACGTAATTGCAGAGCATCTTGATGATTCATCACAAAAACAGCGTGTTTAGCTAATAGTGGGAACACTAAAATAAAAATAAAACTATACCAGTGTTGAAAATGATAAAGTGCAAACAGCAATGCAAACAATGCAGCCAAAAAAATCAGACTAATATGATAATAACGCCCCGCAACAGCACCGATTCTCACAATTAGGGTATTTTTCCCAGATTTTCTATCTTGCTCAATATCTCGTAAGTTATTGATATTTAAAACAGCAACAGCTAAAAGTCCAGACATCATTGCCGGCAATATCATTGCCCAATTTAAAAGATGTGATTGCAAATAAAAAGTACCGCACACACCGAGCAATCCAAAGAAGATGAAGACAGATACATCACCTAATCCCATATAACCATAAGGTTTTTTACCAACGGTGTAAGTAATGGAAGCAATAATCGCCAAAATACCCAACACTATAAATGCCAACACATCATTCCACGTTTGGCAAGCTACTGCAATCAATGCCACACCGGAAATCATACTGGCAAATGTGACTAGAATTAATCCTAACCGCAATTGGGAAAATGTAATTGCTCCTTGTTGAATCCCACGTAATGGTCCAATTCGTTCTACGGTATCTGAACCTTTTATATGATCGCCATAATCATTGGCAAAATTGGACACAATCTGCAATAAAGTTGCAGTAATCAATGCCAATAAAGCAATAGTAGCATCAAATTGATGATAGTAATATGCCAATGCCGATCCAGTAACAATTGAAGCGATTGCCAATGGCAACGTTTTCGGTCTTGCGGTTTCAAACCACATTTTGCATTTATTTGATTCCATTATTTCTCTAAATTTATTTTATAATCATCTCTTATTTCTTAAACGAGTTGGTAATTTTACCTGAATTCCTTTAATTGTAACTACTTATTTATTGGCATAACACAAATATGAGTATTACCTTACAACCAATTGCTACTATTTATACGCCCTATAGTGAAAAATTTTCTGTTCCAAGACAACCTGAACTAGCACCGCACGGTAAAGGTATTTTGCAATTACTTCCTCCTTATAATGTGCCGGAAGCTGTTCGTGGCATTGAGCAATTTTCACATTTATGGTTGATTTTCCAATTTGATCGCATTACCACTGATAAATGGTCACCAACTGTACGTCCACCTCGCTTAGGTGGTAATGAACGCATTGGTGTTTTTGCTTCTCGATCAACACATCGCCCAAATTCGCTTGGTTTATCCAAAGTAAAATTGGAGCGAGTTGAGATTCACGCACAACACATTTTATTACATTTAGGCAGTGTTGATTTAGTTAATGGCACACCGATTTTTGATATTAAGCCTTATATTGCCTATGCTGATAGCCAACCTGATGCTGATTCTGGCTTTGCCCAACAAAAGCCAACTCCCCAATTACAAGTTGAATTTACTTCTTTAGCTCAACAGCAATTAACTGTATTTAGTGTCATTTACCCCGATTTATTGCCATTAATCCAAGAGGTTTTACAACAAGATCCACGTCCGGCATATCAACGCAAACAACTTTCCGAACGGATATATGGAATGACGCTTTGGGACATTAATGTGCAATGGCGAATGAAAAGTAAAAATCTGGTTGAAGTGTTAAACTTAAATAAAAAATAATTACATAAAAATGGGGAGATTTTGATCTACCCATTACTTTGTTATTTTTGACTACAAACTGCAATAAAGTGCATTTTGTTTTGTGGATCATTAAAAAAACTGAACATTTTCTTGAAAGTTTCCCGATTTTCAGAACGCAATGCATTGCGCACAAGTTTTAATGTTCCCAGTACCCCTTCGTCATAGAGCATTCCTTTAGGTGATAACAATGTCATCTCACCAGAATAGGTATCAACATTGCTAAAACCAGCTTGCTTAAAGAGATCTTTCCATCCCTCTTTAGTTAATGGTGTAATGCTGACATTAATCACCTCACGCAAAGTTGCTAAAATTTGAGCCTCATTGTGTTCCAACAACATTACATCGTGAGTTAATAAAAAACCACCCGGTTTTAATACTCGGAAATATTCCGTTACCGCTTTACGTTTTGCTTCTAACGGCAACATTGTTAACATTGCTTCATTAATTACAATATCGAATGAATTATCTGCAAACGGCAATTTCATTGCATTGGCACGCTGTACGTGAATTAAATCATCCAATTTTGCTTCACTAATATTCTTTTGTGCCTTTGCTAACGCCTGCTCATCCAAATCCACACCTTCAATATGACAACCGAACCGCTCAGCTATACCTATTGCTGTCGTCCCCATATTGCAGGCGACCTCCAACACTTTTTTATCTTTATTGAAATCACCGTTTGCAATTAGCCAATCTGTCCCTTTTCTACCACCCGGACGTAAACGCGTTTTGCCTAAACGAGCTAAAAAATTATGCCCAATTTCATCTTTTTTCATTTTCTTTCGCCTTATAAAACTTATCTAGTTCCATAAACAACAATAGTTTTACCATGTGCAGAAATCAAGCCTTGGTCTTCCAGCATTTTTAAAATTCTACCTACCGTTTCACGAGAACAACCAACCATTTGTCCAATTTCCTGGCGAGTAATTTTAATCTGCATCCCTTCCGGATGTGTCATTGCATCCGGCATTCTCGCTAAATGCAATAATGTTTGTGCGATACGACCAGTAACATCAAGAAAAGCCAAATTACTCACCTGCTTTGAAGTGTTTTGCAAGCGACGTGCTAATTGCGAGGTCAAATACATCAAAATTTCAGGATTAACCTGAATCAGTTGACGAAACTTTTTATAAGAAATTTCAGCCACTTCGCAGGTTGTTTTCGCTTTAACCCACGCACTGCGCACTTTTACATCTTCAAATAGACCAAGCTCACCAAAAAAATCTCCTTGGCTCAAATAAGACAAAATCATCTCTTTGCCTTCATCATCTTTGACTGAAACCGCAATAGAACCTTTAATTAAATAATAGAGCGTTTCAGCTTTTTCACCAGCATTAATTAAGGTGCTTTTCGCTGGATATTTATGAATATGACAATGTGATAAAAACCACTCCAACGTAGGATCCGTTGTTGTTTCTTCTTGTTGTACTTCTATTTCTTCTTTCATATCCATACTGCCACCAACACCTATACAAATTACTAAAATGACAAAATTATAATGTTATAGCATATTTCATTTATGCTGTGTTAAAAATTCCCGTTTCAATTTCAAATCAAGCGTTTGATGCAGTTCAGACCAAACAATCACCACTTCCCCCGACTTAATCTGTTTTAGCAAACGAGCTTCTTTTTCTGCTAGCGTCAACTCTCTTGCGCCATAATCCGTACCTTCACGTAAAATAAAACTCTGCGTAATATTATGCAGTGCCGTTTCACTTAATTGTTGCCAAGGAATAATCATAATTAATCAAAAATCGATTCAACTAACTTCCACTGCGTTTCAAAATCCTGACTTGACAAATGCCTAAAGTTAGAACGCACATAACGCATAAACTGCCCCTCACATAATAATACCAAATAACCGGCAATAGCACGTTCATCCATTTTAAAACCTCTGCCCTCACGCAATTTTCGCATTTGTAATACATTAACTAATTGCAATTCTAAACGATCAAAAAAAGTCGCCACTCGCATTTGCAACGATTTATCTTCAAACATCAATGCATGCCCAGTTAAAATCCGAGTTAATCCCGGATTTTTCTGAGCAAAGGTCAACACCATTTGCAAAATATCGTGTACTCGTAATTTAGTATCCGTCTGCATTTTCATTGATTGTGTAATTCTCTGTAACAGTACTGTTTCAATCTGTTCAATCAATGCTTCAAAAATTTTTGTTTTGCTCGGAAAATAACGATATAACGCCGCTTCCGATACACCAACCGCTTCTGCTAATTTTGCCGTAGTAATCCGTTCCATTCCTTGATCTGAATGCAGTAAATGCGTCACAATCGCTAATACTTGCTGGCGACGTGCTTCTATAGAACGTTTTTCAACCTTTTTCTTCGGTTTATTTTCCTGTATGACCAAATCCACCGCTGCCTCTTTCTGTCTGCTCAAAATCAATCACAATGTTAAATTCAGCTTGTACAACAGGCACAAACACAAGCTGTGCAATACGATCTCCAACTTCTATCGTAAAAGGTTGTTGACTCCGATTCCACGCAGAGATCATTAACGGCCCTTGGTAATCTGAGTCAATTAACCCAACCAAATTCCCCAATACAATGCCGTGCTTATGTCCTAATCCGGAACGAGGTAAAATCACCGCCGCTAAATTTGGATCTCCGATATAAATGGACAATCCGGTCGGAATTAACTGTGTTTCACCAGGTTGTAACACAATTTTTTCTTGAGCCAAAGCTCGTAAATCAAGACCAGCAGCTCCTTCAGTAGCATAAGTCGGTAACGGAAATTCATTGCCCAAACGGCTATCAAGAATCTTAACATCAATTTTCTTCATTATTTTTCTTCTCTGCTTGATAAAGTTGCATAATATGTTGTACTAGCTGTTGTGCCAATTCGCTTTTATGGGCTAGCGACAACGATAAACTACCTTGTCGCCAGAAAAGTTGCAATGCATTATTATCACTGCTAAAACCTTGCCCAGCGATTGAAACATCATTAGCACAAATTAAATCTAAATTTTTACACACCAATTTATCTTTTGCATAATTTTCAACATCTTGCGTTTCTGCGGCAAAACCAACCGTAAATGGACGTTGCTGTTTAAGATGACCAACATCAGCAATAATATCTGGATTTTTCACCAATTTTAGTATCAATTCTTCGTCCGATTTTTTAATTTTTTGCGTAGCAATTTCAGCTACACGATAATCCGCAACAGCTGCACAACCGATAAAAATATCATTCAACACTGCTGCCTGCATTGATTTCTGCCACATTTCTACCGCTGTTTTTATCCAAACTACATTCACGCCATTCGGCGCAGCCAAATTCACTGGCCCACTGATTAATGTCACTTCTGCACCTTGTTTGGCAAAAGCTTCAGCAATCGCATACCCCATTTTCCCAGAACTATAATTGGAAATATAACGCACCGGATCAATCGGCTCTTGAGTTGGGCCGGCAGTAATCACTACTTTGATCCCTTGCAACGGTTGCTCAGTGAAAAACTGCTGTGCTAATACTTCAACAATTTTCTGTGGTTCAGACATCCTGCCTGCACCAACGTCACCACACGCCTGCACACCACTGTCCGGTCCAATAATCAACACACCACGCTGCCGTAAACTATGCAAATGTTGTTGAAGAACTGCTTGTGCATACATCTGTTGATTCATTGCAGGTGCAATCGCAATTGGTACTGCGGTCGCTAAACAGAGCGTTGTTAACAGATCATTTGCTAACCCCAAATTAAAACGGGCAATAAAATCCGCCGTTGCTGGAGCAATCACAACATAATCTGCCCATTTTGCCAGTTCAATATGCCCCATCGCTAATTCTGCTTGCGGATCAAACAATGAATGTGACACTGGATTAGTAGAAATCGCTTGTAATGTCAGTGGAGAAACAAAATGAGTAGCGGCATCGGTCAATACTACACGAACTTCCGCCCCCTGTTTACGCAATAAACGAATCAACTCAATAGCTTTATATGCTGCAATACCTCCAGTAATGCCAAGTAAAATTCGTTTATGTTGAAGAGATGAATTCATTAATTGAACGCCTTAGAACATCAAAATGAAAGATACATCATTTTACTGAATATTTGTCACCCTGCCAAATTAAGCACCGCCTATTTTCACTGAAAAATTTTATATTTTCCGATCCTGATCGTAAAAATGGAATCTTGTCACAATTATCAATATGCGAATGATTAAAATAACACTATTTGCAATAAATGAGATACAAGCAATGACAAGGTTAATGCCACGTGAAAAACTTTTACAACAAGGCGCCGATAAATTAAGCGATCAAGAATTATTAGCTATTTTTTTACGCACCGGTTTTAAAAACTGTTCAGTTATGACATTGGCTGAAAACAGCCTACATCATTTCGGATCTCTACGAGAATTATTAGCTGCTTCAAAAGAAAATTTCTGTGAAGTCAAAGGGCTAGGTATAACACAATACATTCAGTTACAAGCTTGTATTGAAATGACGAAACGCTATCTGACACAAGAAATAAAACAACAACCCCTTTTCAATAATATCGAGTTTGCCAAACTTTATATGCAGACAGAATTATCCAATCAACAAAGGGAGCTTTTTATGGTTCTTTTTCTAGACAATCAACATTATTTAATTGAACAGGAAACCTTATTCCAAGGAACCATTAACAGTACACAAGTACATCCACGAGAAATTATTAAATCAGCCTTAAAATATAATGCTGCTGCCATTATTTTGGCTCATAATCATCCTTCTGGCATTACTACGCCTAGTAAAGAAGATATTGCTGTTACCGAACAGATCCAACAGGCGTGCAAACTGATTGATGTCAGAGTATTGGATCATTTAATTATTGGCAAAAACCAGGTTTTCTCTTTTTGTGAAAAAGGCTTAATCGATTTTCGATAAAAGAATCATTCTATGAACAAAATTCAACATTCCGAGCAAGAAAAAATCCGGCAAATGCCGGATTTTGTGGTAATAAATGACTCATCTTTAGCTTAAAAGATGGTTAATACGTTTAATAAATGCGGTTGGATTATCCAAAGTACCGCGTTCCGCTAACATAGCTTGATCCAACAATAACTCAATCCACTCAGCGAATTGCTGCTCATCCGCAATATCTGCCACTTTTTTCACTAAATGATGTTCCGGATTAAGCTCAAATGTATATTTCACTTCCGGCATTTTTTGTCCCGCAGCGGCAAATAATTTCGCCATTTGGGTAGTCATTTGATCGTTATCAGTCGATACAATCGCCGGAGTTTCGCTCAAACGATGAGTTAAACGTACGTCTTTTACTCGATCACCTAACAACTTTTTCACGCGTTCAATAAAAGAAGCAAAAGTTTGTTCTTCTTCTTTTTGCTTACTTTCTTCTTCTTTATCTGCTAAATCACCTAAATCTAAATCTGATTTAGTAATGGTTTGTAGCGGTTTACCATCAAATTCAGTTAAATAGCTTAACATCCATTCATCAATGCGATCAGAAAGCAACAACACTTCAATGCCTTTCTTATTAAAGATTTCCAAGTGTGGACTATTTTTCGCTGCTGTATAACTATCAGCCGTGATGTAATAAATCGCTTTTTGCCCCTCTTTCATTCGTGCAACATAGTCAGTTAACGATACTGTCTGTTCACTGCTATCATTATGTGTTGAAGCAAAACGTAACAACTTCGCAATCTCTTCTTTATTTGCCGGCTCTTCTGCCGGACCTTCTTTCAAGACTAAACCAAATTCTTGCCAAAACTGTTGATATTTGCTTTTATCCTCATCTTTCGCCAATTTTTCCAACATTCCTAACGCACGTTTGGTTAATGCTTTACGCAATGCTGCGGTTACTTTATTATCTTGCAAAATTTCTCGCGATACATTTAACGGCAAATCATTAGAATCAATTAACCCTTTGATAAACCGCAAATAATTCGGCATAAACTGTTCCGCATCATCCATAATAAAGACACGTTGTACATACAGTTTCAAGCCGTGTTTTTGTTCACGATTAAAGAGATCCCAAGGCGCTTTCGCCGGCAAATAAAGCAAGCTGGTATATTCCTGTTTTCCTTCAACTTTATTATGAGCCCATAACATTGGGTCGGCAAAATCGTGGCTTAAATGTTTATAAAATTCCTTATATTCGTCATCACTGATTTCTGATTTTGAACGTGTCCAAAGTGCTTGGGCTTTATTGATTTTTTCCCATTTAACACCTGTTTCTTTACCTTCATCATCATATTCTTTTGTTAAAATTTCTACTGGTAAACCAATATGATCAGAATATTTTCCAATGATTTCGCGTAAACGCCACTCATTCAAAAACTCTTTTTCATCTTCACGCAAATGTAAGGTAATCTCTGTACCCCGATCCTTCTTCTCAATATCGGCAACAGTAAATTCTCCTTCTCCTGCTGATTCCCAAAGTACGCCTTTGTCTGCACTTTCACCAGCAGCACGTGTTTTCACGGTTACTTTATCAGCAACAATAAATGCAGAATAAAAACCAACCCCGAACTGTCCAATTAATTGACTGTCTTTCGCTTGTTCCGCCCCTAATGCGGATAAAAACTCTTTTGTACCTGATTTAGCAATTGTACCCAAATGTTCAATTGCTTGTTCACGCGTCATTCCGATGCCGTTATCACTGATGGTTAACGTACCTTTATCAGCATCCACGCTGATACGCACTTTTAGATCACCATCACCTTCATAAAGCTCTGGAGCAGAAAGTGCTTTAAAACGTAATTTATCCGCCGCATCCGATGCATTAGAAATTAATTCACGCAAAAAAATCTCTTTATTGGAATAAAGTGAATGGATCATTAATTGCAGAAGTTGTTTTACTTCTGATTGGAAACCTCTCGTTTCTTGATTAGTACTCATATTTTTTTCCTCATTAATCAAAAAAGACAAAAATATCTTTTCATTAAAATTGCTTACGATGGCAAAAAATAGGTATAAAAACCGATTTTTCAAGGTTTGGAGGTATAAAAAATGCAATCTATCAAGATCGCATTTGGGAGAAATTAAAAAAGCTCAATTAGAAAGTATATCTTAAACCAGCTTTCATTCCGTATTGTTTAAGTTTTACATCATCTTCCTTACCAAGGATATTATATTCTGCCGCAACATCCACTGCTAAATTCGGCATTAAATCATAAGAGGCACCAACTACTGCACCATAACCCAATTTTGTAGAGCTTTCACTTGCATCTTTTTCTACTTGATTATAAGTCCCACCATTATTCTGTTTGTATACAGAACTACTTGACGATTTCACTTTATTACTTGCTACGCGAACACCAACATATGGCTTGATATTAGATTGTAAATCGATGTCATACAACGCAGAAAAACCGACACCATGAATTTTAAACTCATCCTTACCCTCAGTATATCCATCCGCGTCGTACAATCTATAATGATCATTAATATTGCCATAATGGGAATAGTCCAATGCCAAACGAATATCACCTAATTTATAACCTATCGCCACACTAGGTGTAGCTTTACTTTTATTAAGATTTCCATCTTCTAAACCGGATGTCTTAATCTTGGAATAACCCAAATTACCTTGTACATACCATTCTGCTTGAGCTGTTGAAGCTAAAACTAACGTACCAAGTGCTACAACCAATAATTTTTTCATTTTTGCCTCCATTTGATGTTTCAGTTGCCCTCTCTTTCACTGCCACGACAACCAATAATAACAGTTAAGAAAGAGTAACGAAGTGTAACTGCTTTTTGCACTTTTTACAAAAATATTGTATGCCTTGCTGCTGAATTTTTTGATGACGGCGTGCCGTCAAATGGTGCGTTTGACAAGCACATTGATAAGGAAAAGTTTGCCCCTGAACACTTTTTATCTCAAATTGATGTCTGGTTTCTGCTGGTACACCAAACACATTTTGCATCACATCCTGCCACTCCCTACCGTGCGGTTTCACTCTTCCAAATTGTTGATAAACCAATAAATGCGCCAATTCGTGTGGCACAACTTGCTCAATAAAACGTTGGCCATTTTCCAATAATAAAATCGGATTTAAACGGATTTCCCACTGCTGTAAATAAGCCACTCCTGCTTTTACACCACGCAATTTATAACTAATATTCGGTCGCACAAAGCTACAATTAAAGTGGCTTTCAGCCAATAACAAACATTGTGTTAATTTACAGTTTACTTGAAGATTAAGGTGTCGAAGTTGTTGTTTTTGTTGCTGTTCCATTATCACCTTTTCATTCTTGTTAAAAAGTGAATGATATTAATCTATCCCCTATCTTTTTCAACAATAATAATGTGCTTTCTTTTATATTCAATTTTTTGCATATATTTTTTATTTTCCTCTTGAAACAATTTAAAACGTACCCATTTTATCTCCCGTGAATGACGAAACATCGTCTAGGAGGATTATATGAATTTTGAAAAATTAACAACCAAATTCCAACAGGCATTGGCTGAAGCACAATCTTTAGCATTAGGCAAAGATCAGCAATATATTGAGCCAGTGCATTTAATGAGCGCATTATTGAATCAAGAAGGTGGTTCCGTTGCGCCGTTGCTTACTGCTTCCGGTGTTAATGTTGCTCAATTACGCCAAGCAATTAGCCAAGAGATCGATCGTTTACCTCAAGTTTCGGGTAACGGTGGTGATGTCCAGCTTTCGCCGGCATTAGCCAGAATGTTGAATTTATGTGATAAATTTGCGCAACAACGCAATGATAAATTTATCTCATCTGAACTTTTCGTATTAGCCGCTTTGGAAAGTTCCGACAAACTAAGTGATGTATTGAAGAAAAGCGGTTTAACCAGACAAAATTTATTAGCGAGTATTGATAAAATGCGTGGTGGCGAAAACGTCAATGATGCCGGTGCGGAAGAAACCCGTCAGGCATTACAAAAATATACTATTGATTTAACCGCAAGGGCAGAAAGCGGTAAATTGGATCCGGTTATCGGTCGTGATGATGAAATCCGCCGTACCATCCAGGTGTTGCAACGTCGTACCAAAAATAATCCGGTGTTAATCGGTGAACCAGGGGTTGGTAAGACTGCTATCGTTGAAGGTTTGGCACAACGTATCGTTAATGGGGAAGTACCTGAAGGATTACGACATAAACGTGTACTCTCTTTGGATATGGGAGCATTAATTGCTGGTGCAAAATATCGTGGTGAATTTGAGGAACGCTTAAAAGCAGTACTAAATGAAATCGCAAAAGAAGAAGGTCGAATTATCCTATTTATTGATGAAATTCACACTATGGTCGGTGCTGGTAAAACAGACGGTGCAATGGATGCCGGTAACTTGTTGAAACCATCATTGGCACGTGGTGAATTACACTGCGTCGGTGCGACAACATTGGATGAATATCGTCAATATATTGAAAAAGATGCAGCATTAGAACGCCGTTTCCAAAAAGTGTTGGTTGATGAACCAAGCGTGGAAGATACCATCGCCATCTTGCGTGGTTTGAAAGAGCGTTATGAAATTCACCACCACGTACAAATTACCGACCCGGCGATTGTAGCGGCAGCAACACTTTCTCATCGTTATATTTCGGATCGTCAGCTTCCGGATAAAGCGATTGACTTAATTGATGAAGCGGCTTCAAGCATTCGTATGGAAATCGATTCAAAACCACAACCATTAGATAAATTGGAACGCCGTATTATTCAATTAAAACTTGAACAACAAGCGTTACAAAAAGAAGAAGACGATGCTAGCCGTAAACGCCTTGAAATGTTGGAAAAAGAGTTGGCAGAAAAAGAGAAAGAGTACTCTGAACTTGAAGAGGTTTGGAAGAGCGAAAAAGCAGCACTTTCCGGCGCACAACATATCAAAGCGGAATTGGATAATGCCAAAACTAAAATGGAACAGGCTTATCGTGCCGGTGATATTGCGAAGATGTCTGAATTGAAATACAGCACCATTCCGGCGTTGGAAAAACAATTAGAACAGGCTGAAAGTGCAGAAGGCAAGGAAATGAGCCTATTGCGTTACCGTGTTACCGACGAAGAAATTGCTGAAGTGCTTTCTCGTGCAACCGGTATTCCTGTAGCCAAAATGATGGAAGGTGAAAAAGAAAAATTATTGAGAATGGAAGAAGAGTTACACAAACGTGTTATCGGACAAAATGAAGCGGTTGAAGCAGTAGCAAACGCAATTCGTCGTAGCCGTGCCGGATTATCCGATCCGAATCGTCCAATTGGTTCATTCCTATTCTTAGGACCAACTGGTGTTGGTAAAACCGAATTGTGTAAAACTTTGGCTAACTTCTTGTTCGACAGTGAAGATGCAATGGTCAGAATCGATATGTCAGAATTTATGGAAAAACATTCTGTTTCTCGTTTGGTCGGTGCGCCTCCGGGATATGTCGGTTATGAAGAAGGCGGTTACTTAACCGAAGCGGTTCGTCGTCGTCCATATTCTGTCGTTTTACTTGATGAAGTGGAAAAAGCACACCGTGATGTTTTCAACATTTTATTGCAAGTGCTTGATGACGGACGTTTAACTGATGGTCAAGGTCGTACAGTTGATTTTCGCAACACTGTGGTAATTATGACTTCCAACTTGGGTTCAGATTTAATTCAATCTCAGGCTGGTGATCTTAGTTATGGCGAAATGAAGGAATTAGTGATGTCTGTGGTTGGACAACATTTCCGTCCGGAATTTATCAACCGTATTGACGAAACTGTGGTCTTCCACCCACTTGCCAAAGAAAACATTCGTGCGATTGCGTCAATTCAATTACAACGTTTGATCAATCGTATGAAAGAACGTGGTTACTTGTTGCATTTCAGCGAACAAGCATTGGATTACTTAGGTCAAGTCGGTTACGACCCGGTTTACGGCGCAAGACCATTAAAACGTGCAATCCAAAATATTGTGGAAAACCCACTTGCCCAACAAATCTTATCAGGTGAACTATTGCCAGATAAGACTATTGAAATCAACTTTGTTGATGGAAAAATGGAAGCTAAACAATAATACATAAATCCCTCCTTTTAACCGCTATCCGCAAGATAGCGGTCTGAGTCCGATCAAAGATCGGACTTTTATTTTCTATGAATCGTGTCAAAGTTGCCCAGGCTCACTTACTGAAATCACTATATCCTACTCACCCACAAAGTTGTCTTGATATTTGCAAATACCAGCGTGTTGCTAGCTAGCATCTTCGTAACATATGAAGCTGAAGACCACTTCGATCATTTACGATTGGTTGAATACGTTAAGATACGCCAGCAGTTGGAAATTTTTTTGAATTAAGTCTGTTATGCTAAAAAAGTGCAAGCTTGGGCGGTGGCGGAAATTTATGATGGAACACACCAAACACCTAATTATAAAAAGTCAGGGATAATGCTTTTAAGTGTTGAAAATATTGAAACTATGATTTCTGATAAGTTTATATCAGAAGATGACTTTAAGAGAGAGTTTAAAACATATCCTACTCGCGGTGATGTTTTAATGACAAGAATAGGTGATATAGGAACAACTAATATAGTCAATACAAATCAAAAACTTGCTTATTATGTAAGTCTAGCTTTACTAAAGTCTAAATTAGTTTTATCTGAATATCTAAAGCCATTAATAGAAAGCGATCTAATTCAAAAAGAACTTTGGAAAAGAACGCTACACGTTGCACTTCCTAAAAAAATCAATAAAGGTGAAATTGAAGAAATTCCTATTATTCACCCACCCTACCCGAACAACAAAAAATCGGTGCACTTTTCAGACGGCTAGATCGGCTCATTACTCTTCATAAGAGTAAGTTATTAGAAAAATATAATAAAAATAATACAAAATTCTTGCAAAATGTAACTCATCAACAAAGTGTTCTTAAATTGTGTTGTATAACTTTTAACCCAATAATAGAGAGGACATCATTATGCAATTAACTAATCAAGAACTTTTTCACCGCTATTTCAAACGTTGGATCAGTATTTATAAAGAAGGTGCGATCCGCCCCGTAACCCTCGCTAAATACCAAATGAGCCATACTTGGTTGATTCGCCTCGCTCCCAAATTACGGCTGTGCGATCTCAACCGCATTAGCTATCAACAACTGCTCAATGACTACGCCAACAACCACGAACGCCAAACCGTGATGGATTTTCACCATCAAATCAAAGGGGCTATTTTAGATGCTGTAGATGAGGGGTTAATTATTCGGGATCCTACCCGTAAGGCGATTATTAAAGGTAAAATCCCGCGTGAGAAAAAGCCTAAATATTTAAGCCAATACGAACTACAAACCCTGATCCATCAGCTTAATTTAAATGAAAAACTCAGTTTTGATTGGCTTATTTTGTTAATTGCTAAAACTGGATTACGTTTTTCTGAGGCTCTTGCGGTTACGCCAAAAGATTTTGATTTTGCACGGCAAACACTGACCATCAATAAAACTTGGGATTATAAAAATGAAGGTGGATTTTTACCCACTAAAAATCGCTCTTCCATTCGCAAGGTTCAGTTGGATTGGCAAACCATCATTCAATTTGCACAATTAATTCGCCATTGTCCGGAAAATATTCCGATTTTTCTGCCTAACTACGAAAAAGTTTATAACTCTACAATTAATGATCTCATTGAACGTTATTGTAAAAAAGCAGCGATTCCGATTATTACGGTACACGGATTACGCCACACCCACGCTTCACTACTGCTTTTTGCCGGCGTTTCTATCGCCAGTGTGGCAAGACGATTAGGACACGCCAGCATCACTACCACACAAAAAACCTATCTGCACATTATTCACGAGTTGGAAAATAAAGATGTGGATTTGGTGATGCGATCACTGTCGAGTTTGAATATAGGATAAATGCAAAGTTAATCAAAATATTTTTAATAATTAAATCATCAACTTTTGCTGCAAGGAGAATGTATTTAATATGGAAGAGGTATAACCCCTTCCAAACCAAAATAATTCATAGAGCAATACGTTATGTATTCTTCTGTGAATTGCAACATAAATATGCTTATCCTCTTCCCATTTCCAACCATCACCGCCTATAATTGGGCGGTGATTTTTTACTAAAGAATGAAAAAGTGATGTTAAACCAAACTATTAGCCAAATTATTGCGGATGAGCTAAATGTTCAAAGCAGACAAATTCTTGCCGCCATCAATTTATTGGATGAGGGCAACACCATTCCTTTTATTGCGCGTTATCGTAAAGAGGTAACCGGTGGCTTGGATGACACCCAATTACGCCATTTTGAAAGCCGTTTAACTTATTTACGTGAGCTGGACGACCGTCGTCAAACTATTCTTAAATCTATTGAAGAACAGGGGAAATTAACTGATGACTTACGCCAAGCTATCGAACAGACGCAAAGTAAAACTGAATTAGAAGATCTTTATCTTCCTTATAAACCTAAACGCCGCACTCGTGGGCAAATTGCAATTGAAGCAGGGCTTGAACCCTTGGCAGAATTATTATGGAATGAACCACAATATCATCCTGAAAACGAGGCGGAAAAATATATTGATGATACTAAAGGCATTACTGATGTGAAATCAGCTTTGGACGGGGCTAGATATATTTTAATGGAACGTTTTGCAGAGGATGCACAACTGTTAGCAAAAGTACGTCACTATCTCAGTAATAATGCAGAGTTGGTATCAACAGTTATTACTGGAAAAGAAAAAGAGGGTGAGAAATTCCAAGATTATTTTGATCATCGTGAATTATTGAAAAATGTGCCTTCTCATCGTGCATTGGCTATGTTGCGTGGTCGTAACGAAGGCATTCTAGCTTTATCATTGAATGCTGACCCGATGCAGGAAGAGGGTAATTATAGTTATTGCGAAGACATTATTCGTACCCATTTAAATGTTCAGTTTAACGGACAGCCTGCTGATAGTTGGCGACAACAGGTTATTGCTTGGACGTGGAAAATTAAAGTTGCACTTCATTTGGAAACTGAATTAATGTCCGCTCTACGTGAGCGTGCTGAAGAAGAAGCAATTAATGTTTTTGCAAAGAACTTATCCGCTCTATTAATGGCTGCTCCCGCAGGTGCGAAAACTACAATGGGGTTGGATCCCGGTTTACGAACCGGTGTAAAAGTGGCTGTAATTGATAATACCGGGAAATTGTTAGATACCACTGCGATTTATCCACATACAGGACAAGAGAGCCAAGCAGCAGCATCGCTTTATCAGCTTGGTAAAAAATATAATGTTGAATTGATTGCTATAGGTAATGGAACTGCTTCTCGAGAAACAGAACGTTTTGTTGAAACATTATTAAAAGCAAAACCAGATTGGAAAGCACAAAAAGTGATTGTCAGTGAAGCCGGTGCTTCTGTCTATTCCGCCTCTGAATTCGCTGCACAAGAATTTCCTCAACTTGATGTCTCTTTACGCGGAGCAGTTTCAATCGCTCGCCGTTTACAAGATCCGTTAGCTGAATTAGTAAAAATTGAACCAAAAGCGATTGGTGTCGGTCAATATCAACACGATGTTAATCAAACACAATTGGCCCGTAAACTTGATGCTGTTGTAGAGGATTGTGTGAATGCTGTTGGTGTTGATCTCAATACTGCTTCTTCCCCACTACTAGCTCGAGTTGCGGGAATGAGCAAAACATTAGCACAAAATATTATTAATTATCGTAATGAAAACGGACGTTTTTCCAATCGAGAACAATTAAAGAACGTGCCTCGTCTAGGGCCGAAAGCCTTTGAGCAATGTGCTGGATTTATGCGCATTATCGATGGGAATAATCCGCTTGATGCTTCTAGCGTTCATCCAGAAGCCTACCCTATCGTTGAGAAAATTTTGCAAGCAACAAATTCATCTTTAGGAGAATTAATGGGTAACTCCTCTGTATTACATCAATTAAGTGCGACACAATTCACTGATGAGCGCTTTGGTTTACCAACTGTAACCGATATTTTAAAAGAATTGGAAAAGCCGGGACGTGATCCTCGTGGTGAATTTAAAACCGCAACTTTCTTAGAAGGAGTAGAACAAATTAGCGATCTCAAACCGGGAATGGTCTTAGAAGGAACCGTTACCAATGTTACCAACTTTGGGGCATTCGTAGATATTGGTGTCCATCAAGATGGCTTAGTGCATATTTCTTCTTTAAGCGATAAATTCGTTGAAGATCCGCATAATGTAGTAAAAACTGGCGATATTGTTAAAGTTAAAGTATTGGAGATTGACGTAGATCGCAAACGTATTGCTTTGACAATGCGTTTAGATGAGCAAACAAACCGTTCTCATACAACGCATAAAAGCAGTATACCCCAATCAACTGCAAAACGCCGTCATTCACCATCTGTTTCAACAATGGGCAACGCCTTTGCTAATGCCTTGAAAAATTGGAAGAAATAATCATCTGGAACATAACCTTGTCCGAAAAGATAAGGTTATGTTTCTCCTAGCTAGTTAAATTTTCTTTGACGCACTTCAAATTTTTAAATTCCCTCGCTTTACCCATTACCCAATTCCCTTATAATTCTTGCGTCTTTAACCTTGGTTAAGACAATTAAAATTTAATTTTAGTTATTTTGATCTCGACAACTGCTTTGTCCTCCCCAAAATAACGTCCATTTTTCTGATATCACAAGGGTCTAATTATGAAAATTTTCACTTGGCCTGTGGTTGCAGGTGCTGCACTTGGTATCATTGCTCCACTTCTAACCTATGAAGGCAATCCCGGCAATATGGGGTTCTGCGCTGCTTGTTTCTTACGAGATACATCCGGTGCTTTAGGGCTTCATCGTTCCGCTCCTCTGCAATATATCCGTCCGGAACTTATCGGCTTGGTTTTCGGTGCGCTAATCAGTGCATTTTTTGCCAAAGAGTTCAAACCTCGAGCTAGCTCCGCGCCAATCACTCGAATTTTGCTCGGTTTTTTCGCTATGCTTGGTGCATTGATTTTCCTAGGCTGTCCGTGGCGAGCATTTCTACGTTTAGGCAGCGGCGATTTAACCGCAGTTGCCGGCATTGCCGGACTTATTGCTGGTATTGTTGGTGGGATTTTCTTTGCTAATCGAGGATTCTCTTTAGGCAAAGTTAGCGAACAAAGCAAATCTTCTGCTATTATTCCAATCCTATTTGTTGTCGCCTTGTTTATTTTCTTAATCACTGAATTTAAATTTGGCGAGAATCTTCCTATTTTCTTCTCTGAAAAAGGTCCAGCCGCCCAACACGCCAATCTTTGGCTATCACTTGGTGGTGGTGTAATTATCGGCATTGTAATGCAAAAATCCCGTTTCTGTTCTATCGGCGCATTCCGCAATTTTATTCTGTTCCGCGACAGTCATTTACTAAACGGCGTTTTGGCGCTTATTCTCTTCACGGTTATTACCAATGTAATTCTGGGGCAATTCCATCTTGGTTTTGATAAACAACCAATTGCACATAATGATGTTATTTGGAATTTCCTTGCAATGGCATTATGTGGTCTCTGTTTCTCCTTAGGCGGCGGTTGCCCGGGTAAACAGTTGGTACATATCGGCGAAGGTGATAATGATTCAGCTCTGTTCATTCTCGGAATGTTACTCGGTGCTGCAGCTGCTCACAATTTCTCCCTTGCAGCTTCCGGTGCCGGTGTCAGCCAATTTACACCGTATGTGGTGATCATCGGATTTATCTTCTGCATTTATGTCGGTTTAAGTAACCGCATTAAAGTCTAATTAAAAAAGTACGATGTTTCTAAAAACATCGTACTCTATTTTTCACTATATTATTTAGCACTAACCATTGAATCGCACCTCAAATAATCCTAAAATTAGGCAATTTTTGCCCTGTGAGGCAGGAAGCTATTATTCTAGTTTTAATGATGTTGCCAGTGAGCAACAAAAGGACGATTTATGATACAAAAAGTTAATGCCTATGGCTGGAAAGCCTTGCTTGGTTCTGCCGTCGGTTATGCTATGGACGGTTTTGATCTTCTTATTTTGGGCTTTATGCTCACCGCTATTTCCTCCGATCTACTTCTCACTCCAGCACAAGCCGGTTCATTAGTCACTTGGACACTTATTGGCGCTGTCGCTGGTGGTATTATTTTCGGCGCATTGAGTGACCGCTATGGACGTATTCGAGTTTTAACGTGGACAATCGTGTTATTTGCAGTTTTTACTGGTCTATGTGCCTTTGCACAAGGTTATTGGGATTTATTGATTTATCGTACTATTGCCGGCATTGGTTTAGGTGGTGAGTTTGGTATCGGGATGGCATTGGCAGCAGAAGCGTGGCCGGCTCGTCATCGAGCTAAAGCCTCAGCTTACGTGGCACTAGGCTGGCAAGTTGGCGTATTAGCAGCCGCCCTGCTAACTCCGCTATTATTACCCTATATAGGTTGGCGCGGAATGTTTTTAGTCGGTATCATCCCTGCTTTTGTGGCGTGGTATTTACGTTCACACCTGCACGAACCGGAAATTTTTGTACAAAAACAAAACCCACAAACACAAACCTCTTTATTCACATCGTTCAAGCAATTAATTAAAGACAAAGCAACCACTAAGGTAAGTTTAGGCGTGGTTGTACTGACTTCCGTACAGAATTTCGGCTATTACGGCATAATGATTTGGCTACCGAATTACCTTTCCAAACAGCTAGGTTTCAGTTTAACAAAATCCGGTTTATGGACAGCTGCTACTATTATCGGAATGATGTTCGGCATTTGGTTATTCGGACAATTAGCAGATCGTTTTGGACGCAAACCAAGTTTTCTATTATTTCAGCTTGGAGCAATTATCAGTGTCGTGCTTTATTCTCAGCTCACCACACCGGAATTAATGTTGATTGTTGGTGCATTTTTGGGAATGTTTGTTAATGGAATGATGGGTGGGTATGGTGCCTTGATGTCTGAAGCTTATCCAACCAAAGCACGTGCAACTGCACAAAACGTACTTTTCAACTTGGGGCGTGCCGTTGGTGGCTTTGGACCTGTTGTAGTTGGCGCATTGGTTGCTACCTACTCATTTAAGTTCGCTATCGCCTTCTTGGCATTAATCTATTTTATCGATATGCTCGCCACGTTATTCCTTATTCCGGAATTGAAGGGGAAGGTGTTGGAGTAATTAAACAAAAATCCGTACCTCTACATACCCACTTATTGAGGTACGGAATTCTTGAACATTTATCTTAAATACTGCCGCCAATTCCTTTAAATTTCTCAATAAAAGCAACAATCTTCTCAAAAACAGTCTGTTTTTTAGTACGATATGCAGGATTAAGCGGACTGAGTTTTGGTAAAGTTTCATTTAGTTCTGTACCATTTTCACTCGCATAACCACGTTTTAATGAGATAGCAATATAGCGTTTTGCCGCATCCTTATTTAAACTTTCATCAGTAATAAGCGCATTAGCCTCCTTTTCTTGCTCTATCTGTGCAAATTTAAAGAAAGCCTCAATAATACTCACCTTATCACCAATTTCATTAAGATCGGTTTGATTAATAAAATCAACAATCAGACTTTCTTTAGCCCGATTACCAACGCTGGCTCTAATAGTCCGCCTAATTTCCTCAATTAAAGCCTCTTTATTATTTAATTTTTTATTCTGCTCAAAAATTAATTCCAAAATATAATCTAAATTAATTTCTTGAGATTTTAATAAGTCCACTTCAAAAACAACGTCATCCCAATCAATAGTGGATTGTTCTTCTCCTTTTCTATCACGCCTTAACCAATCACGAATATCATTGTAGGTTGAAAGATAATTTTGTAGATGCTGTCCCGATAATATACTCGGTTGCTCGGTGCCTGAGTAAGTGCCATTTTCTTCTTTTGCTGTTGTTATCTCGGCTAAATTTTCATTTATCAAATCAGCGTATTCATCATAATTCTGTAACACGTTATCAATACGCAAATATTCACCAAATAATTTAACAAAGGCTTTCTTATCCGCTTCTTTTTCGATGGCAGCAGGATCAGGAAATTTACTTTGTAACTCTCGCACAATATCCTGATAACCTCTCACAAATTCACCACTACTATTCACATAACCATTCATATAATCTTGATAACTACGTTCCAACACAATATTCCGCGTATTCGCATTACCGAACAGCGTCAAAGCATCAATTGTGGCTTGTTCCAAATCACGGAAAGTAACAATATTACCGAATTTTTTCACATCATCAAAAATACGGTTGGTACGGGAATAGGCTTGAATAAGACCGTGATAACGCAAGTTTTTATCAACAAATAAGGTATTTAAACAAGGTGCATCAAAACCGGTTAAGAACATACCAACCACAATCAATAAATCAATTTCTTGATTTTTGACACGCTTGGCTAAATCTCGGTAATAATTTTGAAATGCTTTACTTTCTACACTGTAATTAGTCTGAAAATAGGAGTTATAGTCATTAATGGCTGCCTGTAAGAACTCCTTTGCCGAACTATCCATTGCGGTAGGTTCAAAACTTTCATCAGCAATATCACCTTTGGCATTTTGTTCCTCATTAGCCGCAAAAGAGAAAATAGTAGCAATTTTTAATGAATTCGGACTATCTTTTTGTAAATCTTTAAAAATTTCATAATACAGTTTGGCAGCATCCACACTGTTCACCGCAAACATCGCATTAAAACCTTTTCCGGAAACATTTAAGCGGTGGGTTTTCTGCTTGAAATTTCGCAAAATATATTGAGCGATTTCTCGTAACCGTTGCGGATGCAATAAGGCTTGTTTATTTTCCAATGCGGATAATTTTTCCAAATTTTGTTCTTGTTCCAACGATTTAAATTGCGGACGCACATCGTTGTAATCCACCTTAAATTTCAGCACTTTTTCATCACGAATCGCATCAGTAATCACATAAGAGTGCAATTCCCGGCCAAAAACACTAGCGGTTGTTTCTGAACCCAGTGCATTTTCTGGAAAAATCGGCGTGCCGGTAAAACCAAATTGGCAGAATTTTTTAAAGTTCTTTTTCAGATTTTTTTGTGCTTTACCAAATTGTGAACGATGACATTCATCAAAGATAAAAACAACTCGCTTTTGATAAAGCTCCAAATTTTCTTCCGACTTAATTAAGTTATTAAGTTTTTGAATGGTGGTTACAATGATTTTATTATCATCACGCTCAATATTACGTTTTAAGCCTGCCGTACTTTCCGAACCGTTGACGCTATCAGGAGAAAATCGCTGATACTCTTTCATGGTTTGATAGTCCAAATCTTTGCGATCAACCACAAAAAACACTTTATCAATAAATGGTAATTCAGTTGCCAAGCGAGCTGCCTTAAAACTGGTGAGCGTTTTACCCGAACCGGTAGTATGCCAAATAAAACCACCGCTCTCGGGTTTGCTCCAATTTTTATTTTCGTAAGTGCTTTTAATTTTCCATAAAATCCGCTCGGTGGCAGCAATTTGATAAGGTCGCATAATCAGCAAGGTGTCACTGACATCAAAAACGGAATAATGCAATAACACGCTTAACAAACTGTTTTTACTAAAGAAAGTGGCAGTAAAATCTTTTAAATCTTTAATAAGACTGTTATCCGACTTCGCCCAATTCATCGTAAAGTCAAAACTGTTTTTATTGCGCTTAGTGGTGTTGGCAAAATAACGGGTATCGGTGCCGTTGGAAATCACAAAAATTTGCAGGTATTTATATAAAGACGCTTCGCTGTTGAAACTCTCTTTGCTGTAGCGATGTAACTGATTAAATGCCTCTCGAATAGCAACACCACGTTTTTTCAACTCAATTTGTACCAACGGCAAGCCATTGACTAAAATAGTGACATCATAACGGTTGCTGTGTGTGCCGGTTTGCTCAAACTGGTTGATCACTTGCAACACATTGCGGTGAATATGCTTTTTATCCAGTAGATAAATATTTTGGATATGCCCGTCATCAAAAACAAAATCATAAATATGGTTATGATGAATTTTTCGACTTTTATCAACCAAACTCTCTGCCGGTTTATCCAAATATTCCACCAGAAAACGCACCCACTCCGCATCACTAAACTGCACATTATTCAATTTTTGTAATTGATCACGCACATTGGCAAGCAACTTGTCAGGTGTATTTAAATCCTTGCGATATTCATATCCTTGTTGCTGCAAATCGGCAATCAATTCACGCTCCAAATCAGCTTCGCTTTGATAACTGCCAGATTGCTCAATTTTTTCGTATTTATCTAAAATAATAAAATTGTTGGTTTCGGCGATGGGGGTGGTTTGTTGCATATGATTATCCATTTTATGATTTAAATTTATAAGTTTCATTAAGCAATTTAATTAAATTTCCTATAACAGCTTTATTACGTTCTATTAGCATTGATACCTCCTCAGTTGAATGCTGAGAATGGCTAGAAAGATTAATAATTCTTGCTTCTGTAGGGTTAGAGCCATCTGGATCTTTGGGTAATAATTCTCCCCATTTTTCATATCCTAAGAAGGTTGCTGTTTTTTCTAAAATATTTCTTAAGTAATTAAAATGATATTTCTGCAATTCATCATTACTTAATGCTCGTTCAATTTCAGCTTTTAAAAAAAGATGATAAGAAAAAGGAGAGTCATTCTTTTGCTCTAATAATTCGTACCCTCCGGCTTCATATTTTCTTAAAATATATCTTTTTGATCGAGTTAATTCATTACACAATACATTATAAAAAAGTGGATTATGAGTAGTTATGATGAATTTTAAATCTGATTTGCTGGATTTAATTAATTTAGCTATATCTGTTGCCATTTCAATCAAATGATTTTCATCTAAGGAGCTAACAGGATCATCAATAAAAATATATTCCAATTCATTGAATTGATCTGTTTCCCTATCCGTGTGTTCTGGAATATTTAGTTGCTCTATCACAAGGTGTAATAACGAAAAAAACACACACCATATAAAGTTGCTTTCTTCACCCTTAGAAATTTTTATATTGCTTAAATCTTCTTCCTCATCATTTCCACGCTCAAGGGAAAATGTTACTTCAGAATTAGCCCTAACTATTGAATTGGGGTCTTTCGGATCTTTTAAATATTCTGCATTAAATTTAGGTGTTAATTTATCATTTGTATATCGCTGAAAATGAGAAATAATGTTTTGATCCTGCCCTTGTTCTTGTAAGATCCAATCTGTAAAGGAGTTTGGATGTATTTTTAAAACTCTGTTTTGATTTCCTTCCAAATCATTGTCCCAATAAAACAAATCTTCAGTAAAGGCATTATAGTAGAGAAATCTATGGCGGGTTAAACTGCTATCATCATCAGAACCTGTAGTAACAATTTTTTTTAATTCCATTGATAACCGAGTTTTACCTGTACCATTAAAAGCATAAATAAGCTGCACCTTAGCATTAGTACTCTTTAATTTTTGAGCAATATCATTTAGATTTTTTTCCATCATTTACTCTACTTTAAATTATCAAACCCAAGCAACAAATCCCGATAATATTCATACTGCTTCTGCCGCAGCTTAATTTCTTTGGGAAAGCCCTCTGAAAGCGAATGTGCCAGCGTATGGAATTTATCTAAGATGCCCGCAATACGCTTTTGTTCCTCTATGGGTGGAATTGGTACTGGAAATTTTAAAAACATAGGTTTTCTTAAAGATGTTACGGAAGAGGAAACCGACGCTTTCTGAATATACGAATAAAAATTAGCTAATATATAGTGGTAAATGTACCGAGCAGAAATTTTAGAAGTTGGAACAATTCTATATGCTCTTTGATGTAATGCATATTTACCTTCCGCCCAATGGAATACCTTTCCAACTCCAACACCGTCACCAGCTGTAATAATTGCTATCTCATCAAAATCATATGTATTGAGCCTTAATGGGGAAATCCCTCTAGCATAGAAAATATAATCCCCATCATCTATGGCATCTTTTGTATCATGGCTACCTGTACCAATAATAGCCACTTCCCCCAACGTCTTCCACGCCACTTCATCGCCAAAGGTGAGCAATTGGTCGCGATAGTGTTGATATTGTTTCTGGCGTAGCGTAAGCTCGCTGGTAAGCTCGCTGGTAATCGCTGTAAATGCGTCTAAAATTCGGGCGATTTCTTTTTGTACAGCCAGCGGGGGAATGGGGATTTTTATTTTTGAATACTTAGAAATCCACTGCCTTGCGTGGTCTGCGGGTTTATAGTTAATATATTGCATTGCATAAAAAATATACTTAAAATGCTCATTTGCCTTTGATGAGAGCATTTTTATGGCGGAAGATTTGACTTTAAAAGGAAAATCAACCCAATGAAAGGAGGTTGTAAAATCATCAAAAATAATTACAGGATTTTCTTTTGAGGCTTGATAAATCCCATCTGTTTCGTTGGTGTAGCCCAAAATAAAACTTTGCCCAGCAGTGAGAACTGGCGTTTCATGCTCATCTGAATACTCTTTGGATTTTACTAAAAAGGGTGTAGGTTGCTCATAATCTAAAACCTCTTCGAGAGCCTTCCATTCCACGGGGGCGCCTTGTAGTAGTTTTTCTAAATAGTTCATAGCTGTTTCTTCTTCGTCTTTTGGGTTAATGTTTTAATTTCTTTCAGGTAGTCTTCTTCTACGGGGCTGAGGGTTTTTGCCTTGTATTTACGGAGTTCGGCTTTGGCTTTTTCTTGCGCTCGGGCAGAAGAGATTTTGCCAGCATTTTCCAGCACTTTTCTACCCGTTGATGCCAAAATGGTATCCAGTTCGCGTAAGAAGTCTGCCATACGCATTTCGCGCTCTTCTAGGGCGTTGAGTTCGGCTAGGTCAAAGTAGGCGGCAACAAGGTTGTTGAGGATTCTGAGTTCTTTTTCTTCCAAGAAGTTTTTGGCAATCATCGCTTCTGCCTGCGTGGGCTGTGTGCCTTTAAAGTGGGTTAGGCCGGCAAAAGGCTTGTCGCTGTCTACACGGTAGTAGATAACTTCGCTGGCGGTATGGCCGTGGGCGGCATAGTGCAGTTTGTTTTGTACGGTTTGAAAGAATTGTTTGCTGATGTCGCTTTGTGGGTCGTAATCGGTGGCGGTGGCATAGAGATCCAGCACTTGGCGGTACATCACTTTTTCGCTGGAACGAATGTCTTTGATGCGTGCTAAAAGCTCTTTCCAATAGCTGCCGCCACCGAGGTTTTTCAGGCGTTCATCGTCCATAGTGAAGCCTTTGATCAGGTATTCTTTAAGCCGTGCCGCTGCCCATTGGCGGAAGTGTGTTCCTTGCACGGATTTCACGCGGTAACCTACAGAGATGATGACATCAAGGTTGTAGTGTTCTACTTGGTAGGTTTTCCCATCGCTGGCAGTTGTTGCAAAATTTGCAACAACTGAATCTCGCTGCAGCTCTTCTTCCTCAAAAATATTTTTGATATGGCGGGAAACGGTGGATTTGTCTCTGCCAAAAAGCTGTGCCATTTGGTCTAGGGTCAGCCATACGGTTTCATCTTCTAGGGTTACCTTGATTTGTATGCCACCATCTGCAGCGGTGTATAAAATCATCTCGCTCATGCTTCTATCTCTTTAATTATTTCGGCAATCTCCCCACGCAGCTGGCTGATTTTGGCAACGGTTTCCTCAATTTCGGCATTGAGTGCGTTAATATCAATCACTTCGTGGGTATCTTTCGCCTCCACATAGGTACTAACGGACAGGTTATAATCGTTATCAACAATCATCTGATAATCTACTGATTTCGCCAAGTGCGGCACGTACATTTTTTCCCTAAATAATTGGATAATTTTGGTGATATGCTCATCGGTCAACACGTTATTATTGGTTCCTTTTTTAAATAATTCGCCGGCATCAATAAACTGCGTCATCATATCGGTTTTATGTTTTGATAAAACCAAAATATTCACCGCAATAGATGTACCAAAAAACAGGTTCGGTGCCAATGCAATTACTGTTTCTATAAAGTTATTATCCACCAAATATTTACGAATTTTTTGCTCAGCACCACCACGGTAAAAAATACCCGGAAAGGTAACAATCGCCGCCCGCCCTTTGGCGGATAAATAACTTAACGTATGTAAAATAAAGGCAAAATCGGCTTTGGATTTTGGCGCTAATACACCTGCAGGCGCAAAACGATCGTCATTAATTAAGGTTGGATCATCACTTCCAATCCATTTCACCGAGTACGGCGGATTGGAAACAATAGCATCAAAAGGTTTATCACTGCCAAATTGCGGATTTAATAAAGTGTCGCCCAAACTGATATTGAATTTGTCGTAATTAATGTTATGCAAAAACATATTCATACGAGCAAGATTGTAGGTGGTGTGGTTAATCTCTTGTCCGAAGAAACCCTCTTCAATAATATGTGCATCAAATTGTTTTTTGGCTTGCAACAACAACGAACCCGAACCGCAAGCCGGATCGTAGATTTTATTGACTGTGCTTTGTCCGTGCAACGCCAGTCGTGCAATCAGCTTGGATACATTTTGTGGCGTAAAAAATTCACCGCCCGACTTACCTGCATTGGCAGCATAATTGGAAATCAAAAACTCGTAAGCATCACCGAAGAGATCAATTTGATTATCCTCAAAATGTCCAAAATCTAATTCTGCCACACCTTTTAATACAGCTGCCAAACGTTTGTTTTTATCAGCAACGGTATTACCTAAACGGTTACTGGTGGTATCGAAATCGGCAAACAAACCTTTAATATCCGGTTCTGACGGATAACCAACCGCTGAATCTTCAATCTCATTAAATATATTTTTTAAATCGGTATTCAAATGTTCATTACTATTGGCGTTTTTAACAATATTCACGAATAGTTGGCTAGGATAAATAAAATAACCTTTCACTTTAATGACATCATCTTTGATTTCATTAGTGATAACATCATCCGTTAAATCCGCGTAATTGGTTTCTTCATCATTAAAAAAACTGGCAAAATTTTCGCTAATAAAACGATAAAATAGTGTGCCTAATACATATTGTTTAAAATCCCATCCATCAACTGAACCACGAACATCATTAGCGATTTGCCATATTCTACGCTGCAACTCTGAGCGTTGTTGAGCACTTGTCATTAAGCATCCTTATAAATAAAAATTAAGAAATTTTGATATCTTATAACATAAAAAAGCCTAGCAATAGCTAGGCTTAAAAATTTTTAGTTTCTCTTAATGAGTTTAAAGCACATCCAACAACTCAACATCAAACACTAGAGTGCTGAACGGTGGGATTGAGGCGCCTGCGCCACGTTCACCGTAGGCAAGGTGGTGAGGAATAACCAAACGCCATTTTGAACCGACAGGCATCATACTTAATGCTTCGATCCATCCAGCGATAACACCGTTTACTGGGAACTCTGCTGGTTGTCCACGTTGTACTGAGCTATCGAAAACGGTACCGTCAATTAAAGAACCGGTGTAGTGAACACGCACTTTATCGGTTTTTGCCGGAATTTTACCTTCGCCTTTGGTTAAAATTTGATATTGCAAACCGCTTTCTGTTTCAACGACATCCGGATGTTGGCGATTTTCAGCCAGAAATGCTTTACCTGCCTCTTCGATTTCTTTAAATAATAATTTTTGTTTTTCTTCAACACGTTGATGAAGTTCTTGCAATGCAGCAGTGATTTGTTGTTGATCCAGGGCTGCTTCATTTTGATTTAGCGCATCAAAAATGCCTTTCGCTACAGCAACTTCATCAATATCTAACTGACTTGAAATTAATTGTTGTCCGATTTGCAAACCGATACCGTAGCTGCCTTTTGCCTCTACGCTTTCTAAACTGACTTGATCAAAAAATTGTTTCGACATAATGTTTCCTTTATTGTTGTGGTAAATGATTATTCTACTTTTCGTGCAAGCAACTCACCGACTTTTACGGCAGTATCTTGATGTAAATATTGGGCAAATTCTACCTGATCCGGTGCGAACAGATTGATAACAGTTGAGCCCAGACGGAATGCCCCCATCTCTGCTCCTTTTTCCAAAGTAACGGCGCCGCTTTCCCCTTTTTCCGGATAAGACCAAGATTTAATCTCTCCCGGACGCGGTGGATTGATAACACCTACCCAAACCGTGCTGATACTAGCTGTAATGGTTGCACCAACTAAAATTTGCACCATCGGACCGAATTCAGTATCAAAGAGACAAATAACACGTTCATTTCGTGAAAACAGATGAGGAATATGTTCCGCTAAAAATGGATTTACAGAATAAAGCTCACCCGGCACATAAATCATTTGGCGTAATGTGCCTGTACACGGCATATGTACTCTGTGGTAATCTCTCGGTGAGAGATAAGTAGTGATAAATTGCCCATTTTTGAACAACTCACTCATTTGGTGTTCACCTGCCAACAGTTCAGTTAAACTAAAATAGTGACCTTTCGCTTGAATAAGGCGATCTTGCTCGATCTTGCCAAGTTGGCTCACTCTACCGTCCGCCGGCAAACATAACGCTTTCGGATCTTGATTAATCGGTCTTGCACCTTCTTTTAACGGGCGAATAAAAAATTGATTAAATGAAGCATAATCTTTAGCATCGGAAAACTGTGCTTCATCCATATTAATACGATATTTTTTAGCAAAAAGACGAATTATCGTATGTGTTACCGCTCCCCACTGCTTTTCCGCTAACCAGCCGGCAGCACGTGTTATTGACAGTTGTGGCAATAAATAATGAAAGGCGACTTTTAATTTATCAAAGTAGCTGATCGTCTTGTTCAATTTGTTTCCCTCTTAAATAGAAAATAAATATAACTCCGTTATTCGGTAAATAGCGGATTATAACAATTTGGGTCTATTCTGCAATTTTCAAGCAAAGATGTTTATTTTTTCAACTTTAATATATAGCTTTTAATCACAAAAACTAAGAAAAAATCTGTATTTCCTTTGACTATTGTTGTATCTAACGTTAATATTTGCACCCTATGAAAAAGGTAAAACTACCCTTAACCGTTGATCCGGTTAAATCTGCACAAAGACGTTTGAATTATGAGGGTTATTATTCTCATAATCAGCTCGTGCGTTTGGCGGAAGCGGTTAATCAAGTGCTGAGTGATGTTGAGGCGAAGTTAAGCTTTACAATTGATCCTCAAAAATTAGTTGTAATGCAGGGCAAAGCGGAGGTTGATGTAATGTTGATATGTCAACGCTGCGGACAACCGTTTCCTTATCATTTATCTTGCACTTTTAGTTACAGTCCAGTGTCTAATTTGGATCAGGCTGATGTGTTACCTGAAATTTATGAACCAATCGAACTAAACGATTTTGGGGAAATAGATTTATTGGCAGTGATTGAGGATGAACTTCTCCTTTCACTTCCGTTGGTTCCAATGCATGAACCAGAACACTGTGAAGTGTCCGAGGACGAACAGGTTTTTGGTGAATTGCCTGAAGAGTTGGCAAAGAAACCGAACCCGTTCGCTGTGTTAGCTAGTTTAAAGAAGCAAAAATAGTTAGGAGTATAGCCAATGGCTGTTCAACAGAATAAAAAATCTCGTTCAAGACGTGATATGCGTCGTTCTCACGATGCGTTAACTACTGCTGCGGTTTCTATCGATAAAGAAACTGGTGCGACTCATTTACGCCATCACGTTACTGCTGATGGTTATTACCGTGGTCGTAAAATCAAATAATTTTCGTCTAAAGGTAATACATTGAGTCTAACCATTGCGTTAGATATGATGGGCGGGGACTTTGGTCCCCGTATCACTGTCCCAGCCGCAATTCAAGTGTTGGAAGAACATCCAACGCTTCGTTTTTTGTTTTTTGGTGATCATAACGCCATCCAACAATATCTTCCTCAAATTGATAAATCGCTTTCACAACGTATTATTGTTCATCATTGCGATCGTCAAATTTTTTCAGACACCTCCATTACTCAAGCATTACGCTATAGCAAAGGCACTTCACTGCGGTTGGCAATCGAAGCCGTGCAAAAAAATAGTGCTGCTGCTTGCGTTAGTGCCGGTAATACCGGTGCATTAATGGGGTTATCAAAGATTTTGATTCAACCTATTCCGGGAATCCAACGTCCGGCATTAGTTTCATTATTACCAACAATGAACGGTCGCCATACTGTGATGTTGGATTTAGGTGCTAATATTGAAACCAATGCCGAACAGCTATATCAATTTGCTAGAATAGGGGCAATTTTTGCAGAAAATATGTTGGATCTGGTTTATCCACGCGTTTCATTGCTAAATATAGGCATTGAGGCAATCAAAGGCTTGCCTGCAATTCGTGAAGCAGCTACTTTGCTTGAGAAAGACATTAACATTAATTACATCGGTTTTATTGAGGGTGATCAGCTGCTTAACCACTATGCTGATGTGATCGTATCAGATGGGTTTAACGGTAACATTGCCTTGAAAACACTGGAAGGTACGGCTAAAAATATTATTCAGCTATTGAAACAGAATCAATCCACTCATCCAATATGGTGTGCAAGTTGGTTTAAACAGATTCTTCGCCATATGCTGAAAGAAAAATATCAGCAATTACAATCTTTCAACCCAGATAAACATAGCGGTGCGTCATTATTAGGCTTACAGTCTGTTATTGTAAAAAGCCACGGAAGTTCAAACAGTAATGCTTTTGCTACAGCAATTAAACACGCTATTACCCAAGTAAACAAAAATATTCCGGAAAAAATACTCAACGAATTACATTAAACGTTAACAAAACTTTTGATTATCTATAAAAGTGCGATAATATTTCCAACGATTTTAATCAGATAGTTTAAGTGCAGGAACAGTGAGGATAGCAGATAAACAGCATCATTATCAAGCAAGGTTTCGTTGGGGCAAAAATCGCAGCAATAGCGTATTAACTTATACTGATATTGAATGTGTAAAGTAATTATATTATCAAGATCACGAAGCCTGTTTATTGCTAATTCACTCAATTTTCTTGTAAATTGTGAACCGGTTTTTGATTAAAAATATATTGGTGTAACACATTATGATTATGCCACTTTTCAAACAATAAAATGAGATAACTATGTATAGCAGAATATTAGCGACAGGTAGTTACCTTCCGCAAAAAATTAGAACAAATGCTGATTTAGAAAAAATGGTTGACACTTCTGATGAATGGATCACAACTCGTTCCGGTATCAAAGAACGCCGTATTGCAGCAGAAGACGAAACCGTTGCTACTATGGGGGCAAATGCAGCAAAGCAGGCATTACAAACAGCAAATATTGATCCACAAGAGATTGATCTGATCGTAGTAGGGACAACTACAAACTCACATTCTTACCCAAGTGCGGCTTGCCAGATCCAAGGTATTCTCGGCATTAAAGATGCTATTGCTTTCGATGTTGCGGCAGCTTGTACTGGTTTTATTTACTCATTAAGCATAGCAGATCAGTTTGTGCGTAATAATCAGGTAAAAAAAGCTTTAGTTATCGGTGCAGATTTAAATTCTCGTCATCTCGATGAAACTGATCGCAGCACTGTCGTCCTGTTTGGTGATGGTGCTGGTGCCGTTATTTTGGAAGCAAGTGAAAATGAAGGCATTATCTCAACCCATCTACACGCTTCCTCTGATATGGATGGAATGTTAACCTTATCACAAACTCAACATCACGATGAAAAATCTGGTTATATCTCTATGCAAGGTAATGCCACATTCAAATTAGCAGTAAGCCAACTATCCAATGTAGTTGAAGAAACGCTAAGTTCTCATCATCTTGATAAGAAAGATATTGATTGGTTGGTTCCTCATCAAGCCAATTTACGCATTATTAGCGCTACCGCAAAAAAATTAGATATGGATATGTCTCAAGTTGTGATAACGCTTGATCGTTATGCTAATACTAGTGCCGCAACTGTGCCAACAGCACTGGACGAAGCGATTCGCGATGGTCGTATCAAGCGAGGACAACTATTATTATTAGAAGCATTCGGTGGTGGCTGGACTTGGGGTTCTGCATTAGTCCGTTATTAAGTTTTTATAATTACAAAAAGGTTATTAAATGAAAAAATTTGCAATGGTTTTCCCTGGACAGGGTTCTCAATCTGTAGGAATGTTAGCCGAATTGGCTACACAATATCCGGTAGTGGAAGAAACATTTAAACAAGCTTCAGAGGTGTTAGATTACGATCTTTGGGAATTAGTACAGCAAGGCCCAGCTGAAGAACTGAATAAAACGTGGCAGACTCAGCCGGCACTATTAGCTGCCTCAGTCGCTATTTTCCGTGTATGGCAACAACAATATCCGGATTTACAACCCACAGTAATGGCAGGACACAGTTTAGGAGAATATTCTGCTTTAGTTTGCGCTGGAGTGATTGATTTTCAAGATGCGATCAAATTAGTGCAATTACGCGGTAAATTGATGCAACAAGCTGTGCCTGAAGGAACTGGAGCAATGTATGCCATTATCGGTTTAGATAATGAAAAAATTATTTCTGCTTGCCAACAAGCCGCTGAGGGAGAAGTAGTTTCCGCTGTGAATTTTAATTCTCCGGGACAAGTAGTGATTGCAGGCAATAAAGCTGCTGTTGAACGTGCAGCAACTTTATGCAAAGAAACTGGAGCTAAACGAGCATTACCATTAGCGGTAAGCGTACCTTCACACTGTGCATTAATGAAGCCAGCAGCAGATCAATTAGCTGTAGCATTGGAATCTATCTCATTTAAGCAGCCTCAAATTGCTGTGATTAATAATGTTGATGTAAAAGCAGAAAATGATCCTAATGCAATTCGTCACGCATTGGTACGCCAACTTTATAATCCTGTGCGTTGGACTGAAACCGTAGAAAAAATGGATCAGCAAGGTATTGAAATTACATTTGAAATCGGACCAAATAAAGTTCTTACTGGATTAAATAAACGTATTAGTGCCAATATTCAATCCTATGCCGTCAATGATACTACTTCCCTTACCGAAGTGGAAAACTTAAAAAATGCATAAAAAATGAAAGGAGAAATTATGCAGAAAATCGCTTTAGTAACAGGCGCTAGCCGAGGAATCGGGAAAGCAATAGCTGAAGAGTTAGTCAGCAAAGGGTTTACCGTTATTGGTACCGCAACCAGTGAAAAAGGTGCTGACGCTATTTCCGACTATTTAGGCAAGAATGGGAAAGGATTG
The DNA here is from genome assembly GCF_000771875.1 of Gallibacterium genomosp. 1. Taxonomy (GTDB): domain Bacteria; phylum Pseudomonadota; class Gammaproteobacteria; order Enterobacterales; family Pasteurellaceae; genus Gallibacterium. The sequence continues at coordinate 53,043 of NZ_JPXX01000020.1, read as the reverse complement.
GTATTAAATGTTACCTCTTTAGAATCTATCAACGCATTATTAGATCAAGTTAAGCAACAGTTCGGCGAGATAGATGTTCTCGTCAATAATGCTGGCATTACCCGTGATAATCTAATGATGCGAATGAAAGAAGAAGATTGGGATATTATTTTGCAAACTAATTTAAGTTCCGTTTTCCATCTCTCAAAAGCTGTTTTACGCAGTATGATGAAAAAACGCTTCGGTCGTATTATTAGTATCGGTTCTGTTGTCGGCTCAATGGGAAATCCTGGGCAAGCCAACTATTGTGCGGCTAAAGCCGGTATCATCGGCTTCTCTAAAGCCTTATCAAAAGAAGTTGCTTCTCGTGGCATTACAGTGAATGTTGTAGCACCAGGTTTTATTGCTACCGATATGACGGATGCACTTACCGAAGAACAAAAAGCAGCAACGTTAGCACAAGTGCCAGCAGGTCGTTTAGGTGATCCGAAGGATATTGCTAAAGCAGTTGCTTTCTTAGCTTCTGATGATGCGAGTTATATTACCGGCGAAACATTACATGTAAACGGTGGTATGTATATGAATTAACCTGCTGTTATACTTTTGTAACAGAAAAACATATTCCGGCAATACGATATATTAGGTTAAACAAAAAGCATAGCAATCAAGTTCGCTTAATGTTAGAATTGCCATTGAGTATGTAACTTTGGTCAATGTATGCATACAGATTTTGACCTTCTTGTTAGAGGTAAAATTAGACCTTTAATTTAGCAGTTGCAACTTAATTTATTATGCATACAATTTCTCCTTTTGCAGAACAAATAAATAGGGAATTAACAAATGAGTATTGAAGAACGCGTAAAAAAAATTATTGTTGAACAATTAGGCGTTAAAGAAGAAGAAGTGAAACCAGAAGCATCTTTTGTTGAAGATTTAGGTGCTGATTCTTTAGATACTGTTGAATTAGTAATGGCTTTAGAAGAAGAATTTGATATCGAAATTCCTGATGAAGAAGCTGAAAAAATTACTACGGTTCAATCTGCTATCGATTACGTTCAAAGCAACCAATAATTTCAGTAGAGTTTTTGATGAAAAAGGATTATCTCTTTGAGGTAATCCTTTTTGTTATATTAAGATTTTTAGTTTGATTTAAAGAAGAATTGATAATAACACATACAAATCGTATCAGTCTTTCCAACTCTTTCATCTTTAAATTTGCTTGATAAATTGCTAAATTTGAGAACAGTTGTCGTATAACAACTAATCACTAAGGAGATGTTAATGAACCCATTAATTATCGGAATTATGCTTTGCATTTTATCTCAAATCCTATTTAGCTCCTTGTTTTTATTCAGCTATGCAATGCAGCCACTTTCCGGTGTCTCTATCTTTGCCTTGCGTATTGTTGTTACTTTTTTCGGCTTCTGGTTATTAACACTTTTAAGTTCAAATCGGAAAGAAATCTTACCATTTATTTTGCAAAAACTTGGTTCCTCATTCAAAAACTGGGTAATTATGTTAATAGGTACTGCTATTTTGGCAAGCCAGCTATGCTTATTTATGTGGGCTCCGATTAACGGGGAAGGATTAAATGTTGCAATAGGTTACTTCTTATTTCCATTAATGATGGTTTTTTTCGGGAAATTAATTTGGAAAGAACAACTGACGAAATTGCAACTACTTGCCTTAATACTTGCTGTCTGCGGAATTTTAAATCAGCTTTACCATACTCACGCCTTTTCTTGGACAACATTATGGGTAGTTTTGCTTTATCCTCCTTATTATCTCTCAAGAAGAATTCTTAATATTCCTGCGTTGCTCGGTCTTACTTTTGATTTAACCTTTATCGCACCTTTCGCATTGCTCTACTTATTGCCTCAACAAGATATTTGGCAATTAATATATTCTGAACCTCGTTATTGGTTATTACTGCCATTATTAGGTGCTGTAAGTGCCTTATCTATGACATTTAATATTCGTTCCAGTGCTATTTTACCAATGAAGTTATTCGGCTTATTGAGTTATATTGAGCCTTCACTTTTATTTATTCTTTCGATAACAATCTTAGGAACCGTAATGCCGGCAGAAGCCTATATTAGTTATGGACTTATCTGGAGCGCATTATTAGTATTGGCTATCAATGGCTTTATCGCTCCAGTTAAGACTAAATTAAAAACAGTATAAAATTACTCTTGTTCCTTCAAGAAACGAATTCTATGGCGAGCTTGAATATATTGTTTACGTTTTTGAATTCGCTTTAATAACATCAAGCGACGAATTCTTAATGTTTTGAAATTTTTAAGTGAACTTCTTCTAACTCGGCGCATTTGATCTCCTCCTGTACTAAAATACTTTCATAAAAAAACACCTTACCATTATGGCAAGGTGTTTCCTTTATTTCATCATTTAATTAAATTATTTTTTTGGACCTGCTGCAACAAGTGCTTTACCTGCTTCATTACCAGTATATTTCACAAAGTTCTTAGTGAAACGATCTGCTAAATCATCAGCACGTTTTTCCCATTCACCTTTTTCTGCATAAGTATCACGAGGATCTAAGATTGCAGGGTTTACGCCAGGTAATTCAGTTGGAACTTCAAAGTTGAACACTGGAATTGTTTTTGTTGGTGCTTTATCAATAGAACCATCAAGAATCGCATTGATAATACCACGAGTATCTTTAATAGAGATACGTTTACCAGAACCGTTCCAACCTGTATTAACCAAGTATGCTTTCGCACCATTAGCTTCCATTTTCTTCACTAACTCTTCTGCATATTTAGTTGGGTGTAAACTTAAGAATGCAGCACCGAAACAAGCAGAGAATGTAGGAGTTGGTTCTGTAACACCGCGTTCTGTACCAGCTAATTTTGCAGTAAAGCCTGACAAGAAGTAGTATTTAGTTTGTTCAGGAGTTAAGATAGATACCGGCGGCAATACACCGAATGCATCAGCTGACAAAAAGATTACTTTATTTGCCGGGCCAGCTTTTGAAACTGGTTTAACAATATTTTCAATGTGATAAATTGGATAAGAAACACGAGTATTTTCTGTTACGCTCTTATCTGCGAAATCAATTTTACCGTTTGCATCAACAGTGACGTTTTCTAATAATGCATCACGACGGATTGCATTATAAATATCAGGTTCATTTTCTTTAGAAAGGTTGATAACTTTAGCATAGCAACCACCTTCAAAGTTAAAGATACCATCATCATCCCAACCGTGTTCATCATCACCGATTAATAAGCGGTTCGGATCAGTTGATAATGTAGTTTTACCTGTTCCTGATAAACCGAAGAAGATAGCTGTTTCTTTACCATCTTTGCTGGTGTTTGCGGAACAGTGCATTGACGCCATTCCTCTTAATGGAAGCAAGTAGTTCATATAAGAGAACATACCTTTCTTCATTTCACCACCATACCAAGTATTCAAAATAACTTGTACTTTTTCAGTCAAGTTGAATACAACTGCAGTTTCAGAATTTAAACCTAATTCTTTGTAGTTTTCTACTTTCGCTTTAGATGCGTTCATAATAACAAAATCAGGTTCACCGAAGTTTGCTAACTCTTCTTTAGTTGGACGAATGAACATATTGGTTACAAAGTGAGCCTGCCATGCAACTTCCATTACAAAACGTAATTTTAAGCGTGAGCTTTCATTTGCACCACAGAACGCGTCAACAACAAATAGACGTTTACCACTTAATTCATCTGTTGCCAATTTTTTGATAGTTTTCCAAGCTTCAGGAGTAACAGGCTTGTTATCATTTTTGTATTCGTCTGATGTCCACCAAATAGTGTCTTTTGTTGTATCATCTTTTACGAAGAATTTGTCTTTTGGAGAACGACCGGTGTAAACACCTGTCATTACATTAACTGCGCCAAGCTCAGTCACTTGACCTTTTTCATAACCTTGTAAATCTGCTTTGGTTTCTTCTGCAAATAATTGTTCATAACTTGGGTTATGAATAATTTCAGCAACATTGTGAATACCAATTGAATCTAGATAGGCTTTTAAGTCTGACATAATATTTTCCTTCAAATTGAATATAAAAAAATCATACTTTGTATTCTAATCCTTTTTCGAAAAAAAAAACGTTATCTAGATCAAATTTCCGTGATTCACTCCCTCAAGATAGTTATTTTTTTTTGATTTTTTCAATTTTTGTTGAGTTTTTAGAGATTCGGACTGGCTGACAAATAGGGCAATAAAAACTACTGCGTTGTCCGATAGTTACCATTTCAATCAAATGTCCGCAGGTTGGGCAATTTTCCCCCTTTCTGCCATAAACATTGAGTGATTGTTGGAAATATCCAGGGCGACCATCTGGCTGGATAAAATCTTGCAATGTTGTGCCACCCTGTTTAATCGCTTGCTGTAATGTCTGTTTAATATTAGCTACTAAGCGTTCACAATCTTCTTTACTCAAAGAACTAACCGAAGCGTTAGGATAAATTCCACAATTAAACAACACCTCATTAGCATAAATATTACCAACACCCACAACTACTGCATTATTCATCAACCAAGATTTAACTGCAGTATGCCGATTACGGCTCTTTTGATAAAGATAATCTCCATTGAAATCATCACTTAACGGTTCGGGCGCCAATTTTGAAAATAAAGAGAAATGCTGTATTGAATCCACCCATAGCCAAGCACCAAATTTACGTGGATCGTTATAACGCAGAATTTTTCCATTCGACAGAATCATATCAATATGATCGTGTTTATCGATCTCATCTTTTGCTGTTACAATTCTTAACGATCCTGACATTCCTAAATGCACAATGATATATCCACACTCCAATTGAAAAATTAGGTATTTTGCACGACGTTGCACATCCAAAATTTCTTCATTCTCAATTTGATAAAGCTCTTTACTGACAATCCAACGTAATTTTTCTGTTCTAATAATCAACTTAACAATTCGTTGATGTTTGGTATAAGGCTGAATCCCCTTTCTCGTAGTTTCAACTTCCGGTAATTCAGGCATCTTTAGCACTCCAATATCAAAATCTACAAATAAAAAAACTGCACCCTAAAAAGGGTGCAGTTTATAAACTCTCATTAAACTGATAAGCAAATTATTCAGTGACAATACTTACGTATTTGCGACCCTTGTCACCTTTCACTTCAAACTTCACTTTACCATCAGCTGTTGCAAATAAAGTGTGGTCACGTCCCATACCAACGTTATTACCTGCGTGGAATTTAGTACCACGTTGACGAACAATGATATTGCCTGCTAATACAGACTCGCCACCGAAGCGTTTAACACCAAGGCGTTTAGCTTCAGAATCACGACCGTTACGAGTTGAACCGCCAGCTTTTTTAGTTGCCATCTACTTGATCTCCTCTGAAATTATGCTTGAATCCCAGTGATTTTCACTTCTGTGAACCACTGACGATGACCTTGTTGTTTACGACTGTGTTTACGACGACGGAATTTAACGATTTTTACTTTATCGCCACGACCGTGTGAAACCACTTCAGCCACTACTTTCGCACCAGTAACAACCGGAGCGCCGATTTTAACATCTTCACCATTAACGACCATCAACACTGAATCAAATTCAACTGATTCACCCGTTGCCACTTCAAGTTTTTCTAAACGAACAACTTGACCTTCGCTTACTCTGTGTTGCTTGCCGCCACTTTGGAAAACCGCGTACATAGAAGAAAACTCCGCTAAATAAAATAGTACCATCAAATCAAACTCGAAAGTTATCTAACTTGGCACTTGTAAAATTCACATAATAGGTGGCGGATTTTACGGAAAAAAAAACAAAATAGCAAGCACGGATTTTAAACAAAATAAAAAATCTGCTTAATTTCACAGTTTAATTTTAGAAATTAAATTTTTAAGGTAGAATTGGGAATTCATTAATAGTATTAACAATTCTTGCACAACAATTATGAAGGGAAGTATGGATTTAAACGAAATTCAAGCGCTGTCTGCTAAGGATATGCAAGCCGTCAACGCAATGATTTCACAACAATTGCAATCTGATGTAGCCTTAATCAATCAACTTAGCTTCTATATTATTAACGGTGGCGGCAAACGTATTCGACCATTAATTGCTGTGTTAGTAGCTAATGCATTGAATTATCAAGGTAATCGGCATATTACCTGTGCAACATTTATTGAGTTTATCCATACGGCTACTTTATTACATGATGATGTTGTTGATGAGTCAACTTTGCGCCGTGGTAAAGATACTGCAAATGCTATTTTCGGCAATGCTGCCAGTGTTTTAGTCGGTGACTTTATCTATACTCGTGCATTTCAATTAATGGCTCGTTTAGGTTCATTGCCTGTTATGCAAGTAATGTCGGATGCAGTGAATGTTATTGCTGCTGGTGAAGTGTTGCAATTAATGAACTGTAACGATCCTGATACTACTGAACAGAGCTATATGCAGGTTATTTACAGTAAAACCGCACGTCTCTTTGAAGTTGCAGCTGAATGTTCGGCACTATTATCCGAAGCAACTGAAGAACAAGTACGAGCAATGAAATTATATGGTCGTTATTTAGGAACAGCATTCCAACTGATTGATGACGTATTGGATTATTGTGCTGATGTGGATAAATTAGGTAAAAACCTTGGCGATGATTTGGAAGAAGGCAAGCCAACATTGCCGCTACTTCACGCTATGCAACACGCCAGCGAAAATGAACGACAATTAATTCGCTCCATTATTGAACACGGTCACGGGCGTAAATATCTTACTAAAATTCAGTCAATGATGGATAAATATAAATCTCTTACCTATACGATAGAAAAAGCAAAACAGGAAGCCCAAAAAGCAATTGATGCACTCTCTGTTATTGATGATAGCCTATATAAAGAAGCATTAATTTCTCTTGCAAAAATTTCTGTAGAACGTAATTATTAAGAAAACAATATGTCAGATATTCAACAAATACCTCCTATTTCTAGAGGGAGAAAAAAGAAAATTACTAAAGATCCGAATGCCCCCTTTGTTCGTCCAAAATTAACTTTGCCTGACGGACATAACAAACTATTGCTCCACTCCTGCTGTGCACCTTGTTCAGGTGAGGTAATGGAGGCTTTACTTGCTTCGGAAATCGATTTCACTATCTATTTTTATAATCCTAATATTCATCCTCAAAAAGAGTATTTAATTCGCAAAGAAGAAAATATTCGGTTTGCTGAAAAATATAACATCCCATTTATTGATGCTGATTATGATCGTGCAGAATGGTTTGAACGGGCAAAAGGGATGGAAGATGAGCCTGAACGAGGTATTCGTTGCACAATGTGCTTTGATATGCGTTTTGAAAAAGCGGCTCAATATGCACACGAACACGGTTTTCCTGTGTTTACCAGCAGCCTCGGCATTTCTCGTTGGAAAGATATGAATCAAATTAATGGTTGTGGTCATCGTGCTGCTGAAAAATATGATGATGTCATTTATTGGGATTATAACTGGCGTAAAGGTGGCGGTTCACAACGAATGATTGAAATTAGTAAACGTGAGAAATTTTATCAACAAGAATATTGCGGTTGTGTTTACTCTTTGCGTGATACTAATAAGTGGCGTGAATCTCAAGGCAGAGCTAAAATTGAGATCGGCAAACTTTATTATTCTGCAGATTAATTTTTATTTGATAAGGACATATTTATGAAACAGTTAAAAAATTTTCTATTAATTGCTCTATTTTCTCTCTTTTTAGCCGCTTGTGGCGATAAAACTGCTGATATGAAAGCAGATGTTGATTTGCTTCAACAAACATTGAATACTGTGTTAAAACAGGAAAGCGGTTCTGCATTAATCCAGCAATTGGAATCAGCTCAAACTGCTGAGGATAAAACCAAAGCATATGCAGCAATTATTGATAATTACAAAATGGTAGTGAAATCTATCAGTGAACTCAAAATCAAAACCGAAGAAGCAAAAAAAGTACAAGCACAATATGATGCTGGTTTAAAATCTTTTATTGATTTAATGCAACAATCTTCCGATTATGTTACTCAACAACCTACACCGGAACAAATTAAGGCATATACCGAACTTCAAGCCAAGACCACACAATCACTTACCGATGCTGAAAAAGCACTTGCCGATTTAAAAGCTCAAATTGAAACCACACAAAAGAAATAAATTTTAAAAAAATCACATTGAAAAAGCGATCTTCGGATCGCTTTTTTATCGCATAACTACACCTCAACAATCGCATTTAAACGTTCTATTTCAACATCAGCTGTTAATGGTTCCATTGATGGTAACTGCTTGCTAACTTTATTAGAGAGCGTCTGAAAACGCTCGACTTTACCATATAAACCTCGTTGTCCGGAAAGCGAAGTAACCGAATCATTATATTGTTTAACCACACTATTTAAACCATTACCTAATTTTTGTAGTCGCTCCGCCACCACGCAAACTTGGTTATAAATATCTCCCGCTTTTTCACTGATTTCTCGAGCCTCACGATTTCCTTTTTCAATGCGCCATAAGCTAGCAACAGTGCGTAAAATCGGCATTAATGTAGTATATGACACTAAAATAACATTTTTTTCATAAGCATTATTAAACAATGTCGGATCTTGTTTTAATGCTTCGATATATGCCGGTTCAATCGGAATAAACATCAACACAAAATCGGGACTTTGAATACCCTCTAAATGACTATAATCCTTTTCCGATAACGATTTAATATGCTGTCTAATAGCTTGAATATGTTCTTTTAAATGTAACTGAATTTTAGCTTCATCAGTAGCAGAAACCGCTTGTTCATAAGCCACTAGTGACACTTTACAATCAATCACGATATGCTTGTTATCAGGCAATTTAATTAAAAAGTCAGGATAGCGATGATTACCCTCATTATCTTTAAAATGAGCTTGGGCAACATACTGCTCATCCGCTACTAAGCCAGCAGATTGCAAAGCATTTTCCAACTGCATTTCTCCCCAGTTGCCCAATGTTTTTTTCTGCCCTTTCAATGCTGTTGTCAAATTATTTGCCTCTTTCGACATATTTAATCCAATTTCCAACACCTTTTTAAGTTCTGCTTCCAAACTGGCATTCCCTTTTACCGTTTCAGAATGCACTTCATTAACACGTTTTTGAAAGCCCTCAATCTGCTCTTTAAATGGTTTTAATAAACTATCCAACGCTACTTGATTGGATTGTGAAAAACTGCGGCTTTTCTCTTCCAAAATCTGATTGGCAAGCTGTTGGAACTCTAACGTTAATTGTTTTTTATTATTTTCTAACAACTGCTGTTGTTCAGCAAAATGCATCTCTTTTTCCGCTAAACTGGTGCGTAATGCTGCTAATTGTTGCGATAATTGCGTAATTTGTTGTTGCGCCGATACATTTAGCTGTTCCAGTTCTTGGTGTTGTCGATTTTTCTCCTGTAGCAACGACTCAATTCCCTGTTTTTCCGTTTGGCTACGGATTTTTTCTTGTAACGCCAATTGATATTGCTCTGTTAATAACTCTGATTTCTGCAACAGCGCATTATACTGTTCCACCGTTTGTGCTTGTTGCTGTTGTAACGCCTGCAATAATTTTTGTTTCTGCAAATTCAATAAGATAAACACAACACTGGTCAAAGCTAATAACAACATAACAATATAAAGTACAAAATCCATAACTTCTCCTCAAAAAACAAATTGACTGATTCAGTATAACAAATGCTGATCTGAAATCCCGTAATCATTACAATATTAGCCAAACTGAATATAGGAATCTATTATGAAAAAAATTTATCTAGGATCTAACAGTCCACGCCGTTTTCAACTATTACAACAACTGGGTTTATCTGTCGAGGTATTAAAAGGTGAAATTGACGAAACGGTTGGTGAAAATGAAACAGCAAGTGATTATGTTTTACGAATGGCAATCAGTAAAAATCAGCAAATTCGCTATCTTTTCCCTAACAAAAGAAAATATCCACTTCTCACTGCCGATACCTGTATTGCATTTAATAATCAAATTTTAGGCAAACCCCATACAGAAGAAGAAGCTTTTGCAATGCTTTCAATGTTGTCCGGCAATACTCATCACGTATTAACAGCTATTTGCGTTTCAACACCCATCAAACAACATTATTGTCTGCAATCTAGCGAAGTCATTTTTAAATCGCTTTCGACAGAAGAAATTCACTCTTATATTGCCAGTGGAGAACCTTTTGATAAGGCAGGAGCATATGCGATACAAGGATTGGCTGCAAGTTTTATCAGGCATTTAAGTGGCAGTTATTCGGGTGTGATGGGCTTACCGTTGTTTGAAACGAGCGAATTATTAAAGAAATTTTCAACAAATATTCTCTAACCAATTGTATTTAAATAAAAAACTGCACTTTGTCGTGCAGTTTTCTGTTTCATTAACCGCTTTTAAAATTACAACAATAAAGCCGAACCCCATTTGATGATATCAAAGAAAAATTTATTTTCATTGGTCGCAATCCCATCCGGATTACTATTTTTACCATCCTCTGAACTGTTTTTAGGCTCATCCACAGCCATTCCGCTTTGATACTGTCCTTTCACCACTTTTAAATCATCACGTGCTTTAATTCTCAATGTTGCACATTCCGTCGTTGGCATCGGTTCAAATTCAGTTTGTTTGAATTTTTTATATTGATATTGTGCATACCCCATTGATTTTTCATCCTGTTGGATCATCTTTACATAATCTGCGCCAATAATGTCTTCCAGAGGATAAAAGAATACATATTGTGAATGAATATAAGCATCTTCTTTAGAAAAATGCTCTTGCTGAATACGTGTTAAGTTTGGATAGATGCATTGTTCTGCCTGATGACTCGCCACTACCCAATGCCGTGCATCATTATCACTTAACTCATAATCAGCATTAGCATATTCTGCAGGATAAGGATCAATATTTGAACTGCATCCTGCAAGAAATAAAATTGTTATTGAAAAAATTACTTTTTTTATCATCATCTTTTTCCATTAAGCTAAGCGCTGTCTGACAATTTCAAATAAACAAACACCAGTTGCAACCGAAACATTCAATGAAGAAACAGAACCTTGCATTGGAATGCTCACTAATTGATCGCAATGTTCTCGGGTCAAACGGCGCATACCATCGCCTTCTGCCCCCATCACTAACGCTAATGCTCCAGTTAACTTATTCTGATAAATTGAGCTATTGGCTTCACCGGCAGTCCCCACAACCCAGACATTATAATCTTGTTGTAGCGTTTTTAAAGTGCGAGCTAAATTTGTTACCCGAATTAACGGCACGACTTCAGCCGCACCGCACGCTACTTTTCTTGCCACAGAAGTTAATTGTGCGGATTTATCTCTCGGTATAATAACCGCATCCACTCCAGCTGCATCGGCAGTACGCAAACAAGCGCCTAAATTATGTGGATCCGTTACCCCATCAAGCACCAATAATAATGGATGTTTCTTCTGTTGCAATAAAACATATAGATCATTTTCTGTCTGCTCTTTTGGTGGTTGTACTTTGGCAATAATGCCCTGATGTGTTTCACCATTTGCTTTTTTATCCAACGCTTGACGTGTTAAAAACTGTACTGAAATGCCCCATTGGTGTAATTCATTTAATAAAGGCTGTAAACGTTTATCTTCACGCCCTTTTAACACAAATACTTCAATGAAACGCTCCGGCGTAGTTGATAACACTGCCGAAACTGCGTGAATACCGTAAATTTGTTCGCTCATACACACTCTCTAATTATTTTCGTTTTTTATTCTTGTTCCGCTTAGTTTTTTTCTTTTTCTCTTTACGTTTTTTCTCATCAACATTGGCTTGTTTCCGTAAACGTTTTTGCAAACTTTCACTATAACGCAAGCTCTTTTTAGCACGATCTTTTTCTGTTTTACCCAATCGTTGCGGTTTACGCTCACTTGAAATCAGTGTGAAATCTAATGTTTTTTCTTCCAAACTCACCGCTTCAACTCTGACCGTAACCTTATCACCGATACGATACAGCATTCCACTGTTCTCACCGATTAAACGCTGAGTACTCGGATCAAAACGATAATAATCGTTATCCAGCGTAGAAATATGGACTAAACCATCAATGAAAAGATCATTCAATCTGACAAAAAAACCGAATCCGGTAACACTGGAAATAGTTCCCTCAAACACTTCACCAATGTGATCTTGCATAAATTCACATTTAAGCCAATCTGCAACATCCCTCGTTGCTTCATCCGCACGGCGTTCCGTCATTGAACAGTGATCGCCTAACAAATCAATCTCATCCAATTTATAATGGTAGCCACCACTCTTAGTAGTACGTTTGGTTAAACCGTGCTGTTTTGACAATAAATACTTGATGCCTCGGTGTAAAGATAAATCGGGATAACGGCGAATCGGTGAAGTAAAATGCGCATATTCTGTCAAAGCCAAACCAAAGTGTCCAATATTATCACCACTGTATATTGCTTGGCTTAATGAGCGCAATAACATTGTCTGAATTAATTCTTTATCAGGGCGTTCATTCACTTTTAACATTAATTTGGCATAATCCGCCGGTGTCGGCTTTAATCCGCCTTCCAGAGTTAAACCGCATTCTCTTAAGAAAGTACGGAAAGAGGTGAGTTTTTCCTCGCTCGGCAAGGCGTGAATGCGGAATAGTGCCGGCTCTTGATGTTGCTCCATAAAATGTGCTGCACAAATATTCGCCAAAATCATACACTCTTCAATAATCTTATGGGCATCATTGCGTTGCACTGGCTCAATTCGTTCGATTCTGCCTTGATCATTAAAAATAAATTTAGTTTCTATCGTTTCAAAATCAATCGCACCTCGTTTATGCCGTGCTTTCAATAGCACTTTAAACATTGCATACAGTTCTTGTAAATGTGGCACTAAATCTTGATAACGTTCGGTTAATTCTTCGTCTCCCTGCAAAATTCGCCATACTTTGCTGTATGTTAAACGTGCGTGTGAATTCATTACCGCTTCGTAGAATTGGTACTGTTCAATTCTGCCTTTTGCAGACAGTTGAATTTCACACACCATACAAAGGCGATCTACCTGTGGATTAAGTGAACACAATCCATTTGATAATACTTCCGGCAACATTGGCACAACCCTACTTGGGAAATAGACAGAATTTCCTCTTTGATAGGCTTCTTTATCTAGCGCACTTTTTGGACGCACATAGTAACTGACATCCGCAATCGCCACCCATAATTTCCAACCGCCGTGCTCGCATTTTTGACAAAATACTGCATCATCAAAATCACGGGCATCTTCACCATCAATCGTAACCAAAGGTAGTTGTCGCAAATCGACACGCCCTTGTTTATCCTTGTCATCAACGATTTCACTCAATCCTTGAATCTGCTGTGCCACCTCTTCCGGCCAAACGTGCGGAATATCGTAATTGCGAATAGCAATTTCCACTTCCATTCCTTTCGCCATATTGTCGCCCAACACTTCGGTGATTCTGCCTGTTAAACGGGAAAGCCCTTTTTCTTTAGGTTTCAGTTCCACCACCACAACTTGCCCCATTCTGGCTCCGGCACGATATTCATTCGGAATTAAAATATCGTGATTAATCCGGCTATCATCCGGCACTACATAACCGATGCCCTCTTCTAAGAAAAAACGACCGACAATCTGCTTCTTGCGACGTTCTAGTACCCGAACAATTCGCACCTCTTTGCGTCCGCGACGATCTACGCCGTTCGGCTGTGCCAATACATAATCATCGTGTAACACTTTTTGCATTTGGCTATTAGGGATAAACCAATCATCCTTTACGCCATCAACCTGCAAAAAGCCATAACCATCTTTATGACCAATCACCGTTCCCTTCAAAAGATCCAATCGTTCAGGCAAGGCATAACATTTGCGCTTAGTAAAAACCAACTGCCCATCATTTTCCATTGCTCGTAAACGGCGACGCATTCCCTCCTGCTGCTCCGGATCGGTAATTGCTAACGCTTGTAAAATAGATTCCCGACTCATCGGTTTATTATGATCTCGAATAACCGTAAGGATCAATTCACGACTTGGAATTGGATTTTCATATCTTTCAGCTTCCTCGCTATAATGAGGATCTTGATATTGCATTAATGTCTCCTTAATTTTTTGTTTTATTTATTGCTTTTATTCACAATTAAAATATTGATTCATTTCTAACGCCGGTTTTGCTTTTTTATCTTGCCCTATCTGTTTTGCAGGCACGCCCGCTACCGTAGAATAAGCTACAACCGGATGTAACACTACCGAGCAGGCGCCAATTTTGGCATATTCACCTACTTCGATATTTCCTAAAATTTTTGCACCAGCACCAATCATCACCCCTTTACGCACTTTAGGGTGGCGATCACCAACTTCTTTTCCTGTACCGCCCAATGTCACATCTTGCAAAATAGAAACATCATTCTCTATCACAGATGTTTCCCCAATAACAATACCTGTGGCGTGATCTAACATAATACCGTAACCAATTTTTGCTGCCGGATGAATATCAACATCAAACGCAACAGAAATTTGATTTTGTAGATAAATTGCTAATGCTTTCCGTTGTTTCTGCCATAAGTGGTGAGTGATACGATAACTTTGCAAAGCGTGAAATCCTTTTAAATAAAGTAATGGTGTAGAATAAAGTTCCACTGCCGGATCGCGAACTCGTACAGCTTCAATATCGTGAGCAGCACTTTCAATAATTTTTGGATTTTCCCGATAAACTTCATCAATAATTTCACGCAATGAGATCGCTGGCATTGTCGAGCTAGATAACTTATTCGCTAAAATATAACTTAGTGCCGTACCCAAATGTTGATGCGTTAAAATTGTTGAATGGAAAAAACTTGCCAATGAAGGTTCTTGTTCTGCGAGTAATTTTGCTTCATCTCGAATGCTTTGCCAAATCCGTTGTAATAGTACCGACATAGATACCCCTATTCACTTTTCTTTTCTCTTGATAATAAATTTGCTGCTGCTTCAGTTGCAGTTAACCCACAGAATAGCATTTGATAAATTTGCTCAACAATCGGCATTTCTACCTGCTGTTGTTGTGCTAATCGATAGGCCTCCTGTGTGTTGAAATATCCTTCTACAACTTGCCCAATTTCCTGCATCGCTTGTTCTACAGAATAACCTTTGCCTAACATCATTCCAAAACGGCGATTACGAGATTGATTGTCGGTACACGTTAAAACTAAATCACCTAAACAGGCCATTCCCATAAATGTGTGTGGTTCTGCACCTAAAGACAATCCTAAACGTGAAATTTCTGCTAAACCACGCGTGATCAATGCTGTTCTTGCATTCGCTCCATAACCGATACCATCTGAAATACCAGCACCAATTGCGATCACATTTTTAATCGCTCCACCCAACTGCACACCAATCATATCCGGATTCAGATAAACGCGGAAATGTTTACTGCAATGAATACGTTCCTGTAACGCTTTGGCAAAAGCCTCTTCTGTTGAAGACAACACAATAGCAGTCGGCAAGCCTGAAGCCAGTTCTTTAGCAAATGTCGGCCCTGATAAAACAGCCAATGGCATATTATTTCCTAAAATATCTTTCGCTACCTGATGTAACAAACGTCCGCTATTATGTTCCAAACCTTTACTTGCCCAAATAATACGATGTTGCGGTTTTAATAAGGGCTTAATCTGCTTTAAAACATCGGCAAAAACGTGACTCGGCACAACGATCAATATATCTCGGCTGTTTGCAACTGCTGTATCCAATTCAGTTTCAATTTGTAATGCTTTCGGAAAAGTAACACCGGGCAAAAAACGTTCATTTTGCCGTTGTTGTGCCAATTTTCTCATTTCTACCGTATTTCGCCCCCATAATATTGTTGGCAAGCCATTTCTCGAAAGTGCTATCGCTAATGCTGTTCCGTAAGAACCAGCACCAATTACGGTAATGGGTAAAAATTCTGTCATAACTATCGCTTTTATTTGATTAGTGTTAAACAAAGGATAGACGAAAGAGAGAGGATTTCAATAAGATTTTAGAAAAGAGGTGAAAAAGCATCTCCGAAGAGACGCTTTTCAGGAATTAATTTACAGTTTCCGTTTTTTGTTCTTGAGCAGTCTCCGCCTGCGCTGCTTGTTGACGTTGCAAATATTCAACAAATAAAGCATCAAAATTAACCGGTGCCAAATTTAATGCAGGGAATGTGCCTCGATTAACTAAATTTGAAACTAATTCTCGAACATATGGAAACAACATATTCGGACATTGTGAAGTTAATGCGTGAGCTAACTGCATCTCTTCTAAACCGCTGATGGCGAAAATACCAGCCTGTTTTGCTTCACAAATAAAAGCAACAGTATCAGTACCTTCCAGTTTGGTTTCAATAGAAACATTAAGTACCACTTCATAAAGATTTTCTGCTAATACATTTGTTTCTGTATCCAAATCAAATTTTAAGACCGGTTTCCATTCCTGTTGGAATAAATGAGGTAAATTCGGTGCTTCAAATGAGACATCTTTTACATAAATGCGTTGAATCTGCAACATTGGTTGAGCTTGTTGTTCTGAACCTTGTTCTGCTGTTTTATTTTCTTCTGCCATCACTAATTTCCTTTTTTATCTAATTAACTTTTTTTAACAAGAGGTAAATTCGCTGCTCGCCAACCTTGGATTCCCTCTTTTAATGAATAAACCTGCTTAAAACCTTGTTTATACAACTGCTCTGCTGAACCGCGTGAAGTCATTCCTGAAGCACAAACAACAATGACCGGTTGCTCTTTGTACTGCTCCAATTTACCAAGATTATGCTGTTTAATATCGCTTGGTAACACATTTTGACTGCCTGCGATATGACCACGCAAAAACTCTTCAATACTACGTAAATCAATAATAACGGCATTCTGTTTATTAACTAATTGTGACAAAGTCGCTTGCTCAATCTCTTTTGCACCAGAAACGGCACTTTTTACAAAAACATAAATTGTCCCGATAAATACGACAATCCACGCAATAACCATCACCGTATGTTGAGAGGCAAACGCTATTGCCTTTGGCATAAATTCTTCCATTTATTTTGATCTCTTATCTTATTAATGGTTAAAAAGTTGAATAAGTATAACCTTACTCTATAGAATTAAACAATCGAAACATCATTTTTCCGGAAAAAATCTCAACAAAAATAAAGCACTTCTCTACATTATGCAGAAAAGTGCCTATTTCTTTTAATTAAGCATTAAAGATAATATTTTTTAATTACTTTCAAATCATCACTTAATTCATAAACTAAAGGCTGTCCAGTTGGGATCTCTAAATCCATAATGCCTTCATCAGAAATACCTTCTATGTGTTTCGCCAAAGCGCGAAGTGAGTTACCGTGAGCCGCAACCAATACTTTCTTACCGGATAATAATGCTGGTGCAATTTGATCTTCCCAGAAAGGTAACACACGATCTAAAGTTACTTTTAAATTTTCACAATCAGGCACTACATCCGCCGGCAAATGTTTATAACGGCGGTCATTATGTGCTGAATTAGGATCATCTTTTGCTAATTCAGGCGGCAATACATCATAAGAACGACGCCAAATGTGAACTTGTTCATCACCAAACTCTTCCGCAGCTTCTTTCTTATTTAAGCCTTGTAAACCACCATAGTGACGTTCATTTAAACGCCAAGTTTTAATTTGTGGAACCCATAACTGATTAGATTCTTCCAAAACAAGGTTACAGGTTTTAATCGCACGAGTTAATACGGAAGTAAATGCGATGTCAAATTCAAAACCAGCTTCTTTTAATTTACGTCCTGCTGCTTTTGCTTCTTCAACTCCCTTTTCACTTAAATTAACATCACGCCAGCCGGTGAAAAGATTCAATGCATTCCATTCACTTAAACCATGACGAATAAACACTAATTGCATAATGATTCTCCTAAAAATTAGATCAAAAAACTGCGCTCTTTATAACAAAATTTGATTACTTTTAAAATAGAACGGCTTCGCTTTTATTAGAATTGCTGATCTTTAACAAAAAAAATTCTAAAATAGCACCAAATTATTCTGTTTTTTATCATTATCATTGTTTGAATTATGTTCAATACCCGTTTTACTGTTCAGTCTTTATGCCACCTAATATTGTGTTTATTATTACTAATGAACAGCAATATCGGCTATGCAGTAAATGATCTTGCATCAATTCAGCAACAAATAAAACAACAAGAACAAAAGATTGCTCAGCAACAGCAAGAAAAAAGCCAGTTACAGTCACAACTAAAATATCAACAACAAAAGATTGAAAAAATTAGTGATCAACTGCAACAAAGTAGAGATGAACTAAAAACAATTCAACGCAATATTCAAAACGGGCAAAAACAAATTCGCCGATTACAACAACAAGAACGCGAACAAAAGCAACAGCTGGCACATTTGCTTGATTCTGCTTACCGTAAAAATTTACAACAACACGAAATTGAGAAAATGTTCTCTCAAGAAGCACGCGACAGTGATCGAATGAATACCTATGTGAAATACATTAATCAACAAAAAATCGCACTGATTCAGGATCTTAAACAGACTCAAGAACAGCTAAAGCAGCAACAACAGCTAGTTAAAGAACAGCAACAACAGCAACAACAGGAAATTAACAAGCAACGCCAGCAACAGCGTTCATTACAGCAAGTTAAGAACGAACACCAATCCACATTAGCCAAATTAAATCGCAGCCTAACCGCCAATCAAAATAAATTAACGCAATTAAAAGAGAACGAAAACCGACTACGCCAAGAAATCGCTGCGGCGGAACGAGCTGCTAAACAACGAGAACAACAGGAACTGGTCTCTTTACAGAAAAAACAGAAAAAAGCGGAACAGGAACATCAAACTTATAAACCGACAGAAAAAGAGCAACAGTTGGTTGGGAGAGGAAATGGTCTCGGAGCGGCACGCCGTCAATATATAATGCCGGTTTCCGGACGAGTAAGTAACCGCTACGGCTCAATTCAAATGGGAGAAATCCGCTGGAAAGGCATTGTTATTCAAGCCAATCGTGGTGCAAATGTGAGAGCCATTGCTCCGGGCAAAGTGATTTTAGCTAATCGTCTTCAAGGTTATGGTTTGGTCATTGTGATTGATCACGGTCGAGGTGATATGAGCATCTACGGTTATAACAGTACATTGCAAGTCCGAAATGGCGATGTGGTCAGTGCCGGTGAAACTATTGCTCAAGTTGGGCAAAATGAAGACGGTCGTGCAGCACTCTACTTTGAAATTCGCCGTCAGGGTGAACCAGTAAATCCATCACATTGGTTAAAGTAATAGCGGAGTTAACAGTGAAATATTGCATAAAATGTCTTCTTGCGTTATTAATGCTGTTCAGTTTGTCACCTAATGCTGCTCAATTAGCTATTGTGATCGATGATATTGGTTATCGTCAGCACGAGGACAATGCTATTTTTGCACTACCTTTAGCCGTCAATGTTGCTATTATCCCTTCCGCACCTTATGCACAACAACGTGCAAAACAGGCTCATCAGCAAGGTCGTGATACTTTAATACATATGCCAATGCAAGCTAAAAGCAATATAAAACTAGAAGCCAATGGCTTAGTGCTTGGGCTAACACCATCTCAAGTTTCATATCGTATTGATTTAGCACAAAATATTATTCCCAACGCTATCGGAATGAATAATCATATGGGAAGTGCCGCCACTTCCGATAGCGGTTTAATGCATATTTTAATGCAACAATTAGCACAAAGAGGATTATCATTTCTGGACAGTAAAACCATAGGTAATAGTGTTGCTGTCAAAATTGCCAAACAATATGGTGTTAGTGCGTTAGAGCGTAATATTTTTCTTGATGATAATAATGAATATGACAATATACAGCGCCAATTCCAACGAGCCATTCAATATGCAAGAAAACATCAAACCGCTATTGTTATCGGACACCCTAGAAAAAATACTATTGCCGTGTTACAGCAACAGTTATCCCATCTTCCAGCAGACATTGAATTAATCAAGATCAGCCAACTTTGGCAACAATCTCCCCAATTACTACAGCCATTTAATTTCTGGTTTAGTGATATTCCTGCACCAACATCAAAGCCACCATTCTATTTTCAAGAAAATTTACGAGGAATTCCGCAGTAAAATTAGGTTTAATTCTTGAAAATTCAGTCATATATTGTTACCGTTTACGCTATTTTTAAATTTTCATTTAATGATACTAATAGTAAGAAATTAATTTCGATAGTGAACAATAATCCAGAGGTTCGGTAATGATGAAATGGCAAAAAATATCTTTCTCTCTTACAATTTTATTTGCCGCCCTATCTGCTTTTGCCGATAAGCCGATGACCTTAAAAGTGGAAGGTATCAAAAATAAAACCGCCTATAATAATGTGATGGTACATCTCTCTTCACTAAAAACTATCCCGGTGGAAAATTCAGATCGTTATTATTATTTGGCAAGTAAAACGATTGATGAGGCACTACGTGCTGTTGGTTATTTTAACAGCAAAATTGATTATCAATTTGTGCCACAGCCTAATGCTAAACAGGATCTTCTAATTGCTAACGTTACGTTAAATGAACCTGTTAAAATTGCCGAAATTCAGGTGCAACTTTTGGGGGATGCGGAAAAGGATGAGAATTTTCTTGCATTACAAAAACAAGTTCCTAAATTAGGTAGCGTCCTTAATCAAGGCGTTTATGATGACTATAAAGGGGAATTAGAAAAAGTAGCTCTTGCTAAAGGTTTTTTCGATTACCAATTTTTAACGCATCGTTTAGCGATCCTACCTTCTGCTCACGAAGCCTATTGGCAACTTACCTTCGACAGTGGTAAACGCTACCATTACAGTAAAATTCGTTTTCAAGGTTCACAAATTAGAGACGATTATTTGCATAATATTCTTGCTATTCAAAGTGGAGATCCTTATTTAATCAATGATCTTTCTGAATTAAGTACAGACCTCTCTGCCAGCAACTGGTTTAAATCTGTTTTAGTTCAGCCTAATATTGATAAACAAAATAAAAAAGTCGATCTTGATGTTTTAGTTCAACCTCGCCTAAAAAATAGTTATGAAATCGGGATCGGTTACAGTACCGATGTTGGTCCTCGTTTACAGTTCGGTTGGAACAAACCTTGGATTAATAGTCGTGGACAAAGTTTTTCTTCCAATTTCTATATCTCCGATCCTAAAAAAACCATTGAAGCAACCTATAAAATTCCCTTATTAAAACAACCGCTTAACTATTATTATGAAATTTCTGCCGGTTATGAAGAAGAAAAGAAAAACGACACTGATACCTCCGGTTTAACCTTAGCCATTCTTCGCTATTGGAACAGAGAGACAGGTTGGCAAAATTCTTTCGGCGTAAGAGCTCGTTATGATAACTTTACCCAAGCGAATGTTTCCAACCGCACAGTATTAATTTATCCAACTGCCGGTTTTAACCGTACCCGTGTTCGTGGGGGATTATTTCCTTATTGGGGAGATGCACAGAAAATCACGCTTAATTGGGGGAATAAAGCAGTAGGCTCAGATGTCAATTTTTATTCCGCTATTGCCTCCACTTCTTGGATTCGAACTTATGCAGAAAATCATCGTTTTTTAACTCGAGCAGAAATTGGTTATCTCTCAACCAATCAATTTGACAAAATTCCACCGGCACTACGTTTTTTTGCAGGCGGTGACAGAAGTATCCGCGGTTATGGTTATCATAAAATTTCACCGAAAGATAAAAATGGTGAATTAACAGGCGCAAATCGCCTTTTTACCGCCAGCCTAGAGTATCAATATCAGGTGAAACCAAAGTGGTGGGCAGCTATTTTTTATGACACCGGTTTTGCTTCTGATCGCTTTTCTTTCAATGATTTACGTAAAGGAACAGGCATTGGTGTGCGTTGGAATTCCCCCATCGGTGCGGTAAAATTCGATATTGCTACCCCAATTAATGATAAAGACGATAGTAAAAATATCCAATTTTACATTGGTATAGGAGCAGAATTGTGACAGATAATCCAAAAAATCCCGAAACAGAACAAGCTACTGACAACGCACAAACTGCTTCAATTGCGATAAAGAAAAAAACATCCAAGAAGATTATCAAATGGTTTGCAATTAGCTTAAGTGCGGTTGTGATTTTACTGTTTACTACAATTATCTCATTTCTAAACAGTGAAACCTTACAACACAAACTACTCACACTGCTTGATCAGAAAATAGAACAAATACAAATTACTGAAGTAAAAGGGAATTTAAAACAAGGATTAACACTATCTAATCTTACTTATCATACTGACGGCATTATACTTATCCTACCAAAAACGCAGTTACAACTTACACCACAATGTTTATGGCAAATGACGATTTGCATTAATCAATTCAGCCTACAACAGCCACAAATTACGATTGATACGGCATTGTTGCCACCGAGCGAACCGAATGACAATCAATCCAATAGTGGTTTTGCAATGCCGATTGGATTAAATTTGCCACAAATTGAGATCAATCAACTTGCACTTAAAATCGATAATCGCTTGATCACACTTGATCATTTTTCTACCGGCTTGCAAGCAAACCGTAACAACCATTTTCATCTGTTGCCGACAAGAATCAATGGTTTAAGCGTTATCGAAACAGTGGAAAATCAGCTTTTGCAAAAATTGGAACAACTTGATGTTACAGATAAGCCAACACAAGAAAAAGAAGTTGAAAAACCAATGGATTGGCAAGCGTTAAAACAATCTTTAAATCAACCATTATTGGATAAAAAGCAAACACTAAAACTGCCTTTTAGTGTTGAAATCGATATCATTTCCGCCCAGAATTGGCTTTATCGCCAACAAAATACCAAAGAAAAAAATTTATCAGAACAGAAACTCAGTGAATTAGTGTTGAAAGCAAACAGCGATGATCAACAATTCAATTTAACTAAGCTCTATTTACGCAGCACTATTGTCGATCTTGATGGTCAGGGGCAGCTACAATGGCGTGATAATTATCCACTTCAATTCACGCTGAAAGGAGAATTTCATCAACAAAAAATCCTCGATGAAAAAGGTGAACAACACACATTTCCAAACAGCCATTTAACTGTCACTGCCAACGGTGAACTGTACGCTAAAACCAACATTAACACCAGCATTAGCGGCGTGGTGGATGCTACGCTATCATCACAGCTTGAATTAACCGCAGCAAAAACACCGTTTAACTTGGATTTAGCGATTCAACAGGCAAAATATCCACTATTCTTAAGTAAAAGTGAAAATCCAGCAACCGATCAGATCCGTTTAGTGAAAACAAAATTGAATGTTGTAGGTGATCTATTGCACTATCAAGCGAATTTACAAGGTAACGTTGAAGGAATGCATTCGCCAACGGTTGATCTGGAATTAAACGGTGAGGGATCGATTGGTGATTTTCGTATCCAATCCGCACATCTGTCCGGTTTAGGTGGCAGTGTTGATTTGCAAGGTTACACCTCTTGGCAAAATGAAGTCATTTGGGATAGCCGGCTGCAATTAAAAAACCTTAATGTTTACCGCTATTTTCACAGTGTGGATTGGTTGGCAACCCTCTCCGGCGAATTGGCTTCTTCCGGCAAAGTCGATGCTCAAGGCTGGCAAGTGGATATTCCGGTTATCAATCTCACCGGCAGTGCCAATAATCGCCCAATTAACATTCAAGGCGATCTTGCCCTCAGCAATCAAATTCCGCTTCTTAGTAAAGGATTTCAATTCGATTATGGGCAAAATCATCTGCTTTTAAAAGGCAAATTGGCACAAGATTCACAATTTGATTTAACGCTTAATGCACCTGATTTTAGCGGACTTTATCGAGGTTTAGATCTTGCCGCACAAGGTGAAATACAGATTAACGGTGATATTCATCAACCGGAGCTAGATATTGATCTTGACATAGCAAAGATCAAATTTGGCACATTTTTGCTGCAAAATGCAGATATCAAAGGAAAAATACAAAGTGATCAACAAAATATTCGCGGTAATCTTGCCTTAAAATTGGCTCAATTTAAACTGAGTGATACAACCCAATTCACACAATTACAACTCAACGCCCAAGGTGATGAAAAAAATCATCAGCTCAATTTGCGTTCTCAAGGCAAACCGGCTGCGTTAAATGTTGATTTACAAGGTAGTTTTGATCGCAATGCCGAACGCTGGCAAGTCAATCTTAAAAACGGCAAAATCGACACGTTCATCGGACAATTCAATGCCGATAAAACCATTAATATTGATTACCTCAATCAAAAACAGCAGGCAACCATTTCCGCACATTGTTGGAATAACAGCAGTTTACCGCTCTGTTTTCCGCAAACCTTTACCGCCGGAGTGAGCGGTCATATTCCGTTTAAATTGCAACAGGCGGATTTACGCTTCCTAAAACCATTTCTTGGCGACAACACGCAACTGAATTCTCGTTTCAATCTTGATGGTGAGGTAAATTGGTATCAGGATAAACCATTTGATGCCAAACTGAATTTAGACAGTAATAATTTATCATTAGTGCAAAAACTGGATTATCGCCGTTTTGAATTGAATTTAGACAGAATATCGCTACAAAGTATTCTCAAAGATAACAATTTAAAACTTAACAGTGATATAAAAATTCGCAATAACGGAGAAATCAGAACTGAACTCACTTTAACCGATCTTTTGGATAGTAAAAAATTAGGCGGAAAAGTGCAATTTAAGGCGTTACAATTAGCATTAATTAAACAACTGTTAAATTCTGGAGATCAGCTTGACGGCAAAATTAATGCTGATTTAAATTTGGCAGGAACAACTTCCTCACCACAATTACACGGCAAACTAGCATTGACGCAATTAACCAGTTCAATGCCGGCATTGCCGTTTAATATTAAGGATGGTTTTGCCAATCTGAACTTTAACGGCAACCGCTCCACAATGAATGGTGAAATCGTCACGCAAGAAGGCACGTTGCGTCTACAAGGCGACAGCAGTTGGCAAATGTTAGATCACTGGCAAGCTAATTTAAGTGCGAAATCCGACGGACTGTCACTCAATATTCCAGAAATCGCAAAATTGACCGTAGTTCCCGATATTCATCTGCACGCGCAACCACAACACTTGAATATTGAAGGCAAAATCGATATACCTCAAGCTAATATTGACATTGAACAATTACCGGAAAGTGCGATTACAGTTAGCAACGATGAAGTGATTTTAGAACAGAAACCTAAACTTTCTGCGGATCAGCGTTTAAATAGTTTCAATCAAAAAACAAATGCATTTTTATCCACTAATATTAATATCAGTTTAGGAGAACGCGTTTTAATAAAAGCTTATGGCTTAAAAAGCCGTTTAGATGGTGTACTGAATTTACGTCAACAAGACAACCAGCTCGGTCTTTATGGTCAAATTAAATTACTGAACGGGCGTTTTGCTTCTTATGGACAAGATTTGCTCGTGCGTAAAGGTGAAATTATCTTCTCTGGATTACCATCACAACCAACTTTAAATATTGAGGCAATTCGTAACCCAACCGCAATGGAAAATAGTAATATTACTGCAGGCATTCGTGTTACTGGTTTAGCAGAATCGCCTACCATTCAAGTGTTCTCCGAACCCTCAATGTCACAAGATAATGCTCTTTCCTATTTACTCACAGGTAGATCGCTCTCTTCTGACGGTGGGAACTCAGGAGCTTCGCTAGGTGCTGCATTAATCAGTATGAGTTTATCCAAAACCGGAAAAATTGTTGGGCAGATCGGCGAGACATTCGGTATCCGTAATTTAAACTTGGAAACACAAGGTCTAGGAGATCAATCACAAGTTGTAGTTAGTGGTTATTTGACACCTCGTTTACAGGTAAAATATGGTGTAGGATTATTTGAACCATTAGCTGAATTAACACTTCGCTATCGCTTATTACCGAAATTATATTTACAATCCGTATCAGGGACATCTCAAGCTGTTGATCTCTTATATCAATTTGAACGTTAAAGGATAGTTACTATGAAAGAAATTGCTGTCGTCGATCTTGGATCAAACAGTTTTCATATGATTGTTGCCCGTATTGTGAACGGTTCAATCCAGATACTCTCTCGTCTTAAACAAAAAGTACAATTAGCCGAAGGACTCGATCAAAATCAAATCCTTAGTCAGTCAGCAATAGATCGTGGTATTGCTTGTTTAGCACTTTTCTCTGAACGTTTACAGGGATTTCCTGAGGAAAATGTACAAGTTATCGGCACTTATACTTTACGTCGAGCATTAAACAGTGATCAGTTCTTGCAGCAAGCAGCGAGGGTTTTCCCTTATAAAATCAATATTATTTCTGGTCAACAGGAAGCAAAATTAATTTACGCTGGCGTGTCACATACCCAACCAGAAAAAGGTCGAAAACTGGTTATAGATATTGGTGGCGGTTCTACGGAAATGGTAATTGGTGACGACTTCACACCGTTAATTGCCGAAAGTCGTCATATGGGTTGCGTCAGCTTTGCTAAACGTTTTTTCAAAGACGGCGTTATCAGTAAACAACGTTTTCAACAGGCTAAACAATGCGCTTTAGAAAAAATTGAAGATCTCGCTTGGGAATATCGTCAACTTGGCTGGGAATCAACTCTCGGTTCATCCGGTACAATAAAAACCGTCAGTGAAGTTCTATTGGCTCTGCATTTTAAAGATGGGCTAATCACCCTTAATCGTCTTAATGATCTAATCGAACGTACCCTCAAAGTAACTCATTTTACACAACTGCATTTGCCAGGATTACACCACAATCGCATTGATGTCTTTGTGCCGGGACTGGCAATTTTAGTAGCACTATTTGAAACATTCCAAATAAAAAGTATGCGTTATTCGGATGGCGCAGTACGTGAAGGCGTAATGTACAATTTTGAAGATAAATTCCGTGTCGGTAATATTCGTAAACGTACGGTAAACAGCTTGAACCAACAATTTAATCTGGATCGGCAACAGGCACAGCGAGTTGCACAAACTGCACAGATGTTGGCAAAACAGTTTAAATTATGGAAAGACACACAATACAGCGAAGAAATGAAACAAATTTTATACTATGCCGCATTAACTCACGAAGTTGGTATTGTCATTAACCATCGCAATGTACAAAAACATTCTGCCTATATTTTACAAAACACCGAATTGCCCGGTTTTGATAATGAACAACAACGTTTATTAGCGATTTTAGCACGTTTTCATACCGGAATTTTCCGTATTGCCGATATCCCAGACTGTTATCGTTACAACAATGACGATGTAATATCGCTGATTTTATTATTACGTTTAGCCGTTATTTTTAATAAAGCACGACAAGCAACGGAACAGACGGAAACTGGATTGCAAAACAAACACTCTCAACAGTGGCAATTAACTTTTCCGAATCGTTATCTTAAAAATAATCCACTGTTAAATAACGATCTTCAACAAGAACAAAAATTCCTTGCCTCTTTGGGGATCATTTTTAATTACCAATAAAAATATAAGGGTACTTTTCTCTGATCTGTACCCTTATGCATTTCAATTCTTCCGTATCTTAATCGATTGATAATTCCAATGAATTATCTTTTTAATCCTGCTGGAATTGCTGGGGCGACAAGGCGCGATAACTCCGTCCCTTGCAAATCAATCGAACCAAATCGAGGATGATGGTTATTCCAATCATTAACTGCCTGTTCCAGATCCTGCACATTATCGGCAACAAAATTCCACCAAATCACTGTTGGATGCGACAACGGCTCACCGCCCAATAACATAATATGCGTTCCCTGCTCTGCCCACATCTTTAATTCTCCCTGAGCAGATGTGCAATCAGATAAAATCGCAATTTCATCCTTGGCATAGCTCTCTCCATTAATTTTAATTGTGCCGTTTATCACTAAAATGGCATATTCAAATTTATCCTGACGCTCAATTTCAAATGTTTGAGCCTGTTGAAAACGCATATCAACACCCACTAACGGACTAAATTGACTAGTCGGTGCTTGATGACCTTGATAACTACCGGTTGTTAAAATGTAATCAATACCCTGATCCGACCATTCCGGCAACTGCGGATAATGCTCAAAATTAGGCTCGATCTCTTTATCCATCGGCAAAGCAATCCATAACTGCACCGCGTGCAGATTTTTGACACCGGATGGCGTCTGTTCCGTATGGCTGATACCACGATGATTACCGGTTCCGGCGGTCATCAAATTTACCTGTTTCGGACGAATTAATTGGCGATTACCTAGACTATCCTGATGCCACACTTCTCCTTCCAACATCCAAGTGAATGTTTGCAAATTGGTATGAGGATGCAAACCAACCTGCATTCCTTTATTTTCTTGACTAAATGTTGCTGGGCCAGCGTGATCAAGAAAACACCACGCTCCTACGGTTCTATGCTTATGTTGAGGCAAAAGACGAGCGACAGGAATACCGCCAACATCTTTAGTTTTAGCCAAAAATTTATCAATACTCATTTATTTTCTACCCACTGAAAAAAGTGTTCCGCAAACTGTTTTAAGAAATTAGTAGTACGTTCATCTAGATCAAAACTTGCTTTACTCAAATAAACTTCTGGTTGAGATAAAACATTGGCGCCAACAAAAGTTAGCACTTTTCGCAGATCCAAACCGGCATTAATACCACCATAAACCCCTGGAGAGGCTGTTATAATAGCAACCTTTTTATTTATCCACATATTTTTTCCATAAGGGCGAGTAGCAATATCAATCACATTTTTTAATGCGGCAGGAATGGTTCGATTATGTTCTGGAGACGCAATTAGAATAGCATCGGCACACTTTATCTGTTCTCTCATACGATTATAGGATGGAATGTCTATTTCATCTAAATCCTGGCTATACAAGGGCAAATTACTAATATCAATCTCTTCAATTTCAACATTCTCTGGTGCAAATTTCAGAATTTGATTTGCAATATGACGATTTAATGATCGCTTGCTTAAACTTCCTACAATGAGTGCAATTTTCATAAATTCATCTACCAATAATTATAAAAAAACAAGGGGGTAATCCCCTCTAAATAGTACAATATCAATCAATCAAAATTAACTTCTTTCAGAATCAAGTTGTTCATTATTATGTTCAATTTCACATACTTTTAAATATGATCTTTAGATTCACAAGCCCGACTCTATTGGTAACTCCGCTTTGCACCAAGCATCGAAACCGCCACGAACACTATAAACCTCATCAAAACCTTGCTCGACTAAAAATTGTGCTACATTACGGCTGCTGTTACCATGATAACAAATGATTACTATCGGATCTTCAAAATCACATCGTTGGCAAAATTCACCATAACTTTGATTTGTCAAGTGAAACGCACCTTGCGGATGACTATATGCAAAACGCTGTATATCTCGTACATCAACTAGAAACGCCTTACGCTCCTGAACCAGTTGCCACGCAGTTTGTGCATCAATTTCTTGAAAAGTTTCTACCATAAATCCCCCATAAAAATGAGCCGATATTATACAGAATTTCATTTGATTATTAACAATCTTACAACACAATTTTTCCTAGCGGATAATGCACAACCACCTGATTACCACTACATTGAATATTAAAAATAATGCCATTTTGTTGCACGTTTTTTTCACAATTTTCACCGATTACTCTTAAATTCCATTGGTTTTCAGCAATTTGCAAAGCCTGTGTCGCTTGCCACAATATTGCTGTTTGATGTTGCTGCCGATTAATCCAATGCTGCACTGATAACAATAACAGTGACAAAAAAATCAACGCCGTCAATACGCTAATAATAGTGCCACCCTTCAAATTATATTGCATCAAAATCACGCCAACCACCCCTCATTTTCCAACTTGAATATCGTTTTGATAACTTCCGGATAATCTCTGCATCAAATACAATTTTAATATTTTCACCATAACGCAATTCTCTTTCATAAATAATTGCACCAAAAATAGTGCCTTTTCCTAAAATTTCTACATCATTGAGAGCAACAATCACACCATAAAAATCCTGTTCTAAGGTAATTACATTCTGCTCCACTTTCCATATTTGCGGCTGCACAGCTGAAGTGGGTTCCATCGATGGTGTAGAGAACGGATAGTTGATATTGAAATATTTTTTTAATGGCGAATTTAAATTTTTTTTCGGTTCCTGAACAAAAATCTGTTGTAACTCACAATCAATAAAATGGTTTATTCCACTACCAAATTTATATTTTTCTGCGGTTAATCTTTCAGTATAATTTAAACTATCTATATGATTAGATTGACAAAAAACAGAATATTGTTGTTGATACTGTTGATATAACTGTGCTTGTTGCAATGCATAATCTTGTCTTATTGATAGATTTTGACGATAAAGTGATAAATCATCTTCTGCCACCAACAACAATAACAGCACAATAGCGTTAATAAATAACAAGGTTAATAAATTGAGATAACCACTATGGTAATGCTGCATTTTGTACCTCATTGAGTAATGGCACTAATGCGGTGGCTTGATAGGTGATCTGTTTTTGCTCATTTAAATATACTTTTAACGTTATCTGAATCCCTTTTTTCTCTGCTAACCAATTAAATTTCAACGTTTCCACTACATAACTTTCCGGCAACAATTTATACCAACGTTTAGCAGTACAATTCGGATTATTGAGATGTCGTTGGCACTCATCAGTGCTGCATTTCTCATCAAAACTGTTTTTATCCATAAACAACATTTCAATATTGTTATTACCGTAACGATAACCGAATAGTTCCTCGTTCAATTTGGTACTGCTATTGCGTCCATTTTCAATACAAGCTTGATTTTTCCGTTGACTACCTATACAACCATCCATATTTAGATCATAAAAAAACATAACACATTGATAATAACCGGATTTTTCCTGATTTAATTGAATACTCTTACCATCTATCTGAAACAATTCGAGGTTATTTTCCTGTTTCACAGCGTGATAGCCAGCACGGCGTAAATCTTTACTCATCAGCTGCAACGCTTTATGTACTTGATTTTGCAGTTGTAACTGCTGCTGTTGTTGCTGGCGATATTGATGAATTCTCATCAACAATGAAACTAAGATGGATACAATTAACATCGAGATCATCAATACAATTAACATTTCAGGCAGTGTTGCCCCGACAAAATAGGTTTTATGCTTAATCTTCATATTGTAAACAGGCACTCTCTGATATGTTTTCATTGATTCTTACCTCACCAATGCCACTATATTTAAACAATATTCTTTGCTGCCCTGCCTGCAATAGAAAACACTTCTTTTTCATCGTGTTACGTTCCGGTTTAAACGTAGTCAACTCTTTTGGATAATAATCTTTAGCAATAAAAGTAACTCTTTCCGGTGAATATGGCATATAGACTAATCTTTCTTGATATTTCTCACAGCCTTGTAAATATAAACAATTACAAATTGTTGTACTTTTTGGCTGTGCAATTAAACACCAATTATGTGATGATTTATTGGCTATTAACTGCCAGCTCTCCAAAGAATGGTTTATACGTTGTTGTACCAAAGCCAAATAGCGTTGCAATCGATTCTGTTCCACATAAAGTAGAAATTGTTGCTGAATATTACGCCAATCAGGTGCAACCCATAACAACGACAAAGAGAAAATAAAGATCACGACTAACAATTCAATCAAAGTAAATCCCGGTTGATATTTAGACATTACAAAAATCCAAAACACTTTTTTGAATGAGATTAATTGTTTCTAATAACAATGATCAAAATAGTGCTTGTTTTTGCGATCAGGATCGAAAAAAGAAAATTAAAATAAAAAAGTGCCGCATCAGGTGCGGCACAATGGAGGATTAATCTAGAATTCTAAGATGAGAAGTTTTTTTCTGCGCTTGGCTTTGTTCTTTAGACTTCTCTTTATTTTCGTCAGGTGGCGTGTCTACAATATCGGTAAAACCGTTCGGCTGATCATCATTGATTTCAGCGATTTCATACGCTTCTTCCTCTTCAAACATCACACCATCGCCATTTTCACGCGCATAAATTGCTAACGCTGCACCCAATGGAATCACAATATGCCGGATAACTCCATTAAATCTGGCACTAAAACGAATTTCTTCATTACCAAGTGAAAGATTACCTACTGCATTTGGTGATAAATTCAGCACAATCTGACCATCTCTTACATATTCAACCGGCACATCAACATTTGGATAATCGGCATTCACAACTAAATAAGGCGTAAGCTCATTATCGACTAACCAATCAAAATAAGCTCTTAGCAGATAAGGACGTTTCGGTGCTAATACTGTCATTATTTATCCTTATTTGTCATCCATAATATTTAACGCACTACTATTACCTAATGATTTAGCAAAGCTATCACGTGAAAACACTTTATTCATATAATTTTTAATAGCTTTACTACCGGCACCGCTGAACTCAATTCCTAATAATTGAATTCGCCATAATAAAGGTGCTAAATAGCAATCAACTAAACTGAATTCATTGCTCATAAAATATTCATATTGAGTGAATATCGGTGCAACTGCTAATAATTCTTCACGTAGCTGTTTGCGAGCAGACATCGAATCTGGATTGTTTTCATCCACTGCTTTCGCAAAAACAGGATACCAGTCATTTTCAATACGTTGCATTAACAAACGGCACTCTGCTCTTGCAACCGGATATACCGGCATCAAAGGTGGGTGAGGGAAGCGCTCATCTAAATATTCCATAATAATTCTAGAATTAAATAAAACTAAATCTCTATCCACTAATGTCGGCAAACTTCCGGTTGGATTCAGTTCCAATAAATCTTCTGAAATTTCTCCCGGCTCGATATTTTCAGTTTCATAGGCGACACCTTTTTCAGCCAACACAATTTTCACTTGGTGACAGTAAATATCGTTTTTGTCGGTAAAAAGTGTCATAATTGAGCGTCTATTGGCTGCTATCGTCATTTATTCCTCCGCTAAAAAGTGGGTATAAGCCAGTTACCCGAATAATAATTTAAAAATTTGACCGGTGATTGTAGCACATTTTGCCGTCATACTGTTATAAATTTAAAAAAATTGAATGTAACTATTTAATCTATAAAGATTTTATTTTGTAATTCCATAGTGACGTAATTTATTAGCCACCGCAGTATGTGAAATACCTAAATGTTGTGCCAATTTTCGCGTGCTTGGATATTCGGCATAGAATTTCTGCAAAATTGCTGCTTCAAAATATCCCAACATCTCTTCCAACGTTGCGCCTTGTAACTGTTCAAGATTAAACTGAGAACACCATTGCTGTTGCAAATGCAAGCCACTAATGGTTAACTTTCCATTCTCTACCAATGAACAAGCACGATATAAAGCATTATACAATTCACGAACATTACCTGACCAAACGTGTTTCTGCAAAAATGTAATAAAATCATTATCATAGTACGGCTGAGGTATCCCTAAACGAGCAGAAATCTGTTTCACAAACTGCTGTACCAACAGAGGAATATCCTCTTGTCGTTCTCGTAAAGGTGGAATATTTAATGTCAGCACATTTAAACGATGATAAAGATCTTCCCGTAATTTTCCTTGCTCAACATAAGCGGATAAAGGTTCTTGTGTAGTACAAATAACACGCACATTAACATAATGTTCCTGCTCCTCGCCCACTCGGCGAAAAGAACCATCATTCAAAAAGCGTAACAATTTGGCCTGCATCGGCAAAGAGAGTTCGGCAATATTATCCAACAACACCGTACCGTGATTCGCATACTCAAAAAAGCCAATGGTTTTATGCCCATTAGCGTTATAACCGAACATTTCCGCTTCAGTATCCTCCGGCGGCAAGCCGGCGCAATTTACCGCAATAAACTGTTGATCTCGCCGATTCCCCAACTGATGGCACGCCTTTGCAATAAATTCCTTGCCCGTTCCGGTTTCACCTTGAATCAATAATGGCGCATCAGAAAAGGCAAATTTTTTTGCCATTGCAACCATTTCCGCCATTCTTTTGCTTTTAGCCACCACTTCATCAAACGTATTGCTGTGATAAATATTGAATTGCTGGGCATCAATACGCAACATATCAAAAGATTGTAACGTCACCACACTACCGATAAATTGTTGTTCATTTTCTGCCAAGGTTAACGGCAATAAATCAAAACGCCAATGTTGGTCATCCAGCTGAATATGATGAGAAATCGCTAACGGTGCGGAATGTTGTTTTGACTGTTTTAAAAATGTTTGATACCAACTGGATTGTTGTAATGCCGGAATTGCATCAAGCAGAAATTGATCTTGTAATGAGCTGATCTTCGGCTTTTTTTCTTGTAGATAGGGTAACAATAATTGGGTGGCGTGCTGATTGGCAAACTCAATTTTCCCTGAAAAATCAATGGATAAGATCGGATGAGGTAGAGCTTCAAACAATGCATTGAGTTCTATAGTTTTACGCTCGTAAGGCAAATAATCCAATTTTGTTACTGCCTTTACCCCATCAATTCGGCGTAATTTATCGCTAAGATAATCAATTTGAAAATTGGCAATTTTTTCAAATTTCAGATAAATAATCCCATTTTGATCTATCTTTTTTAGTTCAATCCCTTCTAAATTAATTTGCTCTTTAGCCAATAAATCCAGAACTTCTTTAGCCACCCCGATTCTATCAATACAGGTTACCGCAAAACGCATCTTTTATCTCCTCATATTTTTATACTATCGGCTATAATACCCGATAGTTCGTATAGAAATAAAGACAGCGTAAAGAAAAGTTTACGATTTTTTCTCCACTAACGGTAACAATTCGGCAATCGTTTCTATTTGATAAGTCGGCGATATCGCAGTTTGGTTATCTCTACCATAATGCAACCAACAGGTATCCAAGCCAGCATTATTACCGCCAAGAATATCCGATTCCAATGTATCGCCCACAACTAACACCTCCTCACTATGTCGAGGTTTTGCCAACTGCAAAGCGTGATGGAAAAAATCAGGATGTGGCTTAGAAACGCCGATCTCTTCAGAAACCACCACAAATTCAAAATAATCGCTTAACCCCGTTTTCTGCAAACGTAATTGCTGCATTGCGGTAAAGCCGTTGGTAATAATGGCTAATTTAGCACGATGTTGTAATTGTTGTAACAAATCCACCACGCCTTCCAACGGGCGACAAACTTCCGCCATTGTCAATAAAAAGCCGTGATTCAATTCCGCCGGTTTCACTGACAAACGCCTGCCCCACTCACTAAAACGTTGTTCCTGTAAGGTTTTTGCATCTATTTTTCCATCTTGATAAGCTACCCAAAGAGGTTTATTAAGTTGTTGATATTCAATAAAATCTTCTTGTGTAAAATCAACATCATAGTGAGTGAAAAGTCGTTTCAACCCTGAAAAAGAGTCAAAAGAGAATAAGGTTTCATCCGCATCAAAAAGAATCCAGTTATATTTCATCACATTCCTTATCCAATAAAGTTTGCAATTCCACATTGTTTTGACAATATTTCAATTTTGCAAATAGCTGTTCCGCTTCAATAAAATGATTCGATAAAAATCTAAGCCACTGCTTAATACGGGATAAATGATACCAACCGCTATCCCATTGATTATCAACACGACTATAATATTGCAATAAAATCAAAGTGTTCCGCCACGACATTACCTCGTTATTGTCTTTAATGACATAGCTCAAATTGGGAATTTGCAATGCACCGCGAGCCACCATTAAATCTTCACAACCGGTAACGGCAAGACATTCCTGTGCCTGTTGCGCATTAAAAATTTCACCATTAGCAATCACCGGAATAGATAATTTTTGTCGCACTTCTCCAATTTTCTGCCAATCAATTTTATCAGCACGATAACCATCCATTTTTGTTCTACCGTGAATTGCAATCTCATCAGCACCGCCTTGCTGTACAGCATCGGCAATTTCCAGTGCTTTTTGTTTATCGTCCCAGCCTAAACGCACTTTCACACTAACTATTTTTTCAGAACTTACCGCTTGGCGAATTGCTTTGGTTGCTTGATAAATCAGTTCTGGCTGTTTTAACAAACTCGCTCCGCCACAACTACCATTAACAGTTTTTGAAGGACAACCGCAATTAAGATCAATGCCGTGAGATCCCAATTCAATCGCCAAGTTAGCATTTTCTGCCAACCATTGCGGATGTTGCCCTAACAACTGAACTCTTACCGGTGTGGCACTATCTGTGTAACCCTGCTGATACAATTCAGGACAAAGCCGATAAAAAACCTTCTTCGGTAATAACTGGTCAACGACACGAACAAATTCAGACACACAAAGATCATAATTATTACAAGAGGTTAAAAGCTGACGCATAAACGGATCAAGCACCCCTTGCATAGGTGCTAAAATTAAACGCATTCTATTTTATTTCTTCCAGCCTTTGACCTTACAGATCAAATCATAGGCAGCTTGAATTTGTTGGGCTTTCTCTTTTGCCATCTCCATCATCTGTTCCGGCAACCCTTTCGCAATCAATTTATCTGGATGATGTTCATTCATTAATTTACGATAAGCTCTTTTCACTGCGGTTCGATCATCTTCTTCCGATACACCTAACACACGATAAGCATCTTCAAGTGTCGGCCCGGAAGAACTTTGCGCCGTATTTTGGTATCCGCCGTAGGATTGTTGATATTGATAATCGCCATTTTGTTGTTGGTATTGACGATAAAAACCGCCTTGAGAAAATTGACGTGCTGCATAAATCATCGCCAACATCTGCTCAAATTGCATTCTTGAATAACCCAATTCTTCGGCAACAATGAACAATACCTCTTTTTCATTCGGATGCAATTCTTGATCTGCCAGCGCCGTTTGAATTTGAATTTCCAAAAACATCCTCAACAAATCAGTACGCTGTCCACACCCAATTCTAAATTCTCTAATAGCTTGACGAATCGGGAAATCAGCCTCTTTCCCTCGTGTAAATGCCGCTTTTGCCAATTGTCGATGAGCTTCATCAAGCTGCATACGATCCATAAACATATTAGCCAATTGAATATCTTCTTCAGTAACCCGACCTTTTGACTTACTCAAATGCCCCATTACTGCAAAAGTGGTTTGCATAAATAGAGATTGACGTGAAACAGAACGCCCGAATAAAGAGGAACGTACACTGCCCAACTCGTATAATTTTTTATCAGCAAAATGCCCTAAAATAGCGCCGAAAATTGCGCCAAAAAAGCCGCCGAATTTAAAACCGACAATAATCCCGATTAACTTACCGATAAAATTCATCTCTTATCTTTTCCCTTCTATCTAGGTTAAAAAATCGGTCTATTCTACCGCACAAATAGGGAAGTCGCGAATGGATTTCAACACTAATCCTGCGGTTTGAACGCTTCTGAAATTTCTTCTTGAGAAAAACCGCGTGATAATAAAAAACGCCACATTTTTTGCTTGGTTTTAAAATCGGAAACTGTAGCGTAATCAGGAAATTTCTTTGCCAACGTCTGCTGTGCTAACGCATACCAATCAATATCAGCTTGTTCCAGTGCGTGTTGTATCACTTCGTTTTGAATACCTTTTTGCTGTAACTCCTGTTTAATACGTTGTAATCCATAACCTTTGTGTACTCTCGAAAGTAAGAAATTCTCACAGAAGCGAAAATCATTTTGCCAATTTTTCTCCTGACATTTCGCAATAGTTTGTTCTATTTCCTGTTCTGAGAAGGCTTTTGCTTGCATCTTACAACGTAATTCATATTCGCTGTAATCTCGAATTTCCAACAATTTCAACACATAATTAAGGGCAAGATTTTCCATAATTCAATCGCTTTTCATATTATTGAAGAGAGAACATAACAAGCAATGGTTAAAATAACCAAGCTATTTGTATGTTATCTAAATTGAAAAAATCCCTGCCGCTCAAACTATTAATTTTAGGCAGGGATATTGAGGGTATTATTCACCAAAATTTAATGCATCATCTTCTGGTTGTTTTTCTGTATCATCCGCTACTAACAATTGTTCAGGATTGGAAAGCAACTCTTCACGTAATTTGCGTTCCAACTCGACAGCCACATCTGGATGTTCAGCAAGCCACTTCATTGCATTGGTACGACCTTGTCCAATCTTTTCATCATTGTAAGAGTACCAAGCACCTGATTTATTGAGCAATTTATGTTTTACACCCAATTCGATTAACTCACCGTTTTTAGAAATACCTTCTCCGTAGAGAATTTGGAATTCAGCTTGTCTAAATGGTGCTGCTACTTTATTTTTCACTACTTTAACTCTAGTGTCATTACCAATTACCTCATCGCCATCAGTAATTGAACCTGTGCGGCGAATATCTAAACGCACAGAAGCGTAGAATTTTAATGCATTACCACCGGTTGTTGTTTCAGGATTACCAAACATAACACCAATTTTCATACGAATTTGGTTAATAAATACCACTAAACAGTTTGCTGTTTTGATATGACCGGTAAGTTTACGCAATGCTTGAGACATTAAACGAGCCTGTAGCCCCATATGGGAATCCCCCATATCACCTTCAATTTCCGCTTTCGGTGTTAATGCTGCTACAGAGTCAATAATAATAACATCCACCGCTCCGGAACGGACTAAAGCATCACAAATTTCTAACGCTTGTTCGCCGTTATCCGGTTGAGAAACCAAAAGGGATTGCACATCAACGCCCAGTTTAGAAGCATAAATAGGATCTAATGCGTGTTCCGCATCAATAAAGGCACAGGTTTTCCCTTCTTTTTGTGCTTGCGCAATCACAGATAAAGTTAATGTCGTTTTCCCTGAAGATTCAGGCCCGAAAATCTCAACGATTCGCCCCATTGGCAAACCACCGATACCTAACGCCACATCCAACGCCAATGAACCGGTAGAAACCGCTTCCACATCTAACGTCTGTGTATCACCAAGGCGCATAATTGAACCTTTACCAAATTGTTTTTCAATTTGCCCTAATGCTGCTGCCAGCGCTCTTTCTTTATCTTCATTATTTGTTGTCATATTCATTGCCCTTTTATTTATAAACTAAGAGGAATTTTTTTGCCTATTATACTGTATAACCATACAGTATCAAGTATTTTATGTTACCAATAATTAAAACTGTGAGTGTGCTTCCAAATTTTTACACATTTTATATTGCTGACTGTTTGTAACTTTCGCTTTGTTTCATCATCTTTTATACTATTCATCCAGCAAAAAGGATAATAATTATGACTTTAGAGAGCAATATTTCTTCTTTTACCCCGATGATGCAGCAATATTTAAAAATTAAAGCGGAACATCCCGATATTTTGCTGTTTTATCGTATGGGAGATTTTTATGAACTGTTTTTTGATGATGCCAAACGTGCATCACAACTCTTAGATATTTCATTAACTAAACGTGGCAAAACCGATGGCGATCCAATCCCAATGGCGGGAGTTCCTTATCACGCCGTAGAAGGGTATTTAGCAAAACTGGTGCAATTAGGTGAGTCGGTTGCTATTTGTGAACAGATTGGCGATCCAGCGACAAGTAAAGGGCCGGTTGAGCGCAAAATTGTACGCATTGTAACCCCCGGCACTATCAGTGATGAAGCATTATTACAAGAGCGACAGGATAACCTTATCGCCTGTGTTTATTATGAAAAGAAAATTTTTGGTTTGGCAACACTAGATATGACATCAGGGCGTTTCCAAATCAGCGAACATTCAAATGAAATTGCTTTAACAACTGAGTTGCAACGCATTATGCCAGTTGAAATTCTTTATCCAGAAGATTTTGCTTATATCAAACTGCTGGAACCCTACAAAGGATTACGTCGTCGTCCAAACTGGGAGTTTGAACTGGTTACCGCAATCAAATTATTGACTAAACAATTCGGTACACAGGATCTCAAAGGCTTTGGTGTCGAAACAGCGATTGTGGCTTTATGTGCTGCCGGTTGTTTATTGCAATATGCTAAAGAAACACAACGCACCGCATTGCCACACATCAATGCAATTTCACTCTCTCAAGAGAACGATTTTATTGTGATTGATGTCGCTTCTCGCCGTAATTTAGAATTAACACAAAACCTTGCCGGCGGTACTGAAAACACGCTCGCTTCCGTACTTGATTACTGCAATACTCCAATGGGTAGTCGCCTACTTAAACGTTGGATTCATCAGCCATTACGCAACAAAAAGCCATTATTAATCCGTCAAAAAGCTGTTAAAAATCTTATGCAGCAGGAACTTTATTCCGATTTTAAACCGCTATTAAAACAAATCGGGGATATGGAACGTATTTTAGCACGTATTGCATTACGTTCTGCTCGTCCGCGTGATTTAACCCGTTTACGTCAAGCATTAGGGCAATTACCAGAAATTATCCAGCTTTTACAACAACATAATCAGAATCAGCAGTTTGATACACTGCTGTCAAAATTACAGGATTTTAGTGAATTATTTACATTATTAGCTCGTGCAATCATCGAAACACCACCTTTATTAATTCGTGATGGCGGTGTGATTGCCTCCGGTTATCATCAGGAGTTGGATGAATGGCGTGATTTGGCTACCGGAGCAACACAATATCTAGAAAATTTAGAAATTCGAGAACGGCAACAAACTGGCATTGACACACTAAAAATCGGTTATAACGCTGTTCACGGTTATTATATTCAAATTAGCCGAGGTCAAGCAGAACGCGCACCAACACACTATATTCGACGCCAAACCTTAAAAAATGCGGAACGTTTTATTATACCGGAATTAAAAGATTACGAAGATAAAGTCTTAAAGGCAAAAGGTGCTGCCTTAGCATTAGAAAAACAACTTTATGATGAACTGTTCGATTTGTTGTTACCTCATCTTCCAGCGTTACAAACAACAAGTTTGGCCTTAGCCGAACTAGATGTATTAGCAAATTTAGCAGAACGTGCGGAAACATTGAATTATGTTGCTCCGACCTTCAGCGAACAAACACTAATTAGCATTGAAGCAGGTCGCCATCCAGTAGTAGAAACCGTTTTACAAGATCCATTTATTGCCAATCCACTTGAACTCAATCAAAAACGCCACCTTTTGATTATCACAGGCCCCAATATGGGTGGTAAAAGTACCTATATGCGCCAAACCGCATTAATCACCTTAATGGCGTATATCGGCAGTTTTGTTCCGGCTCAACAGGCAGTTATTGGACCGATAGATCGTATTTTTACCCGTATTGGTGCATCCGATGATTTAGCATCTGGTCGCTCCACATTTATGGTTGAAATGAGTGAAATGGCGAATATTCTTCATCAAGCCACGCCACAAAGTTTAGTATTAATTGATGAAATCGGGCGTGGTACTTCTACTTATGACGGTCTTTCCCTAGCTTGGGCGTGTGCGGAATGGTTGGCAACACAACTCAAATCCTTAACACTGTTCGCCACCCACTATTTTGAATTGACCTCTTTACCGCAACAGTTGTCAGGTTGTATCAATATTCATCTTGACGCTAAAGAGCATAATGATACGATTGCATTTATGCATTCAGTGCAGGAAGGCGCAGCCAATAAAAGTTACGGTATTGCAGTGGCACAACTTGCCGGCGTACCTAAAGCGGTTATCCAACTGGCAAAACAAAAATTAAAACAGTTGGAAAAACTTTCGTTTCAAAACAGCCGAATTAATGATTACCAAAACGAGCTGGATTTCAATCCGGAACCAGAATTTGATGCAAACAGCGAAGCAATTTTGCAACAATTAGCACAGATTGATCCGGATGATTTAACGCCGAAACAGGCACTGACAATGTTATATCAACTTAAAAAATTACAACAATCTTAATCAGTTAACACAACAGAGGAAAATGTTATGCCAATCAATTTACGTCAACGTCATTTTTTACGTTTAATGGATTTCACACCACAAGAGATCCAGTTTTTGCTTGATTTAGCCGCCGAACTAAAAAAAGCAAAATATGCCGGCACCGAACAGCCGCGCTTAAAAGGTAAAAATATCGCATTGGTGTTTGAGAAAACCTCAACCCGCACCCGTTCTGCATTTGAAGTAAGTGCGTTTGATCAAGGTGCTAACGTTTCTTATATCGGCCCTAGCGGTTCACAAATCGGGCATAAAGAGAGTATGAAAGACACCGCGCGCGTGTTGGGCAGAATGTATGACGCTATTCAATATCGTGGCTATGGTCAAGAATTGGTCGAAACATTGGCGAATTATTCTGGTGTTCCGGTTTGGAATGGCTTAACCGATGAATTTCACCCAACACAAATTTTGGCAGACTTCTTAACAATGTTGGAACACGGCAAAGGTAAACGTCTTGATCAAATGAAACTTGCTTATCTCGGCGATGCTCGCAATAATATGGGAAACTCTTTTGTTGAGGGTGCTGCGCTGATGGGGTTAGATTTACGTTTGGTCGGCCCGAAACAATTCTTTCCGGAACATAAATTACTCGATGAAGTGGCTGAAATGGCTAAACAGACAGGAGCAAACATTACCTGTACTGAAGATGTTGAAGCCGGCATAAAAGATGTTGATTTTATCTACACCGATATTTGGGTTTCGATGGGCGAACCGGAAAGTGCGTGGGCAGAAC
This sequence comes from Gallibacterium genomosp. 1, assembly GCF_000771875.1. Lineage (GTDB taxonomy): Bacteria > Pseudomonadota > Gammaproteobacteria > Enterobacterales > Pasteurellaceae > Gallibacterium. Next base: position 10,617 of record NZ_JPXX01000020.1, on the reverse strand, counting down.
GCATTGAGCTAATGAAGCCATATCAGGTTAATGCCAAATTAATGGCGCTCACTGGCAATCCTAACGTGAAATTTATGCATTGCTTGCCATCATTCCACGATGAAAATACTGTTATCGGCAAAAAAATGGCAGAAAAATATGGAATGAACGGCTTAGAAGTAACAGATGACGTTTTTGAATCTGAAGCTTCGATCGTCTTTGATGAAGCAGAAAACAGAATGCACACCATCAAAGCGGTAATGGTAGCAACTTTAGCTTAAATCATATCGGTAAATACCGATTCATTTTTCACAAACAATAAGGAAAAAACGATGACTAAAATTATTCACACAGAAAAAGCACCGGCGGCGATTGGTCCTTATGTACAAGCAGTTGATTTAGGTAATCTTGTACTTACTTCAGGGCAAATTCCGGTTAATCCACTCACCGGCGAAATTCCAAACGACATTGTAGCGCAAGCTCGTCAATCATTAGAAAATATTAAAGCTATCGTTGAACAAGCCGGTTTAAAAGTGTCTGATATTGTAAAAACAACCGTATTTGTCAAAGATTTAAATCAATTTGCCATCATCAATGCAGAATATGAACGTTTCTTCCAACAAAATAATCATCCAAGTTTTCCGGCACGCTCTTGTGTTGAAGTTGCCCGTTTACCGAAAGATGTCGGTTTGGAAATTGAAGCAATTGCTGTGAGAAAATAATATGTTTAACTTTACTTTACACCTACCAACTAAAATATTGTTCGGTAAAGGTCAAATTGCTGAAATTAAAAACCAAATTCCTACCGGCGCAAAAATCTTAATGACTTATGGCGGTGGCAGCATTAAAAGAAACGGTGTTTACGATCAGGTGCTAGACGTATTAAAAGGCTTTGAAATTGTTGAATTTTCTGGCATTGAACCTAACCCACAATTTTCAACATTAATGAAAGCGGTTGAGCTTGGTCGCCGTGAAAAAGTAGATTTTCTGCTTGCTGTCGGTGGTGGTTCAGTGTTAGATGGTACAAAATTTATTGCTACCGCCATCAATTTCCAAGGTGACGAATGGGAAATCGTGAAAAGTCACGGCACTGTAATTAAAAGTGCATTACCAATAGGTGCAATTCTTACGCTACCAGCAACCGGCTCCGAAATGAACGGTAATGCGGTGGTCAGCCGTAAAGAGACCCAAGATAAACTTGGCTTCTTCTCACCGTTTGTCAAACCACAATTTTCCGTGCTTGATCCAACCACCACTTTCTCTTTGCCTGCCAAACAAACTGCAAATGGCGTTGTCGATGCATTTGTGCATACTTTCGAGCAATATATGACCTATCCAGTCGATGCCAAAGTTCAAGATCGTTTTGCCGAAGGTGTCTTCTTAACATTGATTGAAGAAGGTCCAAAAGCATTACTTGAGCCAGAAAATTATGATGTGCGTGCCAATATTATGTGGGCAGCAACAATGGCATTAAACGGCATTCTTGGTGTCGGTGTACCGCAAGACTGGGCTTCACACGGCATTGGTCACGAACTGACAGCTCAATACGGTTTGGATCACGGGCAAACTTTAGCTATTATTGTACCTGCAATTATGTGGCATCAACGCGAATTTAAAAAAGAAAAATTGGTACAATTTGCTCAACGTGTTTGGGGTTATCAAGGCAACGACAGCGAACAAGCGATTCGTATTGCTATTGATAAAACACGAGCTTTCTTTGAACAAATGGGAACACCAACTCGCTTATCAGTTCACGGCATTGATGACAGCCAATTCCCAAGCGTGTTAAGCAAACTCAAAGAACACAAAACAGAAAATCTCGGTGAACATAAAAATATTGATATTAAAGCCGCAGAAGAGATTTTGCGTTTAGCGTTATAAATCACTTTATAAGCTATTGAGGGGCAGACCACAAATTGCCCCTTAAATCCTTAATATTAAATTATTTTTATAACGCTTCCCTTGTTTTTTCCGCAATCATTTTAGCGGAAGTTGCCAGTAATTGTTGTTCATTTGCAGTCAATGCAAGCGATCTGATCCCAACAATCCCAGATCTCGCTACTACCGCCGGATAACCGACATAACATTGATACTGTTCAAGATAAACTGATACTGGACAAGCTAAATAAGCGTCTGAAATAACTGCTTGGGCTAATTTTACCGCACAGGTGGCAATCGCATAGCTCGTATATTTTTTACCATTAAAAACCAACCATCCGCCTTCCCGTGCCGATTTATCCAAATCGGCTAAATTGAGCGATAATTTTTCAGCAATTTCTACAATCGGTTCACCTTGCACCGTTATAGTTGACCAAGCAGCGAACTGTGATTCACCGTGTTCTCCCAATACATAACCTTCAATATTATGCGGATTTTGTCTCAACGCTTGAGAAACCGCACGTTGCATTCGAGCCGTATCCAAAAAAGTGCCAGTGCCAAAAACCTGTTGTTTTGATAAACCGCTATGATGTTGCAACAGTCCGGTAATCACATCGCACGGATTAGAAATATTGATAATCACGCCGTTAAAACCGACCTGTTTTAATGCAATACCCACCTGTTTCGCCTGCTCTTTATTAAAATGATATTCAAGAAAACGATCACCTCCCTCAGCCAATGCTTTAATATCCCCAAAGGCAGTAATCACCACATCCGCATCTGCCAACGCCTGATAATCTTGCATTATCAATTTGGTGTAATTTTCCAATCTGCCCAGACTGTCCAACAAATCATAATATTCAGCCGTACACTTTTCCTGCTTACTATCTATCAATACCAATTCATCCGCCAGCCCTTTAGTAACTATCGTATAAGCCACCGTAGCACCAACATTTCCTAAACCGATAACACCAATTTTTCTCATAATTCCATCCTTCTTTATCAAAATAGCTGTTCCAAGACTGAACGAAAGTCGCTCTACTTTATTTTAGCGGACCAACTTCAAAAATTTTTTGGCATAGTTCACACTTTTTAAAATTAACACTTGAATTACATTTAATTAACATTAATATTTTTCCTTTTACTTATATTCCTTTAAAGGAGATGCTTTTCTATGGTAACTATTAATGTTGGTATGTTCCAGACACTTGCTTTATCGGTGGTCGCCATTTATGTCGGTGAATTTATCCGTCAACAATTTCCAATTTGGAAGAAATACTGTATTCCGGCACCGGTTATTGGCGGAACATTATTTGCGATTATTACAACCTGTTTATATTCACTTGATCTACTTACCTTTAAATTTGATTATAAAACAATCAACACGTTCTTTTATAACGTCTTTTTCGCCGCAATGGGCTTCGCCGCCAGTTTTGCCTTGCTGAAAAAAGGCGGCAAATTAGTGATTATTTTCAGTATTTTGGCTGCAATACTTGCCATTTTGCAAAATGTGTTATCACTCGGGCTAGGGGTTTTATTAAATATGGATCCGCTGATTGCACTGATGTCCGGTTCAATTCCATTAACCGGCGGACACGGCAACGCCGCCGCCTTTGCACCGATAGCAGAACAAATGGGAGCAAATGGCGCAATTGAAGTCGCCATTGCAGCCGCCACATTTGGTTTAGTCGCTGGCTGTATTCTAGGTGGACCATTGGGCAGACGACTTATTCAAAAACATAAACTTAATGAGCAAATCAGCCAAGAACAAGTAATCAATCAAGAAGATAACAGCAAATTGCCACGCATTAGTTATCGCCGTTCCAGTCAAGCCGCTTTTTTACTACTATTAGCGTGCGGTATTGGACAAACACTCTTTTTCCTTTGTAAGGCTATATTCCCACAAGTGAATATTCCTATTCACGTGATGAGTATGTTAGGCGGTTTAGTGCTACGCTTAGTGTTAGACTCTACCAAACGTGATCACCAAGCACTTTATGAAAACATTGGTATTATCGGCGAGATCTCATTGGCAATTTTCGTTTCTATCGTCATTGTCACAATGCAATTATGGAAATTGGCGGATCTTGCCTTGCCACTCATCATTATTTTAACTTTGCAAGTTGTGCTTTGTTATTTGTTCTGCGTCTTTATTACGTTCCGTCTTTGCGGTAAAAACTATGATGCAGCAATTATCGCCACCGGACATTCTGGCTTCGGGTTGGGAGCAGTGCCGGTTTCAATGGCAACAATGACTGCAGTTTGTTCAAGTTATCATTATTCAAAAATCGCTTTCTTTGTCGTGCCGTTAATCGGTGGCTTTATCAGTAATATCAGCAATGCCTTGATTATTACTTTATTCTTAAATATCGCACAGGGAATAGCATAAATTGTGCAAATCAGGCTTCGCTTAAACGGCGAAGCCTATACTGCTCACAACAGTTACATTTCATCGCTGCCATACAATCGCAGCAAACTCTGTTTTAACTGCTCAAACACAAATGTAACACGATCAGTTACCAAACTTTGGTATGGTCGATAAAGATATAAATGCCATTGTTGCTTTTCTATTTCTGGGAATAATTCTACCAACTGCCCTTGTTGCAAATAAGGTTGACAAAATGGAGAAATAATTTGTGTACAAGTTCTGCCGGCTAAAGCAGCTTGCAATTCATAAACGGCATCGCTACTGATGAATCTGGTCTGTGCCGGAAAAAAATGAATGTCATTATTCACTCGCCAATCCCAAATCCGTTGTAATTTCGGGTTTATTAATCCACTTAATGGATAATTTTGTGCCAAATCAGCAACATCTTTCGGCATTCCCAAACGTTCAATTAATTTAGGCGAAGCAACAATTTTCTCGTGAAAAGTACAAATATGCTGTGCAATCCAATGCGGCTCCGGTTCCAAACAGATACGTAAACCGATGTCGATTTTATGATCAATGGCTTTCACTTTATCAACAGATTGCTGCCAATCCAGCACAATGTCCGGATAAGGCTCCAATGCTGCCAACAGTTCGCTTAATAACCTCTGATTAAGTGGCAACGGCGGCAGTGTAATGCGCACCATTCCCTGCATCGCTTTTTTATTCAACTTATTATTCGAAAACAAGCGTTCTTCTTCCAGTAAAAACTGCTGTGCTTGTGGTAAGAACTGTTCGCCGAACTCGGTTAAACGAATATTTCTAGTGTTCCGTTTAAACAGGCTTTCGCCCAACAAACTCTCCAACTCAGCAACCATTCTGGTAACTACTTGTGGCGATACCGCCAATCGTTGCGCCGTTTCCCTAAAATTCAGGGTTTCACTGGCAACACAAAAATAACGAAGTGCCTCTAATTTATTCATCATTATTCCTTTTTTAAGAATAGTTTATTCCAATTTTATTCCTTTTTTTATCACTTAATCCAACGATAGAATACACACCATCAAAACAATACTGTTGTTTAGTATTAAAAATTTCACTTTTATTTTGGAGATTGATTATGACTGAATTAAGCAAAAAACCTGTTGCTGACCGTGCGGAACATAACGCATTTTTCCCATCAGATTATTCTTTAACCCAATACACCAGCAAAGTAACTGACTTTGACGGTTTTAAATTCGATAAATCCTACAGCGGTGGTAAACATAAAGTGTTGATGATTGCTACCGATGAGCGTTATATCGAGATGAAAAACGGTAAATTATTCTCAACCGGAAATCATCCGGTAGAAATGTTATTACCAATGTTGCATATGCACCACGCCGGCTTTGAAATTGATGTTGCAACATTATCCGGCAATCCAGTAAAACTTGAAATTTGGGCAATGCCGGAAGAAGATAAAGCTGTAATGGATTTATATAACCAATATTTACCAAAATTGGTCAACCCGAAAAAACTGGCAGATATTTTGCCTGAAGTCTTATCTGAAAATTCACCTTATATTGCGGTCTTTATTCCGGGTGGACACGGTGTTTTAGCTGGCATTCCTCACAGCAAAGAGGTGAAATCCGTTTTAAATTGGGCATTAAATCAAGATAAACACATTATTACTTTATGTCACGGTCCGGCATCATTATTGGCGGCAAGCGTTGATGAAAAAGCGGAAGATTATCCGTTTAAAGGTTATGAAATTTGTGTATTCCCTGATGCATTAGATGAAGGTGCGAACCAGGATATCGGTTATATGCCGGGTAAATTACAATGGTTAGTGGCAGAAAATTTAGAAAAATTAGGGGTTAAAGTTTTAAACAAAGGCATTACCGGTCAAGTACATAAAGATCGTAAATTATTAACCGGTGATAGCCCATTAGCTTCGAATGCACTTGGTATTTTAGCAGCAGAAGAACTATTGAAAACCGTTGCCTAATTAAGTATTAGCAAACATTGTAGGGAAGCGATGGCTTCCCTATTTTCTTACACAAGAAAAAACCCATCAAACAGTGTTTGATGGGTTTAACATTAAGTTCAAAAATACGAATCTATAGTAATTTTACACACTAACTAAATGTGGTTACTTGAATCGTATCATCAATATAAATGATAATATCACCATATTGATACTGTTTCATACCGGTCGTTGAACCAATTTCTCTCCAATCACTTTGAAGTTTCACAGCATCAGTGTTATTCCCATGAATAGTGATTACATTACGTTCTAACTCATTATTAGGATTACCTACATTATTAGTACCAATAATCACTTCTGTGCCGTGTCCATTTAAGTTCAAGACATCAACGCCTGAAACATCAATATTATTACCACCAGTATTACCAAAGATTTCTAACCTTGTTGATACTGACGATTTACCAGTAATATTAATGGTATCCATACCAGCGCCCCCATGAATCAGTGAAGTTCCTTCATATGATAATGTCTGTGATACACCACCAAGATTCAGAGTATCGTTTCCGTTTCCTAATATCACTGAGTTATTGTTCAACGTCCATTCATTAATGGTAACAGTATCATCCTTGCCACCTGTATCTAATGATGTTTGTGAAAGCGCACCCTTGATAGTAATAGTATCCTGACCATCTCCAGTGATAATTTTTGCATACCACACATTTGAACCAAAGGTTGCCGTATTATTACCATTACCAAGATCGATCTTAGGTTGTTTTACATCCTCTATTACTTTATCTATTTGTGTAGCACTTTCAGCATACCAACCATCTGATTTACTATCTTTATAAGCTCGATAGAAAGCAGATTCTCTGTCTGCATCTTTATAGTTTACGGCAGTATTTACGGTTAAAGTGTCATTACCATCACCTAACACAATCGCAGTATTGCCACCAATAGATTTTCTCGCTAACGATACCCCTGAACCAATAGAAATTGTATTATCTCCATTTTCAGAAAGGATAAGAGTATGTTGTTCAACACTTCCTTTTACTATCAAAGTATCATTTCCAGTACCTAAATCAATAATATTTGAAGCGTGAGTTGCGCTTGGTATAGCAGAAGTTTGCGTGTCTGTAATATTCTTACCAACTCGCATCACATCATCCCCACTGCCAAGATTGAAATAGTTAGAGTAATTGCGCCCAGCATCACCATCGCCCTTGATCGTGCTTTCAACTTCAATAGTGTCATGCCCTGTGCCCATATCTACTTTAGCTGTAGTTAATGCGAATGAATTATCACCATAATCAGAATGTAGGTCGATCATTGAACCACGAATTTTGAAGGTGTCATTGCCATCGCCCATCAAAATACGTTGAGCACCGTCAAATGAACCAGTAGAGAAATTCCCTTTTTGTCCCCAACCTGAAAGACCATAACGCAATTCAAATCTATCGTTACCCCCTCCGGTAATCACATCAGTATGACCTCCGATACCGAAAGCATAAATATAGTCATTACCATCATAGGTTTGTAACGTCGCTTTATAATCATCGCCCGTTCCACCATCAATAAAGCCACCGAAGAAATCACCATCAGGTTTCTTCGCTACAATAATGATATTATCGCCTGCTGACGTTGTTAAGCCGTCTGGACCGGTATCCTTCCATTGGTCTTCATTACCATCATTCATATAGTTTCGTGGGCCTTCATTTTGATTCATATTAGTGGTTAAACGACCTAAACGTTTTACTTTCACTTCCGGTGCTACCACACCTGCTGCATTACCAGCTTGATCATAGAAGATATAAGTTTTCGGTGTTGAGCCTAGATCAAAGGTTGCATCCATCGAAGGTAAATCTTTTGCACTACTATAATTTTGCTTTCCAGTAACCGAAATCTGATCAGATTCAACCTTACCATCGTAAATAAAATATTTCACCGGCTCTTTTAACTCGACATGAAGTTTTAAATTGCCTCCTGAATCTGTTGTCAAATTAGATGTTACTTCCGGTGGCGTAGTATCTACTGTTATATGTTCTTCAACAGTATTCGCTTTCTCGCTATTACTCAATGCTGTTGCTTTTAAGGTATAGCTATGTCCATTCTCAGCAGTAAATCTACTTGCATCAAAGCTCACCGCCTGAGAGCTTGAAGTAATACCACCTTTATCTTGTGTCCATACTGGAATGTCAGGATTCTGATCATCAAAGATTTCCAATTTGACTTTCCAGCTTGCAAGATCATTACCTGTTGCTGACAATACGACTGAAATGTCCTTCCATTGAGTATCATCTGTAACACCATTACTTGCTACATTGCCTACTATTGGATACACATCATCTTTCACAGTAACCGAGAATAAGGTAACTGATGTACCAGACTTATTATTGTTCTCAAAGAAAACATACAATGTTAATGGTGTACCATCTTCCGCAGTAAGCTCATATGTTTCATTTTGAGTCTTACTGATATTTTTTACTTTTTCTGCATCAATCTTAATTTCAAGATTACCATTCTCATCCACTCTATACTCAGAGAAACCCACAGAAGTATTACCCGGCAGAGTGTGAACCCAATCTTTCATTGGTTTCAGTTTCGGTGTATAACCTGATTCCGCATCAGGATCTTTAATCACTAACTGAGATGCCGGAATAACAAACACACCACCATCTTTTTTAGCCAAATCATCTAAAGTTAAATGTTCTGTATTCTTAGAACTGTCTTTACGGTAATCATAATACGTTACTGTTCTATTATTTGACCAAGTAGAATCAGCATCATTGGTTACTTCAGGCACAGTATCTGTTAGTTGTTTGATTTTCGCTATTAAATCCGCTTTGCCATCATTATCGTGAACATAATTAGCCGCATCTAATGCTTTATCTTTTTCACCGTCTAATGGGAATAGCAATTTTTCTAACTTACTAACCTCTTCCTTAGTAAAACCACCTTTTGCAAATTCTGCTTTTTTCGCTTCAAATGCATCATAAGTTGCTTTTGCCTTGTTATAAGCATCTTCTGCTAACGTTTTTGGTGTTGAACTAGCCTGATCAGGATCTGACCCCGCTCGACTTTCTTCCTCATTAGTGTAACCATCATTATCCGAATCCGATGATGGAACCTCTGCTTCCACAAATGAATTGCTACCATCTTTACCCGCTGAACCATTACCTGCCAAATCAGTTACTTTTGCCGCAATTGTTGAGCCAGCTGGTGCTACAGTTTGTGAAATAGTAATCGTATTACCACTCACTGCAGGTGCGCTACTTAAACCAGAATCAGCCGGTTTAAATGTTGCCACTTCCCAACCTGAATCAGTCTTACGATATTGCACATAAATCGCTTGTTGTTTACCTGGCTGCGTGATATTAACATCAACCACATCGCCAATGACGGCATTCTCTGGTAAAGAAATAGAACTATCACGACCTGATTCAACATTAATACGAGGTGCATCCGGCGCTGTCGTATCCACCACATAAGTATCTGTATTAGAAACTGTTTCCATACGACCTGTTGCGGTATTACGCACCGTAACTTGAATACTACCCGGAGCATAACTTCCCTCTGATAAGGTAATACTGCTACCTATCAGACTTTCTTCTACGTTATTAACTTCTACTCGATCAATCGTATATCCCTGCGGTGCAGCCAATACTAATTCACCATTAGTCGTAATATTATCGCTTCCTGAAATACCTGTATCGGATCTAAAACTCATACCAACAGTCGGATCAGCTCCAAGATCAAGAGCAGCTTCTTTTCTATCCGCAGTCGCTGAAGATTGTTGTTCCGCATCCTGAACTTTTACGCCTTGAAGCACTAATTTTCCAATGAACCCATCTGTTACAGGCACAGTGAATGATACTTTGCCGTTAATGATATCATTTTCAGTTAAGCTATAACCCGATTTATCACCACCCAAATAAGAAGGTGTTTTACCTAAGAGAATCACGCCACTTAACTTATCACCCAGTTTCACGTTTTGCATACCAGCCAAACTCACTTCAACAGTAACCGGATTTAACTGCCCATCAGCGCCCACGCCTAATTCGCCACGATCAATAACCGTATCCGCATCATTACCATCACCAACAATTGTTACTACTGGTTTGCCTGTTGGAATTGGGGTTACTGAAGACGGTTGAGGAATCACAATACTCGCAGACTCACCCTCTTTTGCTGTTTTATACGAACCAGCCGGCAATTTACCGATCTCTTGATCCGCTAATGATTTTGCCTCATTAGCAGCCGTAATCGCTTGATCTAACTGAGCTTTCTCTGTTGCAGTAACTACACCATTCAACTCAATTCGTTCTTTTAACTTCTGTGCGTCTGTCGCTTTCTGCTTCGCATCAGCCAACAAACGATCAATATTCGCTTCCGTTGTATCTAATACACCGTTGCTGTTTTTGTCGTTCAC
>NZ_JPXX01000019.1 GCF_000771875.1 Gallibacterium genomosp. 1 | reverse complement strand
CTAGGGGAGATTTGTCCAACAGTAGATATATTTAAAAAGAGAACATAAAATGATAAGAAATGAAAGATTACAATTTAAACCTTTAAAAAAATTATGGTCTGTAATTTTTATTCTCTGCTTTTTTAGCATAGGGTGTTCAAGTCATAGTTCATCAATTAGAAAAGAGATTACGCATGCAAAATTTACTGATAATTGTGTTGTAATAGAAATAGGCAATGAATCATATGAGTTACAAGCGAGCAGTCATACAATACAAAAGTTTAAAGATTTTTATCGTGATTATTCTTCTAAAATTACAAAACAATCATTAAATTTAACCATATTAACTAACAGAAAAACTGATTTTACATACTCATTTTTTATTGAGGCTAATCGGTTAGATAAAAAGACTAAGTCAAAACTCGAATCCTTATACCAAGCCAAGCTTTACAAAGATAAATATATAATGGTAAGTTTTACTGCAAATGCCAAATCATATTACTATGGTAAAGAGAAAGAAAATATATCTGTGAATAAGTATAAATTAGAGAATCCAATTCCTATTTTAATCACTGAAAACACTCCATTTGTAGAAACAGGCGGAGGTCAAGCTTTATTATTGTTAACGATGCCTGTTTGGGTTCCATTTATGATTTTATTTGGGTTAAAAGTTTAGAAATTAGATTAAAGAGAAAACCAAAATGACAAAAACCTTCCTCGCCGAGATCGGCACTGAAGAGCTACCACCGAAGGCTCTGAAAAAATTAGCGGTGGCATTTAAAGACAACGTAGAGCAAGAGCTTACTCAAGCGGGTTTGGCGTTTGATGCGGTTGAATGGTTTGCCACCCCACGCCGTTTAGCGGTGAAAGTGTTGGGACTAGCGGAAGCGCAGCCAAGCAAAGAAGTGGAAAAACGTGGGCCTGCGGTTGCAGCAGCGTTTGACGCAGAGGGCAAGCCAACCAAAGCGGCAGAGGGCTGGGCGAGAGGCTGCGGCATCAGCGTGGATCAAGCGGAGCGTTTGGTAACGGACAAAGGCGAATGGCTGGTACATCGTGCCGTGATTGAGGGGCAGCCGACCAAAAATCTTCTGTTAGGCATTATCAGCAATGCCCTTGCGAAATTGCCAATTCCAAAAACAATGCGTTGGGGTGATAAAAGCGAGCAATTCGTCCGCCCTGTGCATACGGTAACGTTGCTGTTTGGTGATGAGCTGATTGAGGGCGACATTCTTGGTGTGGCGAGTGGCAAAACGATTCGTGGACACCGTTTCTTAGGCGAACAAGAATTTACCATTGAAAATGCCGAACAATATCCTGAAATTTTAGAGAAAAAAGGCAGCGTGATCGCTGATTTTGAACAACGTAAAACAATTATCCGCCAAGACGCTGAAAAAGCAGCAGCAAAAATTGGTGGCGTTGCAGATATTGAGGATGATTTGCTTGACGAAGTAACCTCATTAGTTGAGTTCCCAGTGGTAATGACTGCAAAATTTGAGGAGCGTTTTTTAGCTGTGCCAGCGGAAGCTTTAGTTTATACAATGAAAGGTGATCAGAAATATTTCCCTATTTATGATCAAAACGGTAAGTTATTACCTAATTTTATTTTCGTTTCCAATATCAATCCGCAAGATCAATCTTCAGTTATCGAAGGAAATGAAAAAGTGGTGCGTCCACGTTTAACGGACGCAGAATTTTTCTTTAAAACCGATTTAAAACAGCGTTTAGAAGACAATCTTCCACGCCTTAAAACCGTATTATTCCAACAACAACTCGGTACATTATTTGATAAAACTGAGCGTATCGAAAAACTCAGTGGTGAAATTGCTGCACAAATTGGAGCGGACGTGGCGAAAGCCGAGCGTGCGGGCTTGCTGTCAAAATGTGATTTAATGACCAATATGGTGTTTGAATTTACTGATACGCAAGGCGTAATGGGAATGCACTATGCTCGCCACGACGGGGAAGATGAAGAAGTCGCGGTAGCGTTGAATGAGCAATATATGCCACGTTTTGCGGGCGATGAATTGCCTCATTCTTTGGTTGCTTGTTCTGTGGCGTTGGCGGATAAATTTGATACATTAGTGGGTATTTTCGGCATCGGTCAACACCCGAAAGGGGACAAAGACCCGTTTGCTTTACGACGTGCGGCGTTGGGCGTGTTGAGAATTATTGTTGAGAAAAAATTACCACTTGATTTGGTTGATTTGGCACAGAAAGCAACCGCATTATATGGTGATAAATTAAGCAATGCTAATGTGGTTGAAGAAGTGGTTGATTTTGTACTTGGTCGTTTCCGTGCTTGGTATCAAGAAGAAGGTATTTCGGTAGATGTGATTCAGGCAGTATTGGCTTGTCGTCCGACTAAACCAGCAGATTTTGATGCACGAGTTAAAGCTGTTAATCATTTTCGTACTTTAGATGCAGCTCAGGCACTAGCTGCAGCAAATAAACGTGTACAAAATATCCTTTCCAAAGTTGATGGCGTGTTGCCAGAAAATATTGATCTCTCATTGTGCTGTGAACCTCAAGAGATCAATTTAGCAGAACGTGTATTGGAATTGCAACGTGAGTTGCAACCATTATTTGAAAAAGGCGATTATCAAACTGTATTGAACCGTTTGGCCGATTTGCGAGAAAGCGTTGATAGTTTCTTTGATAATGTGATGGTAAATGCTGAAGATGAAAAACTTCGTCAAAATCGTTTAGCCTTATTGAAAAATTTGCGTGATCTGTTCTTTAAAATTGCAGATATTTCGTTATTACAATAACGTTAATTGAATTTGAAAAATTTAGAGGAAGACCGAATAGTGAATGAATATTCGGTCTTTTTTGTTATTTCATACTAAGAAAGTCCGTCGCTGTATTAATATAATTTTGTGCGGAAATTCGTAAGAATTTGCTTTCTTCTTCGGTTAATGGACGAATCATTTTGACAGGAGAGCCAAGATAGAGATAACCGCTAGTTAGGTGCTTTCGCGGTGGGACTAAACTACCGGCGCCAATGATAACGTCATCTTCAATGACAGCATCATCTAAAATAATGCTACCCATTCCGACTAAAACTCGATTTCCTATAGTACAACCGTGTAAAGTAACACTATGACCGACAGTAACATCTTCTCCGATTTTCAAAGGAGAACCCTTAGGATGTTCTGTAGTGGATCGAGTAGTATGCAGTACACAGAGATCCTGTATATTGCTGCGTGCGCCAATGCGAATATCATTCACATCACCACGCAAGACAGCTCCAGGCCAAACGGAAACGCTATCATCAAGCCAAACTTTACCAATAACGGTAGCCGCTTCATCGACATAAACATTTTTGCCTAATTGTGGTGTGAAAGATAAGTAATTTCGGATTGCCATAGTTGATTGCCTCTAGATGGAAAAGAAATGGTCAGCGAATGCTGACCACTGGAAATTAAGGATTACGTTTAAATTTGCTGAAGTCTGGTTGACGTTTTTCATTAAAGGCATTTCTGCCTTCTTGTCCCTCTTCGGTCATATAGAACAGCATTGTGGCATTGCCTGCCAATTCCTGCAAGCCGGCTTGACCGTCACAATCTGCATTTAATGCCGCTTTCAAACAACGTAATGCAATAGGGCTGTTTTGCAACATTTCACGGCACCAACGTACAGTCTCTTTTTCTAAATCAGCATAAGGGACGACGGTGTTGACTAACCCCATATCCAGAGCCTCTTTTGCATTATATTGACGGCATAAGAACCAGATTTCACGAGCTTTTTTCTGACCAACAATGCGAGCCATATAAGAAGCACCCCAGCCACCATCAAAAGAACCAACGCGTGGACCGGTTTGACCAAAAATAGCATTATCCGCTGCGATAGTTAAATCGCACATCATATGTAAAACGTGACCACCACCAATAGCATAACCGGCTACCATTGCTACCACTGGTTTTGGACAAGTGCGAATATCTCGTTGGAAATCAAGTACGTTTAAATGATGAACGCCTTGATCATCTTTATAACCACCGTAATCACCACGTACTTTTTGATCACCGCCGGAGCAGAAGGCTTTCTCACCTTGACCGGTTAAAACAATAACGCCGATTTTTTCATCAAAACGAGCGTCAGAAAAGGCTTTAATCATCTCTTTTACGGTTTGTGGGCGGAAAGCATTACGTACTTCAGGGCGATTAATTGTAATTTTAGCAATACCATCTTTTGATTTGTGATACAAAATATCGCTATAACCTTCGCTACAATTTTGCCATTCAACAGGAGCGTATAAAAAGTCTTCACTTGGATATAACATAAAATTTCCTTTTTTATTGATTGAATAGGGTGATTAAACACTCGGCAAATGCTGCCGGTTGATGAATATGCGCATTATGCCCAACTTTAGCAATTAATGTTAGGTTTAATTGATGTTTTTCAGCCAACAGTTTAAATTTTTTATCATTTTCTCCACAAATATAGTGAAATTTTTGTGGCTGAGTTTGAATTTGTTGCCAAAGATTAGGTTGTTTGGCTAATGAGGTTGCATTTAACATTTTTGCCAAATCGCTACCGTTATTATGTTTGCGAATTGCAATTAATTGTTGGCGTTGCAAAGCCGTTAAATCCGAAAAAACTGCTTGTTGATACCAATCTTTAAGCACTGCTTCAATATTTTCTGATGCAAATCGTGTTGCCCACTTTATGTCATTTTGCCAACGTTGTTGTTTTTCCTGTTCGGTATCTAAACCTAAATTTGCTCCTTCTAGAAAGACTTGTTGCAAATGATGATGTGCAAATTGTGTTTGTGTAGCAAAGTAGGCAGCTAAACGACCACCTAACGAGTAGCCGATTAAATGATAAGGTTGATTTCCGATTAAGTGATGAATTTTATTGGATAACCATTCGGAGCATTGGTCAAAATCTGCCATATTTTGCCTATTTTGACCGTGTGAAGGTAAATCTAAACAGTAACAATGATAATAGGGTAGATACTTAATAACATTTTCCCAATCTTTACTGCTGCCAAGAAATCCGTGCAAAAAAATTAAGTTTTGTAACATTATTTGCTATCCAGCCAGCGTTGTAAACTTGCTACGTGTTGTTGCCAAGACTTTAATTGTTCAATACGATTAGCAAGACATATTTGCCAATCACTATTATCTCCGTCTTGAATTGCTTTACAAACTTGTTGTAGCTGTTTTAATCCGACCGAAGCGGCAGCTCCTTTCATTTTGTGTGCTGTTTCAGTAAGCTGTAATTTCTTCTGCGGATCACTCAAATAGCGTTGATACTCTTGCATAAGTTGCTGTAGATATTCTGGCATTGTTGCGACAAAAAGTTTTAAATTATTTTGAATTGCTTGTTTGCCAAGAATTTCATAAAGCTCATCAAGAATGGACAAATCAAGTTGAGGCCACTGTTTATCCTGTACAGAAGGTATAGTTTCCATTTCGTGAGAGTTTTCCTGTTTTTCTTTGTCGCTGGAATTTTCTGGTTGTAGATTAAATAGTTGCAATAAACATTTATTTAAAGCATCGAGTGACAACGGTTTTTGTAACACATCATCCATTCCGTGTTTCAGATAATCTTGTTTATTGGAAACGACATTTGCTGTTAATGCGACCAGAGGCGGTAAATAATCGAATTTTTCATCTTCATATTGCTGATGTAGATAATCTGCAATTTCAAATCCTGTCATATCAGGTAGATGAATATCAAGGAAAACTAGATCATATTGATTATTTTCAATTTTATGAATTGCCTCTTTACCGTTCATTGCAATGTCTACTTGATAACCCAGTTTTTCTAAAACAGATTTAGCAACAATGATGTTGATTTCAATATCTTCAACCAGCAATACAGATAGATTTTGTAGTTCTGGAGTAGAGGAGATTTTCGGCAATTTATGTGCTTGTTCTGCTTTAAATGTGAATGTGAAGGTTGAACCTTTGCCTAGTTCGCTAACAACAGTGAGATCACCGTTCATTAATTTAGCAATACGTTTGGAAATCGATAGACCGATACCGCTGCCAAGTGCTTTTTGATTAGCGGTACGAACTTGATAATACATTGCAAAGATCTTCTTCAATTCGGATTGAGGAATACCGATGCCGGTATCAGTTAGCGCAAAGCTATAAGTATTTTGATCCAAACGTGAAAATCGTAATGTCAGACCGCCGGAAGGCGTAAATTTCACAGCATTATTAATTAAATTCCATAGAATTTGTGAAATACGAGCATAATCTAACAACAATAAATTTGGCAAATTTTGATCATATTCAAGCTTAAAACTGAGATTTTTTTGATTGGTCATAAAAGTTGCAAAATTATTAATATCGCTCAATAAATGCATTACGTTGGTTTCTTTCTTATAAAGTTGAATTCGACGAGTATCTAATTTTTCTAAATCAATGATATCGCTAAAAATATGCCCGAGTGAAACCGCACTTACATTGATGGTATGCAGATAATTACGCTGCTCCTCATTTAATTGGCTATCTAACAGAATTCTACTCAAACCTATTATACCGTTAAGAGGGGTGCGTAATTCGTGGCTAATAGTTGCCATTAGTGTGGACTTATCACGGCTCGCTTTTTCAATGGTTTCCTGATAACGTTTATGTTCTGTAATATCTCGCCCAAAACCCAATAAACAGTGCTGTTTATTAATGCGATCATAATAAGGTACTTTGCGGATTTCAAAACAGGCCAGTTTGCCATTAGGATATTTAAACCATTGCTCGTAAGTCATTCCATAATTATTATCCAAGACAGCTCGATCAGTTGCTCGTACATATTTTGCAATATCAACAGAAAATGTTTGTTCGATCTCTAAGGTTTTTAATTCTGCCTCACTTTTTCCTGTCAATAACTCCATTGCACGGTTACATTCTAATAATTGCCCATTTTCCGCACGAGAAAAAACTAAATCAGGAGAGGCATCAATAAAAGAACGTAAGAAATCTGCTTTTTGTTGTAGTGCAATTTGGGCTTTATTTTTAGCACTAATTTCTTGTTCCAACAAAGTTAAAGTATTAGATAATTCTAAATTTGATTCGTGCAAATGTTGGCGTGACAGCTCTAGTTTTTCCACAATTACATTAAAAAAATAGATCACAAAAGGTGCTGAAATTAAGCCGAATGTAATAGAACGAATGATATCCATCCAATCTATAGTGCCAATGATGAAGAGGCTTAAGAGAATTTGCGTACAAAGTGCAAATACCGCTAGGATAGTAATCCCTAAAATTGAAAAACGTAAACGCCCAAGCCGAATAACCCAATCAATATATTTTTGTAGTGAATGACGAATATCAACCATATTTTTAACCTTTATCTGAAAAATAAGAAAAAAGGATAAATATCAAATAATTATCCTTTTTTATTCACTCTTATCTGAATAATTGACGTTGACGAGAAAAAGGGTGGCGTTTGAATTGAGATAATGCCACGATTAGCCAAATAACAATATAGATAACAAATATAGCAATTAACCATTGTGGCATTGTATAGCCAAGGAATTTCCAAGTGATATCACTACAGGAGCCACTTGCCTGAAAAATATGTGGAAACCACTGATCTAACGGCAATGTATGTGGGAAATCAGGTTTGAATTCGCACTGTTTCCAAGGTGCGGGATTGAATTGATAATCGACGTGTTCGATAGCGATCATCAATCCTTTAACTGCCCCCCATAAACCGACAGCAATACCGAGAAGTCGACAAACCAATACAGACGGATAAATGGCACCAATTAATGCACCTATAATAATTGCAAATAATGCAACGCGTTCATAAATACACATTACACAAGGATGTAACCCCAGACCGTACTGAAAATAGAGTGCCGCCCCCTCTAGTGCGACACCTGATAACGCCATAATAAACCAAGCTGTGCGAGTTAAAGACCAAGATTTAAAGAGTACGAACATTATTTATCCTTCTAGTGAACCGGTGGAATATGCGATACTGGGATTAAACCCCATTGCGTAAATAATGAAGCAAGTTCCGGTAAGAAAAATTCTACACCAATAAGACCAACGATAGATAACACAATGGTATAAGGTAACGCCATAATCACCATTCTACCATAAGATAAACGAATTAATGGGGCAAATGATGAAGTTAATAAGAATAAGAATGCAGCTTGACCGTTTGGTGTTGCCACTGAAGGTAAGTTAGTTCCGGTATTGATTGCAACAGCAATAGACTCAAATTGTGTTAATGAAATTTTGCCGGCTTCTAAAGCTGCTTTTGCTTCATTAATATAGACAGTGCCGACGAATACATTATCTGAAATAGACGAAAGCAGACCATTGAAGATATAGAACAACATAAGTTGTGAGCTTTCACTAGCACTTAATACGAATTGAATGATGCCACCGAAAAGATGTTGATCGATAATGACGGCAACAACTGTGAAAAATACCACTAACAAAGCAGTAAACGGTAATGACTCTTGGAACGCGCGCCCAATAGTATGTTCATCGGTAACTCCGCAAAGAGAGGTCGCTAAAATAATAATGGTTAAACCAATTAATCCAACGGCTGCAAGGTGAAATGCTAAACCGATAATTAGCCAAACAGCAATAATTGCTTGAACGATTAATTTCAGACGATCATTATTGGTCATTTTTTCGCTTTGACTACGATCTAAAATTGCTAACACTAACCAGACACGACGTGGCAAATGTGCGCCATAGCCGAATAATTTAAATTTCTCTAATGCAAGGCAGGTTAATAAACCGCAAAGAAGAACTGGAAGGGTAACTGGAGCCATACGAAAGAAGAATTCACTAAAATTCCAGCCAGCTTGTTCAGCGATAATTAAATTCTGTGGTTCGCCTACCATTGTCATTACACCACCTAAAGCAGTACCGACACTAGCGTGCATCATTAAACTACGTAAAAATGCACGAAACTCTTCCAATGTATTTTTTGCGTTGGTGATTTTATCGTCATTGGTAATATCGGTGGAATCATCAAACTTATTACCGGAGGCGACTTTGTGATAAACCCCATAGAACCCCATACAGACGCTGATAACTACGGCGACAACGGTAAGTGCATCAAGAAAAGCGGATAAAAATGCGGAACTCATACAGAAAGCTAAGGAAAGAACAAGTTTGGAGCGAATAGCAAGAAGAAGTTTAGTAAATAGAAACAGTAACAATTGTTTCATAAAATAAATACCGGCAACCATAAACATCAATAACATAATAACTTCAAAGTTAGCCATAATTTCGTGCTTAATATGTTCCGGTGTAGTCATTCCTATAATTACGGCCTCTAATGCTAGTAAACCACCTGGTTGTAAGGGATAACATTTTAATGCCATTGCGAGCGTAAAGATAAACTCAGCAACTAAGATCCAACCTGCGGTAAAAGGATCAATGTAAAAAACAATCGGATTTATCAATAAAAAACCGATAATAAGTAATTTATACCAATTTGGGCTTTTCCCTAAAAAGTTTTGCATACCAGCTTGCAAATACGCCATAACGTCATCTCCATAGACTGTAAGTTTTTTTGATCAAAGAATATTGAATTTTTTCAATGTACAACGAGCAAGATTGTAATACAATCTTGCAAGTTCATTCATCCGATATTCATTTTATTTGTGAAGGATCAAAAATTTTCACTATTTCATCTCTTTTAAGTATAGAGCTGTTATAAAAACATTGGAAAATAGACTGATTTAAAAGATATGAAAACAGACGAAGGAATAATTAATGGTAACACAGAACGATATCATCAAAGCACAAAGTCCTGCCGGTTTGGCGGAAGAGTATATCATTCGTAGTATTTGGAATAACCATTTTCCACCGGGAACTGACTTACCGGCAGAAAGAGAACTGGCAGATAAAATTGGAGTAACCAGAACAACGTTGCGTGAGGTTTTACAACGTTTAGCGAGAGATGGTTGGTTAAGTATTCAACATGGTAAACCAACGAGAGTAAATAATATTTGGGAAACTTCAGGATTGAATATTCTAGAAGCTTTGATTAAGCTGGACGGTACACGTGTGCCGACAATTATTGCTAATATTTTGTCGGCAAGGACTAATATCTCCGCTATTTATATCTGTAAGGCATTCCGAATTGCTAAAGAAGAATCTTTGGAAGTGTTTAAACCGTTAGCAGCATTAAAAGATAATGCTGAAGACTATACAACGTTTGATTATGAATTATTTAGAAAATTAGCATTTGCATCAAAAAATCCAGTATATGGGCTAATTTTAAACAGTTTAAAGAGTTTATATGAGCGAGTCGGACGTTTCTATTTTTCCAATCCAACAGGGCGAGCGTTAGCATTAAAATTTTACCATCAGTTGCATAAAATTTGCCAAAGCGGTGAATTGGAGCAGGTTCGTCCTTGTATTAGACAATATGGTATTGAAAGTGGTCTTATTTGGTCATCAATGCAGCAACATTTACCGGAAGACTTTAATGAATAAAATTTGATGTAGATCACAAAAAAGTGATGTGTTATCTTTCATCCGAGGGCTAGCGGATTTTCGTTAAAAACAAGTTTGTGTTATAATTTGCCCAGCTTGAACACGGGATATTGGTGATGTTAATAGTCCGTGTTTAAATTCAATTTTGTTTAACATTAAATATAGGTAAAAATACTATGGCAATTAAAATTGGTATTAATGGTTTTGGTCGTATCGGTCGTATCGTTTTCCGTGCTGCACAACATCGTGACGATGTTGAAGTTGTTGGTATCAATGACTTAATCGATGTTGATTATATGGCTTATATGTTGAAATATGATTCAACTCACGGTCGTTTTGACGGTACAGTTGAAGTTAAAGACGGTCATTTAGTAGTAAACGGTAAAACTATTCGCGTTACTGCAGAACGTGATCCTGCTAACTTAAAATGGAACGAAATCGGTGTTGATGTTGTTGTTGAAGCAACAGGCTTATTTTTAACAGACGAAACAGCACGTAAACATATCACCGCTGGTGCGAAGAAAGTTGTTATGACTGGTCCTTCAAAAGACAGCACTCCAATGTTTGTAAATGGTGTTAACTTCGATAGCTATGCAGGTCAAGATATCGTTTCAAATGCATCTTGTACAACAAACTGCTTGGCGCCAATTGCTAAAGTATTAAATGACAAATGGGGTATCAAAGACGGTTTAATGACTACCGTTCACGCAACTACAGCAACTCAAAAAACTGTTGATGGCCCATCTGTGAAAGATTGGCGTGGTGGTCGTGGTGCAGCTCAAAACATCATCCCATCTTCAACCGGTGCGGCAAAAGCTGTAGGTAAAGTAATTCCTGCATTAAACGGTAAATTAACCGGTATGGCATTCCGTGTTCCTACTCCAAACGTATCTGTTGTTGACTTAACAGTAAACTTAGAAAAACCTGCAACTTATGCAGAAATCTGTGCAGAAATGAAACGTGCTTCTGAAGAAGAATTAAAAGGCGTTTTAGGTTATACAGAAGATGATGTTGTTTCAACAGACTTCAACGGTTGTGCATTAACCTCTATTTTTGATGCGAAAGCAGGTATCCAATTAACAGATACTTATGTTAAAGTTGTTTCTTGGTATGACAACGAAACAGGTTACTCTAACAAAGTTCTTGATTTAGTAGCTCATATCTCTAAATAATTAGGTTCTATATATATTCCTCAATAATTAAAAACCGCCAAACGGCGGTTTTTTTATGCCTGTTATTTTGGGCATAGTAGACAAAA
>NZ_JPXX01000018.1 GCF_000771875.1 Gallibacterium genomosp. 1 | reverse complement strand
CAAAATGCGATTGAAGCCTATGCGAAAATTTTACCTGAATTTTTGGGCGGTTCTGCTGACTTAGCGGGTTCAAACTTAACCTTATGGTCAGGTTCAAAACCATTACGAGCCAATGTGATTGATGGAAACTATATTAACTACGGTGTGCGTGAATTCGGGATGTCCGCCATTATGAACGGCATTGCTCTACACGGTGGATTTATTCCTTACGGTGCCACTTTCCTAATGTTTATGGAATATGCGCATAATGCAGTGCGTATGGCAGCGTTAATGAAACAACGTGTGCTTTTTGTTTACACTCACGACTCCATTGGTTTAGGGGAAGATGGGCCAACCCATCAACCGGTAGAACAGACGGCAACATTACGTTTAATTCCGAATTTAGAAACTTGGCGCCCGTGTGACCAAGTGGAATCTGCGATTGCGTGGCAAGCAGCGGTTGAACGCACTGCAGGCCCAAGTGCATTAATTTTCACTCGTCAAAACCTAACACAAATGGAACGTAACGCCCAACAACTTGCCAATGTTAGACGCGGTGCTTATGTCTTAAAAGATTGCGAAGGTACGCCTGAATTAATCTTTATTGCAACCGGTTCAGAAGTGGAATTGGCAGTGAAAGCAGCGGAACAATTAACTGCTGAAGGACACAAAGTGCGTGTAGTTTCTATGCCAAGCACGAATGTATTTGATAAACAGGATGTCGCTTATAAAGAAAGCGTATTACCAAGCAACATCAAGAAACGTGTTGCAATTGAAGCCGGCATTTCGGACTTCTGGTATAAATATGTTGGCTTGGAAGGACGTATTATCGGAATAAACCGCTTTGGTGAATCTGCTCCAGCAGACGAGTTATTTAAATTATTCGGATTTACTGTGGATAATGTCGTTACTAAAGCGAAAGAAATTCTATAATTTTGCTTTACTTAGTTAAATATTGAAGCTCCTCTATTCGTAATCATTGACGTAATGAGGAGTTTTTTATATAGAATCACAAAAACAGGAAATTTAGGATTTTATAGTTGTTTGTTTTCAGAATAATGCTAGTGTTATATCGTATCGCTATATCATGTATACTGTTTTCGGTTTATATCAATTTTTTATTTTATATTTAAACGACTATATCTAAATTTTAACCACGGAAGCACGCCAAATTAATTGTGGCTGTAACATTGTGGTTTTATATTCTAGATCTGGAGATTTAATCCTTTCCAGTAAGGTTTCCACAGCTAATTTGCCCAATTCTGCTTTAGGTTGATGAATTGTGGTTAACGGTGGTGTGAGATATTGCGCCAACATAATATTGTCATAACCGATGACAGAAATATCCTGAGGAATGTGTAACCCTTGTTGCCAAGCAACTTGATAAACGCCGACTGCAATGGTGTCACTACAGGCAAAAACTGCTGTAGGGCGAGGTGTAATCTGTAACAATTTTTTCATTCCTTCTACGCCACCTTCAAAATCAAAATGGCTTTCAATGATCCAATCAGGGTTGATCGGCAAATGCGCATCCTGCAACGCTTTTTGGTAACCGAGCAAACGGTTGTGAGCTAAGGATTTATCCAATTTACCCGTGATAATGGCGATATTTTTATGTCCCTGCTCAATTAAGGTTTTTGTGGCAAGATAAGCACCAAATTCGGAATTTTCATAAATTTTATCGGCATTCAGTTCGGTCGGCCACCAGTCCATTACCACAATCGGCAAATTTAGATTTAACTGTTCCACCATTGCGTGGCGAGTGTCAGAATACATTAACAGCAATCCGTCCACCTGTTTTTGAATTAAAGTTTGAATATTCTGCTGCAAGCGTTGTTCGTTGCCATCGATACTGGAAATGATCAAGTTGTAGTGGTGCTGATTGCAATATTGTTCCACTCCGCTCACTACTTCGGCGAAAAACGGATTGCTGGTGGCAGTAACCAACATTCCCAATGTTTTTGTTTCTTTTACTTTTAAACTGCGGGCAACAGCGGAAGGGGTATAATTTAACTCATTGACAACCTTCATAATTTTTTCACGTATCTCATCACTGACATAACGTGTATTGTTGATTACGTGTGATACGGTTGAAGTTGAAACTTTCGCTATCCGTGCAATATCCTTCATTGTTGCCATAACAGTTTTGCCTTTTATTTGAATAATTTAAGTTATGCTATTTGATATTGGCTAAAAAATCGAGCGTTTCCTGACGGCTCGGAATAGAAGTTTGTGCACCGAAACGGGTAACACTGATAGCGGCTGCCGCGTGGGCAAACTGAATCGCTTCTTCCAGTGGTTTCTGTTCCAACAATGCAGTTACCAACGCACCGTTAAAAGTATCGCCGGCGGCTGTGGTGTCTTTTGCCTGAACACGGAAACCGGGAATAATTTTTTGTAATTCATTATGGCTGATAAATACCCCTTTTGCCCCTAATGTAATCAACACGATAGCAACACCTTTTTGGTGAAAAATTGATGCTGCTTGTGCTGCACTTTCTTCATCCACTACCTTAATGCCGGTCAGCACTTCCGCTTCAGTTTCATTCGGCGTAATCATTGTTAATTGAGCAAGTAGTTCGTCTGGTAACACCTTTGCTGGTGCTGGGTTTAACACAGTGTGTTTGCCTGCTTGTCTAGCAAATTTTGTCGCATAAATAATGGCATCTAACGGAGTTTCAAGTTGCATTAATAGTGCATCGGAGTCAAGAATTTTCTGTTTAAACTTGTCCACAATGTCGGTGGTGAGATGAGCATTGGCACCGGCTGAAATGACGATACTGTTTTCACCGCTGTCGGCAACTTGGATCATAGCGATACCGGTAGTTTCACCTTGAATTGTAGCGATGCTTTCGGTGTTTATGCCATCTTTTTGAAAAGCCTGTTTCATCTCAAGCCCGATTTTATCTTCGCCAATACAAGCAATAAAATCGACTTTTGCTCCTAAACGAGCAGCTGCCACCGCTTGATTTGCACCTTTCCCGCCATAGACGATATGGTAATTTTGACCGGATAAAGTTTCTCCCGGTTGTGGAAAATGAGGAACTTGAATAACGTGATCGGCATTAATACTGCCAAGAACGGTGAGTTTTTGCATTTTGCTTGCCCTTAGTTATCAACTGAAAATTTATTTTTAATGGTGCGCAGCAAGGCGCACCACGCATTAAATTTATAAAAAGATTATTGAGTTACGACTT
This sequence comes from Gallibacterium genomosp. 1, assembly GCF_000771875.1. GTDB lineage: Bacteria > Pseudomonadota > Gammaproteobacteria > Enterobacterales > Pasteurellaceae > Gallibacterium. The sequence goes on along the minus strand of NZ_JPXX01000018.1, from coordinate 194,466 downwards.
TTAATGGTACCGGGATTTTGGCTTCTACTTTTTCACCTTTGATAATTTTATCCGCAGTTTGAACGCCTAATGCACCGATTAAATCCGGCTGTTGTGCAATTGTAGCACCCAGTTTGCCGCTTTTAACTGCTTTCACACCATCATCAGTACCATCGAAACCAACAATTAATACGGATTTGTTAGCCGCTTGAACGGCACGAATTGCGCCAAGTGCCATTTCATCATTTTGAGCAAAAACCGCTTGCACATTAGGTTGTGCGGTAAGTAGGTTTTCCATCACGTTTAAGCCTTTGGTGCGATCAAAATCTGCCGGTTGGCTGGCAAGAATTTCAAATTTATGCGCTTGCACTGCTTGTTTAAATCCTTCGCCACGTTCGCGAGCGGCAGAAGTTCCGGCAATGCCTTCCAACTGGATAACTTTTGCATTGTCACCCAATTTTTCAGCGATAAAATCACCAGCCATTTTACCACCGGCAACGTTATCTGATGCGATATGACTGACCACATCGCCTTGCGCCGCACCACGGTCTAGGGTGATAACCGGAATATTTTTCTTATTCGCAACACGAACAGCATTAGCAACGGCAGTTGAGTCTGTTGGGTTGATTAATAATACTTTTGCGCCACGAACGGTAATGTCTTCAACATTTGATAGCTCTTTTGACGGATCATTTTGTGAATCAAGCACGACAAGATTGTAACCAAGTTTGCTTGCCTCTTTTTCTGCCCCTTCTTTTAAGGTAACGAAGAAAGGATTATCTAAGGTTGATACAGCAAGTGCGATGGTATCTTTTGCTAAAGCAACGTTGCTGGCAAGTGAGCCTAATAGCAATGCTGAAGCGAGAAGGGTAAGTTTTTTCATAAAAGTTTCTCCTTTAATGAGGTTGACTGAATAAGTTACGCGGTTTTACGACTGCAAAAGTGATCGGTAAGCACAGCAAGTAAAATAACGATCGATTTTGCAATCATTTGGTAATAAGAAGAAATATCCAATAAATTCAAGGCATTATTTAAGAAGCCAATAATTAACGCCCCGATTAATGTTCCGGTAATACGACCTTTACCGCCCATTAGACTTGTTCCACCGACCACTACAGCAGCAATTGCATCAAGTTCATAAGAAACGCCGGCAGTAGGTTGGGCGGAAGATAAACGAGAGGTCACAATTAAACCAGCTACGGTAGCGAGCAAGCCACTAACGGCATAGACGAAGATTTTCACTTTGTCTACGTTGATACCGGATAAGCTGGTAGCGGCTTCATTACCACCAAGCGCATAAATATAACGACCGATAGGGGTATGTTTTAGCAGATACCAAGCAACGATAAAGATAATTGCCATTAACCAAATTGGGAACAGAATGCCTAATAAATAACCTGTACCCAAGAAAGAGAATTGATCGGCAACATCGGAAAAACCTAAGCTGATTGGGCGACCATCGGTATAAACCATTGTGACACCACGCAATAATGTCATAGTAACTAAAGTGGCAATAAATGCCTGTACTTTCCCTTTAGCGACAATGACACCGCTGATGCCGCCGAGCAGAGTACCGAATAACAGCACTAATGGGATCACGACAAAAATGGAAATCTCCATATTAACCAAAGAGGCGGCAACCGCACCGGTTAAGGCGAGGATAGAACCTACGGACAAATCAATGCCGGCGGTGAGAATAACAAATGTCATTCCAACAGCGATAATGGCATTAACCGAAGTTTGACGCAAAATATTGAGTAAATTATCGATAGTAAAAAAATTAGGACTGATCGAAGAAACAATCGCAATCAGCACCAATAACGCAATAATAGAACGTTGTTCAATTAAAAATTCTTTTAAATTGAATTGTTTATTTACAGTTGTTGTCGTCATAATGAATCCCTTTTTTAATGTATTTGGGTAATAGCGGCAGTGAGTAATTTTTCTTGAGTGACTTCATTTCGTAGATATTCCGCACGAATTTCACCATTATTCATCACTAAAACGCGGTCGCTCATACCAATAATTTCTGGCATATCAGAAGAAACAATGATGATGCTCATTCCTTCTTCTTTAAATTTGTTGATTAACTGATAAATCTCTTTTTTTGCACCTACATCGATGCCTCGTGTCGGCTCATCAAGAATGAGTACATCTGGTCTGGTCATTAAGCCTTTGGCAATTGCCACTTTTTGCTGATTACCACCGGAAAGCAAACCGATGGTTTGATTCATTGACGGTGTTTTGATGTTGAATAAGAGAATGAAATCATTAACCGTCATTTTTTCTGCTTTATGATTGATAGAATAATGTTTAGTGAGCTGTTTCAATGCTGTTAGTGTCATATTTTCTTTAATAGACATTCCAAGCACCAAACCATCGCCCTTTCTATCTTCTGAAATATAGACAATGCCGTTGTTTAAGCCGTCTTGCGGTGAATGAATGGAGAGCTGTTTTTGTTTGAGGAAAACTTCGCCGGCGGTTTTTGGTAAAGCGCCATAGATTAACTTCATTAATTCAGTTCTACCGGCTCCCATCAAACCGGAAATGCCTAAAATTTCGCCTCTGTGTAATTTGAATGAAGCATTGTGAACACCACAACCACTGATGTTTTTCACTTCTAAGACAGTGTCGCCGATCGGCGATTCAATATGCGGATATTGTTCGGAGAGCTTTCTTCCTACCATTAATTCAATTAATTGTTCTTCATTAATTTCCTTCAAGGAGCGTTCTGCTATTAACTCTCCGTCACGCAAAACGGTGACATCATCGCAAATGGTGAAAATATCCTGCATACGGTGAGAAATGAAAACAATCCCACAATTTTGCTGTTTGAGTTCTCTGATGACATTGAAGAGCGCATCAGTTTCAGTGTCGGTAAGTGCATCGGTCGGTTCATCCATAATGATCACTTTTGCATCAAAACTCAATGCTTTGGCAATTTCGATCATCTGTAATTCGCCTAATGAAAGCTGTTCTACTGGTGTAGTTGGGCTGTGTTTAATTTTTAGACGTTTTAACAATTTTTCAGATTCGGTTGTCATTTTCTTCCAATCAATGCCACCGAATTTATTGGTAAATTCTCTGCCTAAGAAAATGTTTTCTGCAATGGTTAAGTTCGGAATAATGTTTAATTCCTGATGGATAATGCTGATCCCTGCTAATTGGGACATTTTTGGATTTTTGAACGTCACCTCTTGGCCCTGATAATGAATAGAACCACTGTCTTTGATGTAAATGCCGGTTAAAATTTTCATTAATGTGGATTTACCGGCACCATTTTCTCCCATTAATGCCATCACTCTGCCCGGATAAACGGATAATCCGGCATTATATAAAGCCCTAACTCCCGGGAAGGATTTGCAAATATTGTCAAGTTTTAAAATCGGTTGCATATCGTTCTCCATTTAAAAAGGAACGCCTGATCCAATAATAATGTTGGCGTATGGCGTACATTCACCGGAACGTACAAAACCTTTGCTTGCTTGGCTAAGCTGTTTAAATTGTTGGTGTGAAACATAATCAATTTGAATATGATTGTTCTGCTGCTGTTCCAATTGGGAAAGGCGTTGTAATAATGCGTTATGAATATTTTGATTATGTGTTTTTATCTCTTCGGCAAGTACCACTCTTTCAACAAAACACTCTTCAATAACGGCATCAAAAACAGATAAGAAACTAGGAATGGTCGGCGTTAATGCTAAATCAACACGCTCTGATTGTTGCGGTATCGGCAACCCGGCATCACAAATTGTCAGAAAATCGGTATGTCCTAAAGTTGCAATCAGATGAGAAAGCTGTGCATTTAAAATACCTGTTTTTTTCATTTTTTACTCCTAATTATCATTATCGAAACGTTTCGATGAGATAAAAATAACCAATTTTCTATTTTCTTAAAATAAGCAATGTTTAAATTTGTGAAGTTGATCAAAAAATAAAATGAAAAAATCGAGAGTGTCAGTGTAGTGTGGTAATTTTTATTAAATTTGTGATATTTGTTTGAGCAAATAAGGAGAGCAAAATGGCGTATCTATTCACACCGCCACCGTTGGCAACAGTCGCGGTAAAAGGTTCGAATGATAAGATAGCTGTACATCGTGTTTATTGTGTCGGCAGAAATTATGCGGAACACGCACGTGAAATGGGGCATAATCCGGATTGCGAACCTCCGTTTTTCTTTTGTAAACCATCGGATGCGGTGCGGTGTGTCAGGCAGAATGAATGTTATGCGTTTCCCTATCCGATGCTAACGAAAAACTTGCATTATGAAGGTGAATTAGTCGCGGTAATCGGTAAATCGGGTGCCAATATCGCTGTGGAAAAGGCGTTGGATTATGTTGTGGGCTATGCGGTTGGTTTGGATATGACCAGACGTGATTTGCAAAATGAGATGAAAGCGATGGGGCGACCGTGGGAAATTGGTAAGGCGTTTGATTACTCTGCACCAATAAGTGAAGTGTCGTTAGCAAGTGAAGTGGGGCATTTGTCGCAAGGTGCGATTCAGCTTTGGGTTAATGGTGACGTGCGGCAGAGCAGTGATCTTAACCAATTAATCTGGTCAGTGGCGGAAACCGTTTCTCATCTATCAACTTATTTTTGTTTACAGCCGGGTGATTTAATTTTTACTGGCACGCCGAAAGGTGTCGGCAAAGTGGAAATTGGCGATCACATTGTGGTTGCGGTTGATAAATTAGGTGAATTGAAAGTGGATATTGTGTGAGCACAGGCGACAGGCTTCTCTCAAAGAGAAGCCTAGATATGGAGAAAATGACAGGTTACAGTATGATTTCCAATTTTTGATAGGCGCGGTTTGCTTTTTCTCGTGCCGCCTCAACGCTATCGGCGCTTGCCAAAATTACGCCTAAACGGCGATGTCCGTTGACTTCTCTTTTACCGAACAGGCGAAGATTAGTGTCTGCTTCGGCAAGTACATTTTCCAGATTGGCAAAACGAACCTGATTGGATTTTCCTTCCACTACGATTGCTTTAGAGGCGCTTGGTGCCAATAGTTTTATTTGTGGAATAGGTAAGCCTAAAATGGCGCGTGCGTGTAATGCAAATTCCGACAAATCTTGAGAAATCAAGGTGGCCATTCCGGTATCGTGCGGACGAGGGGAAACTTCATTAAAAATAACTTCATCACCACAAACAAACATTTCTACGCCGAAAATCCCATAACCACCCAATGCACCGGTGATTTTTTCAGCAATGTGCTGTGCTTTTTGTAATGCAATCTCGCTCATCGCTTGCGGTTGCCAAGATTCCTGATAGTCGCCATCAACTTGTACGTGACCAATCGGCGCAAGGAAGGATGTGCCGCCACGATGGCGTACAGTTAATAAGGTGATTTCATAATCAAAACGGATAAAGCCCTCAACAATGACACGTCCGCCGCCGGCACGACCGCCTTCTTGTGCATATTGCCACGCTTGTTGCAACTGCTCTCTATTTTTGAGAATGCTTTGTCCGTGCCCGGAGGAGCTCATAATCGGTTTAACTACGCAAGGCAAGCCGATTTTTTCCACCGCCTGTTGAAAATCGGCAAAATTGTCGACAAATTGAAACGGGGAGGCCGGCAAACCTAACTCTTCGGCAGCTAAACGGCGGATACCTTCACGATTCATTGTTAGCTTAACAGCTTTTGCCGTCGGAATAACATTATAGCCTTGCTGTTCCAATTCGACTAAAGTATCGGTGGCAATGGCTTCTACTTCCGGAACAATGTAATCCGGTTTTTCTTTTTCGATAAGACTTTTGAGTGCATCACCATCTAACATTGAAATGGTGTAAGCACGGTGTGCCACTTGGTGTGCCGGTGCGTCAGCATAACGATCAACCGCAATAACTTCCACACCTAAACGCTGTAATTCAATTACAACCTCTTTACCTAATTCTCCGGAGCCGAGCATCATTACTTTTGTGGCAGTGGAAGTCAGAGGTGTACCTAATGTTGTCATAGAGTTTTATTCCTTCAATGTTGTGGGCAAATAAAAAGCCAAGCTGAAGAGCTTGGCTTGAGGTTACTATTGATTTAAAAAGCTGTCATCAAGTAATAAATCTTGATTGTGATTAATGCCGATTCCCTGAGTAAGCACCTTTTTTGCTGCTGCTTGAGCCTCCACTAGCGAATGTTCAGTGTATGTTCCGCATTGATATTGGTTTAATTCCGGGATCTCTTTTTCACTTTTTATAGACAATACATCCTGCATTGCTTTTTCCCAAGCCTCTACCACGAGTTGTTCCGCCGGAGTGCCGATTAAGCTCATATAAAATCCGGTGCGACATCCCATTGGAGAGATATCAATAATTTCAATACTATCATTATTGAGGTGGTCTCGCATAAAACCGGCAAAAAGATGTTCTAAAGTATGAATACCTTTGGGGCTGATATTATCTTGATTCGGTTTGCAAAAACGTAGATCAAAAACAGTAATTTTATCACCTTTAGGCGTTTGCATTGTCTTGGCAATACGCACCGCCGGTGCATTCATTTTAACGTGGTCAACTTTAAAACTGTCTAATAGTGGCATAGTGAAAAACCTTTCTTTAAAAAATTTCTGATTTTAACTGAACTTTTTCAGAACGGATTTGTCTGAAAAAATGCAACATAATGGTTGTTTAAATTAGTTCCTTAGGTTATTTGCCGCCTAGTGTTTGGGGCGGCTTTTTTTATCTCTGTTATTTGTGTTAGTTAATTGTAGCTTGAATTGGTGGTTTTAAACAGTGCGATCCAGCAGTTCTTGATAATGTTTGCGATCTTGTTCGTTGATTTCCCGAATTACACGACAAGGGTTGCCGAATGCTAAACTGTTTGGAGGAATTGATTTTGTTACCACGCTGCCGGCACCGATAACGCTGTTTTCACCGATGGTAACACCACCTAAAATCACACAATTGCCTCCAATCCAGACATTATCTTCAATAATAATTTCTTTTGCCTGTTCATAGCCTTGATTTCTTTGTTGGTAATGTAATGGATGCCCAACTGTATAAAGACTGACATTAGGTGCAAACATCACATTATCCCCAATTGAAACCTTGCCACTGTCCAAAATAGTACATTGATAATTGGCGAAAAAATTATTACCGACTTCAATATTAAAGCCGTAATCACAGAAAAACGGTGAATTTATGTGCAAATTATCTCCGCTTTTACCTAGCAGACGCTTTAGTAATGTTTTACGTTGGGGGTCGATAGGAGAAAGCTGATAATTGAGCTGAAATAAAATCTGCTTCGATTGTTGTCTAAGTCGAATTAATTCTGGATCATACGGGAAATGCGGCAGTTTTGCCGCCATTTTTTCTTTTTCACTTAATGACATAACTTATCCAAGTTGCAAATCTAACACAATTTTACCATTAGTATGTCCGCTTTCGAGCTGACGGTGTGCCTGTTGAATTTCAGTTATTGGAAAAACTCGAGCAATATTTAACCGTAAACAGTTTTTTGCTACATAATTCAACATTGTTTCCAGATCCTGACGATTTGGCACCGCCAACATCTTTTCCACCAGCAGTTGCTGTTCAGCCCCAGCCTGTTGTAATAACGGCACGTGAATGGTAGGAATGCAGATAACACGTCCTCCTTTTTTCACCATTTTCAATGCAGCGACACCTCTCTCACCACCTACTAAATCAATAAAAAGATCGGCATTGAGATTGGGATAAGCGTGCGGATGATGATAATCAACGGTGTGATTTGCACCTAAAGCCAATGCTTGTTGCTGTTTAGCTTCGGAACAGATAACGGTAATATCGACATTCTCTTTGGCTAAAAGCTGTAATAATAAATGCCCGACACCGCCTAACGGTGCAGACATTACTATTTTCTGTCCGGCAGAAACGTTTGCCTGTTTCAGAATTTGCAATGCGGTAACGACAACGGTCGGCATTGCGCCTGCTTGCTGCAATGAAACTGCTTTCGGTACGCGCGCAACCAAATCAGCATTGACCGCAACATAACGGCTATAAGCGCCGCCGTCAAAGGTGAGTGCGGCAACGCGTTCACCCACATTAAAACCGCTTTCTGCACCGGCTTGAATCACGATTCCAGCAAGATCGAAACCTAGCACAGCTGGCAATTGTGATTTAAATTTTTCCGCTCCCCAGCCTAATCCTTTACGCGTTTTAAAATCAACTGGATTCACGCCAGCAAAGTGATTTTCGATCAAAACCTGCTTAGCACTGATAGTCGGCATTGGTAATTGGGGCTGAAATTGAAGTACATCCGCTTCGCCAAATGTTGAAATGGTAACACCATAGTTTTGCATTATTCTTTCCTTTTTTATGTTAATCGTTAGAATTACCGGATAAATAAATGAGCAAGAATTATTTAGTAATAAAGTTGTTGTTTTAACTGTTCAGCTACATCAATACCCAGTAATTGAGCGACAATCGCCAAACCGAAATCGAAGGCAGCTCCTGGTCCTCGACCGGTAATAAACGGCGCATCAATGACGGTAGTAAGATGACGATAATTCACCTCGTTATTAATTAAGTCAGCACGCATTGAAGGATAGCAAACTGCATTTTTGCCTTTTAATAATCCGACTTTTGCTAAAGCGGTCGGTGCTGCACAAATTGCTGCAACCCATTTTTGCTGCTGTGCAAATTGACGATAAGTGTCAGCCAACGCCGCATATTTTTCGAGATCGACCTGACCACCCGGCAGCATTACTAAATCGTAACTGTTTAGATCAGTCTGATTCAGTAATTGATCAGCAACCACTTTGACATTATGGGAGGAAGAAACGATCTCGGTGTTATCAATGGAAATGAGATCAGTGTGTAAGCCGGCGCGTCTGAAAAGATCATTCGGCACTAATGCTTCAGACTCTTCAAAACCTTTGGTTAATAAAATAGCAATTTTTTGTGTCATCTTCGTTCTCCTTTTGTTGTGTAATTCTGCCATATTATATGCTTTTTCTTGCAAAATTTTATCATCAGCGTATCATTCACCCCCTATTTTTGTAGTTGGGTTCCCTCACCCCAAAGATTTTCATTGAGATAAAAAGGACACAATATGGTATCAGCTCAAGCGATTTTCGGCGATCGTCAAAAACGCCGTGCATTAATTTTACTTTCATTTTTCCACATTTTTATCATTGCTATCAGCAATTACCTCGTGCAAATTCCATTCACCATCAATTTATCGTGGTTGGATTTCAGTTTTCATAGCACTTGGGGAACGCTAACCTTTCCATTTATCTTTTTAGCCACTGATTTAACCGTGCGTGTTTTCGGTGCAAAAGAGGCTCGCTGGATTATTTTCTGGGTAATGTTTCCGGCACTGATTGTCAGTTATGTTATCTCTACGCTCTTTTCTGATACGCAATATCAAGGTTTAGCCGCGTTGGCGACGTTTAATCTGTTCGTTTTTCGTATTTCTATCGCCAGTTTTGCCGCGTATGTGTTCGGTCAATTATTGGACGTGTTGGTGTTTAATCGTTTAAGACAGTTAAATACGTGGTGGATTGCACCGAGCAGTTCGATGATCTTCGGTAGTTTATGCGATACTTTCGCCTTTTTTGCTATCGCTTTCTATCACAGTACAGATGCTTTTATGGCAGAAAACTGGGTAGAGATCGGCTTTGTGGATTATTTATTTAAACTCTTGATTGGTTTGCTCTTTTTTGTGCCGATTTATGGTGTGGTTTTAAAAGCGATTATGCGGAAATTGGCGTTGCTTAATCTTGCGCAAATGCAGCAAGTTCGTGGTTGATGTAAATATCAAAACGGTGATTTTTGGTTGTTTGGCTGAAATGCGGTTTGCATTCTGCCAAATAACCGGCGTAATCGGGGCGTTTCACCACCACCCGATGCGCCAATTTCAATGCTGTTGCCAATAGCTGATCTGCATCTAAATCTGCCCCAACCAAGGATTGGAAAACACGCATCTCTTTCTTGACTAACGCACTTTTGTTTTTGTGCGGAAACATAGGGTCAAGATAAACCACATCAAATTTCTCTGTTTCCGGATCAAGTTCTGCTATGGTTTTAATCGGCAACAATTTCATTCGTTGTTGCATAAAATCACCGATTTCCGCGTCCTGATAAGCACGTTGTAAACCATCTTCCAACAATGCAGCCACTACCGGATTGCGTTCCACCAATGACACTTCACAGCCAATTGCTGCCAGAACGAAAGCATCGCGCCCTAAACCGGCGGTTGCATCAAGCACCTTTGGCAATTTACCTTTTTTCACGCCGACTGCTTTAGCGACCGCTTCGCCGCGACCGCCGCCGAATTTACGTCGATGTGCCATTGTTCCGGCAACGAAATCGACACAAATCGCACCGAGCTTCGCTTCATCCGTTTTATAAAGTGCCAAGCGTTGCGGCTCTAAAACCAAAGCGAATGGTGCTTGCGGATCATTTTCCAACTGCCATTTTTCGATTATTTGACGAAATTTTTCATCATCGCCGGATTGATTAATAAGTTGAATCTGCATTATTTTCTCACCAAATAGACACCGCTTTCGATATGGTGCGTATAAGGAAATTGGTCAAAAAGTGCCGCTTTTTCAATATGATGAGTTTGACTTAAAACGGTTAAATTTTCTGCCAAAGTTTGCGGATTACAGGAAATATAAAGAATATTGTCATATTGTTGCACCATTTTTAAGGTTTCCGCATCCAAGCCGGCACGAGGCGGATCAACAAAAATGGTGTTGCATTGATACTGTTTAAGATCAATCCCCTTCAGGCGATAAAATTCGCGCACGCCTTGCAATGCTTGCGTAAACTCTTCTGCCGACATTCGAATGATTTGCAGATTATCAATATGATTGGCGGCGATATTGAATTGTGCTGCCTGTACTGAAGGTTTGGCGATTTCAGTCGCCAACACTTTTCTAAAATGCTGTGCTAAAGCCACTGAAAAATTGCCATTACCACAATAGAGTTCTAGCAAATCACCTTTGGCATTTTCTGTGCAGGATAATGCCCATTCAATCATTTGGCAGTTAATGCCGGCATTCGGTTGGGTAAAACTGTTTTCAACTTGGCGGTAGATATAGTTTTTGCCGTTGATTGGCAACACTTCATCAATAAAATCCTGATCCAAGCAAATTTTCTGTTTATTGGCGCGCCCTATAATTTGCACATCAAATTGTTGCTGTTCAAGCTGTTGTTTCAATTGTTTTGCGGCAGCGATCCAAGTTTCATCTAACTTTTTATGGTAAAGCAAACTGACGATAATTTTATTGCTGACGGTACTGAGATAATCAATCTGGAATAATTGATTACGCAAAATCGGTTGCTGTTTAAGCAATGGCAGTAATGCACTCATCATTGCATTGATTAATGTTGAAGCAATTGGAAATTGATCAATGCGATAACGCCGCTTACTTTGCGGATCAAACATAATGTGATAAAGATCATCGCCATCGTGCCAAACCCGAAATTCAGCACGCATTCGATAATGTTTTAATGCGGAACGATGAACCTTAATTTCACCCTGAAAAAAAGGTTTAAGTAGTTGAGTTAGATAATAAACTTTATCTTCTAACTGTTGATTGTAATGTGATTCGGAAAAGTCAGTCTGCATAATATTATCGTTTGAGTCAAAGAATGGGGCGCATTCTAACATAAAAATCAGTATGGACGAAAAAGCACGATCTAAAAATGTAAAGCAGATTATTTTAGAAATTTGACCTACTTCACTATTCTGAAAAATAAACGATAAAAGGCTTGAAAAGCTGATCATACGGCATTATGTTCTTAATCAAGAACAAGATTTTTTCTTGACTGGCAACAGTCTTATTACTATGAGAGGTAAATGTTATGACCCTAAATATTACAAGCAAACAAATGGAAATTACCCCAGCAATTCGTTCCCACATTGAAGAACGTTTAGCAAAATTAGGCAAATGGCAAACCCAGTTAATAAATCCTCATTTTATTTTACAAAAACTGCCAAAAGGATTTGGAGTGGAAGCTATGATTGGTACACCTTTCGGTAACCTTGTTGCGAAAGCGGAACACGAAGATATGTATGCAGCCATTAATGATGTACAAGAAAAATTAGAACGTCAGCTCAATAAATTGCAACATAAAGGAGAGGCAAGACGTGCCAGTGAACGTTTGAAAGATTCTTTTGAGTAAAAAAGTATTTTCTGAATAATCAAATTGTAGAAGGTTCAACCGAGAGGTTGAACCTTTTTTGTTAGGTCAAAACCACCTAGTTACAGATGGTTTTATGACTATTTTTGATAAATATAAGAACCATTGCTTTGACGAATAAATTTTGCTCCATTAGGTAATTGGAGTTCTGAAACGCGACCACCGTTTACTTTGATGGCAACTTTGTCTCCCGGTTTGAAGCTACTTAATGCATTACCGGCACCATTTGCTTTAGTCATTGCATTTACATCGGCAATGTTTAGATTGTTATCACGGAACACCTGCATCAAAGAAGTACCTGCCGGAATAGTTAATGTTTTAGCTTGCCCACCACTTGAAACGTTTGTTGTAGATGAAGTGGATTTTGAGCTACTTCTAGTGACAGGTTTGGCATCAACAACAGGAACATTTTTGCCGTCAAGAATGGCTTGTGCTTTACGCTGTTCTTGCTCTTTCTGTTTCTGCTGTTTTGCTTTAAACTCTTCTCTAGCTCGCTGTTCAGCACGGGCTTTTGCTTTTGCAATTAAACGAGCTTGCTCAGCTTCATACGCTTGTTTTTCAATTTTATCAATTTCAGCCTGACTAAGAGCAGGTTTCTGCTCTGATCCTGGCGTAGGGGTAACTGGAGCAGGAGTGATAGACGGAGTTTGTGCTTGATTAGTCGCAGCTGCATTGTTTTCATCAGTCGTAATTGGGGTATTATCCACTGATGGAGCCGATGCGGTACTGTTTTGTGTGAGTGTTTCAGCAGTAACGGTAGCATTATTATTGGCTGTAGTCGAATCTGTTATGTTGTCATTGGCATTATCCATTGCTTGCTCTTCGGTTTGCATTGTTGGCACACCTTCATTGTTGGTATTAGTAGCATTCGGATCAATTGGCTGAAATTCAATTGGCAAATTATTATCTTGAGATTGTAGGCTATCTACCGGTTGGCTGTTAGGTTTTAACCAAAGAAATAACACAATGATGATAACCAACACAGCGGCACTAATAAGCAAACGGCGAGAACGTGTTGACAAATTGGCTAATGGTGATGTTTTGTGTGTAGTAACCGGTTCAGCGGTAAAGTCGTTGCTTTCTGTATTCTCAACAGTTTGCCCAACTTCTGCTTGCTGAAAGGTTTCTGCTTGTGTCGTTTTTTTATGAAAGATACCTTTTAGTTTATCGATAAAAGAAGGTGCAGTTTCAACTGCTGGTCTTTTAGGTGTGATAGGCTCAAATTCATTAAATTCTAAATTTAATTCGTTCTGTTTAGCGTCCTGTTGTTCGCTTTGCTGTTCCTTGTCTGTGTTACTCACGGTTATACCTCAAATTTTGGTTAAAAATCATTATTGCAACAATGCTGTTGATTCAAAGTAATATGATAACTTTGAATGATAAAAAAATTCTTTCTTGGCAGACAGAAGTGTCTACCATATTTTCGTTGGCTATTTTAAAGGAAAAAATAGGCAATGACTAAGGCTAATCACGATTTATTTAAATATTTTTAGCTATACCAAGTTTTACTTTTTTCGCCAGCAATTTCACGCGCAAGTTTCGGTACAAGATAACCGGAAGATGAAGCAATTAATTGTCGATAAATAGCTAAAGCACGTTCATCATCAATCCAAAAATGGCTTGCTCCTTCCACTTTATCCAACAGATGAAGATAATAGGGTAAAATACCGGCAGCAAATAGTTTATCATTTAGTGTTTTGAGAGTGTGTGCATCATCATTAATCCCTTTTAAAAGCACTGATTGATTCAGTAGCGTTACTCCCGATTGCTTTAATTGCTGTAGGCGGTTGATTAATAGTGCATCAATTTCATTTGCGTGATTAATATGTAACACCAGCACTTTGTTAAGCGGTAAGTCTGCCAATAATCGACACAATTCGAGCGTAATACGTTGTGGAATGACCACTGGTAATCGAGAGTGAATCCGCACAGTTTTCAAGTGTGGAATTTGATTTAACTGCTCAAGTAACCACGCTAATTCGCGATCTTTCGCCATTAATGGATCGCCACCAGAAAAGATCACTTCCTCAATTTCGGAATGTTGAGCAATATAATCCAATGCTTTATGCCAATTAGTTTTGTTTCCGGGATTATTTTCGTAAGGGAAATGACGTCGAAAACAATAACGACAGTTAACAGCACAGCCTCCTTTTACCATCAGCAATACACGGTTATGATATTTATGTAACAAATTAGGGATGGCATTATCCTGTTCTTGCAGCGGATCTTTCACAAATCCGGGTGTTTGCAGAAATTCGGCAGCATCAGTCATCACTTGCAAAAAAAGAGGATCGTTCGCATTACCTTTTTCCATTTTATCTATAAATGGCATTGGTACACGCATTGCAAATAAGCGGCGAGCAGCCAAATGTTGTTGATAAGGTTCGAGCGGTAAATTCAGTAATGTTAAAAGTTGAATCGGATCGGAAACCGCAGTGGTTAAGTATTCAGTCCAATCGGAATCTGCTCCAAATGTGAGGTTTTGCATTATCATATGACGATTTTTTTACCTATGTCTTCCATTAAATGACATTATTTTTATCAAAAACTTCTTAAAAAGTTGAAAATTCAACCGTTAGAGATATATACTTCCAACTTTTCTAAAGTAGCACAATTTTTTGTGAATTGTGCGGTGAATTGAACAGACAATCAAATATTAATGAGGATATTATGGCAAGCTATTCTACCAGCGATTTCAAACCAGGTCTTAAATTTATGCAAGATGGCGAACCTTGCGTAATCGTAGAAAATGAGTTTGTGAAACCGGGGAAAGGACAAGCGTTTACTCGTACTCGTATTCGTAAATTGATTTCAGGCAAAGTGTTGGATGTGAACTTTAAATCAGGTTCAACTGTCGAAGCGGCAGATGTTGTTGATACTAATCTTACTTTCTTATATAAAGATGAAGAATTTTGGTATTTTATGAACAATGAAACTTTTGAACAACTTGCTGCAGATGCGAAAGCGATTGGTGATAATGATAAATGGTTGTTGGATCAGGCAGAATGTATCGTAACGTTATGGAACGGTTCTCCGATTACTGTTACTCCACCAAACTTTGTAGAGTTGGAAGTGGTTGATACTGATCCCGGTTTGAAAGGCGATACAGCAGGAACAGGTGGTAAACCGGCAACTTTAAGCACCGGTGCGGTAGTGCGTGTACCATTATTTATTCAAATTGGTGAAGTTATCCGTGTAGATACTCGTTCTGGCGAGTATGTGGCTCGTGTGAAGTAATATATTATATTATGTGGTGAAAAGAATCCTCTTACCGTCAAGGAAGAGGATTTTTGTTTATATGGGATTGCATAACTATCTATTATAAAATAGATAGTTATTATAAATTATCGTATTTTATTAACGGGTAGTTTTACATTTAGAATGTAGATTTTTTAAAAAGAGGAAAATATGAGTTCAAATCTTGCTATTAGTATCACTATGTTAGTGAAAAATTCAGAAAAATATTTAGAAAAAGTATTAAAAGCATTAGCAGATTTTGATGAAATTATTGTATTGGATAATGGATCTACAGATCGAACAATCGAAATTGCTAAGCAATTCCCTAATGTTGTTATTAAATATTCACCTTTTATTGGATTTGGACCTTTAAAAAATTTAGCTGCTGAATATGCAAAACATAATTGGATTTTAAATATTGATAGTGATGAGATTTTACCTAAATCACTTATTGAAGAATTAAAGCAGATAGATTTAACAAAAACAAATTTTGTATATTCTTTATCTAGATTAAATCATTATCGAGGTCGAGTTATTAAAACCTGCGGTTGGTATCCAAATTATGTTCCTCGCTTATATCACCGTCAACAAGTGCAATTTAATCAAAAATTAGTACATGAGGCACTTGAAATTCCTAAAAATATCCAATTCATAAAATTAAAACAACCTTTTTTGCACTACTCATTTGATGGTGCCGCCGATTTAATTCAGAAAATGCAGCAGTACACAACCTTGTTCGCAGAGCAGCAACAAGGGAGAAAAAAAGCCACTGTTTTTTCTGCAATTGGACACGGTTTCTCTTCATTTTTTAAACATTATGTTTTGAAAAAAGGATTTTTAGATGGACAAGATGGTTTTGTTATTTCCTGTGCCAATGCAATGGGGGCTTATTATAAATATGTGAAATTAATAGAATATAATCAAAAACTTAGTAGTTCTTTGATTATTACAACTTATAATCGTCCCGATGCGTTAGAGGCGGTCTTAAATTCGGTATTGCAACAAAAAGTATTACCAATGGAAGTATTAGTGGCAGATGATGGCTCTCGCCAGGAAACCGCACAATTAATTTCACGATATCAACAGATGTTCCCTATTCCTTTAATTCATTGTTGGCAAGCTGATAGAGGATTTAGAGCCGCTGAATCCCGAAATCGTGCAATTTCTCAAGCAAAAGGAGACTATATTATTATTATTGATGGTGATATGGTTTTACACCCATTATTTATTCAGGATCATATTTCTTATGCTAAACGAGGTGTGCTAGTACAAGGAGGGCGAGTAGTTTTACCATTAGAGAAGACGAAACAAATATTACAGAAACCACAAGTTTATCCTCGAATAAGGTGGTATCAGCAAGGGATTGAAAATCGTATTGAAAAACGTTTTTCAGCTTGCCATTTATATTGGATAAATAGATTTATTCATAAAGAAAAGAAAAATTATTTTAAAGGTATTCGTAGTTGTAATATGGCATTTTTCTGTGAAGATGCTTTAAAAATCAATGGTTTTAATAATGACTTTGTTGGTTGGGGACGAGAAGATAGCGAATTTGTTGCTCGTTTTTATAATGCGGGAATGAAACGAAAAGATATTCGTTTTTCGGCTATCGCTTATCATTTGTGGCATAACGAAGAAGCCAGAGATGCATTACCACAGAATGATCAGTTATTGGAAAAAACAATACAGCAAAAAATTGTCTATTGTGAAAATGGGGTAGATCGATTTTTGAAAGAGAAGTAAATAATGTTATTTTTCATCTATAATGTACTTTTTATTATCGCTTTGCCCTTTATTCTGCTCACTTTTTTGTACAAAAGTCGAAAAGAGATAGGGTATCGTCAACGGTGGCGTGAGCGCTTTGCTTTAACAAAATCTTTGCAAAAACAGAGTGTTGTGATTCACGCGGCTTCAGTTGGTGAGGTGTTGTTGGTTACGCCGTTGGTGAAACAATTATTGGCACAGTTTCCGAATGTACCCATAACCATTACCACTTTTACTCCAGGTGGCTCGGAACGTGTACAGGCTTTGTTTAGTAACCGTGTTCAACATTGTTATTTGCCGTTTGATCTGCCGTTTTTAATGAAACGTTTTTTGCAACAATTTCAGCCTCAATGTTTTATTATTGTTGAAACAGAGTTGTGGTTTAATCTGTTGCAACAAATTAAGAACCACCATATTCCACTGTTTTTAATCAACGCTCGTTTATCAGATAAATCCGCTAAACATTATGCCTATTTACGGCATTCTCTTATGCCGATTTGGCAGGCATTTACGCATATTTCCGCACAGGATGAATTAAGTGTAGAGCGTTACCAACGTTTAGGCGTTGACAAAAGCAAAATCAGTTGCAGTGGTAATTTAAAGTTTGATTTAACTGTTTCTGATGAGGAAATTGCTGATTATCGTCAGCAGAAAATTGCAATGTTGCAACAGCGTCCGGTCTGGATTGCTGCAAGCACCCACGAAGGCGAAGAAACAATGGTGTTGAAGGCACATCAACAATTACTGCAACGATATCCGAATTTATTATTGATTCTTGTGCCACGCCATTCCGCACGTTTTACCGAAGTGGAAAAATTGTTACGACAACAGCAATTTTGTTATCAAAAACGAAGTTTAGGCGAGTTGATAGTTTCGCAGACAACGGTGTTATTGGGCGATACAATGGGTGAGTTGTTAAAATTATATGCGTTGGCGGATATTGCTTTTATTGGAGGCAGTTTTATTGAGCGTGGTGGGCATAATCCACTTGAGCCCTTATTATTTAAATTGCCAGTAATCAGCGGTAAACATATGTTTAATTTTCAGCAAATTTATCAAAAATTGATTGAAGCCGAGGGTGTCATTGTGATTGAAAATAGTATACCTGCACTGGTTCAGCAGATTAGTGCTTTGTTGACAAATCCGCAGAAAGCCGAGCAATATGGGCAAAACGGCTATCATATATTGCAACAGAATCGTGGTGCTTTACAACGTACTTTAAACATTTTATTACCTTATTTAAGCGAGAAAAAATAATGATAACAATGATTTATCCTGGAACATTCGACCCTATCACCAACGGACATCTGGATATTATTATGCGTGCAGCGCGATTGTTCCCAAGATTGATTGTGGCGGTAGCAGCAAGCCCGAGCAAAAAGCCAATGTTCAGTTTGCAACAACGGCTAGATTTCGTCAAAATTGCTACATTAGGATTAAACAATGTTGAAGTGATCTCATTTGATGGTTTATTGGCGCATCTAATTTTAGAACGTAATATTCAGGGTATTATTCGTGGAGCGAGAACATCCAGTGATTTTGATTATGAACTGCAACTTGCTCATTTAAATCGTTTGTTAACGAATGGTGTTGAAAGTTTATTTTTCCCTCCATCAGAAAAATGGTCTTATGTTTCCTCAACAATGGTACGTGAAATTTTATTACACGGTGGTAATATTGCAAAATTAGTGCCGTCAGGTGTTTTTAAAACCATTTTGGAAAAATAAAATATTATCTTTGTTAAGAAATGATGAAAATTCTGTGATATTAAGTTGAGCTTTATTCCGTATAGCCGCTTAATAATTGTTGCCAGTTGTTTTCGTTAAAATGAATATGGTAACGCTTCACCTCTTTTTGAAATGAGCGGTAAAGTCGTTGTAGATTTTCTTGTTTCCAGTTGTCTCCCGTTTTAAAACCGCATTTATCGAAATCAAGTAACCATAATTTACATTGATGATTTTCAAGGCGTTGTAGCAGAATATTATGTGCGTTTAAATCGCTGTGACAAACTTGTTCATTATGTAATTGACGAATTAATTTTCCGATATGGTACCAAATTTCGTGATGTAATGAGTGTTTTTGTAAAGCAGCGACTAAGTCCTGACTATTTTCAATTAATTCACTTAAAATATCCGCCTGGTAACAACATCCTGAGCGAATAACCCTTGCTGCAATAGGTTTGGGAACAGGTAAATTTTTCTGTTTAAGTTGCTGCAGTAAGTTAAATTCTTTAATGCTACGACATTGATTTATTCCGCTAAACAGAAAATGATCTTTCACTAATTTTCCGAATAGTCCACCACGATAATAATGGCGTAAGGCACAATTTATACCCCAACGATCTTTCGTTTTTAAAAAATAGGTAATACCGCGTCCTTTGGCTGAACCTAAAACTAACTGTTGTGTCTGCCAAAAAACAGGATCGAATAAAGATTCTGGCGAGTCGGTCTGAATGTTTTGGGCGAAGAGATAGTAAGTTTTCGACATTTTGATACCTGTTTTACTGCGGATTTCTGCTTTTTTGATTAAAATAGAGCGTAATTCTAACATATTAAGAGTTAAATCTATGCTGTTATTTCCTCAACCTCCACAATCTATTTGTATTTTGCGCCTTTCTGCCATTGGTGATGTTTGCAACGCTTTGGCAGCAGTACAGCAGATTCAAGCTTATTATCCGCAGACCAAAATTACTTGGATCATTGGCAAGGCCGAAGCACAATTATTAAAAAATATCCCTAATATTGAATTTATTATTTTTGATAAAAAACAGGGGTGGCGAAGCATTTTTTCGTTATGGAAAAGGTTACATTCGCGTAAATTCGATGCTTTGTTGGATATGCAGGTAGCGATTCGAGCCTCGATTCTCTCTTTAGGAATTAAAGCGAAATATCGGGTTGGTTTTAATGCACAACGGACAAAAGAGGGGCAAAAATGGTTTATTAATCATCAAGTTGGGGTAGCGAAAGGTTATCACGTTTTGGATGGTTTTTTGAGTTTTGCTGAATATATTGGCGTGCCGATTACAGCACCACATTGGCAGTTTCCGATTGCGGAAGAAGATCATCAATATGTGAGACAATTTATTGACCCGGCTAAAAAAACGGTAGTTATTTCGCCTTGTTCAAGTAAAAAAGAGAAAGATTGGTTATTAGATCGTTATGCTCAACTGGCGGATATTGCGACAGAAATAGGCGTACAGGTGATTATAACGGGATCGCCAAGTGAATATGAAATGAACTGTGCCACAGAAATTTGTCGATTATGTCGTTTGCCTGTGGTAAATCTGGCAGGAAAAACCTCTCTACAACAACTTATTGCATTATTATCACGAGTGGATTTGGTGATTTCACCAGATTCAGGGCCAGCACATATGGCAACAATGGTAGGTACAAAAGTGCTAGGATTATATGCTTACCATAATCCGCAACGTACAGGACCTTATTACAGCAAAGATGATGTAGTGTCGGTATATGAGGAGAATGTATTAAAACAGTATGGTAAGTCGTGGCAAGATTTACCTTGGGGAACAAAGGTTTATGGTAAAGATTTAATGTCGCAAATTACAGTTGATCAGGTGGCAGAGAAAATGTTACATCTTTTAGCGTTAAATTAGTTTTTTAACTTGCTTTTTGAGTCAATTTGAGTAAAATTTGCGACCTTACAGTCGTTCCGTTTTTCGTTCCTTGCTTCCGCAGATTGGCGACTGGTCTATAGTCGGAGGCTGATTAACCCGTAAGGAGCAGCAATGCGTCACTACGAAATAGTGTTTATGGTTCACCCAGATCAAAGTGAACAAGTACCAGGCATGATTGAACGCTATACAGGTTCTGTTAAAGAAGCTGGTGGTCAAATTCATCGCTTAGAAGATTGGGGTCGTCGCCAATTGGCTTACCCAATTAATAAACTACACAAAGCACATTATGTGTTAATGAATGTAGAAGCACCGCAAGAAGTCATCGACGAGCTTGAAACAACTTTCCGTTACAACGATGCAATTCTTCGTAACGTAATTATTCGTACTAAGCACGCCGTAACCGAAGCGTCCCCAATGGTTAAAGCAAAAGATGAACGTAAAGCTTTAGCTGATGTTGATAACAACGATTATGAGGATGCTGAAGAGTAATTTGACAATTGAAAATCGTTTTTCGTTGATAGGCACTGTTGTTTCTCAACCAAAACGACATCAAAGCCCGAGTGGAATTCCGCATTGTCAATTTTGGCTTGAACATCGTTCATGGCAACAAGAAGCCGGATTAGCCAGACAAGCGTGGTGTAAAATACCGGTTCAACTTAGCGGCAATCAATTAACAAATCAAGCTCAAAGCATTACGGTCGGCAGTAAGGTGTGTGTAGCAGGATTTATCCACTCACACAAAACGAATAATGGGCTTAGCCAATTAGTCTTACACGCTGAGCAAATCGAATTTATAGATTAGGAGAATAGCCATATGGCACGTTATTTCCGTCGTCGTAAGTTCTGCCGTTTCACAGCGGAGAATGTAGTAGAAATCGATTATAAAGATATTGCTACATTAAAGAACTACATTACAGAGAGCGGCAAAATTGTCCCTAGCCGTATTACCGGTACTCGTGCGAAGTACCAACGTCAATTAGCTCGTGCAATCAAACGTGCGCGTTATTTAGCGTTGTTACCGTACACTGACAATCATCAGTAATCAATTAGAGAGGATACGGTAATGCAAGTAATTCTTTTAGATAAAATTGTTCACCTAGGCAATGTTGGTGATCAAGTAAATGTAAAATCTGGTTATGCTCGTAACTTCTTAATCCCACAAGGAAAAGCAGTTATGGCAACTAAAGCAAATATTGAATATTTTGAAAGTCGTCGTGCAGAATTAGAAGAGAAAGCAGCTAAAGCGTTAACTGCTGCAATGGATCGTGCTGAAAAACTTGAAGCACTAGGTTCAGTAACAATCGCTTCTAAAGCTGGTGATGAAGGGCGTTTATTCGGTTCTATCGGTACTCGTGATATCGCTGATGCAATCACTGCAAAAGGTGTTGAGGTCGCGAAAAGCGAAGTGCGTTTACCAAATGGTGCACTACGTACTTTAGGTGAACACGAAGTGCGTTTCCAATTCCACGGTGAAGTATTTGCGTCATTAAATGTAATCATCGTTGCAGAATAATTTTCAAAATATTATTCAGATTAAACCCCAACCAAATGGTTGGGGTTTTGTTTTCCTTTTAATTTACAATCTAACTGCAACATATAAAAAAAGAAATGTTCATTAATTTCATCTATTCTTGAATTTCTAAACAATAAAGATTAAATAATGAACATTTCTTATAAGCACTGAAAGTATAGAGTGAGGATATTATCTACTATAGATTAAGCTATAGCGCACTAAAGGCTTGCTCAATATCCATCAAAATATCTTGTATATTTTCAATCCCGACAGAGATTCGGATTAGCCCTGCAGAAATATTAATTTTATCTAGTCCTTCTTCACTTAATTGTCGATGCGTTGAAGTCGCTGGGTGTAATGCACAAGTTCTAATATCGGCAACGTGTACTTCACGAGAAACCAATTTTAGAGCATTTAACCATTTCGCTGCTGCTTCCCTACCATCTTTTAATTCAAAGGAGATGACGCCGCATAGACCGTTCGGTACATATTTTTGTTTGAGTGCATAATCAGGAGAGCTGGCTAAAGCAGGGTAATTGACAGAATTAACCAAAGGTTATTTTTCCAAATATTGGGCTACTTGTAGCGCATTATTGTAGTGCGCCTGCATACGTAGAGGCAAAGTTTCCATTCCTAAATTGAGTAAAAAACTGTTTTGTGGAGCAGGAGTTGCACCTAGATCACGCATTAGCTGTACTCTTGCTTTTATGATATAAGCGGCAGCACCGAAGGTTTCTGTATAAATTAAGCCGTGATAAGAATCATCTGGCTGGGTAAATGCAGGGAACTTGCCGTTGTTCCAATTAAAATTTCCACCATCAATAATGACGCCTCCCATAGCAACGGCGTGTCCATCAAGATATTTAGTAGTGCTGTGGACAACAATGTTGGCACCAAACTCAAAAGGGCGACAGAAAAAAGGTGTAGCGAACGTATTATCAATAATTAGCGGTACTTGCGCTTTTTGTGCTAACAAATTGCATAAAATTCTCCTTATTAAGATTATTTTTATTTCAATAAGGATTATATGCAGATTGTAAAAAATGATAATTGATTTTTAATATAAAAGCATTTAGGAAAATTTATGAAGTAATTATTTGAAATGGTGGGTCGTGAAGGATTCGAACCTTCGACCAACGGATTAAAAGTCCGCTGCTCTACCGACTGAGCTAACGACCCAGAATAATTAGATTGTGCTTTATAGTGGTGGGTCATGAAGGGCTCGAACCTTCGACCGACGGATTAAGAGTCCGCTGCTCTACCAACTGAGCTAATAACCCACTTAATCATCTCTTCGATATTGTAAGTGGTGGGTCGTGAAGGATTCGAACCTTCGACCAACGGATTAAAAGTCCGCTGCTCTACCGACTGAGCTAACGACCCAAATTAGATGGTGCTTTATAGTGGTGGGTCGTGAAGGATTCGAACCTTCGACCAACGGATTAAAAGTCCGCTGCTCTACCGACTGAGCTAACGACCCAACGTGTCACCACATTGCAACGGGTGCTTATAATACTGATTTTGTGAAACTAATCAATAAAAATTTTTAGTTTTTTCTTTATTTGCTTTAATCAGAAACAATATGATTGAAAAATAATCTAAAAAGAGGAGCTTGAACTAAAAAGTTTTATTCATCATTGATATCTGCAAAATCAGCACGTAATAAAGTAGCTAAATCCGAAGGATTAATTTCAATATCAATGCCACGTTTGCCACCCGATACAAAAATCGTTTCAAATTGTTGTGCAGTTGCGGAAATGATAGTAGGTAGTACTTTTTTCTGTCCTAATGGGCTAATACCGCCGACAAGATATCCTGTGCTTTTTTCTGCAATATGCTTGTCTGCCATTTCGATTTTCTTAACGCCCAAGGCTTTTGCACCTTTTTTGAGACTTAAGTTATAAGAAATTGGTACAACCATTACAGCGAGATGTTTATCATCATTATTGATGGAAACAAGCAATGTTTTGAAGGTCTGTAGCGGTGAGAGATTCAGTTTTTCTAGGGCTTCTTGCCCAAAATGGGTGTTATTAGCATCGTGTTCATATTGATGAAGTGTAAATGGAATTTTTTTCTTTTTTAGTAGATTGATTGCAGGAGTCATTGAAAACGTTCCCGTGATAATTTTTAATTGTTAAAATAGGTGCATCAGCGTATCACGGAGAAGAAAATGAATTCAAGTTTAAATATTGCCATTGCGGCTGATTTTTCGTTGGCAGAGAAATTGGTAACGATTTTGGAACAAAGCGCTTTATCCAATTTGTCGATCACTGTTATTGAAGCGGAAAAATTTTCAGAGGAACAGAATATTCGCTTCAACAACAAATATGTTGAACAGCTTGGTTTTGGTGATGTCGATTGGGCAAATTATGATTATTTATTATTTGCTGGTTCTTTGCCTCAGGTAACTTATGTGGCAACTGCAGCAGAAGCCGGTTGTATAGTGATTGATGTGTTGGGAATTTGTGCTTATCTAAATGATATTCCGGCGGTTGTTCCAGGAGTGAATAATGAAGCGTTGCAGGCGGTTAGACAGCGCAATATTGTTTCATTGCCTAATCCGCAGATTTCTCAATTAGCATTGGCGTTAAAACCGATTTTGCAGCAATATCAGTTAGTTCAGATAATGGTAACTTCTTTATTGCCAATGACCTATAAAGGCGAGGAAAAAGTAAGAGAGTTGGTTGGACAAACCGCACAATTGTTAAACGGCATTCCGCTAAATGAAGATCAACAACGGTTAGCGTTTAATGTTAGTCCGATTGATAACCAGGAGGAGAGCATTAAAGATCAACTGTTATTACAGAAAATTTTACCAGAATTTAATGGACAATTTATTGAACATAGTATTCAAGTACCCGTTTTTTATGGCTTATCTCAGATGGTAACAGTTGTCGGCTATGAGTTTAATGAGGTTGATATTCCTTTAGTTTGGCAACAGGATGATTTATTACGCTATCACGCCGAACAATTGATGACACCGGTTTTAAACGGTGAAATTGAGGAAAATGGCGAAGCGTTGCCGTTATTGCATATCAGCCAAGTTAATACAGAACAGGAGAAATTAAGTTTCTGGTTGGTGAGTGATGAACGCGGTTTTGGTCGGGCAAGATTGGCGATTGAGCTATTACAGCTCTTGCTTGAAAATGATTAAAAAATAGGGCTATCAGTGATAGCCCTCTTATCTCTTTAGAACAACTCTTTCACTTCACCTTTGTTATTGATGATTTTATTGCCCTGCTCCGGCACATAATATTGTGTCGGTTCAGTGCCTTCAATGAAATATTCCATTCTACCACCTGAGTCGGTCAACATCCCGTTTTGCATTGAAATTCGTTTTTGAATCACCCCTTCAGGCATAGGATCTTCACGTACCGGTAACGGTTTTAATGCGTTGGTCATATAATCGACCCAAGCTGGCATTGCTGATTTACCGCCGGATTCGCCGCGCCCTAAGTCAAATTTATTGTCATCAAAACCGATATAAACGGAAGTGACTAAATCTGCACCAAAACCGACATACCAAGCTACTTTTGAGTTGTTGGTAGTTCCAGTTTTCCCACCTATATCAGGACGTCCAATCGATTTTGCACGCCAACTGGTACCAACCCAACCGCCACCGGGTTCACCGTAAATACCGGAGTTTAATGCACTGCGAATTAAAAAGGCTAATTTACCGCTTAATACACGCGGAGCAAATTCTGTTTGAGAGGTATTATCTTTAGACTCATTTTTACCTAATAAACTCGGCGCATTTTCTAATTGCACATTGTTAGTATTTAATTCCGGTACATCTGGAACGGCTTCGCTATTATCCTCATCAACAGAAAGGTTAGATAGTGAAGTATCGAGCGGAGTATTTTCTGTTGCCGAGTTATCCACTTTAACGGAGAGAAAATCTATTGGTTTAACATCACCATAGATGACTGGGATTTGTTTATCGCTACATTGGAAACAGGCAATTTTCGGTTTCGCTGTAAAAATTTCTTGACCGTTATTGTCTTTAATCGATTGGATTAAATAAGGATCGATTAAGAAACCACCATTATCAAAAACAGCGTAACCACGAGCCATTTCTAAAGGAGTGAACGAAGCCGCACCTAGTGCTAAAGCTTCGGTAGCAGCATATTGATTTTTTTGAAAGCCGAAACGCTGTAAATAATCAGCAATGTAATCAATTCCGACCATATTAACGGCACGAACCATCATTACATTTTTAGATAAGCCTAGCCCGACACGCAAACGCAATGGGCCATTAAATACATTCGGTGAGTTTTTCGGTTGCCAAGGTGCTTGTCCTGCTTTTCGTAAGGTAATAGGAGCATCGTTTAGAATTGTTGCCAAAGTCAGTCCTTTGTCTAAAGCGGCAGCATAAATAAATGGTTTAATTGAAGAGCCAACTTGAACCATCGATTGAGTGGCACGATTAAACTTGCTGAGTGCGAAACTAAAACCGCCGACCATTGCTTCGATAGCGCCATTGGTGCTATTTAAAGAAACCATTCCGGAATTAGCCAAAGGAATTTGGCGTAATAACCATTGCTGTTTGTCGTTTTGCATTAACCAGATCATATCACCACTATGTAGAATTTTATTGATAGATCCAGCCCATTTCACAGCATTTTGATCTAATGTAATGTTTTCGCCGTTAGCAAGTAAGACCTGCGCTTTATTGTTTTTCACTTCTAAAACTGCCGCTGGCTGTAACGGTTTCACATTTGGTTGTTGATTCAAAAAAACGATAATATGTTCTTTATCCCACGCTGTTTCGTTTGCTTTCCATAAAGTTACATTTTTGCGATAACCGTGTCGCATATCATAGGCAAGAAGATTATTCCGCAATGCATTTTGTGCATTTATTTGATCTTGTGAGTTAATGGTCGTAAATACTTGATATCCTTTAGTATAAGCTTGCTCTTCACCATATAATTTCACCATTTCTTGACGTACAGCTTCCACCACATAATCAGCGTGTAATTCAAGTTTTGAACCGTGATAGTTAGCGATAATCGGTTCCTTGAGTGCCTGTTGGTACTGTTCTTCAGTAATATATTTTTCATCTAGCATTCGTGCCAGTACAACATTTCTACGATCAGTTGCTCGTTTTAAGGAGTAAAGTGGATTCATTGTTGACGGCGCTTTGGGCAAGCCGGCAAGCATTGCCATTTCGCTAAGTGTAAGTTGATCTAAGCTTTTGCCAAAATAGGTCTGTGCTGCCGCCGCAACACCATAAGCACGATAACCTAAATAAATTTTGTTGAGATAGAGTTCTAAAATTTCATCTTTGCTGAGATTATTTTCAATATCTATAGCAAGCACGGCTTCTTTGATTTTACGCATTAATTTTTTTTCCGGAGTAAGGAAAAAGTTCCGTGCTACTTGCTGTGTAATAGTGCTGGCACCTTGAGAAGCTCCGCCGGAAGTGATTGCCACTTTAAGCGCACGTGCAATGCCGATAGGGTCTAATCCGTGATGTTCATAGAAACGACTATCTTCGGTAGCGATAACCGCATTGATCATCTGTTGCGGAATTTTATCTAGTGTTACCGGAATGCGGCGTTGTTCACCAATTTCGCCAATCAGTTTTCCGTCAGCAGTAAAAATTTGCATAGGTTGTTGTAATTCAACATTTTTTAATTCGCTGACATCAGGAAGTTGTGATTTGATATGAAAGTAAAATAAGCCGCAAGCAACGCAGCCCAGTACAAATACAGTTAAAATAGAACTAAATATTAATTTTGCGATCTTCATCGAAAAATGACTCTCTGTATTGATGTGATATAAGTGAAAAAAAAGTAAATTGAGCTTATGTTTGTAAAATTGGATGTTGATTATACGATGAAAGTTCCTTTTGCTCCACGAAAAAAAGTATCCTCAAAATTGGTTAAAGTCGGAATCGTTTTTATAGATAATTGTTTTTTCTACTCTTTTTTTAAGCAAGATGGTGAACTTGTGTGTGGGAAAGTTGAAGATCGTATGCAGCTGGAAAAACTGCTTTCCCAACAGTTCCAAATTGAAGTAAAACATTTACTTTATATTTCCGTGTTACCGATACATTTAGTTTGGCATAAACGTTATCTCTGCCCGCAAGCATTAACACAATACGAGGTTGCGCAACAGGTTTATTCAATGTTGGAGAATGACGTACCCAACGATGGAATGCCGATCTGGTTTGATTATGTGTATCAAGGACAACAGATAGATCTTTATGTGGTTAAACAAAAAAATGCAGAAGTGGAACTGGCTAAGTATCGACAATTTGATCTGAATATTTTGGATGTATTGCCTAGAGTGTTGTTGCGAGCATTTTATTATGAAATTCAACCGGATAAGACAGAAACATTGCTATATTGTTATTGCGCTGAACAGACGATATTTATCCTGTATTCTTCGTTAAAAACAGAAATAGTGGTCAGTCAATCTTCGTTGGAACAAAGTTGGATCCGTTTTCAGGAACGTTTTTCTAATCGCTTTTCCAAAATGGTGATTTACCAAGAGCAGTCCAAAGAGAGTAACTTATCTCAAATTGAGTTGCCGAAAAATTACATACTATTAGAGCCAAAAGCGCAGTATGCTTTTTTAAGTTTGGGATGTGCATTATGGGGAGAAGATATCAGTGCGAAATGAGATTAATTTATTAGATTGGCGCTCTCCATTGTATCGGCAAAGATTACGTCGGCTTTTACTATTAGTGTTGTTGTTAATTATCTTGTCAGCAACGATTTGGTATTTGGGTTTGCAATATGAACGGCAACAACGGCTTTCACTGAATCAATTAAAAAGTTCATATCAGGAATTAAGTCGACAATTACAACAAATAGAAAATAAACAGCTACACCAGCGAAAAATACTCAGTAATCAGGTCAAACTAGAGAAGTTGTCATTGGATGATATCAACTTTTTTATGACAAATTTGTCGCATTTACCACTTAACGGTGCGTTGTTAAATTTGGTGAGAATTGAGATTAATCCTTTTAGCCAAGAACAGCGGAACAGCACTGTTTTTATGTTAAGCGGAGAAAAAATTGATCAGCAATCATTTTATGCATTGCAACAACATCTGCTTGCAAAGTGGCCCTATCCGATAACTTTTTTAAGCAATGAATTGATACCGGACGAACAGAAGTTATATCGCTTCAAATTGGATTTTAGCAAAAGCAAGGAGGAGTGATGGAACTTGGTACGAAATATCCAAAAGGTGTGTATTGGTATTGCTTAAATTTGCCGCATTATTGGTTAGCTTGTGGATGGCTGTTTCTTTTTATTTTTATTTGTGATTATCCTTTGTGGCAAAGTTGGCAACGTTCGCAGCAGATAGCTGATTTTTCACAACAGATTGCTAATTTACGTTTAAAAACAGATCAGCAGCAACAGATACTTACAGTATTGCAAAAACGTGTGAGTGAGCGTTTAAGTTCTAAACAAAATACGCAAAAATTATCCGATCTTCATCAGCAATTATCACAGTTCGCATCTGATATGGGAAATATTCCTTTTGAAATGCAGGTTAATAACAATGAAACAGTGAAAGTAGAATTACAAATTTATATGGAATTTCAACAATTTATTATGAATCTTGATTTGTTGTTTCAATCTATTTTGGCGGAATGGGCAGTTTCTTCAGTGAAGCTGGAGCGTGATCCGATGTTACCGCGTGTATTACATATTTCTATTCAGTTATTTGCAGAGGAGTTCCATTAATGAAGAAAGGCATAATACTCGTGGTTTGTATGATGATTTCATTGAACGGTTGGAGCCAAAAAGTGATACCAGATCCTTTTTTTGCGGAAGAGGCGAACATAATGCCTGAATTGATAGAGGATAAAAATTTGGCTTCAACAGATGAATTTGAAGCAATTGCTGTGAAATATATACAAGTGAATGAATTATATAAAATTTTTAATGAAAACGGAAATGGGCTTTTGTCTGGTTTGAGCGGATTTAGTGTCGAGCCGAGTAACAATTTATTGTTGGTAAAAGGGGATAAACAGCAGATACAAAAATTTAAACAGTTAATTTCTCAACTGGATAAACCGGGTAAGCAGATTGCCATAGAGGCACGTATAGTGACGATTAATAATGAAAGTTTAAATGAGCTTGGCGTTCGTTGGGGAATGTTTAGTGATGCGGATAATTTTCACAAAGTGGCGGCTAAATTTGATAGTTTTGGCTTGGAAAATTTAAGTTCTCATTTAAATGTTAATTTTTCAACGAGTTCGGAGGCTGCATCTATTGCATTACAGGTGGCGAAAATTCACGGACGGCTGTTGGATTTAGAGTTAAAAGCGTTGGAACAGGAAAATAATGTGGAAATTATTGCCAGCCCACATTTGTTGACATCTAACCAAAGAAAGGCATCGATTAAGCAAGGTTCTGAAATTCCTTATGTTATCGAAGATGATACAGAACGTAGCAGTCGTACTCATATTGAATTTAAAGAAGCAGTATTGGGTTTGGAAGTGACTCCACAAGTGCTGCATCAAGGCGTGATTTCGCTGGATCTGGTGGTAACACAGAATTCGGCAGGTGCGAGTATCCCTTATGGTGCCGGGCAAGTGGTAACGATTGATAAACAGGAAGTGCAATCGCAAGTGTTGGTGAAAGATGGAGAAACTGTGGTGTTGGGTGGTATTTTTCACGATCTGATAGGAAAAGGTGAAAATAAAGTGCCGTTGTTGGGGGATATTCCCGGATTAGGCAAGTTATTTAGTAGCAAATCGGAGCGTCATCAGAAACGTGAACTGGTGATTTTTATTACGCCAAGAATTATTCATAATTCCCAAGAAACGATAGAAAATTATCAAAAGCGGAAACAGGATTTTATACAAGGAAACAATCTTTGATAAAAATACAATGCAAGGTTGAAATATAATCCCATTTCTTGAGATAATATTGAACTATCTCAATAAACATTCGAGGTCTAGGGGATCTTTTGAGTGTTGTAATTATGAAGAATACTTCGGTATTCTTTTTCTTTTGTAATAAAAACAACATTGTGTGTGAGTGTTACAATATTCAAAGATCAAACTATTCATAATTTTTAAACCTTAAGAACGATAAAAATGGCGGAAAAAAGAAATATTTTTTTAATTGGCCCGATGGGAGCAGGGAAAAGTACGATTGGTCGTCAACTTGCTCAACTGCTAAGTATGGATTTTGTGGATTCTGATACTGAAATTGAACAGCGAGCAGGTGCTGATATCGGTTGGATTTTTGATGTTGAGGGCGAAGAAGGGTTCAGAAAAAGAGAAGAACGCATTATTAATGAATTGACTCAACGTCAAGGCATTGTTTTATCGACCGGCGGCGGTGCAGTGATGTCTAAAGAAAATCGCAATCATCTTTCAGCGCGTGGTATTGTGATTTATTTAGAAACTACAGTGGAAAAACAACATCAACGTACTTTGCGTGATAAAAAACGTCCTCTATTACAGGGTGTGGAAGATCCGCGTAAAGTATTGGAAGATTTGGCTAAAATTCGTACGCCGTTGTATGAAGAAATTGCAGACATTACACTGCAGACAGATGATCAAAGTGCTAAATTAATGGCAAATAATATTATCGATTTATTAGAAAATTTTGCCGGCTAATCGATAGCTTGTAGCTTGAATTAAGGATAGAAAAATGGTCAATGTATATGTAGAACTTAAAGAGCGTCGTTATCCGATTGCGATTGGTAGTGGATTATTATCCGATCCTAGCCATTATTCTCCTTTGAAAGCAGGCGATAAGGTAATGATTGTCAGCAATCCGACTGTTGCAAAATTTTATTTAACTACGGTGAAAAATACGTTGCAACAGCTAGGGTGCGTAGTTGATGAAGTGCTATTAAATGATGGTGAGCAGTATAAAACATTGGCATCTTTAAATCAGATTTTCACGGCTTTGTTGGAAGCAAAACACGGTCGTGATACTACCATATTAGCACTAGGCGGTGGCGTGATTGGTGATATTGCCGGTTATGCAGCAGCGTCGTATCAACGTGGTGTTCGTTTTATTCAGGTTCCAACCACACTATTGGCGCAAGTGGATTCCTCTGTTGGCGGCAAAACAGCGGTCAATCACGAGCTTGGTAAAAATATGATTGGTGCATTTTATCAACCAAGTAAAGTTATTATTGATACAGATACGTTGAGTACTTTGCCGAGCAGAGAAGTGAGTGCCGGATTGGCAGAAGTGATTAAATATGGTGCGATTCTAGATTATGATTTCTTTGTTTGGTTGGAGCAGCATATTGATGAATTAATTCAGTTGCAGCCGAGTGCTTTGCAGTACTGCATTCAACGTTGCTGTGAGTTAAAAGCGTTAACCGTAGCAAAAGATGAAACTGAGCAAGGTGAAAGAGCGTTGCTTAATTTAGGTCATACTTTTGGTCACGCGATTGAAACCCATCTTGGTTACGGTAAATGGCTTCATGGTGAAGCTGTTGCTGCCGGAATGATGATGGCGGCATATCTTTCTCATCATTTAGACGATCTTTCCGTTGGTGATATTTCACGTTTACAACATCTGTTGCAACAGGTTGATTTGCCGGTACACTCTCCGGATGAAATGACGGCAGATGACTATTTGCCGCATATGATGCGCGACAAAAAAGTGTTGGCAGGAAAACTTCGTTTGATTTTATTAAAATCACTGGGAAGTGCTTATGTAACATCGGATGTGGATAAAGCACTGGTGTTGCAATCAATCCAAGACTGCATTAAACCGCATTAATTTATGCCGTCAAAGATCCTGATGCCAAAATACCGCTCTTTTCTGAAGTGGGCAGGTGGTAAATATCGCGTTATTGATGATATTAAGCGTCTTTATCCGAAAGGAAAGACGCAATTAATAGAACCTTTTGTCGGGGCAGGAACCGTCTTTTTAAATAGTGATTTTGATCATTATTTACTGGCGGATATTAATCCCGATTTGATCAATCTCTTCAATATTGTGAAGGCGGACGTTAATACTTATATCAAAGAGAGTCGTTCGCTTTTTATACATCCTGAAGCAAATACGGCAACACGTTATTACCAATTAAGAGCACTCTTTAATCAGAGCGATGATCGCTGGTTACGAGCAATAATTTTTCTCTATTTAAATCGTTTTGGTTTTAACGGGCTATGTCGTTATAACAGCGAAAATGAGTTCAATGTGCCCTTTGGCAGTTATAGTCAGCACTATTTTCCGGAGAAGGAATTGCACTATTTTGCAGAAAAAGCGCAGAAAGCAGAGTTTATCTGTGCCTCTTTTCAGCAAACATTTGCCGCTGCAAGTGAGAACAGTGTGATCTACTGCGATCCGCCTTATGCGCCGATAAAGCAGGAGAGTAATTTTACCCGTTATGCCGGCAATGATTTCGGTTTAACCCAGCAGCAAGAGTTGGCTGAGTTATCCAAACAGACCGCCCAGCAGCATAATGCACTGGTGATGATCTCTAATCACGATACCGTTTTTACACGCCGTATTTATCAAGGGGCAAGGTTTAAGCGCATTAATGTGCAGCGCTCGATCAGCCATTCCGGAGAAAAACGCATTAAAGTGAAAGAGTTGATCGCGGTTTTTGAAAAGCAAAATTTGCAAAAATGGCAAGCTAAACAGCAGATGAGAGCGGCATTGTCGGAATCACCTTAAATTCGAGTTGTTTGATATCAGGATAAAGCGTGTTGATGCTACGGAGTAGTTGAGCCTGTTGAAGCAGTAATGCTTGTCGTACACTGCCGTTGGCAACGTGGAATAAAATTTTTTCTTCATTGTATTGAGCAATACGGATCTGACCTCGGAATTGAGTTGGAATGCATTGTTCAATATTGCGATAAAATTGTTGCCGTTTTTGGTGTTGCTCTAACAGCCCAGAAAGCGAGGAGTGTTGTAAAATTTCATTCACATTCAATGTTTTTTGATTTCTAATCTGTTTCTTATCATTTAATGACATTTCCGCCCCTTCCGTCAGTGAATTTTATGCTATTATAACGCAACTATTTTATAATCTTTTCCATTTTAACCAGTTTTATTAGGTATTGTAGTGAATTATCTTTTTTCATTGAAAATCGGAAAAAAAACAGCCTGGCATCGCTTGATTCTAAGTTTGCTAACGTTACTGTTTTTGCCGATTCACAGCGAGCAGCCTAATCAGGTTATTCCATTGCAACCGGAAGCGAATCAATCTGTTATTAGCATTGAATCACAGCAGATAAATTTGCAGTTTGTTGCATTAAAAAAACAGTTGCAGCAAATAGAAGTTATCCGGCAAAAAAGTAGAATGCAACCGGTTCAATATTCGGTGGTGCAGAATCGTCCTCAGCATCTTAATCGTTACCAAATTCTTATTCGTGCCGGGCCTAAACCAATAGTTTAGTTTATGATGTAGGTATCGGTGAAAGGTAACCGGTAAGGTATTTATTCTATTTTGAAAAAGAAATTATTATGTTATCAGCTATTGCAAGAAAACTTTTTGGAAGTCGTAATGACCGTATTTTGCGTCGCTTAAATAAGCGTGTGCATTTAATTAATAAATTAGAACCTGAATTTGAAGCTCTTTCCGATGAGCAGCTAAAAGCAAAAACAGCAGAGTTTCGTGATCGTTTGGAAAAAGGTGAAACATTGGAACAATTGCTGCCGGAAGCTTTTGCTACCGTGCGTGAAGCGAGTAAACGTGTTTTGGGGTTACGTCCGTTTGATGTTCAGTTAATCGGCGGAATGGTGTTGAATAATCGTTGTATTGCAGAAATGCGTACAGGTGAAGGTAAAACGTTAACTGCAACATTACCTTGTTATCTTAATGCGTTAACTGGTAAAGGCGTACACGTGGTAACCGTTAATGATTACCTTGCACGACGTGATGCGGAAACTAACCGCCCACTTTTTGAGTTTTTAGGAATGACAGTAGCGGTCAATGTACCAGGTTTATTGCCCGAAGAAAAACGAGCGGCTTATGCGGCGGATATTACTTATGCGACTAATAGTGAATTAGGTTTTGATTATTTAAGAGATAATCTGGCACATACAATGCACGAACGTTTTCAACGTCCACTATATTATGCGTTGGTCGATGAAGTTGACTCAATTTTGATTGATGAAGCACGTACGCCATTAATTATTTCCGGACAGGCAGAAGACAGTTCCGATCTCTATATCGCGATCAATAAATTAATCCCTCAATTAATTAAACAGGATAAAGAGGATAGCGATGAGTACCAAGGCGATGGTGATTTTACTGTTGATTTGAAAAATAAACAGGCCTATTTGACCGAACGAGGTCAAATTAAAATCGAAAAATTACTGGTACAGGCCGGTTTGATGAAAGAGGACGAGTCTCTCTATTCACCTTCAAAAATTACCCTTTTACATCACGTTTATGCTGCGTTGCGTGCTCACGCTTTATTCGAGCGTGATGTGGATTATATTGTGAAAGATGGAGAAGTGATCATTGTTGATGAACACACTGGACGCACAATGGCTGGACGTCGTTGGTCTGACGGTTTGCACCAAGCCATTGAAGCAAAAGAGGGGGTTCAGATTCAAAGTGAAAATCAAACGGTTGCATCTATTACTTACCAAAACTACTTCCGTTTATATGAAAAATTAGCAGGAATGACCGGTACAGCCGACACCGAAGCCTTTGAATTCCAACAAATTTATGGTTTGGAGACCATTGTTATTCCAACAAATAAGCCAATGATTCGTGATGATAGAACAGATTTAATGTTTAAAAATGAAGCGGATAAATTTCAAGCCATTGTGGAAGATATTAAAGATTGTGTTGCTCGCCAACAGCCAGTTTTGGTTGGGACAGTATCTATCGAAAAATCAGAATTGTTATCTGATATTTTGAAAAAAGAGGGCATTAAACATAATGTGTTGAATGCAAAATTCCACGCCCAAGAAGCGGAAATTGTTGCGGATGCCGGTTATCCAGGAGCGGTGACTATTGCTACCAATATGGCAGGTCGTGGTACCGACATTGTGTTAGGCGGTAACTGGAAAGCAGAAGTGGCAAAATTGGAAAATCCGACTGAAGAACAGATCGAAGAGATTAAAAAAGCGTGGCAGGAACGTCACGATATAGTGATGAAAGCGGGTGGTTTGCATATTATTGGTACGGAACGTCACGAATCTCGTAGAATTGACAACCAGTTACGAGGTCGTTCTGGACGACAAGGAGATCCGGGTTCTTCTCGTTTTTATCTCTCTTTGGATGATGCATTGATGCGGATTTACTTGAATGAAGGTAAGTTGAACTTAATGCGCAAAGCATTTTCCGAACCGGGTGAGGCGATGGAATCTAAAATGTTGACCAAAGTGATTGCTTCTGCCCAAGCAAAAGTGGAAGCGCATAACTTTGACGGACGTAAAAATCTGCTTGAGTTTGATGATGTTGCCAACGATCAACGCCACGCCATTTATGCACAGCGTAATGAATTGTTGGAAAATGATGATATTTCCGAAACGATTGATGTGATTCGTGAAGATGTTTTCAATCACGTCATTGATCAATATATCCTACCACAATCTTTGGAGGAACTTTGGGATGTAGAAGGACTAGAAAAACGCTTGAAGTCAGATTTCAATATGGATTTGCCAATCTCGAAATGGTTGGATGAAGATCACAATCTGCACGAAGAAACCTTACGTGAACGCATTATTCAAATTGCAGTGGACGAGTATAAAAATAAAGAATCGTTGGTCGGCGCAGAAACAATGCGCAATTTTGAGAAAGGCGTAATGTTACAAACCCTAGATGAACTATGGAAAGAACATCTTGCCGCAATGGACTATTTGCGTAAGAGCATTCATTTACGCGGTTATGCACAAAAAGATCCGAAACAGGAATACAAGAAAGAATCTTTCCAAATGTTTACGGAAATGTTGGAAACATTGAAGTTTAATGTGGTTAGCATTTTGACCAAAGTTCAGGTACGTACTCAAGAGGAAATTGAGGCGGCTGAAAAAGCCAGAATGGATGCTGCGCAGCGTGCTGCCGAACAGGCACATATTCAGTATCACAGTGGCGAGGATGCGGCAGAGAACAGTATAGCCGGAGATGAGGATTTTTCTCATCCAAAACGTAAAATCGGCAGAAATGAACCTTGCCCTTGCGGTTCGGGCAAAAAATATAAACATTGTCACGGACGTATCCAGTAAATAATTGTGAGGCTTCACTTAGCGTGAAGCCTTATTCTTATAAGAGGTAATTGAATGTGAAGAAGCCATTGGTAAAAGTGTCGGCAGGCATTATTCGTAATGAATTCAAACAGATCTATTTAACTCAACGATTAGAGGGAAAGGATTTTGCGCAGTCTTGGGAGTTCCCCGGCGGTAAAGTGGATAAAGGTGAAACACCGGAACAGGCATTAAAACGAGAACTGGAAGAGGAAATCGGTATTTTTGTATTGCACGCAAAATTATACGAGCATTTCGAGTTTGAGTATCCGAGTAAAAGAATTTCGTTCTATTTCTATTTAGTGGATGAATGGGTTGGCGAGCCTTTTGGTCGGGAAGGGCAAGAGGGTTTTTGGTTGGAACAGAAAGAGTTGGATGTCGGGCAATTTCCACCGGCAAATGTGAAAATTATTCAACGATTGTTGGCTGAAACAGAAGCTGATTAGGCGGCAAGTTTTACGGTAAGTTGTTGTAATGCTTGCCAACTGTTTTCATCACCCTGTTGTTTGATTGCTTTTTCGATGGCAGCTAAATGCTGAATGGCATCGTATAAGCGATGATAATTTAAGCGTTGGATGGCTGCACTATAAAGTGGTCGTCTGTTTTTCCAAATTTTGTATTGATCAAATTTTTGACGTAACAACTGGGAGTTTAACATTTGTTGCGTATTTTTAATTTTTATGTTGTCATCACTGCCAAGCCGTAATAAAAGGAGTAATTCCTTTTGCAAAATACGCAATAACATTACTGGCTGAATATCGCCTTCATTTTGTAGCTGTTCTAAAATGCGGATACAACGATATTTTTTGCCTTGCAAAATGGCATCAATCCATTGAAACGGCGTAAAAACAGCAGATTGTTCAATACATTGCCCGGCATTTATTAGCGTAATTTTTTGTTGCGGATAAAGCAGTTGCATTAGCTGCAGCGTCTGTTTTAATGCCGCTAAATTATTTTCATAATTGTAAGCGAGCAGCTCGACGGCTTCGTTATCAATGCTTAATTCCATCATCTTAGCGCGTTGCTGAATCCATTGCGGCAACTGTTCCAAAGTGGGTGTTTGGCAATTGATTTGCAATGTTTTGAACTGTTCTAATGTTTTGAACCACGCCTGTTTTTCGATGGTAGTGGTCAGTTTTGCGATTTGAAAAATAGCGATGATGTCGGAATGCAACAAAGAAACTAGCTGTTGTAATTGCTGTTGTAACTGGGCGTTAATATTATCCGGCAAAGTAAAAAGGAAAATCTGTTGTTGTGAAAATAAACCGAAAGTTTGTAGATCGGTAAAGAGTGTTGCCCAATCAGTATTACTATCGATAACGATTTCCTGTTTTTGTGTTGCTCCTTGCTGTTTGCCGAATTGAAAAAGGTGATATTTGCTTTCTTCAATCAACAATGGATCTTGCCCAACCAACAAATATGCAGGATAGGTTTTTTGTTGCAATGTGTGGACAAGTTGGTTGGCAAAGATCCGTATTATCATAATTGAGATTAGTATTGTTGTTGGATACTGATCATTTTGATTAAAATTTGTTGTGCCGCCTGCTTGTACATATCATTACGGATTAGTTGCTGTTCCGCATTTTTTGCTAATGCGGCACGAGAGTTGTCAAAAAATGTACGCGAAACTTGCACTTCTATTGGATATTGCTTTTTATCCGGCATTTGCAAAGATGCACTTACGGATAAAGAAAGTAAGGATTCCGCTTCACGGCCTTGTTTAAAGACAGACACCACTTCATCACTGCTGGTAGAACCGTTTAATTTTAATGTCGGAACATTTCCTTCTTCAACCAAAGTAACACCGTGGGTACGCAATTCTTTGCGCATTGCAATGGCAATATCGCTGTATTTGTCGCCACTGCTGAGTTTGACTTCTTTAAAAAGTTTTTGTGAAAGTTGGTCATTAGCAAAGTGGAAACCGCAAGAAGAGAGTAACAATGTCGCAGACAAGGCGAAAATATATTTTAGTTTATGCATCAAAATCTCCTTATTCATTGACATCTTAATAATCGTTGCAAGTGAGGTTAAATAATAACTTCCAACTAAAGTATTAAGATTACTGTAATGTGCCACCGCCGTTTAATGCGGTGGCACGTTGATGATTGCTTTTATTTAGCAACGAAACTGAGCAATTTGCCAGGCACATAAATCACTTTAACGATATTTAAACCGTCTAAGTGTTTTTGTACATTTTCATCCGCCATTGCTGCAGTTTTGATCTCTTCTTCGGAAGCACTTGCCGCAACAGTAATTTTTCCGCGAACTTTACCATTAACCTGAACTACAACCAATTTTTCTTCATCGACCATCGCCTGCTGATCGGCAATAACCCACGGCGCAAAATCAATATTATCTTGATTGCCGAGATCTTGCCATAATTGGAAGCAGATATGCGGCGTGATTGGATAAAGCATCTTAATCACCGCATTTAACGCCTCTTTCATTACCGCACGATCTTGCTCTTGCACCAATGGTGCTTTAGTGAGTTTATTCATTAACTCCATAATGGCAGCAATGGCGGTGTTGAAAGTTTGACGACGACCAATATCATCGCTCACTTTAGCAATGGTTTTATGTAGATCACGACGTAATGCTTTTTGATCTGCGCTTAACGCTTTCGGATCAAGTTCAACAGTGGCCGGCTGTTGTAAATAATCATAAGTTAATTTCCACAAACGGCGTAAGAAGCGGTTAGCGCCTTCGACTCCGGATTCTTGCCATTCCAAAGTCATTTCTGCCGGAGAGGCAAACATCATAAATAGACGAACCGTATCCGCGCCATATTTTTCTACCATTTCTTGCGGATCGATACCGTTATTTTTCGATTTCGACATTTTGGT
Organism: Gallibacterium genomosp. 1; assembly: GCF_000771875.1. Classification (GTDB taxonomy): domain Bacteria; phylum Pseudomonadota; class Gammaproteobacteria; order Enterobacterales; family Pasteurellaceae; genus Gallibacterium. The sequence goes on along the minus strand of NZ_JPXX01000018.1, from coordinate 154,226 downwards.
CATCCCGGCGTGAACCAATTCGTGACCTTCTGGATCAACTGCTTTGATAATACGACCTTTTTCATCGCGAGTAATAGTCACTTTGGTTGGTGATACCCAAATGCGTTCGTTTGTTTCTGAAGTGTAATAGAAGGCATCCGCCAACACCATTCCTTGACATAAAAGTTTAGTTGCAGGTTCATCACAAGCAAGTAAACCGGCATCACGCAATAATTTATGATAGAAGCGGAAATAAAGCAGGTGCATTGTGGCGTGTTCAATTCCACCAATATATTGATCCACCGGCAACCAATAATTCGCTTCTTCGCTGTTTAACATACCTTGTTGATATTGTGGGCAAGTATAACGAGCATAATACCAAGATGACTCCATAAAGGTGTCGAAAGTATCGGTTTCACGCAACGCAGGTTGACCGTTGTAAGTGGTCTTTGCCCAATTCGGATCGGCTTTAATCGGACTTTGCACTCCGTCCATTACCACATCTTCCGGCAACTCGACTGGCAAATCTGCTAGTGGCACCGGCACAACATCACCGTTTTCTAAGGTGAGCATCGGGATTGGTGTTCCCCAATAGCGTTGGCGAGAAACTCCCCAATCGCGTAACCGATAGTTCACTTGGCGTTTACCCACGCCCATCGCTTCCAATTTATCGGCAATGCCATTAAAAGCCTGTTCAAAATCTAAGCCATTGAATTCAGCAGAATTAATGGCAACACCGTGTTCGGTGTAAGCGGCTTTGGATAGATCCAATTCTGAACCGTCAAGCGGTGCAATCACCGGTTTTAACGGTAAATGATATTTTTGCGCAAATTCATAGTCGCGTTGATCGTGTGCCGGCACAGCCATCACCGCACCGGTACCGTAATGCATTAAAACGAAATTAGCGATCCAAACCGGCACAGCCTCACCGGTAATCGGGTGAAGTGCATAACGACCGGTAAACATCCCTTTTTTCTCCATTGTCGCCAATTCCGCTTCTGCCACTTTGGTATTTCGGCATTCTTGGATAAATTGCGCTAATTCAGGATTGTTTTTCGCGGCTTGTTCCGCCAGTGGATGTCCGGCAGCCACGGCAAGATAAGACACACCGTAGAACGTATCCGGACGGGTAGTATAAACGGTTACAGTTTCATCGCTATCTTGCATTTTAAAGGTAATTTCAACCCCTTCGGAACGACCAATCCAGTTGCGCTGCATCGCTTTTACTTGATCCGGCCATTCAGGCAACTGATCCAATCCTTGCAACAGTTGTTCAGCATAATCGGTAATTTTGACAAACCATTGTGGGATCTCTTTTTGTTCCACCGGCGTATCACAGCGCCAGCAGCAACCGTCGTTTACCTGCTCATTTGCCAATACGGTTTGGTCATTCGGACACCAGTTAACGGTAGAGGTTTTCTTATAAATTAACCCTTTTTTATATAATTCAGTGAAAAACCACTGTTCCCATTTGTAATATTGAGGTTTACAGGTCGCAATTTCGCGATCCCAGTCATAACTGAAGCCCAACATCTTCAGTTGGTTTTTCATATATTCGATATTATCGTAAGTCCAAGTTGCCGGCGCTGCTTTATTTTTAATTGCTGCATTTTCTGCCGGTAAACCGAAAGCATCCCAACCGATAGGCTGCAATACATTTTTGCCGTTCATTCGTTGGTAACGGGAAATAACATCGCCGATAGTGTAATTACGAACGTGCCCCATATGTAAACGACCGGAAGGATAAGGGAACATTGATAAGCAGTAATATTTTTCTTTGCTTGGATCGGGTTGAACTTTAAAGGTTTTATTATCTTGCCAGTATTTTTGAATACGACTCTCGACTAAGTCGGGACGATATTGTTCTTGCATAATAAAGTTGTCCTATGAGTACTGAAATTTGAAATGAAAAATGATATTAAAAAATGTGGTATAGAATAGCTTAAAATCTAGGTAATTAATAGAAATATTATTGGTATTGGCGCCGAATTTGAGTACACTTGCACTATGTTTTATGCACATCTCTTTCATTATGTCGCAGGTTTTTGTTGTTTGGGGAAATATTCATCAATCTTATCCATTTCACCTTTTGCCACCGATCTCGTATCTAAGCACGATTTTTAAGCACACTTCAATGGCACCTAATAAACAAAGGCAGCGCAAAATCGGTTATTTTTTATTATGGAAATTATTGCAGCAGCTTGGGCAAGAACAGGTTTTTGCTCAAGGAATTGAAAAGGATCAACAGGGCAGACCGCATTTTAATGCACCGCAATTTGATTTTAATTTAAGCCATTCCGGGGATTGGGTGGCAGTGATTTTAGTACAACGAGCGCATAATGAGTCGGTGGCAATTGATATTGAGCATCCGTTGAGGGTAAGAAATTTTGAACGTTTATTGCATTATTATGCCTCAAAAACAGAAATAGCGTGGTGGCAATCGCAGCAAAAGCAGGATGAGGCTTTTTATTTGACTTGGTGTGCTCGTGAGGCGATTTTAAAAGCGAAAGGGCGGGGAATCGGTGCTATTTCAAAAGTGCGGTTTGAGCCGGAAAATAGTTGTTTTTTTACCCAAGAGGCACCAAACGGGCAACTTTTTTTTGCACAGGAATTGCCTTTTTATTTAGCTTGCTTTGTACAAGGAAGTGGCACAATATCACACTGTTTTTGTTGGCAAGAAAAAAACGCATCCTTGCTGCAACAGAAGGTAAAATTAAAACGTTATCGAGTGATTAATAGGAAATTGTAATGACAGAAGAACAAATAAATAAATAAATAAATTGGATCCACACGCTTTCGGGCGAAAATTTGCCGGCGTATTGCAGTGGATTTTAAATATTGCTTTGGTGGTATTGTCGGTAATTTTGGTGATTTTACTGGGCAAACAGACATTTGAATTGGGGCAGATTATTGTGTTGAAGGCAAGTGACACCACGATTGCCTATGTGTTGGCGGAACGAATCGTGGTCTATTTTCTCTATTTTGAGTTTTTAGCTCTGATTGTGAAATATTTTACCGCCGGCTTCCATTTCCCATTACGTTATTTTCTATATATCGGAATTACGGCAATGATCAGGCTGATCATTGTCGATCACTCAAGTTCGCTAGGAACATTGGCGGTGGCAGCGGCGATTTTATTAATGGTGATTGCACTGTTTTTAGCCAATGTCGCAGAGAAGAAAAATTAGGAGATTAAAAATGTCAGACGATAAATTTATTCAACAATATGGGCAAAAAGATATTGAAATTGTCAGTGATGAGGTCGTATTTAAAGGCTTTTATACGATGAAACGGGTTAAATTTCGTCACAAACTTTTTTCCGGAGAAATGAGCGGTATTGTTACGCGAGAACTGCTTGCTAAAAATGAAGCAACAGCCGTCGTACTTTATGATCCGCAACTGGATAATGTTGTTTTGGTCGAGCAAGTTCGGATTGGTGCGATTGATCCGAAATCGCCATCATCACCTTGGTTATTGGAATTAGTCGCAGGAATGATCGAAACCGGAGAACAGCCGGCAGGCGTTGCTGTTCGTGAAAGTGAAGAAGAGGCAGGCGTGCATTTAACTGAAGTAATGCCGATTATGCAATTTTGGGATAGCCCGGGCGGAATGGCGGAGCGCATCCATCTTTTTGCCGGCAAAGTAGATTCAACCAAAGTGGGCGGTATTCACGGTTTAGCGGAAGAAAATGAGGATATTCGCGTACACGTTGTCAGCCGAGCGACCGCTTACCAATGGTTGGAACAAGGCAGAATTGATAACGGTGTTGCTGTGATTGGGTTACAGTGGTTGCAGTTGAACTATAAAAAATTGCAACAGAAATGGTGTTAATTTGTGAACAAGTGAGCATTTTCTGAATAAAAAACAATAAAAAATGTGCGTAAACTAACACTTTTATAATTTAGCTGCTGACTTTTTTATGGAATTGTCTAAAGTAGAGATAGTAATTTGAATTAATGAAAGGAGACATTATGTCAGATCTATTTCGTGACGAATCGGCTGGTGTAATAAAATTGCTCCAGGTAACGGACCCTCACCTGTTTGCAGATGAAGACGGTGAATTATTAGGTATTAATACCTTTGACAGTTTTCGACAGGTGTTGAGTGAGATAAAAAAATCCGGATTTGAGAGCAATTATATTCTTGCAACAGGGGATTTTGTGCAAGATAACAGTGAAGCGGGTTATCACCGTTTCGTGAAAGAAATTGTGCAGCTGGGCAAAAAAATCTTTTGGATTCCCGGTAACCACGATTTCCAACCGAAAATGGAAGCGGTATTTGATCTTTATAAAGCCGTTATTCAGCCGGAAAAACATCTGTTGTTGGGCGAGAGTTGGCAAGTGATTCTGTTGGATAGTCAGTTATATGGCGTACCGCACGGAATGTTGAGTGAAGAAGAGTTGAAATGGCTGGAACAACGTTTATCACTTTATCCGGATCGGAACACTCTGATTGTATTGCATCACCATCTTTTGCCGACAAATTCAGCTTGGTTGGATCAGCATAATTTGCGCAATCCATATGATTTTTCTGAAATTTTGGCAAAACACAAAAACATTAAAGCGATAGTTTATGGGCATATTCATCAGGAAGTGAATGCAGTTTGGCAAGGCATTCCGGTGTTTGCAACGCCGTCTACCTGTATCCAGTTTAAACCGGATTGTGCTTATTTCACTTTGGATAACCTACAGCCGGGTTGGCGTGAAATCAGCTTATATCCTGATGGACGTTTGGAAACTAAGGTGCATCGCATTAAAGATAAAGTGTTTTTGCCGAAAGATAATATGAACGGCTATTAACATTGAGGAGCGAGTAGGTGGTATTACGTTGTTTTTCGTAATACCACTTGTTGCATTAAGCCCCAATGACAGAAATTACGCTGTTCGATTTTAAGCGGTAAATCAGCAATCAGATCATTCAGACGTAAATTAATGGTTGTCCCTAACGCAGTTGTAATCCGATCAAAGCCGTTACGAACACAGGACGGTTGTTGATCATCAGCTAGAAACTTATCCCAAAGTGAAATCACGCCATTCGGTTTTAAAATGCGAACCGCTTCTGACAGCAGTTGTTCCGGCGTTGAAGTTACCGCTAAAATCAGGTGCATTATCACTAAATCGCAACTTTGATCCGGCAATCCACTTTGTTCCGCACGACCGACTTTGGTTTCAATCTGCCAAGGGTAATTGTGCTTTTGAATTAAGATTTCCGCTTTTTGCAGCATTGACGACGAGAAATCCACCAAGGTTAAGTGGCTTTTTTCAGATAATCTTGAGGTTAAATAGGGGAGATCTAAACCGGTTCCGGCACCGGCGATATAGACCGATTGGGGCGCGCTCAACCAGATGTTATGTTGATCCAGAAGAGCAAACTGGCTTCTACGCATTCCATCGGCAGCTTGTAAAAAGAGATTATAAATTTTGCTGTAAATATCCCAACGTTGCGAAGAAGCCATCTGTGTTACCTCTGCATAAGTTGCTGTTCCTGTTCGGCTTTATTCAGTAGCCAATCACAAGGCAGGAAGCGTTCACCGTAAAGTTTTACGTGATCATTCAATGCCTTAACAATTGAAATGGCACCGATATGTTCGATATAGGCATAAATGCCACCACGAAATTCAGGGAAGAATACGCCCAATACTGAAGCCATATTACCTTCATTCGGATCATTGATCACGCCCTCTTCCAAACAGCGAGCCGCCTCGTTAATCATCATCAGAATACAACGGCGAACCACCTGTTCGGATTCCAAATTATTTTCGGAAATGGTTTCCATCACATAATAGATACTTTTATCCACCATAGAGCGTTGACCGTTCTGTGAATGATAAAGATAAAAACCACGCCGATTCTTGCTGCCTTTGCGTTGATCGCGGATTAAGTTGCCTAATTTTGCCGGCACGGCAAAACGCATTCCGTAGTGTCTTTCCAAACTTGGCAACATTTTAGCAAAAAGATCCAGACCAAAATCATCCAACATAGCCAATGGACCGATTTCAAAACCGAATTCCTGCAAAGCACGATCGATAAAATCAACCGCTTCGCCATCACATAAGCAGTAAAAGGCTTCCAACAAATAAGGAATAAGAATGCGGTTGACAAAAAATCCCGGCTTATCGGAAACCAGAAGCGGAATTTTACCTTGCTGAATAGCAAAGTGGATGGCTGTCGCAATCGTCTTTTCTGATGTTTTAGGATGAGGAATAATTTCCAACATTTTGCGATTGGAAATCGGGGAAAAATAGTGGAAGCCAATAACGTTTTCTGGACGATTGGCAACACTGGCAATGTCTGCAATCGACAATGTTGAGGTGTTAGTGGCGAAAATAGTATGTTCACTATAGAATACTTCACTTTCTTCTAAAACTTGTTGTTTAGTGGTTAGATCCTCATAAACTGCTTCAATCACAAAATCAGCATCAGGTGCAGCTAAAAAGCGTTCACCACCGGAAATCAGATACATTAATTGCTGCATTTCACCAGAAGATAACAGTTTTTTCCCGACTTCTTGTTGCAATAATGAATGCGTTAAATGCAATGCTTTAGCAATGCCGGATGGGTGTATATCTTTGATTCTTACTGGAATTTTAGCATTTCGCACAGTAATGTAAGCAATGCCTGCGCCCATAAAACCGCCCCCGATAATGGCAAGTTTATTCACATCGCGTACATTATTTCCTCTAGCTTCATATTGCAAACGCATTGCTCGTTTCGTCTGTTCAAGGTTGCGCAACACTTTGGAGTTATCGCTGTTGAACAAACTGATAAAAGCTTGGCGTTCAACTTCTAAACGCAATGGATGGGTTGGCTGTTTTAAAATTTCGATAATTTTTGCCATTGCAGGATAGTTATCAATCGGCCCCAACCATTCTTTATTTTCTGCTGCATCAAACAAAATATGGCGGAATATTGGATTGTTATGCCGATATCCTTGAATTTTTTGCCAAAATTTTGCGGTTTTTGAAAGCGTTTTTGCAACTAATGTTTTTTTGCTGAAAAATTCAAAGGCGGTAGGTAACAATAAGCTTTGTGGCACAACGTCATCGATACAATTTAATGATTGCATTGTATGCACATCAAATTTGTCACCGGAAAGCAAAATAGAGAGGGCTTTCTTTAAGCCAACGTGAGAAACTAACGCAGAAATTGCATCGGCGAAAGGCACAATACCGGAACGAACCTGCGGCATTGCAAATTGTGTATTAATATCATCAGAAGCAATGCGATATTGAAATGCTAGAGCTAATTCTAAGCCAAGACCGAAACAAGAGCCGTGAATTGCTGCTACTGTTGGAAATGGTAATTGACGAATTATTTCCATTAAATGATGAATTTTATCCAAAAAGGCTTCCAATTCATTATCAGATTTTCCCATTAAACTATTGAGATCAAAGCCCTGAATAAAATTATTTTTCTTGCTGGAATAAAAAATTAAACCTTTTGTTTGTTTAGGCAGATTGTTTAACAGTTGCAACATCTGATCGACAAATTCTGCTGACAAGATGTTACGTTTTTTATCAGTTACATTCACGATCAATGATGCAATCTGTTGATCATCAATTGATAGTGTAAATGGAGAATGTTGAGTATTTTGCTGTAAATTGTTCATTATTCGCTCTCCAAAATCATAGCCCCACCGATGCCCCCTAAACCGCTTGACGCAATAAGAGAACGCCCACCGCCACGTTGTTTCAAAGCATATAATGATTGGATAATCAAACGTAAACTGCTGACTGCACGTGGATTACCATAAGCAAGAGAACCTCCTAAAATATTTAATTTACTCATATCAATATTGCCAATTGCAGTTGAACGATTAAGATGCTGCCGAGCGAAGGTCTCCGATTCAATCAGTTTTAAATTGGATAAAATTTGAGCTGAAGAGGTTTCGTGAATATCAATTAAATCTAGATCGGAAAGGCGTATATTAGCGTTTTGCAACACTTTTGCAATAGAATAGGTTACGCCAACAAACATATTTTTCCAAACATCATTTGCTGTCATTGTATAGTGGCGGATATAACCAAGAATATTCAATCCTTCAGCCTTTGCAGTGTGTTCATTCATCAGCAATACAGCCGCTGCGCCATCGCACGAATGAGAAGTGTTCCAATCAGTTGCCGTACCGTAATTTTTTCCATTAAAAGGTTTAAATTTTTGGTAAAACTCCGGTTTAACGTGTTTCTCAATTTGGTTATCGGAAACCACGAACTCTTTATAAGGAGGTGGAAAAGAAACCATTACCTGTTGGCGTAATTCACCACTTTGCCAAGCTTGATAAGCTAAACGATGGGAGCGTGCCGCATACTCGTCTAATTCTTGACGACTGAGATGAAAATCTTGAGCCATCTGTTCAGATACAGCGGAAAGAGAAAGCTGTGTTAATGGATCTTTTAAATTCAATGCCTGCAATTTGAAATCTTGCCAAGTGATTTGACGTAACAGACGATATTTTTCTTCATAGCTTTTTGCTGCCATCACATCTCTAAACAATTGAATTAAATGAGAATTAAGGCGAATTGGTGCATTGGATAAAGAGTCGGCTCCACCTGCTAATGCGTAATGAGCATTTCCCATCAAAATACTGTTACTTAAATTGATTAGCACCTGTAATCCGGTTGGACAAGAGCTGCTAACAGTGTAAGATTGCGCTTTTGGCATATTTAACAAGAGCGATATTTCTCGAGATAGATTAGGAATATCAGGATCTTGGATTACTTGTCCAAATACGACTTGCTCAATTTTATCTTTTGGAACGGCTAAACGACTTAATAATTCATTAGCGACCATTGCTCCGAGATCTTTTGCTCTTGCCTCTTTGAAAAGTGTATTTTTCTTAATAAAGGGAGTACGAATACCATCAACAACGGCGACTCTAGCACCTTTGGATGTGGTTAAAACAGGTTGTTCAGACATAGGAATACCAGCTGATGAATAAAAATAACGTAAAATTGTAACGCATTCTATACCAGAGCGCGATAACTGGGAATAGGGACACTTTGTCTTTGTTTTTCAAATAGTGATTAGGTAGAATAATTGCAAATTTTGAAGGATTTTAATGATGACAAAAAAGAAATTAACTAAAAAAGACAATACGATTGCCTTAAATAAAAGAGCAAGACACGATTATTTTATTGAAGATGAAATAGAAGCAGGTTTGGCATTGCAAGGCTGGGAAGTTAAATCACTACGAGCAGGCAAAGCCAATATTGGTGATAGTTATGTTATTTTCCAGAACGGAGAAGCCTTTTTATTCGGGGCAAATATTACGCCGTTAAATGTAGCCTCTTCCCATATAGTTTGCGATCCAACTCGCACACGTAAATTACTTTTAAGCAAGCGAGAAATTGACTCCTTATTTGGTAAATCAAATCGTGATGGATATACGATTGTAGCGTTGTCACTTTATTGGAAAAGTGCGTGGGCAAAAGTCAAAATTGGTATTGCTAAAGGTAAAAAACAACACGATAAACGCCAAGACATTAAAGAGAGAGAATGGAAGCTCACCAAAGATCGTATTATGAAAAATGCGGGAAGGTAGAGTTATTTATAAATAATTTGAGAATATATTTATGGATAGAAAAAAAATAAATGAGAAAGACTATAAATCAATTTTGCTTCAGGTATTAGTTAATTTTGATAGTTTCTGTAGAAAGCATAACATATCTTATTCTTTAGCATATGGTTCAATGTTAGGTGCTATTAGGCATAAAGGGTTTATTCCTTGGGATGATGATATTGATATTTTTATGTTAAGAGAAGAATATGATAAATTTGTTAAATTATGGAATGAAAGCAGTAATCTTCTTAAAGATAATTACGAATTATGGGGGATTGATGATGAGAAAAATTTTTTCTATGGTCATTTAGTGAAGTTTTTTGATAAAAATACGTTGTTAATAGAAAAAACAAAAAATCATATTATTGAGTATGGGATTTATATTGATATTTTTATCTTAGAAGATATCTCTTCTGATTCAAAAAAAGCAGATAAACAACAAAAGAAATATAAGTTTTATAGAAAGTTGCTGTCTCATTTTTTTAAGCACGCCTCAATTTTAAATTTTTTAGCAAAGAAAATTTCTATAAAAATACCTTCTATTTATTTCTTTATTAATAAATTAAAAAATATTACAAAACAGGAAAAGTCAGAAAGTGTTTCTGTATATGAGCCTATAGATAAGATTATTTATAAAAGAAAAGATTTTAAGAATATAATTTATTTGCCTTTTGAAGAGTATATGTTTCCGGTATCAGCACAATATGATTTCTTATTAAAGCAGCAATATGGTAATTATATGAGTTTTCCTCCGGAAAATGAGAGAAAAGGACATAATATTGAGGTATATACGAATGAATGATAAGAGTATAATATCTATTTTTTGTTCTTTAATAAATATAGAGGAGAAATCAATTTTATCTTGTGATAGGATTGGAGGAATGACAAATACAAACTATTTAATAACCACTAAAAATGAAAGATTTGTTTTTAGAGTTTCTGGTAAAACTTCTAATCAAATTATTAATAGAAAAAATGAACATAATAATAGTGTATTAATGAGTGAATTGGGAATCAATTCGGATATCATATATTTTAATGAAAATAATGGTGATAAAATTACTAAATATATTAATAATGCTATGACGTTATCTCCTTATAATATTTTTGGATATTTGAATAAAGTTGTAGATTTATTAGTTGATACTCATTCTTCAGGTGCTAAATTTACAAATACATGGGATTATTTAGAAGAATATAAACTTTATAAAAAAATAGTTTTAGATAGTGATGTTGTAATTGATGATAAATACTATCATTTTGAATCTAAGATATTAGGATTGTATAGAAGATTATTTGCTGATTTAGGTATAAATTCATTTCCTTGTCATAATGATCTTGTGGCAGAGAATTTTGTTTTAGGAGATGATATATTAATTTATCAAAAGTTATATTTAATAGACTGGGAGTATTCTGGCTTGAATGATCCTATGTGGGATATTGCATCATTATTTGAAGAATCTAATTTTCCAAAACATATTGAAAGAAAATTTTTAGAAAATTATTGCAATTTATGGAATATTAAAAAAAATAATTTTTCTTATGACCTTTCTACCCCCCCCCCTTCACTTTCTAAAATAGATATTTTAGAAGAAAAAATTCTTATATATAAAATTCTACAAAATGCACTTTGGTACTTATGGACATTAGCTAAAGAGTCTAGAGGTGATTTCTTTGGTAATTATAAATATAAACGCCTAGAAAGAATCTTTTCTTTATATTCAGAGTATAAGGAAAATTATATATGATGTGGAAAGACTTAATCTATAAGTTTAGAGGTGAACTTTTAGGAATTCTATCTGGATTACTTTGGGCAATAAATTTAATATTGATAGATCGAGTCGCATCTTTATATAAAGAGTTGAGTGATGATTATCTTTTTTTGTCTGTAATAATACTGCTTTTTACAGAGTTTTTTTCACTTGTCTTTTTGTCATTTTTAAGAATAAGAAAAATAACTTTAGATATTTCTAAAAATGCTTTTGTTATTAGGAAAAATATTATTTTCTTAGTATTCCCTTCTATAGGTATGGGATTGTATATATTATCTATTGTATTTTCTGGGGTTGCTATTACGACTTATTTTACATCGATATACCCAATATTTTCGTTATTAATATTGTTCTTTTTGTATAGAAAGATAAACTTTAAAGTGGTTATCTCTATAATATTATCAGTTATTGGTTTATATCTTACTATAGAACCATTAGAAATTAATAATCTTCAAGTTTTTGGAATATTTTTTGCACTGTTATGTGCATTTTCTTGGGGAAGTGAGTCTGTATGTTGTGAGTATTTTTCTATTAAATCAATATTTCCTGAAACAATATTATTTTTTCGATATATAATTTCTATATGCATTTCTATAATCTTGTGTTTAATATTTTTTTATCTAGATGGTAATTTTAGTATAAATATAGAATTCTTATTTAATTTATTTATTGTTAGTATTTTTTCAGTATTATCTTACTTTTTTTATTATACATCAATAAGTATTATCGGATCATCTTGTGCAATAAACTTCAACATAAGTTATATTTTGTGGATTATGTTGTTTTTATTTACAACATATAATTTTACTATCATTAGTATAATTGGTGGCTTTTGTATTTTTTGTTCGATAGTAATTAGCTTTTCAAAAGGTGAAAAATGAATGCAATTATTTTAGCAGCTGGTTTAGGAAGTAGATTTAAAGATTTTGTAAGTAATAGTCATAAAGCATTACTTCCAATTTTATCTATGCCTAATATAGAAAGAACTATTAAATTTCTTCAAGAAGCTAATATTTTTGATATTTTTATTGTGACAGGACATAATGCTCATTTATTCGAATATTTGAATGATAAATATAAATGTAAAATTATTTATAATGAAAAATATAAGGAATACAATAACATTTATTCTTTTTTTAAGGTATCTAATTACTTTGAAAATAGTTATGTTATTGATGCGGATGTTGTGTTATATAAAAATATTTTTTTAGAAAAATTAGAAAGTAGTACTTATTTCTTAATACATAGATTAAAAAGAGAAAAAGAATGGGTGCCAATTATAGATAAAATGGGAATTATTCGTCAGATAGATGTTAGCAATGATGATAAACCATCTCTTTTAGGAGTATCTTTTTGGATAGGTGAAGATTGTTATTCAATAAAGAAAGCTTTATCTAATTATTTAGAATCTGATATTTTAAATAATCCAAAATATTATTGGGATGATATTCCTAGAAAATTAATTCTAACCAAAAAATTAGCAGTTAGAACATTGTTGTTGAATGACAGTGATGCTGGAGAAATGGATACTGTTGAAGATTATTTAAGTTTATTAAATTATAAAAAAACTTGATAAAAATAAGGTCACAAATAGTATTATTTGTGACCTTAATATTCAGCATTTAACTTATAAATGTATTAAAGAGCATTATTAATAAACGCAGCTAATTGTGCTTTTGGAACGGCACCAACTTGAGTAGCAACAGGTTGACCGTTTTTAAAGATAATCAATGTTGGGATGCTGCGCACACCTAATTGTGCAGGGGTTTGTTGATTTTCATCAATGTTAATTTTGACGATTTTTACTTTGCCGTCAAATTCTTCTGCAAGATCATCCAAAACCGGTGCAATCATTTTGCAAGGTCCGCACCAAGGTGCCCAAAGGTCAAGTAAAACAGGTACATCTGATTTTAAAACGTCCGCTTCGAAAGATGCATCGCTTGAATAAACAATTTTATCGCTCATAAAGTTTAATCCTTAATTGAAGTTTATTTTTTCATCAATGTTAAAAATGTTACGGTAGTATAACACTAATTTGTTGCACAAAATACAATTCCAGCAATAGCCAAAACTTAAAGTAGATTTGCACAAGGTTGATTTGTAACCAGTGCGTGGATATTGCTAAGTGTCACATCCGAGATACTGGTTAATGCCTCTTCTGTTAAAAATGCCTGATGCCCTGTCAGTAACACGTTATGGCAAGAAGATAAACGACGGAATACGTCATCTAAAATTACTTCATTCGATTTATCTTCGAAGAAGAGATCTCGTTCATTTTCATAAACATCCATACCTAATGCGCCAATTTTACGGGATTTTAAAGCTTCAATCGCCGCTTGGGTATCAATCAATGTGCCACGACTGGTGTTAATGATCATTACACCATCTTTCATTTTTTTGAATGCTTCGGCATTTAACAGATGATAGTTTTCCGGGGTTGCCGGACAATGAAGCGTAATGACGTGCGAATGGGCATAGAGTTCATCTAAAGAAACATAAGTGGCGCCAAGTTCTTCTGCTGCCGGATTTTTAAATGGATCATAACAGAGAATATGCATACCAAAGCCTTTTAGAATTCGCATTACGGCTAAACCGATTTTCCCGGTTCCGATAACGCCAACAGTGCGTCCGTGCATATTGAAACCGATTAAGCCTTCAAGCGAAAAATTGGCTTCACGGGTGCGTTGATAAGCGCGGTGAATGCGACGATTTAATGTCAACATTAAGCCGACCGTATGTTCGGCGACCGCTTCCGGAGAATATGCCGGCACTCTAACCACACTTAATCCCAATTCTTTTGCCGCTTCTAAATCGACATTGTTGAAACCGGCACAACGTAAAGCAATAATTTTGACACCGATTTGCGCAAGTTCGGTGAGCACTTCCCGATCGGCATTATCGTTTACAAAAATACAGACCGCTTGGCAACCTTCCGCCATTTTTGCAGTACGCTTACTGAGCATAAAGTCAAAAAATTCGAGATCAAAATTGTATTTGACATTGACCAGTTCCAAATATTTTCGGTCATAACTTTTTGTACTATAAACAGCGATTTTCATCGTAATACTCCTATTAAATTTAAATTTTGCTTTCCTGTTGATAGTGTAACATATCAAGACCAAGTTAGGCGCTTTTGGTTGTGCCGAAGTCAGCAGTTCTGAAAGGGTAATTTAGGTTAATTTTAAAGAAAATGAGTGGTAAGAGCAGATAAATGCTGTGATTTTCGATAAAATCGTTATAATGTTGAATTTTTATAGACGAGAAGTGAGAGGAAACTATGTCATTTCATATTTTGTTATTAAATGGCCCTAATTTGAATATGTTGGGGAAACGGGAGCCGAAGCATTACGGTAGACAGACCTTACAAGATATTGAAACGGCGTTGCAAGAAAGTGCCGGAAAGTATGGCATTGAATTGAGTTGTTTCCAATCCAATAGCGAAGAAAAACTGATTAATAAAATTCACGAAAGTTTGGGAAAAGTGGATTTTATTTTGATTAATCCGGCGGCGTTTACCCATACCAGTGTGGCATTGCGGGATGCGTTATTATCAGTAGAAATTCCTTTCGTTGAAATTCATCTTTCAAATATTCATTGTCGTGAACCTTTTCGCCATCATTCCTATCTAAGCGATATTGCTGTGGGGGTAATTTGTGGATTAGGTGCGGCAGGATATCAATATGCGTTACAGTTTGCCGTTGCCTATTTGCAACAGCAGCAAGCAAATTAATTATCGCTACCGGTTTTTTGTAGCGATTTGTCGATTAAACATTAACTAGATAGCGGATCAAACTATGGATATTCGTAAAATTAAAAAACTCATCGAATTAGTTGAAGAATCAGGTATTATGGAAATTGAGATTTCCGAAGGTGAAGAATCTGTGCGTATTAGTCGTGGTAGTGCAGTAGTGGCGTCGGCACCGGTTGCGCCACAACCGATCATCGTACCATCAGCTGCTCCGGCAGCGGTTGCAGCACCCACAGCAGCACCGGTGGCAGCTCCGGCAGCAGAAGCGGATGCAATTTCCGGTCATACCGTTCGCTCACCGATGGTGGGGACATTCTATCGTAGTCCAAGTCCCGAAGCTGCACCATTTGTTGAAGTTGGTAAGAGCGTGAAAGTCGGTGATACGCTTTGTATTGTCGAAGCAATGAAAATGATGAATCGTATTGAATCTGATAAAGCTGGTGTAGTAAAAGCTATTCTAGTTAATGACGGTGATGCGGTTGAATTTGATGAACCATTAATCGTAATTGAATAAATTTACTATGACATAATTTGATAACCATCATATCAAATTGTGTCGATTTTTATGGATAGAACTATGTTAGAAAAAGTAGTTATCGCTAATCGTGGTGAAATAGCATTGCGTATCTTACGAGCGTGCAAAGAGTTAGGTATTGCCACTGTGGCGGTACATTCAACAGCGGATCGTATGTTAAAACACGTTTTGCTTGCGGATGAAACTGTTTGTATTGGGCCGGCACCATCTGCCAAAAGTTATTTAAATATTCCGGCAATTATTGCAGCCGCAGAAGTGACAGGTGCAGATGCAATTCATCCAGGATACGGATTTTTATCAGAAAATGCTGATTTTGCAGAACAAGTAGAACGTTCGGGTTTTGTATTTATTGGGCCTACAGCAGATGTTATCCGTTTAATGGGAGATAAAGTTTCGGCGATTAATGCAATGAAAAAGGCTGGTGTACCTTGTGTACCGGGTTCTGATGGACCATTGGGTAGAGATATCAATAAGAATAAAGAGATTGCTAAGCGTATCGGCTACCCAATTATTATAAAAGCGTCTGGTGGTGGCGGTGGTCGTGGAATGCGTGTTGTTCGTCACGAAAGTGCTTTGGAAGAAGCCATTGCAATGACTAAAGCGGAAGCGAAAGCGGCATTTAATAATGATATGGTTTATATGGAAAAATATTTGGAAAATCCACGTCATATCGAAATTCAAGTGCTGGCAGATACACACGGAAATGCGATTTATTTAGCTGAACGCGACTGTTCAATGCAGCGTCGTCATCAAAAAGTAGTTGAAGAAGCGCCAGCACCAGGAATTACTGAAGAGATGCGTCGTCATATCGGTGAGCGTTGTGCTAATGCCTGTAAAGAGATTGGTTACCGTGGTGCGGGAACGTTTGAGTTTTTATACGAAAACGGTGAATTCTATTTCATTGAGATGAACACTCGTATTCAAGTGGAACATCCGGTTACTGAAATGATCACCGGCGTTGATTTAGTAAAAGAGCAGTTACGCATTGCTTCAGGCTTGCCATTATCTTTCAAACAGGAAGATATTCAAGTACGCGGGCACGCGATTGAATGTCGTATTAATGCAGAAGATCCAACTACATTCTTACCATCTCCGGGTAAAATCGAACATCTTCACTCACCGGGTGGGTTCGGTATTCGTTGGGATTCTCACATTTATGGTGGTTATACTGTGCCGCCAAATTACGACTCAATGATTGGTAAATTGATTGCGTATGGTGAAGATCGTCAAGTGGCTATTCGCAGAATGCAAAATGCTTTAGCGGAAACAATTATTGACGGCATTAAAACCAATATCCCATTACACGAATCGATTTTGGAAGATAAAAATTTCCAAAAAGGTGGTACCAACATTCATTACCTTGAGAAAAAATTAGGGTTGAATGATTAGTTATTAAACGCCGGTAATTTACCGGCGTTTTTCGCTTAAGATAATTTGAAAATATGGCAAAAATAGCAGAAACATTAACGCCCGAACAACAAAACTTCCGTAATGCGATGTCTAAATTAGCAGCGGCAGTGAATATTGTTACAACACAAGGTGAGGCAGGAACTTGTGGAATTACGGCGACGGCGGTTTGTTCTATCACAGATACACCTCCAACAGTTTTAGTTTGTGTGAATCGTAATAGTCAAATGAATGCTGTATTTAAACAGAATAAACAGGTTTGTATTAATATTCTATCCGCAGAGCAGCAAGAGCTTGCTTGTCATTTTGCAGGTATGCGTGAAAGTTCAATGGAAGAGCGTTTTAATATGGACATCTGGAAAGAAAAACACGAATTTTATCACGCTCCGGCATTAATTGGTTCATTGGCTAATCTGCACGGTACAATCACTATGATTCACGAAGTTGGCACGCACTCGTTATTTTTCGTGACACTGGATAAAATCGATGTGTATGACGGTAATGGTTTGATTTATTTCAATCGAGGGTTTCAGGTTGTCACATAGAGAAAATTATTTATACATAATCCGCTCCTATGAGCGGATTTTTTATGTTTAATGTGTGGCGTCACAATACCACTCCCCATTCCCCGTCAACATTAATGCAATATTGTGATGCTGTTTTAATGTTGAACGATGTCCGACACTAATTAAAATGGTGTCAGGAAGCTGGTCGAGAATTAATTGATACATCGCAAATTCCAACCCTTCATCCATACTGGATGTGGCTTCGTCTAAGAAAGCCACTTTAGGTTTAGCTAAAAGTAAGCGAGCAATTGCAAGTCGCTGTTGTTCACCTAGTGAGAGAATGCGTGTCCAGTCACGTTCTTCGTCTAATTTATCAACCAAATGTGCTAATTGAACGGATTTCAACACATCAACTGCATTTTGTTGATTCTGTTGTGGGATAGGGTTCGGATAATATAACGTTGCGCGTAAACTGCCTTGAGGCAAGTAGCTTTTCTGTGATAAAAACAGTGTTTGTTGTGGGCAATAAATTTTCCCATCTGAATAAAGCCATAAGCCGGCAATTGTGCGTAATAAAGTGGTTTTACCAATGCCTGATGGACCTTGGATTAATAAACGTTGTCCGTCAGTTAAGGTTAGATTGAGTTGTTTGAGTAATACTTTCCCGTCTGCGTTATAAATTGAGAGATTTTCAAAAACAACATTGCTTTGTGAAGGCAGAATATGTGCAGTTGAATGTGATTGGCAGCTTTGCATTGCAGCGGTAAATCCGCTTAAACGATCTAATGTTGCACGATATTCAGTGAAGGTGTCATAGCTATTACGAAAAAATGAAAGCGAATTGTGAACTTGCCCGAATGCTTGTGCAGTCTGTACCATATCTCCCAATGTAATTTGTTTAGAGAAAAAACGTTGTGCTTGAATAATAAATGGAAACACTACAGAAATTTGGCTAACTACAATATTAAATCCTGAAAGTTTTAGTGTACGGAAAACAAGTTTCCAAACATTATCAATAATGCGTTTAAATTGTTGATTTAACAAAATTCGTTCTATTTTTTCACCGGCATAAAAAGCGATACTTTCCGCATATTCTTTTAAGCGGATCAGTGAATAACGATAGTCAGCGTTTAATTTTTCATTAGCAAAGTTTAGCTTGATTAATGGTCGACCAAGTTTGAAAGCAAAAACGCTGGTAATTAAAACATAAATAAAGACAAGATAAACCATCATATGTGGGATTTCTACTCCGGCGATAGTCATTGGGCCGGACAAATTCCAAAGAATAATGGTGAAGGCAACAATCGAAACACAGGCACTGATGACACCGGTGGCAAAATTGAGAGAGTTCTCAATATAAGAAGTAATATCTTGTTGAATACGTTGATCCGGGTTATCCAATTGGTTGTAGCTGAATTGTGTTTTGTAAAAGGTTTGATTCGATAACCAACGATCCAAAAAATGTTGATTAAGCCATTCTCGCCAATGAATATTAAAGCGATTTTTGATGTAGTAGATAATAAGAGCATTCAGTAAGTTAATGCTGACAATGACACCAAAGAAGATCATTTGTTGCCAAAATGCAGTTTCATCCAGTTCCTGCAAGGCTTTGTACATATTGTTGTACCATTGCGAGAAAATTACATCGATTCTAACAGAAAGTAGAGTCAGCAGGACAATTACACAAAAGGTAGCAATCGGGGCAATGCCTTGTTTGCCGACAAAATAATGTTTAGCCAGTTGCCAAAATTGATGTCCCCATCGAGTTGATTTGATCAGTAAAAACAGTGCGATTGCAAAACAAATTGAGCTGATAATAAAACTTTTGGCAATCCACCAAAAAGAATTAATTGCTTCAGAGACTAAATCCATTGAAAAATCCGAGATATTTTATTTTTTAAAAAAACTGTGGGCTATTTTGCCTAGATAAAGTCGTTTAGGCAAAAATTTTTGTAAAAAATTCAATAAAATTTGCCTTTCCTCAGTTTTTTTCATCTTAGAAAGCAATATAATCTTGCGCAGTTTTATTTTTTAACTATTAAGGAGTAGTTGTATGAGTGATATTGCTATCACTATCAGTCTCCTATCATTAGTTGCTGTACTTGGATTATGGATAGGACACTGGAAAATTAGGGGCGTCGGTTTAGGGATCGGCGGTGTGCTGTTTGGTGGAATATTGGTTTCACATTTCACAACGCAGTATGGTATTACATTAGATGCTCACACCATGCACTTTGTGCAAGAATTCGGTTTGATTCTGTTTGTTTATACTATCGGAATTCAAGTTGGCCCGGGCTTCTTCTCTTCTTTAAGATCATCCGGTCTAAAACTGAATTTATTTGCAATGATGATCGTTTTTTTAGGCGCATTAATTGTTATCGTAATGTATAAATTGTTTGGATTGGAACTTCCGGTTATTTTAGGGATCTTCTCCGGTGCAATTACTAATACTCCGTCTTTAGGTGCAGGACAGCAAATCCTAGCAGAACTTGGTTTTACTAATATCACAGAAACAATGGGTACAGCTTATGCAATGGCTTATCCGTTCGGTATTTGCGGTATTTTATTAACAATGTGGCTAATTCGTTTATTCTTCAAAATTAAAGTGGATCAGGAAGCGGCAGCCTTTGAACGTGAGATGAATCACGATAAAGAGACACTAAGTGCGATTAATGTGCGCGTTACCAATCCTAATTTAGCCGGATTGAGGATGTCTGAAATTCCGGGCTTGGAGTTGAAAGATGTCATTTGTTCACGTTTAAAACGTGGTGATTTGTTATTAGTGCCGAAAGATGACACTATCGTAAATTTGAACGATTATCTGCATTTAGTCGGAGAACCGGCGGTGCTTCATCGTGTGCAGTTAGTGGTTGGTGAATTGGCAGCGAATGAGCTTTTAACAACGCGTGGTACGGATTTGCGTACTGTTCGTGTTGTTGTGACCAATGAACAGGTTCTTGGTAAAAAAATTCGTGATTTAAATATCCACCAAAAATATGAAGTAGTTATTTCTCGTTTGAACCGTGCCGGGGTTGAATTGGTTCCTAGCCAGAATACTAGCTTACAGTTCGGGGACGTATTGAATCTTGTTGGTCGTTTGGATGCCATTGAAGCAGTTACCGCCATTATCGGAAATGCGCAGCAAAAATTGCAACAAGTTCAGATGTTGCCGGTCTTTATCGGTATCGGTCTTGGGGTGTTATTGGGTTCTATTCCGGTACAAATTCCAGGTTTCCCCGTGGCATTGAAACTTGGGCTTGCAGGTGGCCCGTTAGTGGTTGCGTTAATTTTAGCGAGAATCGGTAGTATCGGAAAACTCTATTGGTTTATGCCACCAAGTGCTAACTTAGCATTGCGTGAAATTGGCATTGTGTTGTTTCTCTCCGTTGTTGGGTTGAAATCAGGCGGTAATTTCCTTGAATCATTAATTGATGGTGATGGCGGTGAATGGGTGCTTTATGGTGCGGTTATCACCTTTATTCCATTATTTATTACTGGAATTGTGGCGAGAATTTATGGTAAGTTGAATTACCTCACTATCTGTGGGCTACTTGCAGGATCAATGACTGATCCTCCGGCATTAGCGTTTGCCAATGCATTAAAGGAAGAAAGTGGCGCAGCATCGCTCTCTTATGCGACAGTGTACCCGTTAGTAATGTTCCTCAGGATCATAACACCGCAATTGTTGGCAATTCTACTGTTGTGGTTTTCAGCTTAGCGATTATTAATCAAAAAATATTTATATAATATTTTCCCAGCCCGATTTAAGTCGGGTTGGTTTTTCTTTCAAGCTCTTCAATGTTTTCAAAAGATTTCCCATAAAATATTCTACTTTCATCCGTAGCATTATCTAAACAGTTTTTAGGGCAGGGTATGCCCGTAGCGCTTGTGAAGTGAACCGCATTAGCGGTCAGCAGCAAGAACCCACCGAGAGTAGCCTATTGCATGCAATAGGAGCTAGTAGGAATCCCCCGACTTTAGGCGAAGGAGGATGTCAACAAAATATAAACCGACTTATTCCATATTCAATTTACAGTTTTGAACAGTCTGTATGGCTTGCAGTTTGAAAATTTGGTTATATTTGCTCATAAAAAATCTGCACCCCTGTGGTTGGATAATAAGTTGAACTTTAGGGGTACAGATCAAAATTTTTATTTAAAATTATTTAGATTATAACGTTGGCATACTGAATGCAGTACCTTGTTCTCTCATTTGATGATTCGGCCAACGGCTAGTAACAGTCTTCATTCGAGTATAAAAACGAACTCCATCAGGGCCGTAAGCATTAAGAGGACCAAAGATAGAGGCTTTCCAGCCACCAAAACAGTGGAATGCCATAGGAACAGGAATCGGAATATTGATGCCAACCATACCGGCTTTGACATCGTGACTATATTGACGTGCAGCATCGCCATCACTGGTGAAGATTGCACTGCCGTTACCGTATTGATGTTCATTAATAAGTTGAATAGCCTCTTGATAGTTTTTAGCACGGACGATCGCAAGAACAGGCCCAAAAATTTCTTCTTTATAAATAGTCATTTCCGGAGTAACGTTATCGAACAAACTACCACCAATGAAATAACCGTTTTCATAACCTTTAACTTTATAATTTCGTCCATCAACCACTAATTTTGCACCTTCACTCACACCTTGGTCTATATAACCAGATACTTTTTCTAAGTGAGCTTTAGAAATTAATGGTCCCATTTCATTTTCTGGTTTACCTTCAGGTAAAACTCCAGGACCAATGCGCAATCCTTTTATTTTTGGTATTAAATGTTGGACAAGTGTATCTGCATAATTATCATCAATTGTAACGGCTACAGAAAGCGCCATACAACGTTCGCCAGCGGCGCCGAAAGCTGCTCCTAATAGTGAGTTAGCCGTAGTTTCAATATCTGCATCAGGCATAATCAATGCGTGATTTTTTGCTCCACCTAATGCTTGCACACGTTTTCCATATTTAGAACCGGTTTCATAAATATATTGTGCAATTGGCGTTGAACCAACAAAACTTACAGCTTGAATACGAGGATCTTTTAATAATACATCAACAACCTCTTTATCTCCTTGAACTACATTAAATACCCCATCCGGTAATCCAGCTTCTTTTAATAATTCTGCTAAACGAATCGATAATGAAGGATCTTTTTCAGAAGGTTTCAATACAAAGGTATTACCACAAGCTAATGCAATAGGAAACATCCACATTGGCACCATTGCAGGAAAATTAAATGGGGTGATGCCTGCAACAACACCTAAAGGCTGCATTAGTGAAAAACTATCAATACCGCGTCCTACATTAGCTGAATATTCTCCTTTCAATAGATGTGGAATACCAGTTGCAAACTCGACTACTTCTAACCCTCTAGTCAATTCTCCAATGGAGTCAGAATAAATTTTTCCGTGTTCATTACTGATAAGACGAGCTAATTCATCGAAGTTTTCTTCTAATAATGATTTGAACTTAAATAAAATTCTCGCTCGACGTAATGGAGATTGTTGAGACCAAGCCGGAAAAGCATCTTGAGCTGCACTGATTGCATTTTCCATTTCAGCAGTCGTACTAAGTTTCACCTGTTTTGTCTGCTCACCAGTGGCAGGATTATAAACAAAACTAATACGTTGGCTTTCACTTTCTATAGGTTGACCATTGATAAAATTTGGAATAATTGAGTTCATAGTAATCCTCTCTGTTTAACATTCTTTAGGTTGATGATGGAGATAACATACTCTTTTGAAATGAAAATTTCAATTTAAAATAAATGAAAAATTAATTTTTTAATTAATTTAAAAGAAATCAATATCTTATTTTATGTTATACGTATTAAATGAGTTGATTTATATACTTAAGTTCAGAATATTAATGAATTTATTTTATATAAATCATATATTTAATTTAACTTGATTAATTTTTATTCAAAAGAATATTTTAATGATAGAAATGTGAGCATCATCACAGAATTTTTATTCTAAATTCAATATTATTGAAATATCTCTTTTGAGAGGTGTTAAAAGTTCTATATATCAATTGATTCACTAACTAAGGAGAATCTTATGCGTAATTTATTTATTAGACAAACAATGACATTTTTATTGGCTGGAGCTGTTTCTTTTGGAAGTTCTGCTACAGTTCTAAGATTGGCGCATCATATGACGACAGATAATGTGAATCATATCCTTGTTTTAGATTTTGCAAATAAGTTGAAAGAATTGTCAGATGGGACATTAACTGTAGATGTTTATCCTAATGGTATTTTAGGAGGACAAGTTGAATTATTTGAAGGGATGAAGCTAGGAACAATAGATATGTCAATTTCTGATACTAGTATTATTGGCTCTTATTATCCCCCAATAGGAATACTAGATTTGCCATATATATTTAAAGATCGTATGTCAATTAAAAAAATTTTTTCAAGCAATGTGATGCAACCAATGATTGATGAGATACAAAAAATTTCAGAGGTAAAAATCCTTAGTATTCAACCTGTTGCTTATAGAAATATCATCTTGAAATCACCATTGGTAAAAAATAGTGATTTTTCTGGAATAAAAATTAGAACTCCAAATTCTCCTACATTAATTGACATAATTAAAAGTATTGGAGCTACTCCTAACCCGATTCCTTCAGGAGAAGCATATACAGCAATACAAACGGGAGTAGTGGATGGAATGGAGGGAAATCCTGAATTTCTTAGTTCTATAAAAATTAATGAAGTCGCTAAAAATTGGTATGAAACTCAACATGCCATGACGTTTACAGCATTAAATATTAGTAATAAAAAATATCAATCGTTAAGTCAACAAGAAAAAAAATGGGTTTCTGATGCTGTAAATTATGCGGTAGATAATTTTTATATAAAAAGTCAAGATACAGATAAAAAATGGAGAAAGTATTTATTGGATAAAGGTGTAATTTTCAATCAAGTAGATTTCTCTATTTTAAAAGAAAAAACAAAATCTATGGTAGACAATTTTATTAATAAAAATAATTTGCATAATTTATATGAGGAAATATCAAAATGAAATATATAAATGTTTTTAGAGAATGGGTAGTTGTTTTTTTATTCTCTTTTTTAGTAATTACTGTTTCAATAGGTATTTTCTCTAGGTTTTTGACTTCGACTCCATTTGCTTGGACTGAAGAATTGTCTAGATTTTTATTTATTTGGCTGGCATGGGTATCATCCAGCCTTACTATAGCTAGGGGAGCAAATATCACTTTTGATATATTATTACAGTCCATTGGTGATAAATTAGGCAGAGTACCATATATATTAGTAGATATTATTTCTATTTTCTATGTGGGATTGGTAATCTATTTCGGATATGAGTTATGTATAAATAATTTATTAGTCTTTTCTCCATTATTAAATATTCCAATGTGGCTGATTAATTTATCAATTCCTATAGGTGGTGTGTTGATGTTAATAGAGCAAATACATTTTCTTATAAAACATAAGGATGGAAAATTATGTTAGTAATTGCATTTTTAACTTTCTTTATATTAATTATTCTTGGAGTACCTATAGCTTTTTCTATGGGATTAGGAGCAGTGATTGCAATAATGGCTAATGATTTGCCATTGACTTTGATATCTCAACGCCTATTTTCTGGATTAAATACTTTTTCCCTGTTAGCTATTCCTTTTTTTATGTTGGCAGGTGAATTAATGGAACATGGTGGTATATCTAAAAGATTAATATATTTATCAAAATGTCTGGTCGGTCATTTTAAAGGAGGACTGGGAATGATAGATATCTCTACATCCGTAGTATTTGCTGGAGTTTCCGGTTCTGCAGCAGCAGATACTGCAGCCGTAGGTTCTTTAATGATCCCATCTATGAAAAAAAATGGATATCCAGCTGGATTAAGCGCTGTATTGCAAGCTGTTGCTGGCTCTCTAGGACCTATTATCCCTCCTTCACTTACGGCTATTATTTTTGCTTCTTTAACAGGGTTATCTATCAAAGATTTATTTTTAGCGGGTGTTGTTCCTGGTATAGCAATAGCATTAGGTTTAGTTATTGTTACTTATATTTATGCTAAAAAATTAAAATTAGGAGGAGATAGTAAGGCATCAAGAGAGTTATTATGTATGGCTATGAAAAATTCATATTTAGCTTTATTAATGCCGTTTATTATTATTGGAGGAATTCTAGCTGGATTATTTACTCCTACAGAAGCAGGAGCAATAGCTGTTATATATGCTTTTTTTGTTGGAATATATTATAAGGAATTAAACTTTTATAAAGTTAAAAAAGCTATAATTAATGCGGCAACAATGACTGCTATGTGTACTCTAATTATTTCTGGAGCAACTGTATTATCTTGGATTATTGCTTTTACAAGATTGCCAGAGGTTATTATAAATTTTTTAACAGGAATTACGGATAGTCCATATGTAATTTTATTTTTATTAGTTTTATTTCTGCTATTTATTGGTATGTTTGTCGAAACAATAGCGGCGACAATTATTGTTGCTCCAATATTAATGCCAATAGCTTATCAGTACGGTATAGATCCGATTCAATTTGCAATTATAATGATCGTTGTTTTAGTTTATGCTGGAGTTACTCCACCAGTAGGAGGAGTCTTATTTATTACTATGGGGATAGCAGAGGTTAAATTAGATAAAACTTTAAAATATCTATTACCGTATTTGTCTATAGTATTTTTTGTTATTTTATTAATGATTTTATTTCCAAGTTTTTCATTGTGGATTCCTAGGATACTTTCATAAATATTATTTGTTTGATTGAATAAATTATAAATATGCTAGTGAAGCACCTATTTAGATAAGAAGTTTATTTAAATATAACGGCTATAACTATAAGTTGTGAAATATTAAATCGTTTATTTCATCATATAGATTTTAGGAGGCATAAAATGTCTAAAACATTAGATGTAATCTGTTTGGGGCGTGTCGCAGTCGATCTTTATGCACAACAGATTGGTTCTCGTTTGGAAGATGTGAGCAGTTTTTCAAAATATTTAGGTGGTTCTTCCGGTAATGTTGCGTATGGAACGGCGATTCAAGGTTTGAAGTCGTCAATGTTGGCAAGAGTTGGCGATGAGCATATGGGGCGTTTTTTGCGAGAAGAATTGCAAAGTGTTGGCGTGGATACCAGTCATTTAATTACTGATAAAGAGCGTCTTACTGCATTAGTTATTTTAGGAATCAAAGATAAGGAAACATTTCCTCTTATTTTTTATCGTGATAATTGTGCAGATATGGCGATCACAGCGGATGATTTTGATGAAGAATACATTGCCTCAGCAAAAGCATTAGCCATTACAGGTACGCATCTTTCTCATCCTAAAACACGTCAAGCAGTTTTAACCGCTTTAGAATATGCTGGACGAAATGGAACAAAACGTTTATTAGATATTGATTATCGGCCAGTGCTGTGGGGATTGACTTCTCTAGGTGATGGTGAAACACGCTATATAGATTCTGAAAAGGTAACGAAATCATTGCAGGAAGTATTACATCATTTTGATGTACTGGTTGGAACAGAAGAAGAATTTCATATTGCAGGAGGATCAACGGATACTTTGACAGCATTGAAGAATATCCGTAAATATAGTCAGGCGACTTTAGTGTGTAAACGAGGTGCATCAGGGTGTTCTGTCTTTGAGGGGGATATTCCTAATGATCTGGATGGTGGCTTAAATGTTTATGGCGTTCGTGTTGCTGTATTGAACGTATTGGGTGCTGGTGATGCATTTATGTCTGGGCTATTGCGTGGTTATGTTAATGGAGAAGGTTGGGAACAAGCGTGTCGCTATGCTAATGCTTGTGGGGCTTTAGTGGTCTCTCGTCATGGCTGTGCGCCAGCGATGCCAACAAAAGCGGAGTTGGATGATTATTTATCTCGTTCTGAGGATGTCCCTAGACCGGATCTAGATGATAGACTAAATCATTTACATCGTGTTACCACTAGAAAGCAACAATGGGATAATGTCTGTATTTTTGCTTTCGATCACCGTTTACAACTTGAGGAAATGGCAAATAAATGTGGGGCTGATCTTCATCGGATCCCTGTGCTAAAAAAATTGCTATTGAAAGCAGCAGAAAAAACAGCAGAGAAAGAGGGAATTGCAAATGGTCAGGCTGGGATTTTAGCAGATACTACATATGGTCAAGATGTATTAAATGCAGTTACCGGAAAGAAATGGTGGATTGGTCGTCCGATAGAGCAACCGGCATCTCGTCCATTGGCCTTGGAATACGGTGATTTAGGTAGTCAATTAATATTATGGCCTAAAGAGCATATTGTAAAATGTTTGGTTTTTTATCATCCAAATGATAATGAAGTAATGAGACAAACTCAGGATAAAAAATTGCTTGAGGTGTATCAGGCTTGTTGTCGTACAGGTCACGAATTATTGTTAGAGATCATTTTACCATCAACAATGGAACAAAAAGAGAGCTATTATCTTGATGTTGTTCGTCATTTGTATCAATTAGGTATAAAACCGGATTGGTGGAAATTGCCGGGGTTAAAAGCAGTCACTTGGCAGCAGCTTACAGCGGTGATTTCAGCCAATGATCCTTATTGTCGTGGCGTCTTGATCTTAGGTCTAGATGCGCCGGAAAGTGTCTTTGATGAAACTTTTAAAGAAGCCGCTAATGCAGATATCGTCAAAGGATTTGCAGTTGGAAGAACTATTTTTGCAGAAGCGTCAGCCAAATGGTTAGCAAATGAAATTAATGATGATGTGTTAATGAAGTCTGTTCGTGAAAAATATCAGCGGTTGATTCATTTATGGAAAAAGTATAAAGGGTAAAGATTAGTTATCATTATATGTGTTAAACGGCTAATTTTGTTGGGAAATTAGCCGTTTTTATTATGATTTTTGTTTAAAAGCAAGTGAAATTGCCAAACTTTGCACAAGATTCATTGTTGAACATTGTGAGCGAAATCCATTGATATGAGCCTCTTTTATAATGAACGCGATATCACTAAAACTGACTAAAGGGCTTAACTGACTGTCTGTAATCGCGATTTGTCTAATTCCAGCTTTAGCTACAGAGTCCAAAATATTAAGTGTTTCTTTGGCATAAGGTGAAAAACTGATTGCGACGACCACATCTCCCGGTTTTATAACATTTAATTGTTCTTCAAACATTCCGCCTAAACCATCAATAATAAAGGAGCTGCGATTGAGATGATGTAGGGCATAATTTAAATAACACGCCACACTATATGAACGTCTTAAGCCGATAATGAATATTGTATTAGCAGAATCCAGCAATTTTACAGCTTCATTGAGTTGTTTTGGATCAATGCTATTAGATAATTGCGTGAGCGCTGTAGCATTGGCGTGTGAAAAAACGGCGAGAATATTTTCAGGACTACTTTGCTCATTTCTTTTTTCCCCCATTTTATGGAATAACTCCGCACGTTCTTGGTAATCAGCAGTTGATTCCATTAAGCTTTCTTTGAAAATTTGTTTCATTTCATTGAAACCGTTGAAACCAAATACATTGGCAAAACGGATTAAGGTAGAAGGAGGAACACCCGCTCGTTCAGCGATGACGGCAACAGTATCAAAAACAACACTATTTGGATTATCTAAAATATATTTGGCAACTTGTTTTAATCGTTTACTTAAACTGTCGTAACGTTCTCTAATTTTATTTTCTAATTCTTCAACTTTCATTGATGTATTCATAGTAAAAGGAATCGGTAATGATGGAAATGTAAGCAATATTCTAAAGTATCTAGATCAAAATTGGAAAGGTGTTTTGGATATTTGATATAGATTAATAAATAAAAAGCGTAAATTTTTTGTGATAGTGATCACCTTTCTTTACTTTCCTTATTGTTGTGAAACCGGTTTCATAATAGGTTTAAGTATAAATTTAGTCATTATGTTAACGGGAGTTCCTTATGAAAAAATCAATTTTAGCATTGCTATTATCTTCTTTAGTATTACTCAATGGATGTGATGATAAAAATACTTCTGATACAGGAAAAGTAAATGTTGTTGCTGCACATAATCAGACAAATTTAGATAGTCCTTATCAGACAGGAATGTTAAAACTTAAAGATGATGCGGAACAATCTCAACTATTTAATATTGAGGTGCATGCCGGAACTATTGGTACAAATGAAAATGAATTAGTTGAAAAA
Source organism: Gallibacterium genomosp. 1 (assembly GCF_000771875.1). Taxonomy (GTDB): domain Bacteria; phylum Pseudomonadota; class Gammaproteobacteria; order Enterobacterales; family Pasteurellaceae; genus Gallibacterium. Next base: position 124,575 of record NZ_JPXX01000018.1, on the reverse strand, counting down.
CTTATTTTAGGTGGTGCTGATGTTGTTTTAGTTTCACCAGGATTTATGACTTCATTAGGAATTGATGAGGTAGATATATTTTCTCTACTCTATCTTTTCAATGATTATAAACATTGGGAAAAAGTTGTTGATGGAGATATCGGTAAGAAAATTGCAGATATTATCTATGAAAAATCAGGTAAGAAATATTATGTGAAAAGTTATTGGACTGCCGGTGTTCGTCATTGGTATGGTAAGAAACCAGTATTTAAACCTGAGGATTTAAAAGGGCTTAAAATTAGAACTCAAACATCAGGAGTGGTTTCCGATTATTGGCTTAGCATTGGTGCAATTCCTACATCTGTTGCTTGGGCAGAGTTATATCAAGCATTAAGCAGTAATGTCGTTGATGGTGCTGAAAATGCTTATCCTTATTTAGTTCCAATGGAACACCACAAAACAAATAATGGTAAATATATTTCTGAAACAGGTCACGATTATACAACAAGATTTTTGTTAGTACGTGCAGGATTGTGGGATAAATTAGATGATAAACATAAGGAAGTATTTGAAAATGCAATGAAAGCAGCGACAGATGCTGAAAGAAATGCAGTATATGTGGAAGAAAAAAATTATAAAGAAAAAGCTATCGCTGATGGAGCAAAAGTTAATAGTCTTGATACTACACCATTTGTTCTAAAAGCTGTAGAAATTCAAGATAAATGGGGTAAAGAACATAATATGGTAGATGTGATAGAGCAAATTAGAAAATTAGCTAAGGATTAATTATGCGTAAGATAATTGATTTCATAGCTAAATTGGAGCTCGTGATTAGTGCTTGTTTTCTTTCAATATTTGTAGTTACAACATTTATACAAGTTATTAGTCGCTATTTCCATATCAGCGTTATTTGGACAGAAGAGCTTTCAGTAAATGCTTTTATTTGGTCGATATTATTAGGCGCAGCAGTAATGACAAGAAAAAAAAGACATTTCAGCTTTTCTTTCTTAAAAAACAAAATAGAATCAGAACAATATAAATGTATATTATCTCTTATTCAGAATGGGATAATATTATGTTTTTCTATAATATGTCTAGTCTACTCAGCTGAAATTACTTCATCATTTTGGAATTCTAAATGGGTCACTATCCCAGCCTTTAGACAGGGATATGTTTGGTTAATTTTACCAATTACTTTTTCAAGTATTATCCTATTTTTATTAGAAGATAGCTTTGAGCAAATGAGCTTGCTGATAAGGAAGAAACAATGACACTTTTAGCGATTACTATATTATTCATATTATTTATATTTATTGGAATTCCTATTGCATATTCTATTGCTATTTCTGCTTTACTTGGCATTGTTTTTATTGGCAATGTCCCGTATACAGTTATTCCAATGAAAATGTTTTATGGTTTAAATTCCTATGTTTTATTAGCTGTTCCTTTATTTATTTTAACTGCTTCTATTATGAATAGAGGAAATATTTCAAAGAAATTAATCAACTTTTCATTAGGAATTGTAGGACGTTATCCTGGTGGTTTAGGACATGCAAATATTTTAGTTTCTATGTTATTTGCTGGAGTAAGCGGTTCATCTCAAGCAGATACAGCAGGAATAGGAAAAATATTGATCCCGAATATGATAGATAAAGGCTATAGTAAAGAGATGGCTGTAGGCGTTACTGCGGCATCTTCGACCATAGGCAGTATTATTCCTCCGAGTATTACTATGGTTATTTATGCCGGATTAACTAATACCTCTGTTGGTAAGTTATTTATTGGTGGATTATTACCAGGAATATTAATTGGTCTTGGAATGATGGCTTTTGTTTATTATGTTGCAATAAAAGAACACTTGCCGAAAGAAAAACCAATAACATTATCTCTATTTTGGCAACTTTTTAAGCAATCATTGCCAGCATTATTAACGCCATTAATTATTATTTTAGGCATTGTATTCGGTATATTTACTGCAACTGAAGCAGCGGCATTTTCGGCGATTTATGCCTATTTAGTGAGTGCGTATTATTATAAAACAATTAGTTATAGAGATATTCCTAAAATATTAATAGAAACTTTAGAGCTAAGTTGTTTATCTTTATTTGCACTGGCAGCAGCCTCCGCATTGGGAGAGTTCTTAGGATATATGAGAATCAACCATATTGTTGCTGGATTTTTTAGTAATTTATATAGTGGAGAATATGTGTTTTTCTTATTAATTATTTTATTCTTCCTATTCATTGGAACATTTATGGATGCTATTCCGGCAATGGTATTATTTGTTCCTGTCATTTATCCTGTGGCTCAATCTATCGGTGTTGATCCTGTTCAGTTAGGTATTGTAATTATTATTACATTATCTATAGGATTGATTACACCGCCTTATGGATTGTGTTTGCTAATTTCTAGTGTAATTGGTGGATTATCTATAGATAGATCATTTAAAGCAGTTTTACCATATATAGCAATTATTGTAGCAGTATTAGCAGTTGTTATATTTATCCCAAGTATTCTGTTAAGTGATATTGTTATCAGTTAATTATGTTACGAGATATGCAAAAAAAAACGACGATAAATGATGTAGCAAAATTAGCAAGAGTAAGTAAAGCTACAGTATCAAGATTTTTAAATAAAAAATTTAATTTAATAGCTCCAGATACTGTAGCTAGGATAGAAAAGGCAGTTGAAAAATTAAATTACTTCCCTAGCCAAATTGCACAAGGAGTAAAAAGAGGAAATACTAAACTGATTGCTCTCATTGTCTCTGATATAAATAACTCTTATTCAATTGAATTATTTCAAGGCGTAGAAAAGTATGCTTTTGAGAATGACTATGCACTATTGTTATTTAGTACAAATGATAGTTTTGAAAGAGAAACAAAAATTTTAAAATCATTATCTAGTTATCAGGTTGAGGGAGTAATTATTCAAAGTTTACAGATAGAAAATTATGTTCTTTCTTCTTATAGTATTCCTGTTGTTTCTGTAGATAGAGAGATATCTAATTACAAATGTGATCTAGTGGGATTGGATAATAAAAAATCTACTAGAATGATGATTGATTATTTATTAAATAAGAAATTTAATGCATTACTATTCGTGACAGAAAATGTGCAGTTAAGTCAAGCGAGATCAATCAGAGTACAAACATTTAAAGAATATATTGTAAGTAATATTAATGTGATAGGGAAAGTTTTAGAAGTAAATTATTCAGAAAATTCTTCTTTTTTAAAAAATGAAATTTTAAATTTCTTTATCAAGAATAAAGATAAAAAAATAGCTATTATCTCTGTAAATGGAAAGGTAGCATTGAATTTATTATCTATGCTTGAAAAAATAGAGATAAAGGTGGGTAAGGATATTGGATTTATTACATTTGATAATCCTAATTGGAGTAATATTATACCAGGAGGAATATCTGTATTAGAGCAACCTACTTACGATATTGGTTATATGGCTTGTAAATTACTAATAAATAGGATTAATAAATCAGTTGTAGAAAGAAATAATATTGCTTATTCCGGAAGGTTAATTGAACGAGGTTCTACAATATTATAGAGGATAAAATATGAAAAATATTTTTGATGTAGTGACTTTTGGTGAGGCAATGATAATGTTTATTGCAGGGGAAGAAAAACCTTTAGATGATGTTAGTTATTTTAGTAAAGGAGTTGCAGGAGCAGAATTGAATGTTGCTACGGGCATAGCCAGATTAGGTTTTAATGTAAGTTGGATTAGTAAAATAGGAAAGGATTCTTTTGGTAGAACAATATTAAATTATTTAAATAAGGAAAATATTAATAGTGATTTTGTTAAAATAGATTCTACGCATAGAACCGGATTTCAATTAAAATCTAAATTAAAAAATATGAACGGTGATCCTGAAGTTGAATACTTTAGAAGAGGATCTGCTGCTAGTTATTTATCTATTGCAGATCTGGATAAAGTAATAAATACTAAATTCTTGCATATTACAGGAATTGCTCCGGCTTTATCGGATAATTGTTTTGATGTAGCAGAATATTTGATAAATCAAGTTCGTAGTAAATCCGGAATAATCACATTTGATCCTAATCTTCGCCCTGTTCTTTGGAAAAACGAAAATATTATGAGAGAGAAGATTAATTATTTAGCTTCTAAGTCAGATATTGTTTTACCGGGAGTTAATGAAGGAAAGATATTGACAGGATATGACTCTAATGAAGATATTGCTAATTTTTATATAAAAAATGGAGCCAAAAAGGTCATTATAAAATTAGGAAAAAAAGGTGCTTATTTTAGAGATTCAATTGGGAATGAGGGGACTGTTCCGGCGGTTAAAGTTGATAATATTATTGACACTGTCGGTGCTGGCGATGCTTTTGCTGTGGGAGTAATTAGTGCTTTATTAGAAGATAAGACATTAGAGCAAGCTGCTAAAAGAGGAAATTTTTTTGGTGCTTTGGCTATTCAATTTCCTGGAGATAATGACGGTTTACCGAATAAAGAACAATTATCAAAATATGATATATAGGATTTATGAGTTATGAAAAAGAAAAAAGTTATTTTATATAAAAAAATTCCGGATGATTTACTAAATATTTTGAAAGATAATTTTGATATAGTATTTTTTAATAAAATTAATAAGGAAAATTATTCTGAATTTATTAAGCAATTACCTTCTGCCGAAGGGTTAGTCGGTTCTAGTTTTGATTTAAAAGGAGATATCTTAGATAGCGCCGATAATTTAAAAGTTATTTCTACTATTTCAGCAGGTTATGATAATTTTGATGTTAATCAATTAACAGAAAAAGGTATAAGATTAATGCATACACCTGATGTTTTGACTGATACTACAGCAGATCTAGTTTTTACATTATTATTGTCAACGGCTAGACGAGTAGTAGAAACATCAAATTTTATATATCAAGGAAAATGGAAAAAGGGTATTGATGAATCCTTATTTGGAACAGATGTACACCATAAAAAAATAGGTATTATTGGGATGGGAAAAATTGGTGCAGCTGTGGCAAAAAGGGCTTACTTAGGGTTTGATATGGAAGTTTTATATACAAATAGAAGTAGAAAATTTGATGTAGAAAATGATTATAAGGCTAAATGGTATAGTTTAGATGAACTATTGAAGTTATCTGATTTTGTTTGTATTACTTTGCCATTAACAAAAGAAACAGAAAAATTGATTAATAAAGAAAAATTGTTATTAATGAAGCCTTCTTCTATTTTGATTAATGGTGGTCGCGGTAAGATAATTGATCAAAATGCTTTAATAGAAGTATTAAAAGAAAAAAGAATTTTAGCTGCTGGTTTAGATGTGTTTGAGCAAGAACCCTTACCATTGGATTCGGAATTATTGAAATTAGATAATGTAGTAATGACTCCACATATAGGATCGGCGACTTTTGAAACAAGATATAATATGGCAAAGGAAGCTGTTTATAATTTGATTGAGGCATTTAAAGTAGAAAAGCCACAGAAGAATTTAGTTAATAGTAATGTAAATTAATAAAGTGAGACCTCCTAGATAGTCAGCTTTAGGAGGTTTTTTTGTTTTGTGAATTCCCCTTGAAATCTATCAAACTTTCCCCAAATACAACAGCTATGTTTGTATGAAAAAAGGATAATAACAATGTCAAATCCATTACTTAATTTTCAAGGGTTACCTCAATTTTCTAAGATAGAAGTTCAACACATTCAGCCAGCAATTACAAAATTAATTCAAGAGTGTCGTGATATGGTTGAAAAAGTGTTAAAACAGGGCAAATTTACTTGGCACGATTTTTATTTACCACTGTCAGAAGTGAATGACCGTTTAAGCAAAGCTTGGTCGCCGGTAGCGCATTTAAATGCGGTTAAGAATAGTGCGGAGTTAAGGGAAGCGTATCAAGCGTGTTTACCGTTGCTTTCTGAATACAGCACTTGGATTGGACAACATCAAGGTTTGTATCAAGCCTATTTACAGTTAAAAAATAGTGCCGAGTTTGAAACATTAGCTAAAGATCAGAAGAAAGCAATTGAAAATAGTCTGCGTGATTTTGAATTATCTGGGATTTCATTGCCTGCTGAACAGCAACAACGTTATGCAGAAATTGTTGCGCGTTTATCAGAATTAAGTTCGCAATTTAGCAATAACGTGCTGGATGCCACAATGGGCTGGGATAAAGTTATTACTGATGAGCAAGCATTGTCCGGTTTGCCTGAGAGTGCGTTGTTGGCTGCAAAAGCATCGGCAGAAAGCAAAGGTGTGGAAGGTTATCGTTTTACGTTAGAGTTCCCAAGTTATTTGCCGGTAATGACTTATTGTGAGAATCGAGCATTGCGTGAAGAGATGTATAGAGCATTTACCACTAGAGCGTCAGATCAAGGTCCGAATGCTGGTAAATGGGATAATTCTGCGATTATGCAAGAAATTTTGACGCTTAGATATGAATTGGCAAAATTGTTAGGTTTTAAAACTTATGCTGATCTATCTTTAGCAACTAAAATGGCGGAAAGTCCAAAACAGGTGTTGGATTTCTTAACTGATCTTGCCCATCGTTCGAAAGCACAAGGGGATAGAGAGTTTGCTGAATTACAGCAATTTTGTGAAAACAATTTTGGTATTGAGCATTTAGAGCCTTGGGATATTACCTTCTACAGTGAAAAACAAAAACAGGCACTTTTTGCCATTAATGATGAAGAACTTAGACCATATTTCCCAGAAAATCGCGTATTATCTGGTTTATTTGAGGTGGTTTCACGGATTTTTAAGATTAATGCAGTAGAACGTTTTGATGTGGATACTTACCATCCTGATGTTCGTTTTTTCGATTTGGTTGATGAAACTGGGGAAATCAGAGGAAGTTTTTATTTGGATCTTTACGCTCGAGAACATAAACGTGGTGGCGCTTGGATGGATGATTGCATTAGTCGCAAACGGAAATTGGATGGTTCATTGCAAAAACCGGTAGCGTATTTAGTGTGTAATTTTAATCGTCCGGTAGGAGATAAACCGGCATTGTTTACACACGATGAAGTAACAACTTTATTCCATGAATTTGGTCACGGTATTCATCATATGTTGACGAAAATTGAAACTGGTGATGTTTCTGGGATTAATGGTGTGCCTTGGGATGCAGTCGAATTGCCAAGTCAATTTATGGAAAATTGGTGTTGGGAAGAAGAGGCTCTAAACTTTATTTCTGGTCATTATCAAGTTCACGAGCCATTGCCAAAAGAGAAATTATCGCAATTGATTAAAGCGAAGAATTTCCACGCAGCGATGTTTGTATTGCGCCAGTTGGAATTTGGTTTATTTGATTTCCGTTTGCATTATGAATTTGATCCGAATAAAAAAGATCAATTGAAGCAGATTGCAAAAGAGGTGAAAAAAGACGTGGCAGTATTCCAAACTCCTGATTGGGTACGCACACCTCATAGCTTCAGTCATATTTTTGCAGGTGGTTATTCCGCTGGTTATTACAGTTATCTTTGGGCAGAGGTATTATCGGCAGATGCGTTTTCTCGTTTTGAAGAAGAAGGTATTTTTAATGCAGAAACAGGGAAATCATTTTTAGATAATATTTTGACGCAGGGTGGATCAGAAGAACCGATGACATTGTTTAAACGTTTTAGAGGACGCGAACCTAAGTTGGACGCGTTGTTAAGGCATAAGGGAATTAAGTAGTTGCTGTAAACTAATCATAAAATGGCAGGTTTAATAATGAGATTAACCCTGCCATTTTTATTTTGATTAACGCCAAATATTCGCTTTAACTCGAGAGGCTAAATGAGGATATTTTTCAACCTTAAATATAGGCGATTTAGTTGTTTTTAATTGTTGTTGGTAATCTCTTAAAAGCAACCAGACGATTGGCGAAAGTAATAGAATTGCAATTAAGTTAATCATTGCCATTAATCCCATAAAAGTGTCCGCCATATCCCAAACTAATTGCATTTTTTGAACTGCACCAAAATAAACCATTGCTAGCACTAACATTCTAAATAACATAATCATTGTTGGATTATTTTTAATAAATTTAATGTTTCCTTCTGCATAAGCGTAATTACCGATAATGGTTGAGAAGGCAAACATAAATAAAATTAAAGCAAGGAAATCTTTTCCCCAAGCACCAACTTGATGCTCAATAGCAAGTTGAGTTAATTGAGCTCCAGTAATTTCAGAAGAGATGGATTCACCAGAAAGTAAAACAATAACGGCAGTTGCGGTACAGATAACAATAGTATCAACAAAAACGCCCAACATTTGAATGAGGCCTTGGCTGACAGGGTGATCAACATCTGCAGTTGCAGCCGCATTAGGTGCAGATCCCATTCCTGCTTCATTGGAGTATAGACCGCGTTTGATGCCATACATCATAGCTTGTGAAAATATTGCACCGAAAAAACCACTAGCGGCAGCATCAAAATTGAATGCGGAAGAAATAATTAGATGAATGGTAGTTGGTAATAACGAAAAATTTTTGCATAAAATAAAAACAGCCATAGCAATATAGAGCAATGCCATCAAAGGCACTAAGACTTCTGCAATTTTAGAAATTCTACGAATTCCACCAAAAATCATTGGTGCAGTGAGAATGACTAGTGCAACACCAGTTGCTTCCGGTGTCCATCCCCAAGCCCCGTTTCCTGCTTCAGCAATGGTGTTTGATTGTACAGCGTTAAATACAAAACCATAAGTAATAATCAGACAGATCGCAAATAGCCAGCCGAACCAACGCTGTTTTAAGCCGGAAGTAATATAATAAGCTGGGCCACCACGAAAATGTCCGGCAAGATCTTTTACTTTGAATAATTGCGCTAAAGAGGATTCAGCAAATGCACTACTCATTCCAAGCAGAGCCGTCATCCACATCCAAAATACTGCGCCAGGACCACCATAAGTGATTGCTAATGATACACCTGCAATGTTGCCAACTCCGACTCGACTCGCTAATCCGGTTACAAAAGCTTGAAACGGGCTAATGGCGTGCTTTCTATCAACACTACGGGCTCCAAGCATTTCGCGAATACTTTGTGGCAGTAAGCGGATTTGGACAAAAAACATTGATAATGTGAAATAAAGCCCTGTACCTAACAACATAATTGTGACGATATTCCACAGAGGATCATTAATGTTTTTAATTAATTGGTGTAAAACTTCCATTATTGTTCTCCGTGTTGTAATGTTTTATCTCTTTTTATATTTATCGTGCACGATAACATAAGCTTGTTATAAAAAAAATAAAAATTTAATTTATATAGAATTTTATCGATTTTTTAGCATTTAATGGATAAAAATACCTTAATTTTTAATCAAACCATAAAGGTAATCGAATTTCGATAGATAAACCTCCAAGTTCACTTTTTTGTGCAGAAATATATCCTTGATGCTGTTGTACGGTATTAAATACAATGGCTAATCCTAATCCAATGCCGCCGCTCTCACGTGTACGTGCGGTATCAATACGATAAAATGGTTGGAATATATTCTGATACTCACTTTCATCGATACCATTACCATCATCTTCTACTATCATAATCAGTTCATTTTTGTTAATAGAGAAAGAGACTTTAATCGTATTGTTACCATATTTTTCTGCATTACGGATAATATTTTCTAATGCTCCAGCCAGTGCGTTTGGATTACCATTAATACGATAACGATGGGGGTGTTTTATTTGATTATTAATAATGAGCTGTTGTTTTGATTGTTCCGTTTCAAAACGTGCATTTTCGAGAACGTCGTCCCAAATTTCCTCAATAGGAAATATCTCGTGTTCAAGATGTGTGTTAATTTGTTGACGGGAAATATTTAAAATATCGTTAATCATCTGCTCTAAACGTTCTGCTTCTGTTTCGATTCTGGTTAATTCGGGTGTTTCGCCATTTTTGCGACGCAAAATTGCGGCTGATAATTTTAAGCGAGCTAGAGGTGTTCTTAATTCGTGTGAAATATCGGATAACATTCTTTTTTGCGAGTTTAATAGATTATCTATTGCCGTTACCATTTGATTAAAACTTTTGCCTACTGCTCGAATTTCTTTAGGTCCATTTTTTTCAAGATCAGTATTAATTGAAAAATTACCGACAGCAACATTATTTACCGCTTTACGTAATTCAATAATTGGTTTAGTAATTCGATAAGATAGGATTAATAATAACGGTGCAGTTAAAATCACAATAATGATCAGCATTAAGACTGGTTTGTCAAAAAATGCTTGGATAATTGGAGAAAGAGGCTTAGTTGGTTTTATAAAATAAATGCGATAAGTATCTAATTTATCTAAGTTATTTGCACTATTATCTAATTTAATTTGAAATGGTCCTATAATCTGAGTGTCATCAAATTGCTTTTTTTGTGGAATTAGTGGGCTATTTGAGTGGTAGATAAAATCCCTTAAATTTACTAGATCTTTATAATTTTTACTAAAAATAACATCATTATTGTTAATAAAAGCAAAATTTAAGTTATACTTTTTTTCCAAAAAGTTATCAGTGTTTTTTATATTTAACACATCTGTAGAACTCATCTTTTCCATTATAGAAAAAACGATACTATTGTAATCATTTAATTCTCTTGATTCGATTAAGGAGTAATTTCGGGAATCAAAAGAAGGTAAAATAACAGCGATGGTAAATGCAATGCAGAAAATTAATATAAAAAAGAGATATATTTGACCGGTCAGGGAAGTAAATGGTCGTAATATTGCATTTTTCATCAAAAACTCCTTAGTTTAAAATGCTGTTATTTGCGATGATAGAATTATTGAATTTTGAAAGTATCACTTCTTTTACACTAGCTCAATTCATAAAGTAGTGTTGTATAGTTGCTCTGCGAGGAGAAACAGAGCTAGAAGTTGAATTGTATACGTATAATAAGATAAAGCCCTCATTGTTGAGGGCCTTTACCAAAATCAAAGATGATTATTGTTCAGTAACAAGAAGATAACCTCTTCCTCTTAATGTTTTGAACCAAGGTAAATTATCTTTTCTTGGTGGTAATTTCTTACGTAAATTGGACATATGCATATCAATCGCCCGATCAAAAGGGGTTAAGCGCTTACCCAAAATTTCAATTGAAAGTAATTCGCGAGATAGAATATGTCCTGGGTTACGGATAAGCATTGATAATAAAGCGAATTCTGTACCGGTTAATTCTAAATCTTTACCTTGATACATTACCTGCTGACGACCAGGAAATAACACGATGTCATCAAAATATAATGTTCTTTGATCATCACTGTTGTTTAATTCAATATTGCTGATATTAGGAGATGTCGGCAATTTCGTTGCTCGACGAAGAATCGCTTTAATACGAGCAACAAGTTCGCGGTCATTAAATGGTTTTGATAGGTAATCATCCGCACCGAGTTCCAAGCCTAAAATTCTATCAACATCATCACCACGTGCGGTTAGCATTAACACTGGTGTATTATATTTTTGACGAATCTGCTTTAATGTTTCGATACCGCCAAGTTTAGGCATCATAATATCCAATAGAATAAGATCATAACTGAGATCTAAAGTATGTAATGCGTCTTCTCCGTTGTGTACTACTTCAACTTCAAAGCTCTCCATTGCTAAAACTTCAGCAAGTAAACTTGTAAATTCGACATCATCATCGACCAGAAGTATTTTAGGCATAAAATCGTCCCCTAACTAATAAATTGGATTATTGTATAGCAATATTGGATGTAATAATAGTTTATTAAAGATATAAATAAAGAAAAGTTTATTGATGTATTGTAATTTTGATAAATTTATAGGTTAATTGCGATTAATTTGATATTGATTATATATTTAATGATAATTTATTTAAGCTATTTTTAATTATTGGTGGCATTTAAGTAAAGGAAGAACGTAAAAACCCCACCTAAGTGGGGTTATTTAAATTAGAATAACAGATTAAAGTTGATCTGCATTTTTCTTCAAGTATGCTGCAACACCTTCAGGGTTGTCTTTCATACCTTCTTTACCTTTTGACCATTGTGCAGGGCAAACTTCGCCGTGTTCTTCGTGGAATGCAAGCGCATCAACCATACGAAGCATTTCATCAATATTACGTCCTAATGGAAGATCATTCACAACTTGGTGACGAACAACACCGTTTTTGTCAATTAAGAATGATGCACGTAATGCAACACCCGCTTCAGGGTGTTCAATACCATATGCTTGAGCGATAGCGTGTTTAACGTCAGCTACCATTGCGAATTGAACTTCGCCGATACCACCTTTATCTACAGGAGTTTTACGCCATGCATTGTGAGTGAATTGAGAGTCGATAGAAACACCGATAACTTCAACGCCACGTTTTTTGAATTCTTGATAACGGTGGTCGAATGCAATAATTTCTGATGGACAAACGAAAGTAAAGTCTAATGGCCAGAAGAAAATTACTGCTGCTTTGCCTTCAACGTGTTTTTTAAAGTTAAAATTGTCAACGATTTCACCGTTACCTAAAACTGCTGAAGCTGTGAAATCAGGTGCTTGACGAGCTACTAATACCATAATTATCTCCTTGAGAATATCTAATTAATCATAAAACTAAAACAATATTTTTAAAACCATCATTGTTTTAACGCAGTAAAAGATACCGCTTTTACCTCTAAATATACAGTTGTTTTTATCTATCAAATCAATTAATGTTTAATCGATTTATGTACCAAAAAGAGGTTTAATTATGGTAACGCAAATACAACAAAAAAACACTCATTTGATTCACGCTGGTAGAGGAAAAAGAGTTACGCAAGGGAGTGTTAACCCTGTTATTCAGAGAGCATCTTCATTAGTGTTTGATTCAGTGGCAGATAAGAAAAAAGCAACTCAAGAAAGAGCAAAACAGGCACTATTTTATGGTCGTAGAGGTACATTAACACATTTCGCTTTACAAGATCTGATGTGCGAATTGGAGGGAGGGGCCGGTTGTTATCTTTATCCTTGCGGAGCAGCAGCGATTAGTAACAGTCTGTTGGCGTTTGTACAGCAAGGAGATCATATTTTGGTAACTGGCGCGGCATATGAGCCTACTCAAGAATTCTGTAATATCATTTTGAAAAAAATGGGGATCAGTACTACTTTTTATGATCCAATGACGGGAGCGAAAATTGCTGATTTAGTTGAAGATAATACAAAAGTGTTATTTTTAGAAGCTCCTAGTTCTTTAACAATGGAAGTAGCTGATATTCTAGCTATTGTTCAAGCTGTGAGAGCAAAAAAGCCTGATATTGTAATTATGATCGATAATACTTGGTCAGGAGGACTGTTGTTTCCTGCATTGCAGCACGATATTGATATTTCAATTCAAGCAGGTACTAAATATTTAGTGGGGCATTCTGATGCGATGATTGGTACTGCTGTGGCTAATGCACGGACTTGGGAGCAATTAAGAGAACAGTCTTATTTGATGGGGCAAATGGTGGATGCGGATACTGCTTATGTAACAGCAAGAGGGATCAGAACCTTAGCATTACGTTTGCAACAACAAGGTGAAAGCAGCATTAAAATTGCACAATGGCTTGCACAACAACCGCAGGTGAAAAGCGTATATCATCCGGCACTGCCAAGCTGTCCCGGACACGAGTTTTTTATGCGAGATTTTAGCGGAGCAAGTGGATTATTCTCTTTTGAATTAAATAAGCGGTTGAACGATCAGGAGATGTCGAAATTTCTTGACCATTTTAGTTTATTTAGTATGGCTTATTCTTGGGGAGGGTATGAATCATTAATTTTGGTCAATCAACCGGAAGAAATTGCGAAAATTCGCCCGAATATTGAACGTAAATTGAGTGGGAGCTTAGTTAGAGTTCACGTTGGTTTGGAATCAAGTGATGATCTGATTGATGATTTGGCAGCAGGATTACAACGCATCAGTTAGTAAATGTTCTGCATAAATTTTGGCATAGTTGCAGTTTTTCGACTGCAACTATTTTTTTATTAATTTTTGTTTCTCTTGGGCGATTTGTATAAGGTTGATCAATAGTTTACGATCCACTTTTCGATGACTGTCTAACACTTTCTGCCAGTAATTAATCGCTAAATCATAATGAGCTTGCCTAAAAGCATCATTTGCCAATAATAATAAAGAAGCGGTATCTTCTGCATCAAGCTGTAATGCTTCATCTAGCCATTGTTGTGCTTGAGATGATATATGTTGTTGATCTTTATAATAAAGTGCAGTAGCAGCAGCACCTAAAATATAAGGTTTTCTACCCAATAATACGGTTGCACGAGAGTACGATTCGATAGCATTGCTAAATTCATTATTTTGTGCATAAGCTAAACCTAATTCATACCAATTTTCACCATTATTTGGATCAGTACGAATTTTATTTTGAATAGCAATAATATTGTTTTCATTAAGGCTTACTGTAGTTGTTTCTCTATTTTCTGTTTGTTGTGTATTCTGTTGCTGATTAAGTGTTTGTAGTCTACCGCTATATAAATAATAGCCAACCATTACAACTAGAATAATCACACCAATACCGCAAGCAATTTTTTTAGAATAGTCAGCCATACTGTTAGCAATTTCTTCATCTTTCTGATCTTGCATAAATCGATAGACAATTTCATTGGCAAGTGCTTCATTTTCCTTAAATTTATATTGTTGTAATTGTTGTTGTAATAATTGATTATTTAGTTTTTGATTATGTCGATCCTCACTCTCGGTCGGAGAATGTAAATAAAAAATAACGACTAAAATCAGTAGATAAACGACTACACCTGCGAAAAAAACTAAATTAGCCATTCTGTTCCCGTTGTTGTAGAAAAGTCTCTATACTCTTTTTTTGTTGTGGATCTAATATGGTTTCTCTTCTCTTTTTTAAATAAAACAGTGAAGATAACAAGGCAATGATGCCAGCAACAAATGGAATCAACCAAAGCAAAAAAGTATTTGATGTAAAAGGCGGATCATAACGCACAAAATCACCGAAGCGTTGTGTCATTATTTGGATAATTTCATCATTGCTTTTGCCTTGATTAACCATCGTGTAAACTTCCAAACGCAATTCAGCGGCGACATCAGCATTGGATTCTACTAAATTCTGATTTTGGCACTGTGGGCAGCGTAATGTTTTTGCTAACGAAATAGCTCGTTGTTGCGTTTCTTCCGAATTAAATTGAAAAGTTTCAACGATTTCAGCGTGTGTAAAAGCAGTAAAGCAGAGCAATAAAAATAGTAATTTTTTCATTAAAAACTCCTCAAAGATGATCCTTTTTCCGCCTGTAATTGTTGAATTAACGGTAACATTTGTTGCTGCCAAATCGTTTCATTAATCGCACCATCTTCAAAAAAATAACGTATTTTCCCATTTTTATCGATAATAAAGGTATAAGGCGCACCGTTGATACCCAATTCTGCTGCAAACATTCCTTTATTATCGAAGGCATTGATAGTGAATGGATTGCCAAGCTGCTGTAATGTTTGCACCGCATTTTCTTGTTTATCTAAATAATTAATACCAACAATCGGTAGTTGATGTTGTTGCGCTATTTTCTTCAATAAAGGGAACTCTTGTTTGCAAAATTGACACCAGCTACCCCAAATATTGATCAGGAAAACTTGATTTTGTGGCAGATCTTGATTCTGCCAATGGCGATGATGATCGTGTAAATCAAGCAAGGAAAATGGCGGCAATGGCTTATTGAGGTGTGATTTCATTTTTTGCAATGGATCTTGGCTGATTCCTAAAAATAGGGTGAGAGCTAATGCTAAAATAAAAAGTGCCGGAATAAAGAGTAACCAACGTTTCATTTTTCACCTTTTAGTTTTCTAGCGTTCCAAACGGCAATAAAACCTCCCAACATTGCTAATAATCCGCCAAACCATAACCAACGGATATAGGGCTTGTAGTGCAAGCGGAATGCAAATTCATTTGCTGAAATTTTATTTCCCATTACGATATAAAGATCGGATAACCATCCCCATTTTATCCCCACTTCACTCATATTCATTGTACGCACATCATAATAGCGACGTTCAGCACTTATCTCAGCAATGAGACTGTCCTGTTGACTAATCACGAAAAACGTTCGTTCTGCGGTATAGTTTGGACCAATTTCATTGCGGAAACCAAGATAAGTGAATTGATAATTATGCAATGTTTGTGTGTCGCCGGGAGACATTTTAACGCTAATTTCTTTGGCATAATAGTTACTCATTGTGCCACCGATAATACTGATAGCAATGCCTAAGTGTGCCAAGCGCATTGACCATTGTTTTTTATTTTTCCATTGCGAAGAACAGAGAGTATTGAGTAGCAACCACCAAGCCAAACTTAGACTAATAAATGCCCAAATTGAAGGTAAAGAGAAGTTGAAATTCTGCTCTACCAGTATTTGAAAGGATGTAATGACTACTGCTGGAAACAGATATAAAGTGACTTTTTTAATTGACGAAAATGGGAGTTTTTGCCAGTGTAAATATGGCGAAAATAGCATTAATATCATAAGGATAAAAATTAATGGCACGATGAGCCGGTTAAAATAAGGCGTACCGACAGAAATTGTTCCCCAACCTAACATATGGTAGATCATTGGATAAAACGTACCGGTGAAGACAATAAATGTTGTAAGGCTGAATAAAATATTAGCGAATAAAAATGCGGATTCTTTTGAGAGCAGTTGAAATTTGACAATAGAATGTAACTCTTTGATGCGTAAAGCAAATAATAATAGCCCACATAGCGTGAACAGTAGAAAGATTGCTAATAGAGCGTGTCCGCGTTGTGGATCAATGCTAAATGCGTGTACCGATGCTAAGACGCCTGAACGAACAATAAATGTCCCCAATAAACTCAAGGAAAAGGCAAAAATTGAGAGCAATACCACCCAATAGAGTAAAATTCCTCGTTTCTCATAGATAATAAGTGAATGTAACAGTGCAGTGGCGATTAACCACGGCATCAATGAAGCATTTTCTACCGGATCCCAAAACCACCAACCACCCCAACCGAGTTCATAGTAAGCCCACCAAGAACCTAATATAATGCCAATAGTTAAAAATGCCCAAGAACCTAGAACCCAAGGACGGCATAATCGTGCGAATGCGGCATTAAATTTTTGATAAATTAAAGCAGCAATAACCAATGAGAAATTGATCGCTAAACCGACATAACCAAGATAGAGCAATGGTGGATGAATGATCAAACCAATATCTTGTAGCATTGGATTGAGATCACGTCCTTCAAGTGGAACTGGAAATAACCTATTGAAAGGATTAGATAAAAACAGAATAAAAACCGCAAAACAAAAGCTGATCATTCCCATTAGTACTAGCGTTGAGATGATAAGACGCTGATCATTATGACGATTATAATGAGCAAACAGTGCTGTCCAGAGTGAAAGTGAAAAGAGCCAAAACAGCATTGAACCTTCGTGACCACCCCAAGTTGCAGCAATTTTATAAAATAATGGCAGGTTGGAATTAGAATGTTGCGCGACATATTCAAGTGAAAAATCATTAGTCGCAAATGCATATGCCAATGCTATTAGTGTTATCGTACAGAAAATAGCATAGAGAATGCTTAACGGATAAGCCAATTGTGAGAAAGCGTGTTTGTTTCGCCATAGACCGTAAGCTGGTATAAAAGCTAAACAAAACGTCAAAGCAACAACAATGAGTAAACTTAAAAATCCGAGTTCAGGCAACATTTTTAGTTATTGTCAGAAAATAAGTATTAAAATATGACCTACTTCTTGTAACGGAAGTAGGTCGAAGCTTATAGGCTTTTGCATTTTAGGCAAGTGTCATTTGTCCTGCATATAATGCCCAAAAACGTAAACAAAGCACACCGAATAAACTTAATCCGGCAACAAAGAGTATAAAGCCTTTGCGATGTTTTAATGTTTCAGGTGCTACTGCATTCAGGAAAAGTGGAGCAATTAAGCCAATACCTACTAAACCTATCCAAAATACATAAGACCAAAAACCACCACCGATTGCATTATAAAGTGCAACCGTTTTTTGACCGCCACCGAGGAATAATCCGATACAGAACGCAAAAAGTAGAAATGCTTCAATTAATACCACCGGTAATTCAAATTTATGCACGAAATTCAATGCCGGTGAATGGGTGCTTTCTTTGGTAAAGAGCAGTGTAGCCATCATTAATGCCGCAATACCGGAAGAGGTGCCGGAAGCCAAGAACAGCGCCGGCAGAACCGGATTATTCAACATCGGATAACTGATTAATGCCGATAACAAGAAACCGGTATAAGCACCTAATAAAACAGAAAGGAAAACAAGGATAATCTCTACCGGAGAACTAAAACGTTCCAACTTTTCAATAATGTTATTGATAAAAGCGAGTTTCGGCAAAAAGCGCTTAATCAGTTGAGCTATTAATGCTTTAAAAATAAAAGCTAACCATAAAAGCAAAAATACCATATAAACTTGGAACAGCATTACCCCCATCGACATAATTGAAGTATGGTGGTAATTGAACATCAAATACCAGAAAGTCCAAGGTTTAGTTAAATGGAAAATCAAAATGGTTAAGCCCAACAGCAATGTTGTCGGTGCAATAATTGCAGCACAGCGAATAATATTGTTTTCGCTGGGATTACTGCCGGCAATACCGCTACGTTTGAGCAATACCGCAATCATTGTTGCTCCAGCGGAAATACCTAATAAGAAAAGGTAAATCGCAATAATTTCATCCCACACGAGGGATGGAAAATGAAAAGGACTGTTCATCGTCTGATCTCCCCGTGTTTACTTGGGATGTGATACAAGTTAGGTTCTGTGCCTAATTCCACTTTTGTTCGATAAACCTGCTGTTGGTGAATTTTTTTATTGAGTTCACTGTAAGGATCATTCAAATCACCAAAGGTTAATGCTTTAGTTGGGCAAGATTCTACACAGGCAGGCTGCTTGCCTTTTGCTAAGTTGGTATCGCGACAGAAGTTACATTTATCTGCTGCTTTTGTAATTGGATTAATATAACGAACACGGTAAGGACAGACGGCAATACAGTATTGACAACCTACGCATAAATCTTTATTCACATCGACAATACCGGTTTTTGCATCAATGAATGAAGCGCCGGTTGGGCAGACGTGAACACAAGGGGCATTGCTACAGTGCTGACACGAATGGCGGAAAAATTCATATTCTACATCAGGAAATTCCCCATAAGGTTCGCTACGAATAATTTGTAAACGTGAAACGCCTTCGGGGACTTGATTAACTTTACGACAAGCATCCATACAGGCAGTACAACCGATACAACTACGTTCATCGTGTAGCATTCCGTAGCGTTTATTTTTTTCTTCGGATAGTGCAACCGCCAATGTTTTATTGCTGGTACTGGCAACTAACATTAATGCGCTCATACCCGAAACAAAGTTACGGCGTGAACAATTCATTATTTTTCCTTATTCGCTTGATTTTGTTTTTCTTCACGAAGAGCCTGTTGTTTACCGTGGCAATCGACACATAATTTAACGCGTTGTTTCGGTTCGATACCTTTCATTGCGTCGTGTTCCGGGTGTAATGTATGGCAGCTTGCACAAGGCAATTTCATTGCGTGAACATCGTGAACCCAGAATTTTTCCCGTAATTTTTCCGGTTGATGACAAGCGAAACAGACTTGGTTCTGCTCCTGAACGGTGTACATCGGTGTTTTTCCGTCAAAAATATCGCCGTGGAAACGCATCACATCTTTCACGCCACGACGGTGATCTTCGGAAATTTTACCGTGACAGCTGACACAATTAATCGGCTTGCCGTTATTCGGGTTTAACTTGCTCAAGTGGGTGCCGTGAAATTGTTGATCATTAAATTTATGGCATTTCGCACAGTATTGATTCGGATCACGTTGATTTTCCAACTGCGGTTGGTAACTTAACGTATTTGCACCGTTTGTGTTGCTTGTTTCCTGTGCCGAAACATTAACGGCAAGCAGCAGAGAAGCCGTAACAAACAGCACTTTTTTAAAAGACATATAAAAACTCATTTTCTTATCCTCAAGGAAATCCTGATTTAAGCGGTTGCTCATAATGAGCAACCGGACCAAAATTTATTTTGCATCAGCAGGTAATAAACCTTTCTCTTTAGCTTCTTTATCCCATTGAGGTACAACCGTTTTTAAGAACTCTTCTTTTTCACGTTTCTGTTTTTCAATGTCAATGCCCATTGCAGCCTGTGCTTTTTCTTTAGTAGAAATATCAGGAATAGCAACCGGTTGTTTTACGTTATGTTTGGTAAGAATGACAGCCAATTTACGACGTGCATCTGCCGCTTTATCCAAGCCGGAACTTAAGACTTCCAAAGCAACTTCAGGTGCATGCATATAGAATCCGTGGCTGGCAGAGGTGTAATCCCAGCGCCATTGTGCGTGGCGGATATCTTGCAAGGCATCTTTCATTTCCGCTTCAGTCGCACCGGCATCCCAAGCAGCTTTTGCTTCAAAATGGGCGTGAACTAACTGATCTTCAAGTTTGATCATTGCGGACTGTACGCGTTCTTTGCGTGAATTAACGATACCTTGTAGTTTTTCTTTACTTTGATCGTGGCAGTTAGCACAGGTATTTTGGAAGTTGTCGAACGGATTACCGATATTGTGGTTAGTAAATACGCGACCATCTGCGGTTTGTTGTTTCGCCATATGGCAATCAACACAGGTCACCCCGTTTTTACCGTGCATTCCCATCGTCCAAGTTTCAAAATCAGGGTGTTGTGCTTTTAACATTGGTGCTTTGGAGAGTGAATGAGTCCAATCTTTAAATTGGAGATCAT
Organism: Gallibacterium genomosp. 1; assembly: GCF_000771875.1. GTDB lineage: Bacteria > Pseudomonadota > Gammaproteobacteria > Enterobacterales > Pasteurellaceae > Gallibacterium. The sequence goes on along the minus strand of NZ_JPXX01000018.1, from coordinate 103,877 downwards.
CGTAATATTTTTCCATCTGTTCAACGCTTACACCGTTCTGCCAAGGGAAAGTAACGATTTTTTTGTCGCCGGCGAAGAAATATTCAACGTGGCAGTTAGCACAAATGGCAGCGCGTTTATCAGTTTTATCGGAACGTTCAAAATTCCAATCAATCTTATCTAAAGCGCGTAAAACGTGTGGACGAGCAATGCGTAAAGCTGGTTGACCTTCAGCGAACTCTTTTGAATTAGTATCGTGGCAGTCGGCACAACCAATAGGATTAACAATTTCGTTACCCCATTTTGCCCATTTTGCACCGAAATAGCCATCTTCGCCTTTTTCAGTAATTAAACGAGCAACATCCGGGCTTTTACAAGTCCAACAAGCAGCTGGTTGAGGTCCACTGTTTTCATCTTTTGGAGCACCTGTACGCAAGATATTACGTACATCGGTTACCGCATAATAGTGACCGCGAGGATGGTTATATTCTGATGAAAACAGATAACCTCCCCAAAGCACTACTAATCGAGGATCTTCCGCTAATGCATCACCAATTTCTTCAGATTGGCTGGTTCCTAACCAAGATTGATATTGAAGTGGATATTTTTCTGCAAAAAGGTCATTGCGAACGGCAACTTTATCAATGTCAAATTTCATATCTTTGAATTTGTCATTATTCAGTTGATTCTGATCCGGTACCGGATTAGCCGTTTTATCTTCAGCAGAAGCGGACATAGCACTTATAGTTGCTATTCCAGCTAGCATTACAAACAATGCTTGTTTTAAAGTTCTCACGATAATTACCCCAACATAAAGTTATTCACATAACAAAAAGCTAACAATTGTCTATACTTTATACAGAAAAGAGAAAGACAAAATAAGCCGTAAATAAAAGTTACTTTATCAAATAATGCTATAATTTCTAAGGTTTTATGCTGTTTTTTTGAGATTAATCAAAAAGTTTTACACGATTGTGGCAAAAATAGGATGTAAGTTATTATTAATACCCATTTATAGTTAATTAAATTATATTAATCAATAAGTTATGTACTGTATTTTTCTAATTATTTAGAGGTATTTAATGTAATTTTTGCAATCTATATTCATTTGGTGTTTGGTTGAACTCTTTTTTGAAAACGAAATAAAAATATTGTACGGAAGGGTAACCACATATTTCAGCAATTTCTTGGATAGCAATATCTGTATTTGTCAGCAGCTGCTTGGCTTTTTTCATTTTTTCATTGTGCAATATTTGATGAATTGTTTTGCCAGTTTCAATACGAAAACGGTTTTCTAGGTTAGAACGAGAAGCCTTAACATAATCTAGAACTTGCTCTACTTTAATGCCGGAACAGGCATTAACTCGGATATAATGCAAAGCCTGAATGACTAAAGGATCTTGAATTGAGCGATAATCAGTTGAGGTACGGGCTTCAATGCGTAATGGTGGAATTAAATATTGGTATTGTTTAATCGGGCGATTTTCTAATTGGGCGTGTAACAACTTTGCCGCTTGGTAACCCATATTTTTAGTGCCTTGTACGACTGATGAAAGTGAAACACGAGAAAATGCTTGAATTAATTCTTCGTTGTCAATTCCGATAATACAGAGTTGATCAGGTACGGGAATATCCAGCAGCTCACAAGTTTGTAACAGATGTCTAGCACGTGCATCGGTTACGGCAATGATTCCGGTATGTTTTGGTAATGCAGTAATCCATTCACTAAGTTGTTGTTGAGCTTGTTGCCAATTATTAGCGTGCGTTTCTTGTCCAAGATAGATTTCCGGTTGATATTTGTTGTTTTTCATTATGCGTTCAAATGCCATTCGGCGTTCATTTGACCAGTGTTGAAAACCAGGATTGGGTAAGCCGTAAAAAGCAAAATGATTGATGCCTTTTCGTTGCAAATGTTCAAATGCTACTTGTAAAATAGCGTCGTTATCAGTGGCGATATAGGGAACATTTTGCGGATAATGTTGAGGATTTTGATAGGAACTGCCAACCGCTACAACCGGTATAGGACAATGCTGTAATTTTTGTACTAACTCCGGATTATCAAAATCTGCAATAATACCGTCCAAATGGCGTTGATCTAGACTTAATTCTCGATGAATAAAATCATCCTCCAGAAAGACATTCCACGCTGTTTTAGAGGTTTGAATATATTCACCGATACCTGCCATCACTTCACGATCATAAACTTTGTTGGCATTAAACAGTAGTGCAATTTGGTAATAGGCTTTTGTCATAATGCTTCCTATTATGGCAGAAATAATACTTGTCTTTAGATTTTTCTGTCCGGTAATGGTTCAATTCGAGTAATTTGACTGATCAATTTGCCGTCAACAGTTCGAGTGATGATTTCTTGCCCGATTGTTACCTGTTTAATACTGTCGATTAACTCTGTATTCATTGATGTGGTAACAGTATAACCGCGTTGTAATACCTTTAATGGACTGATGTTATCTAAACGACCACCGAGATTGGCTAACTTATGTTTTTTCTGCTGTATAAATGTGTTTATTGCAGTATGTAAGCGAACTTCCCATTGGTTAACCGTTTGCTGTTGCGTTTCAATTTTTAATGTTAACGGTAACTGTGAAATCCGTTTAGATAATGATGTTTGTGATTGTTGACGGCGTTGTAAATAGTTAGAAATCGCTTGTTTTAAACGCTGTTGCAAATAGAGATATTGTTGCTGTTGCAGTTGTAATCTGGCTTGTGGATGTTGATTTTTTAATCGTAATTGTAAACGTTCTAATCGTTGGATAGAGTGATTGAGTTTATAAGTAAAACCAATTTCTAAACGTTGTTGTAAATAATCAATTTTTTGCCAAAGTTCTTTTTGATCTCGGCTTAATAACTCGGCTGCAGCCGATGGTGTTGATGCACGTAAATCGGCAACAAAATCTGCTATTGTTACATCGGTTTCGTGACCGACAGCACTGATAATTGGAATTTGTGAGCTAAAAATAGCTCGGGCAACAATTTCTTCGTTAAAGCACCAGAGATCTTCAAGTGAACCGCCACCACGACCTACGATTAATACATCACACTCTTGGCGGATGTTGGCGATTTTGATATTAGCGACAATATCTTGAGCAGCTTCTTTTCCTTGAACTAAAGTTGGATAAATAATCACTTCAAGCACGGGATTTCGGCGACGTAGGATCTGTAGAATATCGTGTAATGCTGCACCAGTAGCGGAGGTAATAACGCCTATTTTTCGACAATGTGCTGGAATCTCTTTTTTATATTGCTGAGCAAATAAACCTTCAGCAGCCAACTTCATTTTTAATTGTTCAAACTGTTGTTGTAACAGCCCTTCGCCGGCAGTTTGCATACTTTCCACAATAATCTGATAATCGCCACGCGGTTCATACAAACTAATATTGGCACGCACTACAACTTGCATTCCATTTTGTGGTTTAAAATTAACGCGTAAATTACGCATACGAAACATTGCCGCGCGAACCTGAGCGTTTTTATCTTTCAGCGTAAAATACCAATGCCCTGATACCGGTTGAGTAAAGTTGGAAATCTCTCCACTTAACCATAAGCTGCCCAATTCTTGTTCCAAGATCTCTTTTGCAAGGCGATTTAATTGGCTAATGGAATAAATTGTTGGTTGGCTTTCACGGTTAAACATCATCAACACTCTCTAATAGAAGCCAACCGCTGTCGAGCCAATCGCATAGACTGTCTAATAATAAATCGAGAGAAATGTCAGCGGAAAGTTTTTGTAAACGTTGCCAATCAAGTGATTTACCATTGGCAAAATCTGCCAAAAGTGTTTGTTCTATTTCATTTAACTCATCAATCCATTCACCATTAATGAAAATATTGCCGTTATCGGTATAGATAATTTTGCAGTTCGCATCTTGACTGAGTCTGTCGCCAGCTTGCAACATTTCGAGCAGCTCATCTGGATAATACTCTGCGTCCGTTGGTAATAAATCATAACGGCGAGCGCTGACGGTTTGTGCCACCGCTTGTTGCAATAAGGCATCAAATTGGGATGAATTGGCTAATAAATCTAACAAATGCTGTTTAAAGTTGGCAACAGACTCACTATTTAATTGACCATTCGGCTGTGGTTTCTGTGATAAACGGAAGGGAATAGCAAAGTCACTGCTATTGATTTGTTCGCTGTGATGTTCAATCGTTTTGCACAAATTTTCCAGCAAATCAGCAGCATTCGGATAACGCAAACCGAAAGAAAAAGTTAAACAATCACTTTCGGCAACACCGTAATGAGAAAGGCGAGACGGCACATAAAGCACATCACCGGGTTGCAGCACTTCATCAAAAATTAACTCCCCCATATCATCAAAAATGCGAATTGGTTGATTGGCTTTAAATTCAGTTGAAGGATCACACCATTTGCCCAGTTGCCAACGGCGTTCACCATAGCCTTGCACCAGAAAAACATCATATTCATCATAATGCTTGCCGACCGAGCCACCTTTGGGCGCAAAAGAAACCATAATATCATCTCGTTGCCATTGAGGAATAAAAGCGAAAGCCTGCCATAACTTGCCTAGTTCGGGTGACCACTGTTCCAAATTTTGTACTAATACCGACCATTTCTCCGGCAAATTGCTAAAATCTTGTGCTGATAGCGGACTGGTTTTTAGTTGCCATTGCTCTTGATTCTGTACAATATCAGTGCGGATAAGACGCGCGGTTGCATCCGGATCCTGAGCTAATTCAATAATATCTTGTGGTTCAAACATTCCGATGATTTGTGGCAAACCTTGACGGATTAAAAGTGGTTTTTTCTGCCAATAATCACGCAGAAAAGTTTCGCTATTAATGGTTGTGGGTAAACAAAAATCGTGTGTCATAACGGCATTCCTAATTATTTTGTTTGTGCTTTTTTGGCTTGTTGTTGTGCGGCTTGTTGTTGTGCGGCTTGTTCGGCAGCACGTTTGCGACGAATCTCTTTCGGGTCAGCCAATAAAGGACGATAGATCTCAATCCGATCTCCTTCCTGTACGATATCGGTTAACTTAGCTAAACGCCCGAAGATACCGACTTTATTGTTACGAAGATCAATATCGTGATAGAGCTGTAAAACACCTGATTGCAAAATCGCAGCTTGCAAATTGCTGCCTGCAGTTACTTGAATTTTTTTTAAAAAATGATGATCAGGTAAAGCATAAGCAATTTCTACACTAATGTTAGACACGATATATCTCCTTTGCACGTTGTTTAAAGGCTTGCACCATTTGTGAAGTAAGTTGTTGAAAAATTTTACCGAATATTTTTTCTACTAACGCATTAGAAAAAGTGAATTGTAATTGCAAGCTGATTTGCGAGCTGTATTCATCTAATTCAAGGAAACGCCATTCCCCATTTAAATGTTTAAATGGACCTTCCACTAATTTCATTTGTATCGACTGATTCGGTTGCATTGTGTTATGAGTGGTAAAGGCTAAACGAATACCAGCTTTGCTGACAATCAGTTCCGCATCCAACTCATTGCCTTGTTGATGTAAGGTTTTGCCTGAAACACAGCCGGGTAAAAATTCAGGATAACGTTGATAATTATTCACAAGCTGATACATCTGTTCGGCACTGTGTGGCACTAACATTGTTTGAGAGACACGATTCATTCGTTTTCCTTAGTAAAGGTTATCGCAACATAGCGGTTTATCTAATAGCATAAGCGATAGAGATAAAGACAAATGCGGTGTATTATACGGGTTTTGTCGCCATTTTGCATTGGAAGGAAAAGGAATGATTGTGTTATTGTCCGCATTATCAGATGGTAAAAAACATTTTTATACTGATCTTTGCCAAGAATTATCCATAACAAAACAAAAACTTATGGAAGATTTGCAACAATTAGATCAACAAGGAATAGAAATTTGTTGTGAAACGGACGGGTGTTATTGGCTAGCTTCGGCAGAGGTGCTGGACAGTGAGTTTTTAACAAAAAATTTGCCACAACAACAGTTGCTTATCCAGCCTGTGATCGATTCTACCAATCAATATTTATTAAACAATTTGCCTAAATTATCAAATAACAGTGTTTGCTTGGCGGAATATCAATTTGCTGGACGTGGTCGGCGTGGTCGTCAGTGGTTATCGCCGTTTGCCGGACAGGTGATAATGAGTTACTACCGTATTTTCTCAACAAATTGTGATATCTCCGGCTTGAGTTTAGCGGTTGGAATGGCGGTAGCTCAAGCATTGACCGAGCTTAACTTACATTCAGTTCAGTTAAAATGGCCGAATGATATTTGGTTAGATGGCAAAAAGTTGGGTGGGATTTTGATTGAGATGAAACATAATCCGCATTTAGCACAAAATCAGGTGGTAATCGGTTTAGGTTTAAATGTCAATTTGCCGAAAAAATTTGTAGTAGATCAACCAATTGCAATGATTAGTAAGCAGAGAAATATAAATCGTAACTTATTGATTGTTAAATTAATTCAACATCTAGCACGGGCATTAGCCTTGTTTGAACAAGAAGGATTATCGGCTTTTATTTCGCAATGGCGACAATATGATGCATTTTATCAAAAGAAAGTGAAATTATTATTGGAAAATCAATTCATTATTGGGATAGAGCAGGGAATAAATGATAAAGGGGAACTATTGTTGAATACGGAAGATAATCAACAACTTAGTTTTTCTATTGGAGAAATTTCATTGCGTCCGATAAATGATCAATCGTGATTGTGATTGTGATTGTGATTGTAGAAAAAGGGGTTTTTGCATAAAATAGCAGCCCATTTTAGCGACAGGGTAAGAATTGTGGCAAAAATAAAATTAATTGTAGGGTTGGGAAATCCAGGCAGTAAATATCAAGATACACGGCATAATGCAGGTGAATGGATGATTACTCGCTTGGCACGCCGTTTTAATGTCAGCCTGAAAGAGGAGAATAAATTTTTCGGCAAAACTGCAATGGCAACCATTTCGGGCAAAGATATTCGCTTGTTGGTACCAACCACTTTTATGAATTTAAGTGGGAAATCAGTCGGTGCATTGGCGAATTTTTATCGTATTTTGCCGGAAGAAATTTTGGTGATTCACGATGAGTTGGATTTACCACCGGGCAGCGTGAAGTTAAAACTTGGCGGCGGACACGGCGGTCATAACGGGTTGAAAGATATTATTGCGCAGTTAGCGAATAACAAAAACTTTTACCGTCTTCGTGTCGGTATCGGGCATCCCGGCGATAAAAATTTGGTGGCGAGTTATGTCTTGAGCAAACCGGCTCCGCAGGATCAACGCTTAATTGATAAAGCGTTGGATGAAGCAGAAAGTTGTATTGATATTTTAATTAAAGATGGAGTCGAAAAAGCGATGAATCGCTTGAATGGCTTCCGAGCTGAATAAGGATAAATTATGGGATTTAAGTGTGGAATTGTCGGTTTACCGAATGTGGGTAAATCAACATTATTTAATGCATTGACGAAAGCGGGAATTGAAGCGGCAAACTATCCATTCTGTACGATTGAGCCGAATACCGGCGTGGTGCCGATGCCTGATCCGCGTTTGGATGAGTTGGCAAAAATTGTGAACCCTCAGCGTGTGTTGCCGACCACGATGGAGTTTGTTGATATTGCCGGTTTGGTAAAAGGCGCTTCTAACGGCGAAGGTTTAGGCAATAAATTCTTGGCCAATATTCGAGAAACCGATGCGATTGGGCATGTTGTACGTTGTTTTGAAAACAATGATATTGTGCACGTTTCAGGGAAAATTGATCCGGCGGATGATATTGAAGTCATTAATACCGAATTGGCATTGGCAGATTTAGAAAGCTGTGAAAAAGCCATTTTGCGTTTGCAAAAGCGTGCTAAAGGCGGCGATAAAGAGGCAAAATTTGAGTTGTCGGTGATGGAAAAATGCTTGCCGGTGCTTGAAAATGCCGGAATGTTACGTTCTATCGGCTTGGATGCGGAAGAGTTGCAAGCGATTAAAAGTTATAACTTTTTAACTTTGAAACCGACAATGTATATTGCCAATGTCAATGAAGATGGTTTTGAAAATAACCCTTATCTTGATCGTGTGCGTGAAATTGCCGAAAAAGAGGGCGCAGTAGTGGTGCCAGTTTGTGCGGCGATTGAGGCGGAAATTGCCGAATTGGAAGATGATGAAAAAATCGAATTCCTACAAGAACTTGGCTTGGAAGAGCCGGGATTAAACCGTGTGATTCGTGCAGGTTATAAGTTATTGAATTTACAAACTTATTTTACTGCCGGCGTTAAAGAAGTGCGTGCTTGGACCGTATCGGTCGGTGCCACCGCACCAAAAGCAGCGGCAGTGATTCACACTGATTTTGAACGCGGTTTTATTCGTGCAGAAGTGATCAGTTATGATGATTTCGTGCAGTATAAAGGTGAAAACGGTGCAAAAGAAGCCGGCAAATGGCGTTTGGAAGGAAAAGATTATATCGTTCAGGACGGCGATGTAATGCACTTCAGATTTAATGTGTAACGCTTGGAATATATTTAAATGGACAGAATGCGTGAGCCATAGCTCACGCATTTTTTATGGTTAAAACAGTTCATTTGAAGTAAAAAAATAGGCAATTTCTCTTTCTGCCGATTGGCTGGAATCTGAACCGTGAACGCTGTTGCGACTGCCATCTAAAGCAAAATCACGGCGTAGCGTACCCATATTGGCTTCAGCCGGATTGGTTTTTCCCATTAAGGCACGATAGTCCGCAATGGCATTCTCTTTTTCCAGCACTAGAACGACTACCGGCGTAGAGGTCATAAAGGCAATTAAATTTGCAAAAAACGGCTTACCTTCGTGTTCAGCATAGAAACCGGCGGCTTGCTGTTGATTTAGATGAACCATTTTCATTGCCACAATGGAAAATTGAGCTTGCTCCAAACGCGAAATAATCGCTCCGATTAAGTGGCGTTCGATAATATCCGGTTTAATAATTGCGAGTGTACGTTCTAATGCCATAAAGATTTCCTATTTTTCAAATGAAATTAATAAGTTAGCTAAAGTTTTCATTCCGATTCCGGTTGCGCCGACTGACCATAATGGGCTTGCTGCTTTACGGAAAGTGGCGGAACAGTCGATATGTAACCAGTTTTGTTGATAATTTTCAACAAAGTGCGACAAAAATGCGGTTGCAGTGCTTGCCCCAGCCGGAGTATTTACGCTCGCCGTATTGGAAATGTCGGCAAAAGATGAACTGATTTGATCACGATGGAACGGTTCAAACGGCAAACGCCAGAACGGTTCGTTTTCTTCTTTTGCGGCAGCCAATAGTGCGGAAACTAAGCGATCATCCATTGAGAGTACGGAGTGATAGTCATTGCCGACAGCTACTTTTGCAGCACCGGTTAGCGTAGCACAATCAATAATAATACTTGGTTTTTGTGCAGAAGACTCAATTAAACCATCAGCTAACACTAAGCGTCCCTCAGCATCAGTATTTAAGACTTCAACAGTAACGCCGTTGCGATATTTGATAATATCACCTAATTTGAATGCTTTACTACTTACTAAATTTTCAGCACAGCATAAGTAAAGTTTTACGCGTTTTGTTAATCCTCGAGCAATGGCAAAACCGAGTGCGCCGGTTAATAGTGCCGCACCACCCATATCTGAACGCATAGAGTCCATACTGTTACTTGGTTTAATGCTATAACCGCCAGAATCGAAAGTAATACCCTTACCGACTAAACAAGCGAAAACGGGTTCATTAGGATTGCCGCTAGGATTGAAATCTAATTGCAGCATCGCCGGTTTATTATGAGAACCTTTACCAACTTCCCAAATACCATTGTAACCACGTTCTTTCAGTTCTTCACGACTAATAATGTGATAACTGACGCAACCTTTTACGGCATAATTATCTGCTTGTTCACTAATAAATTTTGCTGCTCTGCTTGCCAATTCAGTTGGAGTGATGATTTCTGCAGGTAAATTGATGATTTCACGAATAAAATCGCTACAACGAATACGTTCATAAAGCTCCGCTTCATCATCTTCAGCTAAACAAGGAAATTCAATAGAGAAGTTTTGTTTTGCAGTATAAAATCCTTGATAGAATGCCCAGCAATGTTCTAATTGCCAGTTATCGCCAATTAATTCTACCTCTTTGAAATTTTGGTTACGTAATTTACGAGCTGCTTTTTGTATATCATTAATATTCTGTTTTTCAGTAAAGTGAATAATGGTTTGATCGTTTTGAAATGAGATTAATGCATTTTCTCCCCAAACTTCAGATGCTGGCTGTGAGGATAATTGAATTTTCATAGTCATAATGATTTGCCTTAAATAGAAAACAGCGAATTACCGAGGTAATTCGCTGATAAAGGGATTAAAGTACGGAAACGTTTAAAGACGCACCGCTACCGACAAGTTGCACTCTGGCACCCGGCACAAAACTAGGATCTGCTTTTTGTACTACAGCAATACGTTGACCGTCTTCTTTTTGGATTACAAGTTCAACACCGTTAGTTTGATCCAATTTTTGTTCAATTTTATTACCAACAACCGCACCGGCGATAGCACCGACAGCGGTAGCGATAGCTTGTCCCTTACCACCACCGATGGTTGAACCAACAATACCGCCTAATGCACCACCACCGACAGTACCGATAACACCTTGAGAATTGCTTTCTCCTTGAATGGTTACTGGACGTACAGAAATGATGCGTCCATAGCTGACAGCTCTAGCTTCTTTTGCTTGCCCGCCACTGTATACATTGCCACTATAGAGATCAGAATTAGAACAACCTGCCAACGTAACTGCTGTTAATAGACTTGCAATTAAAGTGATCTTTTTCATATTTTTCTCCTATTATATCTGTTCCGACATCACAATTTCTTTAATAGAAAAAGGATGCAATTTAATTGTTGTAAAATTATTTTTATCCGTTAATTTTATGGCAAGTGCTGGATTTGGTAAACCTTCGCCATCTGCTTTATGACAGCTTTTTTTCAAAATAATTCTGTGGGAGTCGATCTTAAGCTTATTTTCTGCACGATGAAACCACTGCTCAACGGATTCATTCTTTAAAAAAGGCAAAACTAATTCAATATGTTCCCAACCTTGTTGTGGATATCTTTTTTCATTTGGAAACGGTAATTCAATGATATTCACTGCTTGATTCAGGATGAATAATGGTTGTGGCAGTTGATAAAGATAAATCGGGCGACCGTTGATCTTGTTATTGCTTAACAGTTCTGCATCAGCAGCAAGTGCTTGTTGCCAAAGTTTGGCAGTATCAAATTCATTCACACGTAATGCAATATGATCGATACAGAGCTTTAATCGATCTAATTGTGTCAGTGTGAGAATTTGCGCAAATAGTTTTTCTGCTTCAACTAATTGGGCTGATAATTCAGGAAATTGTTGTAATAATTTTGCTTCAGTCATAATGCGAGGGTATTTTGTTTTTTATACTTTTCTGATAGTGGAAAGCCTAGTATCATTACAAGTTTAAATTTATCGTTTAAATTCAATAAGGCATATATTTGTGAATATTCAAACCATTCTATCTGAAAAAATTAAACAAGCAATGATTGCCGCCGGCGCGGATCAGCAAAGTGAGGCTTTGGTTCGTCCGTCAAGCAAAGCGCAGTTTGGTGATTATCAAGCAAACGGCGTGATGGCGGCAGCAAAGAAATTGGCAATACCGCCACGTGATTTGGCACAAAAAGTGGTGGAAAATCTTGATCTTGGTGAAATGATTGAAAAAGTGGAAATTGCCGGACCGGGATTTATCAATATTTTTCTTAATCCTGCTTGGTTGGCGACACAAACCAATAAAATGTTGGCGGATCACCATTTTTTAATTTCGCCGGTAAAAGCGCAAACTATTGTGGCGGATTATTCAGCGCCGAACGTGGCAAAAGAGATGCACGTCGGGCATTTACGTTCAACCATTATCGGTGATGCGGTAGTGCGTACGTTGGAATTTGTCGGACATAATGTTATTCGAGCTAATCACGTAGGTGATTGGGGAACACAGTTTGGAATGTTGATTGCTTATTTAGAAAAAATGCAGAATGAAAATGCATCCGATATGGAATTAAGCGATTTGGAAGCATTCTATCGTGAAGCGAAAAAACATTACGATGAAGATGAGGTTTTTGCCGAAAAAGCTCGTGGTTATGTGGTGAAGTTGCAAGGCGGTGATGAATATTGTCGTAAGATGTGGCGCAAGTTGGTTGATATTACGATGAAACAGAATCAACGCAATTACGATCGCCTAAATGTGACGCTTACCGATAAGGATGTTATGGGAGAAAGCCTTTATAACCCAATGTTGCCGGGCATTGTTGCCGATTTGGAAGCAAAAGGATTAGCGGTGAAAGATGATGGCGCAGTAGTGGTGTTTTTAAATGAGTTTAAAAATAAAGAGGGTGATCCGCTAGGCGTTATTATTCAGAAGAAGGATGGCGGTTATCTTTATGCGACTACCGATATCGCCTGTGCAAAATATCGTTATGAAACTTTGCACGCCGACCGTATTCTCTATTTTACCGATAGTCGTCAAAGCCAACATTTACAACAGGTTTGGTTAATTGTGCGTAAAGCAGGATATGTACCGGAAAGCGTAACTTGGGAGCATTTCAATTTCGGAATGATGTTGGGTAAAGATAATAAACCGTTTAAAACACGTACCGGTGGCACAGTTAAATTATCTGATCTGTTGGATGAAGCAGTAGAGCGTGCAGAAAAATTGATCAGTGAGAAATCAACCAATTTAAGCGCTGAAGAACAACGTCAAGTGGCGGAAGTAGTTGGTATTGGGGCTGTGAAATACGCTGACTTATCAAAAAACCGCACTACCGATTATGTGTTTGATTGGGATAATATGTTGACGTTTGAAGGCAATACCGCACCTTATATTCAGTATGCTTACACGCGTATCCGTTCTATTTTTGCCAATAGTGGCATTGATCCTCAGCAGTTGGCAGGTGAAATTCAAATTAAGGATGATAAAGAGCGTCAGTTAGCGTTAACTTTATTGAAATTTGAAGAAGCGATTAACACTGTAGTGAAAGAGGGTACGCCTCACGTTTTATGCGCTTATCTTTATGATTTAGCAGGGGCATTTTCTTCCTTCTATGAACATTGCCCAATCTTAAATCAAGCGGAAGAGGTCAAACAAAGTCGTTTGAAATTGGCAGCATTAACGGCGAAAGTGTTAAAACAGGGATTGGATCTGTTAGGCATTAAAACTGTCGAAAAAATGTAATTTCCGTTGTCGGTGCGGTGACAATGCCGCACCGGATCTTGTGCTTATCCTATTATGACAAATCAGCAACAACTCATCTCTCAATTACAGCAACAATTACAGCTTTTCTACCGTTGTGACGGTGAGCAGATTATTAAGCAGAAGTTTGAACGTACCGTTTTTGCAGAATCGGGACAGCCGTTACGCTACTACATTGCGCAAATTGAACAAAATATCGCTCGCTTGGCAACCTTAGATAAGGTTGAGGTAGTTGCTTATTTGGCGGAGCAAATCAGTATTCAGTTCCGAGTGTTGTTGGAGGCTTTGCAACGAACCGAAAGATCAGCGAAAAAACCAGAAACGGCAGCAGCCCAGCCACAAAAAACAGAGAAAAAACAGTATGATGTTTTTCAATTACCGGCAGAGGAGAGAATTCATAAATATTATGAATTTTTAACGCGTTTTAATGATCGCATTGCTGATTTGGAACAACAGCAACAACTAGCGCCGAGAGAGCAGAAACCTCTCTTTCAGCAACAGCTTGCACTATTGCAACAACGGCGACAACGTTGTCTTGCCGCCATTGAACAATTGGAAGAATACCTAGAATTTAAGGCTTCTCAAGCCAAAAGCGAATTAAATTAAGTTACTGATAAAGATTACAATAATGACAAGTGGCACGATATATTTAACATAGCTGAACCACCATTGTGCCAACTTGGAATTTTCGCCTAATCTCAATTCTCGTTTAGCTTCATCTTTCATTACAAAACCGACAAAAACAGCACAGAATAGCGCAGTGAGCATAAAGAGAATATTGCCACTGACAAAATCAAAAGCATCGAAAATATTTTTGCCGAAGAAATGAATGTCGTGCCAAGGACCGTAACTTAAAATTGAGGGTACATTGCCGAGAAGGAAGATCGCACCGAGAACGAATAGAATCGCTAAACGGCGATTAATTTTTGTTTTTTCCTGCAAGGCGGTAATTAAAACTTCATAAATGGTAAGAGAAGTAGTTAATGCAGCAATCAGTAATAAACTAAAGAAGATCACGGCAAAAAATTTACCAGCCCACATATGAGAAAATACGATTGGTAAACTTTGGAATACCAATGTTGGCCCTGAATTTGGTGCAATACCAAACGTGAAAAGTGATGGGAAGATCATAAAACCTGCCAATACAGCAATAATGGTATTGACGCAGCCGGTAATCACAGCAGTTTGTACCAGATTTTCCCCTTTTTTAAGATAACTGGAGAGTGTAACAATAACACCGAAACCTAAACTTAAAGCGAAAAAGACTTGCCCTAAGACAAACACGAAAAGTTGTGGTGTGATTTTAGAGAAATCAGGTTTGAGATAGAACACAATGCCTTGCCAAGCACCCGGCAGTGTAACATTACGAATCACCATACAGATTAAAAAGATAAATAATAGCGGCATCAAATATTTCACCGATTTTTCAATGCCGTCAATCACCCCTTTCACCAGAATCACATAGTTAACCAAGACAAATAAAAAGGTGTACAGGCTAATCATTGCCGGATTATCCATAATGGTAGCTTGGAAGAAATTTTTCGTGGTGTCGGCAGTAATTGGTGTGCTGATGTCCAAAGCGCCACTGAGCAAACTGACGATATAATTAATCACCCAACCGCCGAGCACCATATAGTACGCCATAATACAAAACGCACCGAGCACGCTGAGATAACCGACAAGTTTCCAATAGCGAGGGATAGGTTTATGGTGAATGTTTCCGCTGAAAGAATCGATAGCATTAACGCGAATGCGCCGACCAATAACATTTTCAACCAGAATCATTGGAATGCCGATCACAATCATTGCAATACAGAATAGTAATACATAAGCGCCACCACCGCTTTCACCGACCAGATAGGGAAAACGCCAAGTAGCACCAAAACCGACAGTTGCACCGGCTACGGTTAAAACATAAGTCAGTCGGTTTGACCAAGTCTGTCTTTCTGTGTGAGTCGTCATATTATCCTCCTGTAGTTTTTAGTATTCGGTTTTATCTTTAAATTCACACAGATCTTCAATTAAACAGGCACCGCAACGGGGTTTACGAGCGATACAGGTGTAGCGTCCGTGTAAAATGAGCCAGTGATGAACATCGACTTTGAATTCATCAGGAACAACTTTTAATAATTTTTTTTCAACGGCAAGAACATCTTTACCGGGAGCGAAACCGGTACGATTGGCGACACGAAAAATATGAGTGTCAACGGCAATCGTTGGCCAACCAAAAGCAGTATTCAACACCACATTTGCAGTTTTACGCCCAACGCCCGGCAAAGATTCCAATGCTTCACGTGATTCCGGAACCTCGCCATTATACTTTTCAATTAACACTCGACAAGTTTTTATAATATTTTCAGCTTTACTATTATATAAACCGATAGTTTTTATATAATTTTTTAAACCATCTACACCTAAATCAAGAATTGCCTGCGGTGTATTCGCGATCGGAAATAATTTTGCAGTGGCTTTGTTTACACCAACGTCAGTCGCTTGTGCCGATAAAATAACGGCAATCAGCAGCTCAAAAACCGAATGATATTTTAATTCGGTGGTAGGGTGCGGATTAGCATCACGCAAACGAGTGAGAATTTCTATTCTTTTTTGTTGGTTCATTATTTGTTCCGTTCAATAATGTTTTTTAGTGCTAACAGTGTTCCTAAGCCAAGGAAAGCGCCGGGCGGCAAAATCGCAAGTAAAAAATGGCTGTCGGCGTGAAATAGAGTGATTTTCAGTGCCTTTGCCGATTCACCGAATAGCTGTTCCATACCGCTGAACAGCGTGCCGCTACCGATCGCTTCACGTAATGCGCCTAATACGACCAAACTTAGCGTCATTCCCAATCCCATTGAGAAACCGTCGAACATTGCGTGCCATAAACTGTTTTTTGAGGCATAGGCTTCGGCTCGACCGATGACGATACAGTTGGTAACAATGAGTGGAATAAAAATCCCTAATGATTGATAAAGCGAATAAGTATATGCATTCATTGCTAGCTGCACGATAGTTACAGTTGAAGCAATAATCATCACATAAATCGGAATACGAATAGCTTTAGGAATAAGGTGCCGGCATAAAGAAACCATACTGTTAGTACAAATCAACACTAGCATTGTTGCTAAACCAAGCCCTAACGCATTAGCAACAGAATTGGACACTGCCAATAATGGACACAATCCTAATAATTGTACTAATGCGGCGTTATTCTTCCATACACCTTGAATAAACAAAGTTTTCCAAACGGAATTGGCACTATCAGTGTGAGTAGTTACTTCTGAAGTACTATGATTCATTCAACACCTCTTTACTTAATTGCAACGATTGTAATCTTCAGGGTTAAATGCAAATGGTTGAGAGAGTAATTGCAGTAACCCTTTTTTCACTGCATTAACAACCGCTCGTGGAGTAATAGTTGCGCCGGCAAATTGATCAAATTCACCACCATCTTTTTTTACTGCCCATTTGTCTAACTCATTAAGATTAAATTGTTTATTGCTGAAGGCTAAGATCCAGTCGGAAAGCCGTGTTTCGATCTTATCACCCAATCCGGGTGTTTCGTGATGTTCCAAGACACGGACTCCTAACACTTCACGTTCAGGTGTTACTGCCACCAAAATACGAATATTACCTGAGTAACCATCCGGTGCGGTGGTTTCAAACAGATAAGCAACGGTTTTATTCTGTTTTTTTGCCAAATAAAGTTTAGAAATATCGGCTAACTGCTTGTTATTATTTGGAATGTAGCACGATTTTAACAGATCATTATCAGCAAAATTTGGTGGTAGCACTTCAGATAAAAGTTGTTTCTGTTGATTTTCCATTACTCGTTGAATTTTATCTTGTGTTAATGAGTACATTGCCAATGTGATTAAAGTGCAAACCAAAGCAACAAAGGCTAAGATTAAAGCATAGTTAATGGTTGTACGTTTTAGCGTTGCCATTTTTTCTCCTTAGCGGCCATAAAGACGGGGACGAGTGTAATGATCGATTAACGGAACACAAATGTTGCTCAATAAAACAGCAAATGCTACGCCGTCAGGATAACCACCATAGAAGCGGATAACATAAAGTAAGAGACCGATTAAACTACCAAATAATAATTTCCCTTTCGGTGTGATAGAGGCCGTTACCGGATCGGTGGCAATAAAAAAAGCACCGAACATCGTTGCACCGGAAAAAAGTTGCCATAACGGTGATGGATAAGTTTGGGGTGCGATCAACCAAGTTGCTGTAGCCAAAATGGCTAAGGTGAGCAACATTGCAAAAGGAATTTGCCAGTGAATCACTTTTTTCCATATAAGGAAAAGACCACCGACCAGAAATGCAAGATTAACTTGCCACCAACCGATCCCCATCGTGATAGTAAGGATATCATGCAAATTGTCGTGTTGAAAAATTGGTGAAGCCGCGATATGACCCAATGTTAGATGATTTTTTATTCCGGTTTTAACGCTATCTAATGGAGTTGCTTGAGTGATGCCGTCAATCGTAGAGGTAAGTTGATGTAGGCTGTAGCCATCACTGGTAACACCTTGAAATATCAATAAATAAGCATCTTTAAATCCGGTAGGTTCAATTAATAAATGATTTGGCAATGCCCAAGCGGTCATCTGTGCCGGAAAAGATACCAACAGAATAGCGTACCCTACCATTGCCGGATTAAAAGGATTTTGTCCAAGTCCGCCATAAACTTGCTTACCTAAAATAACAGCACAAAAAATGCCAAGCAGAATTATCCAATAGGGAGCATAAGGTGGAATGGCAACTGCTAAAATAATAGCTGTCAAGATGACGCTCATATCCGATAAATCAGCAAAATTTTTCTTAGTGCGTAATCTAGTTACAATCCACTCCAGTAAAATAGCGAAAATCACAGCTAATAACAGTTGAATTAAAGTACCGAAACCAAAGTAGTAGATTTGTACCATAATTGCTGGAATCATTGCTACAATTACCCACAACATTACTTTTGCGGTCAAGCTATGGGAATGTACATGAGGAGAACTTGCCATTCTAAACATTATCTTGATTTCCTTCTCTTACTGCTTTTTTTGCCTTTGCTCTGGCTATTGCTGCTGCAATCGCCGCTTTTCTAGGATCTGTATGTTGATGATTATCAATAGAATGATGATCGGCACTAGGATTTTGTTGCTGATCTAATGTTTCGTCTGTTGTTATTAAAATGACTTTTTCTGCTTCCGCAAGCGTTTGTGCTTTTTTCGCTTTAGCTCTGGCAATGGCGGCTTTACGTGGATCGGTATCTGCACTGCTTTCAGTTGCCACTGAAGAAGATTCGGCAGCACTATTGCTGTTTTCCGCTTGCTGTGCTTTTTTCGCTTTAGCTCTGGCAATGGCAGCGGCGATAGCGGCTTTACGCGGATCGGTATCTGTGAGGCTTTCAGCTACCACCGAAGAAGATTCAGCGTTGGTATTCCTGTTTTCCGTTTGTTGTGCTTTTTTCGCTTTTGCTCTAGCAATAGCAGCGGCGATAGCAGCTTTACGCGGATCGGTATCTGCGTTGTTTTCAGCAGCTACCGAAGAAGATTCGGCAGCGCTATTGCTGTTGTCCGTTTGTTGTGCTTTTTTCGCTTTAGCTCTGGCAATGGCGGCGGCGATAGCGGCTTTACGCGGATCAGTATCTGCGTTGTTTTCAGCAGCTACCGAAGAAGATTCGGCAGCACTATTGCTGTTTTCCGATTGCTGCGCTTTTTTCGCTTTAGCTCTGGCAATGGCAGCGGCAATAGCGGCTTGTTTATTCTCTTTATCCGTTGTTGCCAATGATGTCGGTTGACCGGTTTGTGTTTGTGCCTGTTTGGCTAAACGGCGCGCTTTACGAGCTGCCATAATATCGCTGTTATCAGGCAATATTTCACCTTTATCGTTGGTGATAGTTTTGATTTGTGGTGTTGCATTAGTTGCCTGTTTTTGACGAACACGTTCCAATGCAGCTTGTACAGGATCAACGCCTTGTTGTTTTGCCATCTCTGCTCGACGAGCTTCCGCCGCTAATTGAGTTCGGCGATCTCGCTCCTGTTTTTCCCGTTTCATTCGAGCCTGTTTAGCTTCAAAACGGACTTTCGCCTCTTCCGCCAGTTTTGCTTTTAATTTTAATTCTGCGATTTTGGCTTTTTCTTGGCGAAAATATTGGATCAGCGGAATATTGCTCGGGCAGACATAGGCACAAACGCCACATTCAATGCAATCTTTTAGGTTGTACTGTTCTGATTTTTCGTGATCTTCACTGCGCGCAAACCAATAGAGTTGCTGTGGCATCAATTTAATTGGACAGTGATCGGAACAGGCAGAACAGCGAATACAATTACGCTCTTGCGGCGGCGGCTGATATTCAAAATGATCCGGCGCAATTAAGCAGTTAGTCACTTTGGTTACCGGCGAGTTGAGATTCGGTAAAATAAATCCCATCATCGGTCCGCCCATAAAGACAGGAAAACGATCATCATATTGATAACCGGCTTGTTGTAACAGGTGATAAATTGGTGTCCCTATTCTTGCCCAAACATTACGAGGTTGCGGAATTTTATCACCGGTCAGTGTTACCACGCGTTCAATGAGCGGTTCGTCATCAATAATCGCTTTTTTTACCGCAAAGGCAGTGGCAACATTGTTCATTAACACGCCAATTTGCGAAGAGCGACCATTATTCGGCACTTCCAGACCGGTTAAAACTTGAATTAATTGTTTCGCCGCACCGGAAGGATATTTGGTTGGAATCACGCGAATTTCAATATCGTTAGCACCGGATAGGGCTTGTTGCATAGCCTCAATAGCTTCTGCTTTATTATCTTCGATTGCCAACACCACTTTTTGCGGCCGTAAAATATAACGCAGAATCCGAATGCCTTCGAGAATATCAAGACTGCGATCACGCATTAAGCGATCATCACAGGTAATATAAGGTTCGCACTCTGCGCCGTTAATAATTAATAATTTAACTTTGTTTTCCGCACTGGCGATTTTAGATGCAGTCGGGAATACTGCTCCGCCTAAGCCGGCAATGCCGGCTTGATAGATTTTTTGTAGCAATTGTTCAGGTGGTACAGTAAGAAAATCTTCGATAGGTTGGCGTTCACGCCACTGATCTTTACCGTCAGCTTGTAAGGTGATGGTGGTTTCAGGTAATCCAGACGGATGCGAAGAGGCATAACCGCCGATAGCGGTTATGGTGCCGGAAGTGGGGGCGTGTACGGGTAACGTGCGATAATCATCGCCTTGAGTTAAGGCTTGCCCTTTTAGTACATAATCACCAACTTGAACTAAGAGCTGACCAGCTTTACCGGCGTGCTGTTTCAATGCAATGTAGTAAGTGTTAGGTAGTTTTAATCGGGAAAGTCTAGTGCCATTCGATTGCTGTTTCATTTCCGGTGGATGAATCCCGCCGGGAAAATCCCATAATCGATTTTTATTTATTCTGGTTAATACATCATCTAACATCTTAACTTTCCTATGATTTTACTTATTCCGACTCATTTTTATTTTGTACTTGTACGACAGGAATAATTAATTTTTGATCATATTTCCAGTTCCAAGAATCGAGGGAAGGTTTGACTTTTTCCATCGTAATACAATCAGTCGGACAAGGAGCAACGCATAATTCACAACCGGTACATAGCTCAGGAATAACAGTGTGTAATGCTTTATTAGCACCGATAATGGCATCAACTGGGCAAGCTTGAATACATTTTGTGCATCCAATACACATTTCTTCGTGGATAAAAGCAACTTTAGGCACAGGTTCTTCTTCAAATACGCCTTGCGGTGCATCCACACCGAGTAAATCTGCCAATTTTTCGACTAAAGGTTGTCCGCCGGGAACGCATTTAGTGATGATATCGCCATTGGCAATCGCTTCTGCATAAGGTCGACAACCCGGATAACCACATTGTCCACACTGGCTTTGTGGTAATAAAGCATCAATTTTGTCCACAATTGGGTCAGCTTCTACTTTCAGCTTAATCGAGGAAAAACCTAAAATGGCTCCGAAAATTAAAGCAAGTAATGCAATACTGATTAAAATCCACATATAAGGGGATAGAGATAATAACCAAGACATCAGACTCTCACTAATCCACTAAAACCCATAAAGGCGACAGACATTAATCCGGCGGTGATTAAAGCAATCGATGCACCACGAAACGGAAAAGGTACATCGGCAGCTTCAATCCGTTCACGAATAGCAGCAAACAGCACCAGCACTAAAGAAAAACCAAGTGCAGCACCAAAACCGTAAATAACAGATTGGATAAAATTATGTGCTAAATTAACGTTTAATAAAGCAACACCAAGCACAGCACAGTTGGTGGTGATTAACGGTAAAAAGATACCGAGTAAGCGATAAAGTGTAGGGCTAGTTTTATTAATAACCATTTCTGTAAATTGCACGACAACGGCAATCACTAAAATAAAGACTAATGTGCGTAAATAGATAGCGTTTAATGGCAACAAAATATAGTGATCAACCAAATAGGCAACTAATGAAGCAACAGTTAAAACAAAAGTTGTTGCTAGCCCCATTCCAACAGCAGTATCCACTTTTTTGGAAACTCCCATAAATGGGCATAAACCTAAGAATTTGACTAACACAAAATTGTTGATTAATGCAGTACTGATAATTAAAAGAATATAACTCATCATTGATCTATCGCTAAAAATAAGAGGGCTATTATCGTGTTTTCTTGAAGCAAGAACAATAGCCAAAAGCGAATATTTGTTCGATTTTTATCGTAAGAATTACTTTTCAGGGGGCGGCAAAATTGGTGGCGGTAGCGGTTCTGGTTTGCCTAAAAAATAGGGCTGTTTACCGAGCATAATATCTAAAACTGCTTGCACACGGGCAAAAAATTCACGAAAACGCACCCAAGTATAACCTTCTGGATTATCCGCCTCATAGCAAATAGCATCAATATCATAATGTTTGGCAATAAACAGTGCCCGTTCACAATGGAAGCGCTGGGTGATAATGGTTAAAGATTGCGCTTTGAAAACTTTATCGGCACGAACAACCGAATCAAGCGTGCGAAAACCGGCATAGTCAAAAAACATCGTTTGTGAAGGCACGCCCATTTTTAGCAAATCCTTAAACATTCTTTGCGGCTCATTATATTGGAGCGTGCGATTATCGCCGCTGAGTAGCAGGTAATCAACTTTATGATGCTTGATTAATGATTCGGCGGCGGAGAGACGATTATAATAGAATAGATTTAAGGTATTGTTTTTAAAGTATTTTGAAGTTCCCAACACCAAGCCGTAAGGTCGATAAGGCAGAAGATCGATATCGCGATAGATACGATCTTTTACCCACCAGCTGATGCCGACATCAACGGTAACCAACAATACGATAGTAAGTGAAAGCAGTGAGAGTATAAACATAAGGCATTTTTTGTAGTGTGTAGCAGCGATATGTTTGCAGTAAGCAAACACATTATGTATCAATGTCTGTAATGCGTGTGATTTGCTCATTTGCTTAAACTCTTTCTTGCTTCAATTATCAGTAATAGATTTTATACTATCATAAAAGCAGAATGAGATCCGTGATAATACGTGATTTTGTATATGGAGCCGAATCGGAAACTTGAGAAAAAAACAATAGTATGAAACAATCAACGTTATCTTTTTTATCTGAATGTAAGTTTAAGGTTGTCGATAGTGATCGATTTCGACGGTTATCGTCCTAACGTCGGTATTGTTATTTGTAACCAAAAGGGACAGGTCTTTTGGGCGAAGCGATATAATCAAAATTCGTGGCAATTCCCTCAAGGCGGCATTAATCCAAAAGAAACGCCGGAACAAGCGATGTATCGTGAGCTTTATGAAGAGGTGGGTTTAACCGCCAATGATGTCAAAATTATTTATAGTTCAAAACACTGGTTGCGTTATAAATTACCTAAACGTCTTATTCGCCACGATTCTCGTCCGGTTTGTATCGGACAAAAACAGCGTTGGTTTCTGTTGCAACTTGTTAGTTCGGAAAAAAATATTAATATGAATGTTGGCTCATCGCCGGAATTTGATGGCTGGCGCTGGGTTAGTTTTTGGTATCCGGTAAGACAGGTTGTGTCATTTAAACGAGATGTTTATCGCAAAATTATGAAAGAGTTCTCAGCGGTTTTATTCAGCCAAAAAGAAAATGAAACTGTTGCATCTACTGTAAATTATCAGAACGTTCAAAATAAGCGTAATTACGTCAATAATAAACGCTCTTTTTCCGCAAAATATTCAAAACGTTTGTTTAATAAAACAAGGAGTTAGTAATGCTCACATTTTTTCTTATCTGTTTAGTGGTTGGTGCGCTTGTTGGTTTTCTCGCTGGATTGTTCGGTATTGGTGGTGGAGTAATTATTGTGCCGGTGTTAGTCTATTTATTACCGATGGCAGGAATTCCGGATAATTTATTGATGTCATCAGCGTTGGGTACTTCGTTCGCTACCATTGTCGTTACTGGTTTTTCTTCGGCACAACGTCACCATAAGTTGGGCAATATTGTTTGGGATGCAGTGAAGATTTTAGCACCGGTCATTATGGTAACCACGTTTATTTCAGGGCTATTTATCGGTAAATTGGACAAGTCAATCACGAGCAAAGTTTTCGCTTGTTTAGTCGTTTATCTGGCTATTAAAATGGTGTTGTCAATCAAACCTAAACAAGCGGTGAAAACATTGACTAAAACTGCTTCGGTAATTGGTGGAATTTTGATTGGTATGGCTTCCAGTGCCGCCGGAATCGGCGGCGGTGGTTTTATTGTGCCATTTTTAAATTCTCGCGGTATTGATATGAAAAAAGCAATTGGTTCGTCTGCTTTCTGCGGAATGTTGCTCGGTTTGTCTGGTATGTTAAGTTTTATTATTGGAGGTTGGAATGCTGATATGCCGAGTTATTCTTTGGGGTACGTCTATTTGCCGGCGGTGGTCGGAATTACAGTAACCTCATTCTTTACTTCAAAATTAGGTGCGACAACAACAACCAAATTGCCGATTCCTACCTTAAAACGTTATTTTGCGTTGATGTTGATTGCCATTGCGATAGATATGTTTATTAAATAGAGTGGTTATGAATAGCGAATTTTTTACCTATCCTCAATTTGATCCTGTCATTTTTGCTGTCGGACCGATTGCGCTGCGTTGGTACGGCTTGATGTATTTGATCGGTTTTTTATTTGCGCGCTGGTTGGGAATGCGTCGAGTAAAACGCCCTAACAGCGGTTGGAGCGCCGATCAGTTTGATAATTTGCTTTTTAACGGATTTTTAGGTGTCTTTTTAGGCGGACGTATCGGCTATGTTCTGTTCTATCAATTTGATCTTTTCTTGCAGGATCCGCTTTATCTGATTCGGGTGTGGGAAGGCGGAATGTCGTTTCACGGTGGGCTAATCGGTGTAATCGTGGCGATGTGGTTGACCGCCAAGGCACAAAAACGGCAATTCTTTGCCGTCGCTGATTTTATCGCACCACTCATTCCATTCGGTTTGGGAATGGGGAGAATAGGTAATTTCATTAATGATGAATTGTGGGGCAGAGTAACAGATGTTTCTTGGGCAGTGCTGTTTCCGAGCGGCGGCTATTTACCGCGACATCCGTCACAACTCTATGAAGCCTTTTTGGAAGGCGTGGTGTTGTTTACTATTTTAAATCTGTTTATTCGTAAACCGCGCCCAACCGGCGCGGTTTCAGGTCTGTTCTTGTTCTGTTATGGTGTGTTCCGTTTTATTGTTGAGTTTTTCAGAGAACCGGATCCACAGTTAGGGCTTTATTTCGGACACGAAATTTCAATGGGACAGATTCTTTCGACACCGATGATTGTTATCGGGCTTGTCATTATTTGGTTTGCATATCAGCGTAAGGGGAAAAACAATGAAACAGTATCTTGATCTTTGCCAACGTATTATTGATGAAGGCGTTTGGGTAGAAAATCAGAGAACCGGAAAACGTTGTTTGACCGTGATTGATGCCTCATTAACTTACAATGTCGCTGATAATGAATTCCCATTGATTACCACGCGAAAGAGTTTCTGGAAAGCGGCTATTGCTGAATTATTGGGCTATATTCGTGGCTATGACAATGCAGCTGATTTCCGTAAATTGGGCACCAAAACGTGGGATGCGAATGCCAATGAAAATGCGGCGTGGCTTGCCAATCCGTATCGCAAAGGTGAGGATGATATGGGGCGCGTCTACGGCGTGCAGGGGCGTTCGTGGCGTAAACCAAATGGCGAAACGGTCGATCAGTTGCGCAAAATTGTCAATGATTTAAGCAAGGGCATTGATGATCGTGGCGAAATTTTAACGTTTTATAATCCGGGCGAGATTGAGCAAGGCTGTTTGCGTCCTTGTATGCACACACATACATTTTCCCTATTGGGGGATACTCTATATTTAACTAGTTATCAACGTTCTTGTGATGTGCCACTCGGTTTGACTTTTAATCAAATTCAAGTGTTTGTTTTTTTAGCATTAATGGCACAAATTACCGGACATAAACCAGGCAAAGCGTTCCATAAGATTATCAATGCGCATATTTATGAAGATCAACTGTCATTAATGCGTGATGAACAATTAAAGCGAGAACCTTACCCTTTACCACAGTTAGAGATTAATCCTGATATTAAGACATTGGAGGATTTGGAAACTTGGGTCACGTTAGATGATTTCAAAGTGCATAATTATCAGTGTCATCCAGCAATTAAATATCCGTTTTCTGTTTAGTTGAATAAAAGATAGCACTGTATATCCCAGGTGTTAAGCAGTGCTATCTTGGTTATTTAAGTAGCTTTATAAAAAGATCCAGCATTGGTGCTATTTTGCGGTAGATCAAAAAAAAGTGTGTTACTAATATATCAAAAAGAACTTATATATCAATGAATTAAAATTCATTTAATCTTATTTTATACCTAAAATTACTACCAAAGAGGTATAATTCCTATTCAGATAAAAATACCACCTATTGCTTGCTTGTGTTAGAATTTCCGCCCGTTAAATTAATCTCAAAGTGCATTTATAAATATATGAACTCGATCAATCAGTTACAGCTTAATCATCTCAGTTGCCAACGAGGTGAACGCATTTTGTTTAACGATGTTAATCTCTGTTTCCAGAGTGGTGATTTTGTACAGATTGAAGGGCATAACGGAGTGGGTAAAACAACGCTGTTACGTGCATTAAGTGGGCTTTCTCGACCAAGAGAAGGGCAGGTTTTGTGGAATAATGAGCCGATTTTGCAACAGCAGGAAGAATTTAATCAAAATTTACTGTTTTTAGGACATCATTCCGGCACGAAACCGGAATTATCTGCTTGGGAAAATTTGCGTTTTTTCCAAAAAACAACTAATAGTCGTCAACAGGTGGAGGTATTGTGGGAAACCTTACAAGTTGTGGGATTGCTAGGGTATGAAGATATTCCGGCAAATCAATTGTCGGCTGGGCAGCAAAAACGTGTAGCATTGGCGAGATTATGGTTATCAACTGCACCGTTATGGATTTTAGATGAGCCGTTTAATGCGATTGATAAACGTGGCGTGCAGGTTTTGACAAATTTATTTGAGTTTCACATCAATCAAGGTGGAATCGTGATTATTACCAGTCATCAAGATGTACCGAGTCGATTAGTGCAAAAAGTGCAGTTGGAAAAATATAAATTTATTGAAAGCGAATAAAGATGATTTTTTACGAAGTAATTAAGCGAGAATTACAAATCGCAATGCGAAAACCCGGTGAGATCTTAAATCCGCTGTGGTTTTTTTTAATTGTAATTACGCTATTCCCATTGGTTGTCGGGCCTGAACCTCAATTGTTATCCCGTATTGCTCCAGGTATTGTTTGGGTTGCAGCATTATTGTCGGCATTACTCTCTTTTGAACGCTTATTTAAAGATGATTATTTGGATGGTTCTTTGGAACAGCTGATTTTATTGCCGATGCCTTTAGCAATGACCGCACTTGCCAAAATTTTCTCACATTGGCTATTAACTGGATTTCCTTTGATACTGTTATCGCCGATTGCTGCGCTTTTATTATCACTTGAAGTGGATGTATGGTGGGCATTGGTGCAAACCTTATTTATCGGCACACCCATTTTAAGCTGTCTAGGAGCTGTAGGAGTAGCGTTAACTGTGGGGTTAAGAAAAGGTGGTGTGTTATTAAGTTTATTAGTTGTGCCGTTATTTATTCCGGTGCTTATTTTTACAGCAGCTGTATTAGATGCCGCTTCATTACATTTGGCGTACGGTGGACAATTGGCGATTTTGGGCGCAATGTTGGTGTTAGCTTTGGTTAGTTGTCCTTTTGCAGTGGCGGCGGCATTACGTATAAGTTTGCAATAACAATAAGGAGAAGGGTAGAAAAATTATGTGGAAATGGTTACATCCATATGCGAAACCGGAAACGCAATATCGTATTTGTCAGCGTTTGATTCCATTTTTAGGTGTTGCTTCACTGCTTGTACTTATTATAGCAATAGTGTGGGGATTAGCCTTTGCGCCGGCAGATTATCAACAAGGCAATAGTTTTCGTATTATGTATATTCACGTACCGGCAGCAATTTGGTCGATGGGAATTTATGCTTCAATGGCAATTGCCGCTTTAGTAGCATTGGTTTGGCAAATTAAACAGGCAAATCTTGCGATGGTGGCAATGGCACCGATTGGTGCAGTGTTTACTTTTTTGGCATTGGTAACAGGAGCGGTATGGGGAAAACCGACTTGGGGAACTTGGTGGGTTTGGGATGCCCGCTTAACTTCAGAATTAATTTTATTATTTCTCTATTTTGGTGTTATTGCCTTATATAGTGCATTTCAAGACAAAAGTATCGGCGCTAAAGCGGCAGGTATTTTATCAATTGTTGGTGTGGTGAATTTACCGATTATTCACTTTTCGGTGCAATGGTGGAATACCTTACATCAAGGGGCAAGTATCACAAAATTTGAAAAACCATCTATTGCTACAGAGATGTTGATCCCGTTATTGTTAGCGATTTTAGGTTTTATGTTATTGAGTGTTTATTTAACAGTGGTGCGTTATCGTAATGAATTGCTCAGTGCGGATAGGAAACGTGCGTGGGTGCAAACATTGGTCGCAAAAAAGTAGAAGGAAGAAAAAATGACACCATTTTTTGATAGTTGGAGTGCTTTTTGGCAGATGGGAAACCACGGTTTATATGTGTGGCTTTCTTATGGTATTTCAGTGATTTCGGTATTGGCATTAGTGGTCATTAGCCATAGAAATAAAGAAAAAATTTTGCAGGAAGTTGCAAAAGATAAACAACGTCAACAACGAATGAAACAACAAGCCTCAACGGAGAACGGATTATGAACCCACGTCGTAAATCAAGACTGTATTTAGTGTTATTTGTACTTGTCGGTATTGCTATTGCGGCTGGGCTAATGCTGTATGCGTTACGTCAAAATATTGATCTTTTTTATACACCGAGCGAAGTAATATATGGCAAAGATAATGATGCTGCTTTGAAGCCTGAGCCTGGGCAACGTATTCGGGTTGGTGGAATGGTAGTAACCGGAACGGTTGAACGAGATCCGCAGAGTTTAAAAGTGAAATTTCAATTAAACGATATTGGACCGGCAATTAATGTGGAATATGAAGGGATTTTGCCAGATCTTTTCCGTGAAGGACAAGGTATAGTTGCACAAGGTACGTTAAAAGATGCAACGACATTAGTGGCAAGTGAAGTATTGGCAAAACACGATGAGAATTATGTTCCACCTGAATTGGGTGAACAAATGAAAAAAGTTCATAATCCAATGGGCGTATCTGAGAAAGATCTTAGCTCAGAATCGGAACGGGATAAAATGATGTTAGAACAAAAATCGCAAGCTGAGGAGAAACAATGATTGCTGAACTCGGGAATTATGCGTTAGCGTTGTCATTGGCGATAGCTGTTTTACTGACAATCGTGCCGTTATGGGGTGTTAAACAAAATAATCCATTATTAATTTCCTTAGCAAGACCGATGACGGTGGGGTTATTTTTAACCCTCTCCTTTGCCTTTTTTGCATTAATGTATCTGTTTGCGATTAACGATTTTAGTGTGCAGTATGTGGTAAATAACTCAAACAGTCAGTTACCGATCTATTATCGTTTATCCGCTGTTTGGGGATCGCACGAAGGATCTTTGTTGTTGTGGATTTGGTTGTTAAGTTGTTGGAGTTTGGCAGTTGCTGTTTTTAGCCGTCGCTTACCTCAAGATTCTATTGCCAGAGTGTTAGCGGTAATGGGAATGATCAGTATCGGCTTTCTGATTTTTGTCATTTTTGCGTCTAATCCATTTACACGAACATTTCCGGAGCTACCGGTTGATGGTAAAGAGTTGAATCCGATGTTGCAGGATATCGGGCTGATTTTCCATCCACCGTTGTTGTATATGGGATATGTTGGTTTTTCAGTGGTTTTTGCATTTTCTATTGCTTCTCTAATGAGCGGTAATTTGGATACTGCTTGGGCAAGATGGTCAAGACCTTGGACATTAGCGGCTTGGTGTTTCTTAACTTTGGGAATTGTGTTGGGATCTTGGTGGGCTTATTATGAACTCGGTTGGGGTGGCTGGTGGTTTTGGGATCCGGTAGAAAACGCTTCTTTTATGCCGTGGCTTGCCGGTACAGCGTTATTGCACTCTCTTGCGGTAACAGAAAAACGTGGCAGTTTTAAAGCTTGGACGGTTTTATTGGCAATTCTAGTCTTTTCTCTCTGTTTATTAGGCACATTTTTAGTGCGTTCCGGTATTTTAGTTTCCGTGCATGCGTTTGCTTCTGATCCAACTCGAGGATTGTATATTCTGGCTTATCTAGTGGTTGTGATTGGCGGCTCGCTGGCGTTATATGCTTATAAAGGTAGCCAAATTCGCTCTCGGGATAATTATCAACGCTATTCACGAGAATCAATGCTGTTACTCAATAATGTGTTATTGATGACGGCGTTGGCGGTAGTGTTGTTAGGTACATTATTGCCATTGGTACATAAACAGTTGGGCTTAGGTTCAATCTCAATTGGTGCACCGTTTTTTGATCAGATGTTTTTAATCATTATGGTGCCTTTTTCTTTATTGTTAGGCATTGGGCCTTTAGTGAAATGGCGGCGTGATCAATTTTCCGTTATTAGAAAACCGGTTGTGATCAGTGTAATTGTAATGGCGTTATTGGGTTTTATTTTGCCGTTAATATTAGCAGATAAAATAACAGTTAGTGTTGTCTTAGGTACAATGATGACGGTAATTATCGTATTGTTAGGTGCTTATGAATTACAGCAACGTGCTACACATCGCAGTTCATTTTTGCAAGGTATCAGTAAACTTTCTCGTTCACATTGGGGAATGTTTTTTGCCCATATTGGTGTCGCAGTAACCGTGTTCGGCATTGCTTTTAGTCAGAATTTCAGCATTGAAAAAGATGTGCGAATGAGTGTCGGAGATAGTGTCGAGGTCGCAGGTTATCAATTTACTTTCAGTCAGGTTAAAGAGAGTAATGGGCCTAATTATTTAGGTGCTACTGCAGAAATTGATGTGAGTAGAGAGGGCAAAAAAATTACTCGATTGGAGGCAGAAAAACGTTTTTATCAAGTAAGTCGAATGAGTATGAGCGAAGCGGCAATTGATGCTGGCATTACACGCGATCTTTATGCAGCGTTGGGCGAACGTTTGGATAATGGTGCTTGGGCGGTAAGACTCTATTATAAACCATTTATCCGTTGGATTTGGTTTGGTGGTTTATTGATGGCATTCGGCAGTGTTTTATGTATGTGTGACCGCCGTTATCGTTTCAGTAAATTGGTTAAGGGTGCAGTTTATGAATAAAAAACTCTATTTGCCGTTAATTATTTTTTTAATCTTTGTGATTGTTGCAACAGTAGCGTTGATTCGTAATGCACAGGGAGAAGATCCGAAAGCCTTGGAATCTGCATTGGTTGGTAAAAAAGTACCGGTTACAGCACACTTAATGAATCTATTTGATCAGAGCAAATCTTATAACGATCAACTATTTTTACAGCAAAAACCGCTATTGTTAAATGTATGGGCAACTTGGTGTCCAACCTGCTTTGCTGAACATCAGTATTTAAATCAATTAGCGAAACAAGGAATTACCATTATTGGCATCAACTATAAAGATGATGTTGAAAAAGCAAAAAAATGGCTGAATGATTTAGGTAATCCTTATCAAGAAGTGATTAACGATCAAAAGGGAAGCTTTGGTTTGGATCTTGGTGTTTATGGTGCACCGGAAACGTTTATTGTTGATTGCCAAGGCATTATTCGTTACCGCCACGCTGGAGACATAAATCAGCAAGTGTGGCAGCAGAAATTACAGCCGCTTTATGAGAAATATGCGAAGGAGGCGGTATGTTCAGCCAAATAAAAAAAATAGCGTTTGCGCTACTGCTATGTTGCGGATATGTCGTTGCAGCCAATGCGGCGATTGAAGCATTACAATTCAGTTCCACCGAGCAGGAGCAAACTTATCATCAATTAACGCAGGAGCTGCGTTGTCCGCAATGTCAGAATAATAATATCGCTGATTCCAATGCCTTAGTGGCGACCGATATGCGATCTAAAGTGTTTGAATTGCTGCAACAGGGAAAAAGCAAACAGGAAATTATTGACTATATGGTTGCGCGTTACGGAAATTTTGTGACCTATGATCCGCCACTTACCGCTGCGACACTGGTTTTATGGTTGGTGCCGCTATGTCTTCTAGTTGTCGGCGTTATCATTTTTTGGCGTAAACGCAACCCGTCGGCAGATAATCTCATAGAAAAAGATTTGGATGAGGCGCAGCAACAACGGTTACAGCAGTTATTAAAAAAGGATAAAGCATAGATGAATTTTTGGTTAAGTGTTTTAGCATTAACATTGGTAATTGCCGTTATCTGTTTTTTACCGTTGTTACGAAAAACTAAAGAAGCAACGGAAATAAAACGTGAAGTATTTAATAAAGCCTTTTATTTCGATCGTGTGAGAGAAATTGAGGAGGCTGCAAAGCAGGGATTATTGGATAACGAGCAACAATTAAAAACAGAATTACAGCAGTCGTTATTATCCGATATTCCGGAACAGTCTAACGCGACACCGCTTTCAGTACGGCACTTCGGCAAAATATGGTTTGTTTCCGCTTTTTTGTTGTTGCTAACAATGGCGTCAGCAAGTTATTTTGCAGTTGGATCTTGGCGAGCTGAACAAATGTTGGAGCAATCTTATCAAAACTTACCGCACTTTTTTGAGCGTTTGAAAGATGAACAAAAACAACCATTATCCAATGCTGAATTGGAGCAGTTTATTGTTGCGTTGCGCCAGGAATTGCAGCGTAATCCTGAAAATGCTGAATATTGGTGGCTAATGGGACAGATGGCGATGGCAACCGATAAAGCACAGTTAGCGCTGGACAGTTACGCCAAAGCCTATCAATTACAGCCGAGCGATCTTACCTATAAATTGGCTTACGCCAGAATTTTAATGTTTTCTCAAGATCAAAATGATAATAGCAAAGGGCGAGCGTTATTATCCGAAGTGATTCGTCAAGATCATAGTAATGCCGATGCATTAGGATTATTGGCATTTGACAGTTTTCAGCGTGGTGATTATAAAATGGCGATTGTCAGTTGGAATATGATGTTGCAACTGTTGCCAAAAGATGATCCGAAACGTGAATTATTGGAGCGTAGCATTGAAAATGCGCGTCAAGAAATGCAACGGCAACAGCCAAATTCATCACAAAAATAAAAAAGAGGAAGTAGTGATAATGATCCCGATGCTGGGTATTACAGGATATAGTGGTACCGGAAAAACAATGTTACTGGAAAAATTACTGCCATTGTTGACAACACACGGGATTCGTACGGCAGTGATCAAGCATACTCACCACAATGTGCAGTTGGATAAACCGGGAAAAGATAGTTGGAGAATGCAACAGGCAGGGGCAAAACAGGTTATTATGACTTGTGATCAACGCTGGGCATTGATGACGGAAACGCTCGCACCGGTTTCACTGAATTATCTTGCCACTCAATTTGATACTCAGTTGGTCGATCTCATTTTGGTAGAGGGGTTTAAACAGGAACCTATTGCAAAAATTTTGTTGCATCGTCAACAATTGGAAAAGCCATTGCCTGAAATAGATGATTACACCATTGCATTGGCGTTAGATTATCGCTTATCCTTAAGCACAACAGATGTACCTCAGTTAGATATTAATCAACCACAGCAGATCGCCGATTTTATTGTTAAATATTTCAATCATAATCAAGGGAAGTAGTTTATGGCTTCTCAGCTAAGTAAAGAGTATCAAGGCTTGGCGTGGATCTCATCGATTGCGTTTTTTATGCAAACTCTCGATGTTACTATCTTAAATACTTCATTACCGACTATTGCACGCGATTTAAATGAATCACCGCTAAATATGCAGTTAACCATCATTAGTTATGCATTAACTGTAGCATTATTTATGCCACTTAGTGGCTGGATTGCTGATCGTTATGGGACATTAAAAGTTTTCCGTTATGCAGTAGCGATGTTTGTTATCGGCTCGATATTCTGTGCTTTCTCCTCTTCATTAAATGTTTTAATTTTATCTCGTATTGTGCAAGGTGTCGGTGGCGCAATGATGATGCCAGTTGCCAGATTAACTTTGATCAAAACAGTGCCGAAAAGTCAGTTGTTATCGGCGTGGAATTTAATGGCAATGGCAGGATTAACCGGACCGATTATGGGACCGTTACTTGGTGGTTTTTTGGTAACTTATATGTCTTGGCATTGGATTTTTTTAATTAATATTCCGGTTGGTGTCATCGGTATTTGGTGTGCACGTTTTTATATGCCTAATTTGATAGGAACAGCAAGTAGATTTGATATTATTGGTTTTGCCCTGTTTTCCGGTGGAATTGTTCTGGCTACATTAGGTTTGGATTTTATTGGTGAAGCTATGCGTGATAAGGATTTGGCTTCTTCATTCGTTGTTATTGGATTTTTACTGGTTGGGAGTTATGTGTTGTATGCTAAAGGTAAAAAACGGGTGCTATTTCCGCTTTCAGTCTTTAGAAATTCTACGTTTTCGTTAAGTATGATCGGCAACATTTTGATCAGACTTTCTTCCGCCGGCGTACCTTTTTTATTACCGTTAATGTTGCAGTTGGGTTTGGGTTATTCACCCGATAAAGCCGGAATGATGATGGTGCCGTTGGCAATCAGTTCAATTATTATGAAGCCGATTAATACTAAAATTATTGCGAAATTCGGCTATAAAAAGACTTTAATTTGTGTCAGCATTTTATTAACTTTGGCTATTCTATGTTTGGGCTTGGTCGGTATTTATCAGCAATTATGGTGGACCATTATCAGCATAATATTTTATGGTGCTTGTATTTCAATGATTTTCTCCAGTGTCAATACTTTGATGGTCAGCGAATTAAAAGATGATCAAGTTAGTGCTGGTACAACGCTATTAAGTGTGGTACAACAGATCGGTATCAGTTTAGGAATTGCCGCTGCTTCTGTGGTATTAAACTTATACTATCAGCATACAGCACAAGGTACGGAGTTGATTGCGAGTTTTAGTTATACCTTCTTTACCTTATCTATTTTTGGCATATTATCGTTGGTAACATTCTTGTTTTATCGAACAGATGTTGGGGCTGTAATGCAAAATAAACGTGGTGAATCATAGTTATTCAATTTGGTTATAAAACGAAACTTTTTGTTATTTCAGTTTAAGTTCTGATTGACTATGCTATATCGCTATAGTGCGTAAGTTTGATCTTGGACGCATAATAAAACATTACTTAGGAGTAATCAGATGAAGTTAAAATCAATTTTTGCTTTAAGTGCAGTGGCAGCGACTTTATTAGGAGCAGCTAATTTTGTTTATGCAGATAAAACCTTTATTAACTGTACCAGCCGTTATCCGCAGGGAATTAGCCCGGCATTGGTAATGGATGGCATTTCTTATAATGCCAGTTCACAGCAAGTTTATGATCGTTTAATTAACTTTAAACGAGGATCAACTGAGATTGAACCGGGATTAGCAGAAAGTTGGGATATTTCTACCGATAATTTGACTTATACTCTACATCTTAGAAAAGGTGTAAAATTCCACAGTAGTAAAAATTTCAAGCCAACACGTGATTTCAACGCTGATGATGTGATTTTTTCTTTTATGCGTCAGCTTGATCCTAATCATCCTTATCACAACGTGTCGAAAGGCACCTATCCTTACTTT
Source organism: Gallibacterium genomosp. 1 (assembly GCF_000771875.1). GTDB lineage: Bacteria > Pseudomonadota > Gammaproteobacteria > Enterobacterales > Pasteurellaceae > Gallibacterium. Next base: position 68,467 of record NZ_JPXX01000018.1, on the reverse strand, counting down.
AATGCGATGAAATTTCCGCAATTATTAAAATCGGTTAAAAAAGTGGATGATAATACCGTAGAAATTACCCTAACTCGTCCAGATGCTACCTTTTTACCGACATTAGGAATGGATTTCCTCTCTATCTACTCATCGGAATATGCAGATCAAATGATGAAAAAAGGTACGCCGGAAAAAGTAGATACCGATCCGATTGGAACAGGTCCATTTGTTTTTGCAGGTGCAAAATTGGATCAGGCACTGCGTTATAAAGCTAACCCAAATTATTGGCGTGGTAAAACTCCGATTGATACTTTAATTTTTAGTATTACGCCGGATGCCACAGCACGTTATGCAAAATTGCAGAAAGGGCAGTGCGATATGATTGATTTCCCGAATGCTGCAGATCTTGAACGGATGAAGAAAGATCCTAAAGTTCAATTAGTTTCTCAACCGGGATTAAATGTTGCTTATATTGCGTTTAATACTGAGAAAAAGCCGTTTGATAATGAAAAAGTACGTCAGGCATTAAATTATGCTGCGGATAAATCAGCGATTATTGAATCAGTGTATCAAGGTGCTGGTATTCCTGCAAAAAGCCCTTTGCCACCTACAATTTGGAGCTATAACAACAGTATTCAAGATTACCCATTTGATTTAGAAAAAGCGAAACAGCTTTTAGCGGAAGCAGGTTTCCCTAATGGTTTTGAAACTGAACTATGGGTGCAGCCGGTGGTGCGTGCTTCTAACCCTAATCCTCGCCGTACCGCAGAAATTTTACAGAATGACTGGGCAAAGATTGGTGTAAAAGCAAAATTGGTCAGTTATGAATGGGGTGATTATATTAAGCGCACTCGTGCTGGAGAGTTTACTGCCGGAATTTATGGTTGGTCAGGTGATAACGGTGATCCGGATAACTTTTTATCGCCGTTGTTAAGTTGTGAAAATGCCAATAACGGTAGTAACTATTCTCGTTGGTGTAATAAAGAGTTTGATGCTTTGCTGGCAAAAGCAATAGTTACTTCAGACAAAAATGTGCGTACTCCGTTATATGAACAGGCACAGGAAATTTTCCATAAAGCAGTGCCGTGGATTCCTGTGGCTCACTCGGTCAGCTATACACCGTTAAGTCCTCGTGTTCGTAATTATGCACAGAGTCCTTTTGGCTATAATGCGTTTTATGGTGTTGATGTTGTTGAGTAAAGTTTAAAGAAGCAAAAGAAAAAGCAAAAGCGGGTAATTTGATTTACCCGCTTTTTGTTTGCTTTGTTACCTTATTTTAAGCTGTTGCATCTCAGGGTAACGGCATTTTTATGTGCTTGTAACTGTTCAGCTTCTGCCATTAATTCAACGGTTTGCGCTAGATCTAAGAAGCCTTGCGGCGTTAATTCCTGAACGGTCATTCGTTTACTAAAATCTGCTAAACCAAGACTGGAGTTAGTTTTACTATAACCATAGGTTGGTAAAACGTGGTTTGTCCCGGAGGCATAATCTCCCATACTCTCCGGTGAATAGGCACCTAAGAAAATAGAGCCGGCGTTATCCAGTTGAGGTAATAGTGATCTTGCTTCTTTAACCTGCACGATTAAGTGTTCAGGCGCATAATCATTACTGATTTCAACACATTGGGCTAAATCTTGCGCTAAAATAATACGGCTGTGTGATAATGCTTTTTCGGCAGTTTCCGCACGAGGTAATTGGGCAAGCTGTCGTTGAATGGCAGATTCGGTTTGTTGTGCCAATGTTTCACTGGTGGTAACTAAAATAACTTGGGAGTCAGCACCGTGTTCCGCCTGTGATAATAGATCTGCCGCTACAAATTCTGGATTAGCGTATTCATCTGCAATGACTAATACCTCTGAAGGCCCTGCCTGCATATCAATTGCAGCACCGTTAGGATCTTGGCTAACTTGACGTTTTGCTTCAGTAACAAAAGCATTTCCCGGTCCGAAAATTTTATCTACTTTCGGGATAGATTCTGTACCGAATGCCATCGCCATTATCGCTTGAGCGCCGCCTACCTGATAAATGGTTTCTACTCCACATAAAGAAGCTGCATATAGAATTTCATCTGCAATAGACGGTGGGGAACAGAGAATAATCTGTTGACAACCAGCGATTTTAGCCGGTGTTGCTAGCATTAATACTGTTGAAAACAGCGGCGCAGAACCACCCGGAATATAAAGTCCAACTTTGTTGATTGAGCGAGTTAACACTTGGCAACGAACGCCGTCTTGTGTTTCTAAATCAACAGGTTGTGGTTTTTGTGCTTGATGAAAAGTTGCAATATTACGTTGTGCAGTCTGAATAGCTTGTTTTAATTGTGGATCAATACGAGCTTCAGCTTCAGTAATCTGTTGTTTGGTTACTTTTAGCTGGGGCAATTTAACCTTATCGAAACGCTCATTGAGTTGAAACAGCGCCGCATCGCCTTGAGAAAGAACTAATTCACGGATTTCATCCACTGCCGCTTGAATCGTTTTTGAACTACCGATAGCTGGACGTTGCATTGCTTGGCGGCGTTGTTGTTGATCTAAATTATTCCAAATAAGAGTCTTCATAACGATTCCTTAATTCATCATTTTTTCTATTGGTAATACTAGAATAGAACTTGCACCGATTGCTTTTAATTGTTCCATTGTTTCCCAAAATAGGTTTTCTTGGCTTACCATATGGAGTGCTACACGATCATCTTCGTTTGCCAGTGGCAAAATAGTTGGATCTTCAACCCCCGGTAATAAAGCGACAACTTCTTTTAATTTGCTCTTAGGTGCGTGCAACATAATGTATTTAGATTCTCTAGCCTGCATTACGCCTTGAATACGTGTTAATAATTTATCAATTAATTGTTGTTTTGTCGGTTCTAAAGTTCCGGTTTGTTGAATTAAGCAGGATTTTGAACGATAAATAACATCGACTTCACGTAATCCATTTGCTTCAAGAGTCGCACCGGTAGAAACTAAATCGCAAATGGCATCGGCTAATCCGGCACGAGGCGCTACCTCAACCGAGCCGTTTAATAAACAGCTTTTGAATTTTAAGCCACGTTCATTCATAAAGCGTTTTAATAATTGCGGATAAGACGTTGCGATACGCATATTATTGAGTGATTCTGGTCCATCATATTCGGCATCTTGAGGCACGGCTAATGATAAACGGCAGCCACCGAAATCAAGACGAGTCAACATTTTATAATTGGCTTCTTCACCGCTGGATAGCCGTCGAAGTTCTTCTTCCTCCAGCACATTCTCACCGATAATACCAAGATCTACCACTCCATCGAAAACTAATCCGGGAATATCGTCGTCACGAACACGCAAAATATCTATTGGTAAATTCTCTGCGTAAGCAATTAAACGCTGTTCATTTAAATTAATTTTTACCCCGCATTGTTTGAGTAATTCTTGTGATTCTTTACTTAAACGACCTGATTTCTGCATTGCAATGCGTAAACGAGATTTATCTGACATTGTGTAACTTCCTTTTTTTACTTGTTAAATATTAAAAAACCCTTCGAAATAACTTCCGAAGGGTGTAGCTGAAATTTGTACTCTCGGAAGTTGAATCTTCCAAGCAATACCAAACGCCTGAAAGATTATTCAGTAACGTGATGGTGATGATGAGAGTAACGAATAAATAACATTTGCTTAATCCTAATTGAAAAACTTTATTTAAACTATGCGATTTTTTTTGATTATGCAAGTTTTTTCTCTAAAAAAAGGATAAATTTTAAACTCTTTGTAACCTTTATTGTTTTATTGCTTTCACAAATAAGAGTACTGGACGATGTTGTAGATCTTTAAACTCCTGATGCCATTGCTTTTGATCGGTAAGCATAGGTTCTTGCAATTGTTCTATTTGAAAACCGTTATTGATCAGATCATTAACAATAGTTGATATAGTACGATGATAGGTTTTAAATGGTTGTTTAAACCAATTTCGTTGTCGTTCTCCTTCATCACGATAAAAGTTGAGCCGATAAGCAATTTGCTGTTTATTTTCATCTTTTAACCAGCGATCGCCACCTTGATAGCAGGTTACAATTGGGTGTTCCTGAGAGAAAATGAGCTGTCCGTGCGGTAGCAATTTTGCGTAAATTTGTCGTAATAAATCAGGAAAATTTTCGATGTAATGAAAAGCAAAAGAGCTAGTAATGATGTCAAATTGCAGATCGGTATATTGAGATAGATCCTGCATCGCTCCGGCGAACAATTTAAATTGATTAGTATTAAATCCGGCACTTTTAAGATTTATAGTCGCTTGTTCTAGCATTTTTGTTGATAAATCAATGCCAGTTACTTGTTTAGCGCCTTGCTGTAAATAGTGCAATAAATGCGAACCAGTTCCGCAACCGAGATCAAGGATAGTTTTATTGCTCACATCCCCAACCATTGCAAACATCGTTGGTTTTTCAACAACTTCATTTAAGCTAATCGGATTTTTCCGAAGTTTTTGATATAACTCGAAAAAATCCGCTTGATCATAGATGCTGGTTTGCATTATTAATCTTTAAATATAGGCAAATAGCCGAAACGAGCAGCTAACTGTGCAATGATATTTAACACACCGAATAGGATGATGAAGTAAATCATAAAATTGCCACCGAATACAGTATAGCTTTGCTCAGGGAATTTTTTGCGGCAGGCGCGAGCCAATAATGCCGGAACAATTGCAGCCCAAATTGTTGCAGCCAAACCGGCATAACCAATGGCAATAACGAAACCGAAAGGGAACTGCAAACTAAGTAATAGCGGTGGTAAGAAAGTGATCAACGTTGTTTTAGTTCTACCGCTAATGCTGTCATCAAATTTAAAGAGATCAGCAATATAATCAAAAAGCCCTAAAGTAACACCTAAGAATGAACTGGCAATTGCCATATAGGCAAAGAAATTCAGAATAACCGCCATATATTCTGTTTGAATATATTTATTCAAAGCACCAAGCAATGCTGCAATATCACCATCTTTTTCGATAACCGGTGCAAATTCTTGACGAGGCAAATTTCCTTGAATTGCCAGCTGCCATAATACATAAATAAATAATGCGATTAATGTACCTAAAATGATCGCATTTTGTACTCGTTTACCATCGCGATCATAATATTTCACTAAGCTTGGCACATTGCCGTGGAAACCGAAAGAAACTAAGCAGACAGGCAATGCTGCAAGCAAATAAGGTAGATAGCTTTGCTCTCCTTGTGCGATGGTATTGAATAAAACATCAGTTTTTACTGAAGTTAACAAGCCGGTGGTGGAAAGGAAAAAAGCAACGACCATACCGAAAATTAACACTGTGGTAAAACGGTCTACCGCTTTAGTTGATAACCAAACAAATGCGGCAAGAATTAAGCAGAAGATAAGTGAACCATAGCTTCTTCCCAGTTCAACTGCATTGCTATCGGTGGTAAGTAGTTGATTAAGCAAATTTTCTGTAATGCCACCACCTGAGGTTATATAGGCGTAAGTTAAAATATATAGGACAAACACAAGTGATAAACTATTGATAATATTCATACCATTACCAAGCAAATCTTTAACAATGGTGCTGAAACTTGCTCCGGTAGGATAATGAAGATTAGCCTCTAGAATCATTAATCCGGAGGTGGTCATACAGAACCAAGTATAGATTAACGCAAGAATTGAGCCGACAAACCATAAGCCGGCGGTCGCGGTCGGGTTAGCAAACATTCCGGCACCGATTGCCGTTCCGGCGATAATCATTGCACCACCAAGTAAGGAAGGAATTTTTTGGTTCATAATCTGTTCTCCGATAAAAATTTTGCACTATTATAGTAGTACATTATAAAAAGTAAATAGTGAAACGAATGTATTTTTCAGTAGATAAAGCGAACAAGAAAAATTTTTTTGTTATAAAAAATGAGGCTAAATGATAAAAATGTGCTTTAAGTAATCGATTCCGTTCTCATTTTTACAATTTTTTCAGCAAATTTTTCAGAAAAAAGGTATAGTTATCAGCGTTTATCCTAAGGTAGAGAATATTTGATGCTATGGGATAACTTGAGGGTTTCTTCTATCAATTAATAGCCATTTTCCAATTAGGGGTAGTTATGGACTCACTTATGAGTATTATCGGCATTGTTGTGTTATTGGCAATTGCCTTTCTATTATCAAATAATCGCAAAGCGATCAGTCTTAGAACGGTCGGTGGTGCATTCTTAATTCAAATTGGTATCGGGGCATTGGTACTTTATTCGGAATTGGGACGCCAAGCATTGCTCGGTGCTGCAGAAGCAGTTAACAAAGTTATTGCATATGGTAATGAAGGAATTAGTTTCCTTTTCGGTGGTTTGGTCAGCGATAAAATGTTTGAGTTGTTCGGCGGTGGCGGCTTTATTTTTGCTTTCCGGGTCTTGCCGGCAATCGTTTTCTTCGCCTCTTTAATTTCTGTGCTTTACTATTTAGGCATTATGCAATGGGTTATCCGTTTAATCGGTGGTTTCCTCCAAAAAATTCTTGGTACGTCTAAAACTGAATCTATGTCTGCCGCAGCCAATATTTTCGTAGGACAAACCGAAGCGCCATTAATCGTGCGTCCGTATATTGCCACAATGACACAATCTGAATTGTTTGCGATTATGTGTGGTGGATTGGCTTCTGTTGCCGGTTCAGTAATGATCGGTTATGCACAAATGGGCGTGCCGCTTCCGTATTTGATCGCAGCATCATTTATGGCGGCACCGGGCGGATTATTATTCGCAAAAATCCTATTCCCACAAACTGAAAAAACCAATGATGAATTGAAAGCAAACGATGTGGATGAAAAACCATCCAATGTGCTTGATGCGGCGGCAATGGGTGCTTCTTCAGGTATGCAGTTGGCGATGAACGTTGGTGCGATGTTACTTGCTTTCATTGCGTTAATCGCATTATTGAACGGTATTATCGGCGGCGTTGGCGGTTGGTTCGGCTATGGTGAGCTTAATCTACAAACTATTCTTGGTTGGGTGTTCCGTCCGTTAGCTTGGGTGATCGGCGTACCTTGGAATGAAGCTGAAATTGCCGGTGCAATGATTGGTGAAAAATTGGTATTGAATGAATTCGTTGCTTACGTTGATTTCGTTAAATATCTTTCTCCTGACTCTTCGATAGTATTGGCAGAAAAAACGAAAGCGATTATTACTTTCGCGCTTTGCGGTTTCGCTAACTTCAGCTCAATTGCGATTTTAATCGGTGGTTTGGGTACAATGGCACCGAATCGCCGTAAGGATATTGCTCGACTTGGAATTAAAGCGGTTATTGCCGGTTCTCTCTCCAACTTAATGAGTGCGGCAATTGCAGGGTTATTTATCGGTTTGGTTGGACCTGTATTAATGGGATAGTAATTGTGATAGAATAATGCACAGTAAAACACCACGGCAATTTGTCGTGGTGTTCTGTTATTAGGGGATAGAAAACGTTTGCTTTTCTAAAAAAGGAAGAATTATGACAATGCTTACTCTTACTCAAGCGGCTGAATTAGCCCTATCCTTAATGGATTTAACCACATTAAATACCGATGATACTGATGAGAGTGTGATCTCACTTTGTGATAAAGAACAAAATAGCATCGGGCAGACTGCTGCGGTTTGTATTTATCCACCATTTATTCAAACTGCAAAAACAAGATTGCAACAGCTCGGTTATCCACAAGTGAAAGTGGCAACGGTAACGAACTTTCCACAAGGCGCAGCCGATATCGAATTGGCGAGATCCGAAACTGAAGCGGCAATTAAAGCCGGCGCGGATGAAGTGGATGTTGTTTTCCCATATCGCGCGTTGATGGCAGGTGATGAGAAAACTGGCGCAGAGTTGGTGAAAGCGTGTAAACAGGCGTGCGGTGATAAATTGCTCAAAGTAATTATTGAAAGCGGAGAATTAAAAACAGCGGAATTGATTCGTAAAGCGTCTGAAATTGCTATCCTTGCCGGTGCCGATTTTATCAAAACCTCAACCGGAAAAGTGGCGGTTAATGCTACTTTGGATGCGGCAAAAGTGATGTTGGAAACTATTCGTGATTTAGCTGTCCAAGATCGCGTCGGCTTTAAAGCGGCAGGTGGTGTTCGTACCGCTGAAGAGGCACAGCAATATTTACAACTTGCTGCGGATTTATTCGGTGAACAGTGGCTTACACCGCGTCATTTCCGTTTTGGTGCTTCAGGGTTATTAAATAATTTATTAGCAACTTTGGGTGAGAAGACAACTGCGGCGCGTGCCGGTTATTAATCATCATAATCAAAAGAAAGAGGGATATTATGAAACGTGTATTTATTATGATGTTAGATTCTTTCGGTATCGGAGCGGCGGAAGATGCCGATAAATTTGGTGATGCCGGTTCTAATACTTTGGGTCATATTGCACAACGTTGTGCTGACGGATTGGCGAATGAAGGGCGTGAAGGCGTATTGAAGGTGCCGAATTTGACTAAATTAGGGCTAGGTTTGGCAGCGAAAGAGTCGTGTGGCGTATTTCCAGCCGGTTTGGATGAAAATGCGGAGATTATTGGCGGTTATGCTTATGCGAAAGAAATTTCATCAGGTAAAGATACGCCATCTGGTCACTGGGAAATTGCCGGTGTGCCAGTTTTATTTGATTGGGGTTATTTCCCAAAACACGAAAATTCATTTCCACAGGAGTTATTGGATCGTATTGTGGAAAAATCAGGCATTCCAGGCTATTTAGGTAATTGCCATTCATCCGGTACTGTTATTTTGGATCAATTGGGTGAAGAGCATATGCGTACCGGCAAACCGATTTTTTACACCTCTGCTGACTCTGTATTCCAAATTGCTTGCCACGAAGAGACTTTCGGCTTGGAAAAATTATATGAACTTTGCCATTTAGTGCGTGAAGAGTTGGAAGGTTACAATATCGGTCGTGTCATTGCGCGTCCGTTTATCGGCGATAAAGCAGGTAATTTCCAGCGTACCGGAAATCGTCACGATTACTCGATTGAGCCGCCTTCAGCAACTGTATTACAAAAATTGGTTGATGAGAAACAGGGTGAAGTGGTGTCAATCGGTAAAATTGCCGATATTTATGCTCACACAGGGATTACCCGTAAAATTAAGGCAACCGGCTTGGAAGAGTTGTTTGACCGCACTTTAGAAGAGGTTCGAGCTGCCGGTGATAAAACCATTGTATTTACTAACTTTGTCAATTTTGACTCTGATTTCGGTCATCGCCGTAATGTAGCAGGATATGCATCCGCATTGGAATATTTCGATAAACGCTTGCCGGAACTGCTCAAATTGGTTAGCGGTGATGATCTGTTGATTATTACTGCCGATCACGGTTGTGATCCGACTTGGAGCGGCACCGATCATACTCGTGAACATATCCCGGTGCTTTTATACGGTGCAAATGTGCCAAAACAATCTTTCGGTAAACGTGAAACTTTTGCCGATATTGGGCAGACCATTGCGAATTATTTTGGGTTGAGTGCAATGGATTATGGTACAGCAATGATTGATTTTGAAAATAAATAATAAGAGGAAATTAAATATGGCAACTCCACATATTAATGCGGTTGATGGTGCATTTGCAGATGTTGTATTGATGCCGGGCGATCCGCTGCGTGCAAAATATATTGCGGAAACCTTTTTAGAAAATGCGGTTGAAGTGACCAATGTGCGTAATATGCTTGGTTTTACCGGTACTTACAAAGGTCGTAAAATTTCGGTGATGGGGCACGGAATGGGCATTCCTTCCTGTTCTATTTATGCCAAAGAGTTGATCACTGAATATGGCGTGAAAAAAATTATTCGTGTCGGTTCGTGCGGTGCAGTGCGCCAAGATGTGAAAGTGCGTGATGTGATTATCGGCTTGGGGGCTTGTACTGATTCTAAAGTCAACCGTATCCGCTTTAAAGATAATGATTTTGCGGCGATTGCTGATTTTGATATGACGCAAGCAGCTGTTCAGGCAGCAAAACAGAAAGGGGCAAAGGTGCGTGTCGGTAATCTTTTCTCTGCTGACTTGTTCTATACACCGGATGTTGAGATGTTCGATGTTATGGAAAAATACGGTATTCTTGGCGTGGAAATGGAAGCTGCCGGTATTTATGCGGTGGCGGCGGAATATGGCGCAAAAGCATTGGCGATTTGCACCGTTTCCGATCATATCCGTACCGGAGAACAGACCAGCGCTGAAGAGCGTCAATTAACCTTCAATGATATGATCGAAATTGCATTGGAATCGGTTCTAATCGGCGATCAACAATAAATTTTAATGATTGAATCGGGTGCTGACAAGCACCCTATTTTTTTGCAAGAAGCAAATAAAAAATTGCATTATTTGTATAAAAAAACACTTTCTTTTTTAATAAAAATCGGTACCATACCGCCCTCATTGTGAATGAATTATTAATCTATGGTGATTTATTTGCAATTCATCTACTCTCCATCAATCATCCTTGAATTGATCCGGAGAAAGATAAAAAAGCTGAAACGCTTTTTTTAATAAGTAGCGAGTCAAAATGCCCCATGGCATCTGTTTTTTCAGGAACAGAAAGCTTAGGCTTCCCGCAAGGCACCCGACTTATTTTTTTCACCTCTATTAGAAGGTTTAGTTTTATTATGACAATTATCACTCCTGTAAAATCAATCGATAACGCCACCAATGCCTATTATTTGGATCGCCAAAATAAAATGGAATCCAATGTGCGTAGCTACCCAAGAAAATTACCTTTAGCGATTGCGAAAGCTTCCGGTTGTTGGGTAACCGATGTGGAAGGGAATGAATATTTAGATTTCTTAGCCGGTGCCGGGACATTGGCACTTGGACATAATCATCCTGCAATTAAACAAGCCATTTTAGACACCATTGAAAGTGGTTTGCCATTGCATACTTTAGATTTAACCACGCCGTTAAAAGATGCTTTTACCGAAGAGTTGCTCTTTTTCTTTCCGAAAGATAAATACTGCTTACAGTTCTGCGGCCCATCAGGTGCGGATGCAAACGAAGCAGCGATTAAATTAGCCAAAACCTATACCGGTCGTGGTAATGTGATTGCGTTTTCAGGTGGTTTCCACGGAATGACGCACGGCGCATTATCTTTAACCGGTAATTTAGGTGCCAAAAATGCGGTACAGAATCTGATGGCAGGCGTACAGTTTATGCCATATCCGCATTCCTATCGTTGTCCGTTTGGTATCGGTGGAGAAGCAGGTGCCAAAGCAGTAACGCACTATTTTGAAAACTTTATTGAAGATGTTGAAAGCGGAGTGGTTAAACCAGCTGCCGTTATTTTGGAAGCCATTCAAGGGGAAGGCGGCGTAGTGCCGGCACCAATTGAGTTTTTGCAGAAAGTGCGTGAAGTGACACAAAAACACGGGATTTTAATGATCGTCGATGAAGTTCAAGCCGGCTTCTGCCGTTCCGGTAAGATGTTTGCTTTTGAACACGCCGAGATTGAACCGGATATTGTGGTGATGTCGAAAGCGGTTGGTGGCAGTTTGCCATTAGCGGTGTTGGCTATTCGTAAGGAATTTGATGCGTGGAAGCCGGCAGGTCATACTGGTACTTTCCGAGGAAATCAATTAGCGATGGCAACTGGGTATGCTTCTTTAAAAATTATGCGTGAACAAAATTTAGCACAAAATGCACAAGAGCGCGGAGACTATTTAAAAACAGCATTGCAAGCATTAGCAAAACAGTATCCTTGTATCGGTGATGTGCGCGGACGTGGTTTAATGATGGGCATTGAAATTGTTGATGAACGCCAGAAAGCCGATCACACCGGCGTATTCCCGGGCGATGCCGATTTAGCGGTGGCTATCCAAAAAGCCTGTTTTGACAATCGTTTGTTGTTGGAACGTGGCGGACGTAACGGTAATGTGGTGCGTGTGCTTTGCCCGATTATCATCAGCCAGCAAGAGTGCGAAGAGATGATCAAACGCTTTACCAAATCATTAGTGGAAGCGCTAGCAGCGGTTCGTGGTTAATTGAGGATAAAAAACAATGTCAATGTTATCTCAACATAAACAGGCACTGTTTTGCCGCGATGAGCAATCTATTCAAGATTATCAGCGTGCAATGAATAAAGCGGTCGAGGCTGTTTGTCAATGGTTGCAGAATGACAAAATGTATACCGGTGGCAGTATCCGCCGGTTACGTTCAACGATTGAATTTGCGCCGACAAAAGAGGGCGCCGGTTTAGAAAATACCTTACAACGATTGGTAACCATTTTCCTCAATCCAAGTTTAAAAGTGCATCATCCGCACTCTTTGGCACATTTACATTGTCCAACGATGGTTGCCAGCCAAATTGCTGAAGTGTTGATTAATGCGACTAATCAGTCGATGGATTCATGGGATCAAAGCCCAGCTGGCTCAATTATGGAAGAACAGTTGATTGACTGGCTTCGCCAAAAAGTCGGATATGGTGAGGGAACAGCCGGAGTATTTACTTCGGGTGGAACGCAATCCAATTTAATGGGAGTGTTATTGGCACGAGATGCCTGCATTGCTAAACATTGGCAAAATGAAGATGGCTCGGAGTGGTTGGTGCAGCAAAACGGTCTGCCACCGGATGCTCTGCAAAAAGTGAAAGTGGTTTGTTCGGAAAATGCGCATTTCTCGGTGCAAAAAAATATGGCAATGATGGGAATGGGATTTCAGTCAGTGGTGACTGTGCCGACCAATAAAAATGCACAAATGGATATTACGGCATTAGAAAAAACGTTAGCCGAACTTCAAGCACAAGGAAAATTGGTTGCTTGCGTGGTTGCAACGGCAGGGACAACCGATGCTGGTGCGATTGATGATATTGAAGCGATTCGTGCTATCAGCGATCAATATGGTGCGTGGTTACATATTGATGCGGCGTGGGGCGGTGCATTATTGTTATCAAAAGATTTCCGCCATTGGTTAAACGGTTTGGAAAAAGCCGATTCGGTGACGTTGGATTTCCATAAACATTTCTTCCAAACAATCTCTTGCGGTGCGTTTTTATTGAAAGATGAACGTAACTTCCGTTTCATTGATTACAAAGCAGATTACCTCAATTCTGAATATGATGAGGAGTATGGCGTACCGAATTTAGTGGCGAAATCGTTGCAGACAACACGCCGTTTTGATGCCTTAAAATTGTGGTTCACAATGGAAGCATTAGGGGAAGATCTTTATGCGTCAATGATCGAACACGGGGTTTATTTGGCGCGAGAAATTCGTGATTATATTAATGCTACCGATGATCTGGAAATGTTAGTTGAGCCGCAATTTGCCTCTATTCTGTTCCGTGTGAATCCGCAAGGTTATCCGGCAGAATATGTTGATCTGTTAAATCAGAATGTGGCGGATGAGCTGTTTGCTCGCGGTGAAGCCAATATTGGTGTAACAAAAGTGGGTGAACAACAAGCCTTAAAAATGACGACATTAAGTCCGATTGCGACTTTGGATGACGTGAAATCTTTATTAGATCAGGTTTTATCTGAAGCGGCTAGAATTAAGGATGCTATTGTTGCCGGCAATTATGTGCCTCCGATAGCGTAAAACAGAAAAATGGTGCAGCGTGTTTTGCTAAGCACCATGAGTGTTGTAAGCAGACAAGAGTAGCAAGCCTTTTGTCTGCTTTTCTTTTTTTCATCAGTTTTTCAATGATTGAACCGGTGCCGGAATGCGTCCGCCGCGATTAACGAAAATTTCGCAAGATCCCTCTTTAACCGGCATAATCGGGGCATAACCGAGTAAACCGCCGAACTCAACCATATCACCGACATCTTTCCCCGGAACAGGAATGATGCGCACAGCAGTGGTTTTGCTGTTGATCATCCCGATTGCCGCTTCATCAGCAATAATGCCGGAAATGGTACTGGCGGAAGTGGAACCTGGAACAGCGATCATATCCAAACCGACTGAGCAGACCGCAGTCATTGCTTCCAATTTATCCAATGTTAAAGTGCCTTGTTTAGCGGCGGCAATCATTCCTTCATCTTCGGAAACCGGAATAAAAGCGCCGCTTAAACCGCCGACAGAACTGCTTGCCATCATTCCACCTTTTTTCACCGCATCATTGAGTAACGCTAAAGCCGCGGTTGTGCCGTGAGTGCCGCAAACCGTTAATCCCATTTGCTCTAAAATACGCGCAACACTGTCGCCGATTGCCGGTGTCGGAGCCAGTGAGAGATCCAAAATCCCGAAAGGAATTCCTAAACGCTTGCTGGCTTCCTGCCCGATCAATTCGCCAACACGTGTAATTTTGAATGCCGTTTTTTTCACAATTTCTGCCACTTCAGTTAAGGTGGTGGCTTGACTGTTTTCCAATGCCGCTTTCACAACGCCCGGACCGGAAACGCCGACATTAATCACCGCATCACCTTCACCGGCACCGTGGAAAGCCCCAGCCATAAAAGGATTATCTTCCACTGCATTACAGAAAATCACCACTTTGGCACAACCGAAACCTTCCGGCGTGATTTCAGAGGTCTGTTTAACCATTTCGCCCACCAATTTAACTGCATCCATATTAATGCCGGCTTTGGTTGAACCGATGTTGACCGAACTACAAACAATATCAGTGGTTTTCATTGCTTGCGGAATAGAGCGGATTAATACTTCATCAGAAGGACTCATCCCTTTATGCACCAAGGCGGAAAAACCGCCGATAAAAGATACACCGATAGCTTTGGCGGCACGATCCAAAGTTTGTGCAATTGAAACATAAGAATCCGCTTTGGTGGCTGCCGCGATCTGTGCAATAGGTGTGACGGAAATGCGTTGGTTTACGATAGGAATACCATATTTTGCTGAAAGTTCGCGTGCAGTTTGCACCAAATCGCCGCCAATACGCACAATTTTGTCATAAATATTTTGATTTAATACATCAATGTTATCACTGATACAGTCGTGTAAATCGATACCAATAGTGATAGTTCGGACATCAAAATTTTGATCCGACACCATTCGCAATGTTTCTAGAATTTCATAAGATTGAATACTGTTGCTCATATAGCCACCTTTAAATGCGGTACATTGCGTTAAAAATTTCAGTGTTTTGTAGGCGCAAATCTAATCCTAATTTTTGCCCCTCTTCACTGCAATAAGCGGCTAAGGTTTGATAATCTTTTTTACATTCAGTGGTATCCACCAATAAAATCATTGTGAAATAACCATCCATTAATTGTTGGCTGATATTCACAATGTTGATCTGTTGTTCGGCAAGTAATTTTGCGACATCATAGACGATACCGATTCGGTCTTTACCGATGACGGTTAATACAGATTGATTCATTTCAAATTCCCTCTTTGGTGATAAAAAGCTAATTGTTCGAGTGAGTTTATGTTTGCAAAACAGGATTTTTGTGCTGAAAAATCAGCAGTTTCATAATGATGTTGTTGAAAAAACTGTAATACACGCCGATTTCCCTGTTGTAAATAATTGTTCAAATCGGCACTTAAAGTTCGTTTTAACAGGCAACAGGTCGGATGCTCACGCTCACCATCAGTAACATAAACAACCTCTGTGTTGGTGCGGCGTTTATCCAACAAACGAGTTACTAAATTTACAGGTAAAAAAGGCGTATCACAAGGCACAAATAGCACCCAATCGTGTTTTGCCGTCTGTAATCCGCTAAACATTCCGCTTAACGGCCCAAGAAAGCCTTCAATGTGATCTGAAATCACAGGCAATCCGCTTTCGGCATATTGTGATAATGAACGATTGGCACTGATGATCACTTCATCGACTTGCGTTGCAATTGCTTGATAAACCCATTGATATAATGGTTTTCCTTGTAATCGCTGTAAGCCTTTATCAACACCGTTCATTCGCCGAGCTTGCCCACCACACAAAATAACTGCACTAATCTGTTCCTGCATTGTAATCTCTTTTTGGCAATTAAAAAATTAAGTGGTATTATCGCACACCAACTAAAAACTGTGAGGAAAATCCGATGAAATGTCATCGTTTAAATGAAGTTTTAGAACTATTGCAACCTTATTGGTCAAAAGATCCGGATTTGAATTTAATGCAAATTTTGCAAAAAATTGCTAAAGAAGCCGGTTTTGATGGCGAATTAAGTGAGTTAAGTGATGAGGTGATTATTTATCATCTGAAAATGGTGGATAAAGATAAAAATGAACCGATTCCGGGAATAAAAAAAGATTATGAAGAAGATTTTAAAACTGCGTTACTAAAAGCGCGAGGAATTATTAAATAGGAGTTTAACAACGATGAAAAAATTGTTATTGGCAATCGTAACCTTGTTTTTTGCGGTGAATGTGTCACTGGCAGTGGCGGCGGAAAATTTTACTGAAGGAAAGGATTACACTTCGCTTGGCTTTAAACCGCATCCTGATGGTGGTGTGATTGAGTTTTTCTCCTTTTATTGTCCTCATTGTTATGATTATGAAATGAAATTCCATATTCCGGAAAAAATTAAACAATCTTTGCCGAAAAATGTTGAATTTAAACAATATCACGTTAATTTCTTAGGTGCTCAATCAGAAAATCTAACTCGAGCTTGGGCGTTAGCAATGGCGATTGGTGCTGAAGATAAAGTGCGTGCGCCTTTATTTGAAGCAGCTCAGAAAAACAGCCTATCTTCAATGGACGATATTCGTCAAATCTTTATTGATAACGGTATTGATGCTAAAGAGTTCGATGGTGCAATTAATAGTTTTGCTGTTAATGCATTAGTATCCGCACAAGAAATGGCAGCAGAGAAATTTAAAGTTCGTGGCGTGCCGGATTTCTATATCAACGGGAATTACCATATCGAAACCGGCAATGACAGCGGTTTCTCAAAAGTGCAGACGATTGAAGAGTTTATTCAGCGTTATGTCGATTTAACCCAATATCTTTTGAAAAAATAATTGACTTACGGCGAAAAGTTGCTTAAATGCGATTTTTCGCTTTTTGATTAAAATGAAGGAATTTTAACTATGTCTGAAAGTTTTAGCGTTACTCGTCGTTTCTTTGATGATAAAAATTATCCGCGTGGTTTTGCTCGACACGGAGATTATACTATTCGTGAATCTCAAGCGTTAGAAAATCACGGTTTAGCTTTTCTTGAGCTAGAAAATGGTAATCGTGAACCGGTTACTGAAGAAGAAAAACAATTTGTTGCGTTTTGCCGTGGTGAACGTCCGGCAGAAACTTTTTTTGAAAAAACTTGGGAAAAATATCGTGCGCGTATTTCTCGCACCAAACGTGTTTATACCTTATCGGGCGTATTGGCAAACGATGCGGTTGATGATTACAATGCTGACTAAGTTTTAGAAAGAAAATGAATAGAGCAAAAGAACGGCAACAATAAAAGTTGCCGTTTTTTATGCTTGAATTTGATTAGTGCTGAAAGCCGGTAGAAACATCCGCATCCGGATTGCGTTTGTTATACGGCTCATCCTTTAGTTTGCCGCTAAAGATCGCCAGATTTTCATCACCTGTTACCATTAATGTTCCCTTCGCACCTTTCTCAGTACGAAAAATGGAATGATCTACGAAAGTGTATTGTCCCGGCACCGGAATAGTCGTTTCCGCTATCATCGCCCCACCGGCTGGAATTAACGTAGTCTGCACATTATGATTTTTTAATGAACCGGCCTCGACATAGACCGTATCAAACGTTTTCCCAATCAAATGAAAAGAAGATACTTTGTTTGGGCCGGCATTACCAACGTAAAAACGCAATTTTTCACCCACTTTGGCTTGCAAGGCCTTATCTCCCATCATTGAGGCAAAATGACCATTAAAAACGACATAATCCGGTAATTCATAACTGGCTTTTTGTGAACTGAAAACCTGTAATCCCGGCTCACCAAATTCACCACTGGTATAAAATTCGTTTTGTACAATGTAAAACTCTTTATCAACCGGCGGCAATCCCGCTTTCGGCTCCACCAGCATTAGCCCGAACATTCCTTTACCAATATGTGTCGGTGCGCCGGGCATTGCGGCACAATGGTAAAGATAAAGTCCGGGAGAGAGTGCTTTGAAGCGATAGATACTGGTGTGCCCCGGCAATGTATTACTCGCCATTGCCGTTCCGTCAGGTGCTGCTGAAGAGTGGAAATCAATGCTGTGCGGTAGTTTTGAGTTAATCGGATTGGATAAATGCACTTCCACCGTATCGCCCTCACGCACACGAATAAACGGCGCCGGCGTAGAACCGTTATAAGTCCAATATTTAAATTGCACTTTCGGCATAATTTCCATAATTTTTTCTAACGCTTCTAATTTCACAATTACACGAGCCGGATAATCACGTTTAATGGGTGCCGGCACATTTGGCGCAACAGTCAATTCCGCATCAATAACCGGAAGAGATGAAACTTCGTCTTGACCATTTTGCTCCACCTTCTGCGGCACATCTGTAGATTGTGCTGCAGCAGATAAGCTCAAATTCCCGATTAAAAATGCAGAAAGCAGTAAGTTTAATGTTGTTTTTTTCATAGTTTCAAATGGTATAAGGAGAATATCAATCGAACTATTCTAGTGAATGAAATAGATTTTTCCAATAATCATAAAGATTTATTAGTTCAACCTATTTTTAATAGATCATTTATCGCATCATCATATCTAACCCACAAAAATGATTAAATAAAATCTTTTTGATTTAATTTAATCATTTTGTGATCTTGTTCACAGTTTTAATCGCTTTTTGTGCATATAATTTAGACTAAATTTAGGAGGCATGAGGAGTGCTATGTGATTTCCTTATATTTGTGTGATTAAATTTAATCAATAGGAGTATTAAATGAAACCAGTTTTAGGAGTAACAATGGGGGATGCTGCAGGGATTGGGGCTGAAATTATTGTTAAATCTCTGTCGGATAAACATCTTTATGAAATTGCTCAACCTATTGTAATTGGCGATAAGAAAATGATGCAACGAGCATTGGATTTATTGCAATCATCGTTAAAGATAAATGTTGTAGAAAATTTAGATAATTTAAATACGAAATATGGAACTATCGATTTGATCGATTTGGATAATGTGCCTGCTGATTTGATTTATTCTCAAGTAGATCCTCGAGCGGGTAAGGCAGCATATGAATATGTGGAAAAGGCGGTTCAATATGCTATGGAAAATAAAATTCAAGCGGTGGTAACAGCACCTTTGAATAAGGAAGCATTACACGCTGGTGGGAAAATGTTTCCGGGTCATACTGAAATTTTGGCGCAATTAAGCGGCACAAAAGATTATTCAATGATGTTAGTGAGTGAAAAACTTCGTGTTATTCACGTGACAACGCACGTTCAGCTTCGTAAAGCCTGTGATTTAGTGAAAAAAGAACGGGTATTGACAGTCATTAAATTAGCGGATGAAAACGCAAAAATGCTCGGCTTTAAACAACCAAGAGTTGCTGTGGCAGGATTAAATCCGCATTCAGGCGAAAACGGAATGTTCGGTGATGAAGATCGTAAAGAAATCGTGCCGGCTGTCGAGGCGGCAAAACAGTTAGGCATTAATGCAAGCGGACCGGTTCCACCGGACACTGTGTTCCATCGTGCCGCCAATTTAAATGAATTCGATATTGTGGTGGTGATGTATCACGACCAAGGTCATATTCCAATTAAGTTGTTGGGATTTGATACCGGTGTGAACGTGACTGTCGGTTTACCGTTTATTCGTACTTCTGTCGATCACGGTACGGCATTTCCGATTGCAGGTAAAGGGATTGCAGACAGTAAAAGTATGACTGAATCACTTTATCTTGCCGCTCAAATGGCACAGATAAAATTTGGAAATTAAGTTTAATTAGGAGCGAATTATGTCTACATATGCAACTCAACTACCACGCATTAAAATTGCTCGGCTGGGATAACGCCCCGATTTACCAATGTGGCTGTGGCAATTCCGCCTGTTTAGACACCTATCTTTCAGGGCGAGGCTTTGAAATGCTCTATCGTGATCTCAAAGGCGAAGCCCTCTCAGCGAAAGACATCATTCAACGCTTTTACGCTCAAGAGCAAAGTGCGGTGGATTTTGTGGCAATGTTTGTGGAACTTGCCGCCATTTCCATCGGCAACATCATCACCGCTCTTGATCCCCATCTCATCGTGCTAGGCGGCGGCTTGTCGAATTTTGATTATCTCTACCAAGCCTTACCCAAAGCCCTCCCCAACCACTTAATGCGAAGTGCCAAAGTGCCAGTGATTAAAAAAGCCAAATACGGCGATTCAGGCGGCGTGCGTGGGGCGGCGGCGTTGTTTCTTTCTCGTTAAAGATAACCCCTCACTTTTTCAGCAAATTTAACCGAACGGGGCAAAACCTCGCTCGGTTTTTTTCGTTTTCTTATTAGCTTATAAAACAGGCATGTTCTCTTAAAAGTGCGGTGGTTTTTTAAGCCATTTTTCATCATCTCCCTCTCTTACAATTAGGCTAAATATTCAACAATTTCAAGGGAGTATACTCCCTGTTGTTCTCTCTTTACAGAGAGAACAAAACCCTTTGCCGAAAGGAAAAAATTTTGTTACTTCGATTGAAATATGTACAGTAGAGAGAAGGGAATATTCTTACTGCTTTTTTCTTTGTGAAAACCTTTCTCTTTGCCTTGTCGTTTCAATCATTGGTTTAAATCACTTTATATAAGGAAAACACAATGAAATTCACAAAAACGTTATTAACCACCGCTCTTTTTTCATTTTCTGTATTAAGTGCCTCGCAAATGGTGTATGCGGTTTCAGATCCTGATACTCAGTTCCAACAAGGCTTTGAGGCGTATGAGCGTAGTGATTTTGCGACTGCATTACAATTATGGAAGCCTTTAGCCGAGCAGGGATTGGCAGAGGCTCAAATTAATTTGGCTTTGATGTATCTTGAGGGACAAGGGGTAAAAAAAGATGATTTCCAAGCGGTGAAATGGTATCAAAAGGCAGCAGAGCAGGGAGATGCACAGGCTCAATATAATTTGGGGGTGATGTATTACAACGGACGTGGGGTAAAAAAAGATGATTTCCAAGCGGTGAAATGGTATCAAAAAGCCGCAGAGCAGGGACATGCAAAGGCTCAATATAATTTGGGGGTGATGTATAAAGATGGAGAAGGGGTAAAAAAAGATGATTTCCAAGCGGTGAAATGGTATCAAAAAGCCGCAGAGCAGGGACATGCACAGGCTCAAAATAATTTGGGGATAATGTATGGCTTAGGGAAAGGCGTTAAACAAGATCGCAATCTTGCCAAAATGTGGGCAGGCAAAGCCTGTGAGAATGGAAACCCAAAAGGGTGTGTGTTATATCGTATGTTAAATGAAGGAAAATAAATGCGAGCAAAATTAGCCTTATCTGCGAAGCGGGATTAGATATGGGGTGCTACAGTTAATGGGATTCCTGTTACAGATACTCCATCTGGAAAGGATATTATTTGCCCAGTAACCTCTTCAATTATGACGGATCTTTTACCGAATGCAGAGCAAGTTTCATTCAGTACAGAACAAGAATTATTGCAAAAAGTGCAATCTTCCACTTTAGAGCAAATAGTTGTTGATGCAAAAACAGAAAATGATTTAGAAATAATTGCTCATGTTATTGATCACTTAGGTAAGTCAGTGATTCCTGTAGGGTCAGCAGGTTTGGCTAATAAATTAAAACTTCAGACATTACCCTCTTCAAATAATAAGAGAGCTTTAACTAATGGAAGAAGCCTAATCTTGGTAACATCTATCCACGAAACTAGCCAAAATCAAGTGGATGAATATATTGCACACAATGGTGGTGATGCAATAGTTTTTAACCCATCTCCGTCGCAATTACTCAATCATAAAATTTCGGCAAAAGCATTAAGAGAACAATTAAATGCATTAATTACCTCTAGTGAATCTGATGTCATCATTAGAGCTAATCCAACAAAGGTTGTTAATGCAGAAAACGATATAAATATGATCGCTAGAACGCTTGCAAAAGATTTGGCTGAATTAAGTTTATATTGTTTAAATCATAAACATTTTGATCATTTAATTTTATTTGGTGGTGACGGGGCAGCTACACTTTTGGAACAAATGAATGTAACAGAGATGAAATTGCTTTATTCGATTGTTCCAGGAGTGCCGGTCTGCCAGATTCAAAATAGTCAATATGAAAATTTAACTGTAATGACAAAATCAGGAGGTTTCGGAAATAATCACTTATTAAGTGATATTATGAAATTGAATTAACATCAATGTATCGCTGACTATTTGAGAAAAACAAAAATTTAGTGAATAATTAATATATTCTTAAACGTTTTAACACGCATTGTCTTCAATGCGTGTTTTCTTACAGTTAGAGGCGAATATGTCTGCAGACCGTTTAGATCAAATCCTGTTATTTCTCAAAAATCATAATCTGGCAACCGTTGATCAGCTAGTAAAAGCAACAAATGCTTCTCCTGCAACAATTCGCCGCGATTTGATTAAACTTAATCAACAGGGAACGATTATCCGAACTCACGGCGGTGTGAGTTTAAATCAGTTTATTCCATTTCAACCTACCACTAATGAAAAGCAACTGAAGTTTATGGTGGAAAAGGATCGGATTGCAGAATATGTTTCTTCCTTTATCAGTGCTGGAGATTCTATTGTGCTAGATGCCGGCACCACAACGTTGAGTATCGCAAAAAAAATTGCACATTTACCATTAAGGGTGATTACTACAGATCTTCACATTGCACTTTTCTTATCTGAATATAAACAGATTGAATTAATGATCACTGGCGGCTATATCGACAGTTCCAGCCAATCTTGTATTGGTAATCACAGCCTTTCATTATTGAATAATATTTATCCGGATTTAGCGTTTATCAGTTGTAATTCGTGGAGCTTGGAACGGGGGGTAACCGCGCCGACAGAAGAGAAAGCCGAGCTAAAAAGTGCTTTATTACAGCACGCTAAACGCCGAGTATTGGTTGCAGACAGCAGTAAATACGGTAAATACTCTTTATTCGGGGTGGCAAAATTATCGGAATTTACGGATATTGTGACGGATGATAATTTAATTAGTTCCATACGTCCTGTTTTATCGAAAGAAAATTTTAAATTAGTGTTGGTGTGAGCAAATAATTTTGCTTTCTTAATTTGTTAATTTTCATTGATCTTGTAAACATTTTTGTTTATTGTTGTTATGTCTTAAAACGAACGGAGGTCTAAGTGAAACAAAGTGAGTTTTTAAGATGGCTGAAAGCACAAGGAGTAGAAGTTAAAGATGGAAGCAATCATATTAAACTCTACTTAAACGGCAAGCAATCCGTGTTACCTCGCCATTCCGGCAAAGAGATAGCAAAAGGAACTGAAATGGCTGTTAAAAAGCAATTAGGTCTAAAATAATAATAGCCCTCTGAAGAGGGCTATCTTTAGAGGAGATTTATATGTTATATCCGGCAATTTTTGAGAAAGAAGAGAGCGGTTTATATTCGGTAACATTTAGAGATATTCCGGAAGCGATTACTTGTGGCGATAACTATGAAGATGCTTTAGTTATGGCAAAAGATGCACTAGTTACTGCAATGGATTTCTATTTTGAAGATAAACGTAGCGTGCCAATGCCGAGCGAGGCAAAAGAGGGCGAAGTATTAATTGAGTTGCCGCCTAGTGTTACAGCTAAGGTGATGTTATTAAATGAAATGATTAAACAAAATATATCAAATGTAGAGTTAGCAAAACGTATTCATGTAAAACCGCAAGAGGTTCAACGTATCACTAATTTAAGTCATAGTACAAAAATAGATACATTAAATAGAGCATTTCAGGCATTAGGAAAAAGACTTGAAATTTCTGTTTTGTAATGCACTTACTCCCATCGAGGGCTGGAAAAGGATGCTAGAAATAGCGTCCTTTTTCTTTTTTAGTTAATCAGACAGATTTACCGTTAGCTGAATCTGCCTGATTAAGTATTTTTTCTTATTTAAAATAGCGTTTCGCATTATCAAAACAAATGTTTTTGACCATTTGTCCGAGTAGCTCGAGATCATTAGGAGCTTCGCCGTTTTCTACCCAATTTCAGTTTACACCCCACTATATGCGGAGAATCCGCCATCAACAGGAATGATGACCCCATTGACGAAACTGGAATATTGATTGTCGATCAAAAATAATAATGCTCCTAATAATTCCTCTGGTTCACCAAAACGTGCCATTGGGGTGTTGGTGAGAATTTTATTGGCTCTAGCGGTTGGATTGCCATTTTCATCAAATAATAATGCCCTATTTTGGTTGCTGACAAGAAAGCCCGGAGCGATGGCGTTACAGCGAATCCCCACTTTTGAGAAATAGACGGCAAGCCATTGAGTGAAATTGCTGATTGCCGCTTTGGCTCCCGAGTAAGCAGGGATTTTGGTGAGTGGCGTAAAAGCGTTCATACTGGAAATATTGACGATATTTGCTCCTGCTTTCCCCATCATATCTTTGGCGAAAACTTGGGTTGGCAATAATGTACCTAAGTAGTTGAGATTAAAAACAAATTCGATGCCTGATTTGTCCAAATCAAAGAAAGTTTTAGTATGTTCCGGTAAATCCAGTTGATGAAATTCGTTATCGGTTGTTGCTTTAGGATTATTACCACCAGCACCATTAATTAAAATGTCACAAGTGCCGAAATCTTGTGTAATAGTGTTGCGGGTTTGCTCTATGCTGTCTAAATCTAACACATTGGTTTGGTAGGCTTTCGCAATGCCACCTGTTTGGGCGATTTCTTCAGCAACCTGGTTTGCCGCGTCAAAATTAATATCCAGTAAGGCGATTTTGGCTTGTGTTTTTGCCAGTGCTTTGGCAAGAAACGCACAAAGCACGCCACCTGCACCTGAAATAACGATAACTTTATTCTTGAGATTGTGGTGTTGAGCGATGTTATTCATTTTTATGTCCTTTTTAAGATAACCAATTCATAGGGATAATTACAATATTAGGGAAAAATACCATTAATAGTAAAATCAATATATAAATTCCTAGAAATGGTAAAATCCCTTTAGAAATAGCACCTATGCCTAAATTTGCTATTCCAGAACCTACATATAATACAGTTCCAACTGGAGGAGTAATTAATCCAATAGATAAATTTATAACCATCATAATACCAAAATAAGCAGGATCTATATGATATGCCCGTAATAAAGGTAAAATGACAGGTACAAAAATAAGTACAGCAGGAATAAGATCCATAACGCATCCTACTAATAGAAGGAATATCATTAATATAAGCATTAAAATTGTAGGGCTAGTTGTTATTCCTTGCAAAAATTCTACTAATTCCATCGGAATTTGAGCAACTGTAATAGCAAATGCGGATATCATAGCTGCAGCTGCAACGAACATTACCATAGAGGTTGTTTTTATAGTATTAAGGAAAATATCTTGTATTTTTTGTAAGTTTAATTCTTTATAAATAATGCTAATAATGGCGGCATATATAGCTGCTACAACACCAGCTTCTGTTGGAGTAAAAACGCCCCCTCTTAGACCTACTATAATAATGACAGGAAGTAATAATGGAAGGAAAGCTTTTTTAAATGCATTCCATCGTTGTTTTGAATTTTGTTTTTCTTGTAGATTGGAGGATTCGTGTCGATAAAGAATTTTCCAAGTAAACCAAAGACCTAATACCATTAACAAACCAGGAACAGCACCTCCCATAAATAATTTTGTAATTGATGTTCCGGCAGTAATTCCATAAATAATCATTGGAATACTAGGTGGAATTACAACAGAAATAATTCCTGCAGCACAAATTAAACCTGTTGATCTTGATATGTCATATTTTCTAGCTGCCATCATTGGAATAAGTATCGCTCCGAGAGCAGCAGTATCTGCCACAGCAGAGCCAGATAACCCAGCAAAAATTAATCCAGATATAATAACAACATATCCTAATCCTCCTTTTATATGTCCTACCATACTCATGGCAAAATTAATAATTCTTTCAGAAATTCCTCCATATTTCATAATCTCCCCAGTAAGCATAAAAAAAGGAATAGCCATTAGAGGGAAATTATTTGTGCCCATAACAAAATTTTCTGTAATTAATTGAGTGTCAAACATATCCATTTTTATTAGCATTATGCTGGCACTTAATAACATTGATAGGGCAACAGGAACTCCTAAAAAGAGGAGTGCAAATAAGCTAGCTAGGAATAATAGTAACATTATAAACTCCTATTTTTAGATACTGATTTTAATAAATCAATTGTAATTAATATGAAATATATAATAGCTGATAATAAAGCTATTACATATAAAAAAGAAGATGATATGCCGGTAGCTGGCATTTTCTGGCTATAAGTTAATATCATTAATTGATATGCACCAAGAGCAAGAAATGAAGTTGATATTAATATTAAAATGTCAGATATTATATTAAATAATATTTTATATCTAGGCGGAAGATAAGAAATAATGATATCTACAGTTAGATGTTTTTTTTCTTTAGCAACAAGAATAATTCCTAGAAAAATCATATATACAAAACATATTCTGGCAAACTCTTCTGACCATGCTATTCCTGAGTCAAAAAAATAACGTAATACTGCGTTAAAAAACACTAGAGATATCATAGTAACTAATGCTAGTATAGATAAATATTTTAAAGTTTTATCCAGTATCTTTGATAATTTCATACTGCCTCCTAAAATATTCCGCTATTAATATAATATTAATAGCGGAAATTATTTATTTAGATTCGTTTATACGTTGAATGACATCTTTAGACCAGTCATACTTTTTATAGAATTTTTCATATAAGGTTTGAGATGCGCTTATCATATCTTGTCGTAACTGCTCATTTGGAATAACTATAGAGATACCACTTTTAGATAAGAACTCTTTTACTTCTTGTTCTGTTTTTATAGCTAATTCCCATTCTTTTTCTTGATATACTTTAGCAGCTTCAAGGAAGATTTCTTGATCTTCTTTTGACATTTTATTCCATGTTTTTAGACTAATTTGTAATAGTCCAGGAGAAAAAATATGGTTTGTTTGTATTATATATTTTTGTACTTCATATAAACCAGAATCTTTAATAAGCATATATGGATTTTCTTGACCATCTATGACTTTTTGTTCTAAAGCAGTAAATACTTCACTTAGAGGCATACTTTGAGGATTCATTCCCATAGCATTAGCCCAATCTACAAATAGAGAATTTAGTGGTACTCTTAATCGTAATCCTTTAAAGTCACTAAATTTTTCTATATTTTTATTTGAAGAAATTACTCTGAATCCATTCATTCCATAAGCTAATAATTTAATACCATAGTTTTCCATTTTATTTCCTATTTCTATGGCAATAGGAGATTCAAGAACTTTTTTTGCTTCTAGATTGTCTTTAAATAGATATGGCCATTCCCATACTCCAAAAATAGGATCAACATTTTGAAGAAGCAATCCTGTTATTCCCATTTCTATAGTTCCATTTCTTAATCCATTGACTATCTGATCTTCTCCTCCTAATTGATTATTTGGATAGATTCTAATTTCATATTTATTATTAGTCTTTTCTTCGACTATTTTTTTAAAATATTCTTTTAATATAATGTTTGAAGGATGGGTATCAGAATTATAATGTCCTAATTTAATGATGGTTTTTGCCCATACGGAACTGCTCATTAACATAGTAGGGATTAATAGTAATTTAGCGAATTTAGTTAATTTCATATTGAACTCCTTGAGTTAAGTTGTTAATTACAGTACAGCATTTATTTTTAGATAATTATCTGGTTCATTCGATAACTTCCTTATGTATTCAGGAATTTCATCAAATGAAATAGTTTTAGTGACAATATCTTTAGCATCAAATTTTCCAGATGAAATAATATTAAGAGCTTCTTCGAATTCCCCCTTGCTTGTTCTTGAACCATAAATATCTAATTCTTTAAAAGTAATGATGTTTGTTGGTAATAGAGTTTCTTTTTTAGGCCAACCGGTCAAAGCTATTCTTCCTGCAAAAGAAGCATACTTTAATGTGTTTTGAATAGATTCATTGGCACCAGAAGCTTCAATAACTACTTGGGATAAGAGAGAATCAGTAATTTTATTAATTTTTTCTTGAGGTTCTTCTTTTAGCGAATTTATAGTATATGTAATACCAAGAGACTTTGCATATTCTAATCTTTTATCTAAGATATCTATTAATATAGGAGTTGCTCCATATAATTTGCTTATTAAAGCTGCCATCAATCCTATTGCTCCAGCACCTATAATGGTGACAAATTCTCCTTGTTTTACTTTTGTTCTATGGATTGCATGTAAAGCTATTGTAAGAGGTTCTGCTAAGGGTAATAAGTTAATAGGGATATTCTCAGGTACTTTTGTTATAAGGTGTGCTGGATGAGAAATTATTTCTTGCATACCTCCATCTATATGTACACCAATAACTTTAAGATTGGAACAACAATTAGTTCTACCTATTGAACAAGGATAGCAACTCCCACAATAAATATAAGGATCTACTATGACACGATCTCCAATTTTTATATTTGATGGCATTCCTATACCTGGTTCTATAATGCGGCCAACAACTTCGTGTCCTAAAATTCTAGGGTATGTAACTAATGGATTGGTTCCTCTATAAGCACCTATATCAGAGCCACAAATACCAACAGATTCAACCTTAATTAAGACTTCATTTTTGTTTTTTATTGGAAATTGTGTATTTTGTATGGATACCTGATTTGGTTTGTCTAATTTTACTGCTTTGATAAATTGTTTCATTATAGTTCACCTTAATTTATTTAAGAAAAATAGTTCGACAGTAATTTGTCCAAGTGATACGCTAAATATTAATCTAATATTATTCACATTGGTATGCCAAAATTTTGAATTTGTGATCTAGATCTTATTTTTAATATTTTGGTATTCCAAAATGGAGGTTTTATGTATACCATTATCAATAGAACATATAGTAAAGTTGGAGAGTTACTTAAAAAAGAGATTTCTCAAGGTGTGTATAAAATAGGTGATAAATTACCAACAGAAAGAGAAATTTCCGAAAGGCTTGGTATTAGTCGAACAATAGTTAGAGAAGCTATTGTGATGCTAGAAGTTGAAAAATTAGTAGAAGTTAAGAAAGGTTCGGGGGTTTATGTAATAAATACACCTAGTAATATCAAGGGAGATGATAGGTTTGTGTTACCAGATGTGGGACCCTTTGAATTATTACAGGCTAGACAATTAGTGGAAAGTAGTGTCGCTGAATTTGCAGCTCATGTGGCAACTAAAAGAGATATTCAAAATCTTAAAGAAATTTTAACAGAAGAAAAGGCAATGTTATCTAAAAATATAGATGACTATACGGCAGATAGAAATTTTCATTTAGCATTGGCTGAAATAACGCAAAACGATGTATTAATAAAGTTTCAAGAACAGTTATGGGAATATCGTTTTAATAGTGCTATGTGGGCGCAATTGCATACTCATATTTTAGAAAAAAATTATCATCATTTATGGTTGAAAGATCATCATGAAATATTTGTAAGTATTCAAAAAAAGAATGGTCTTCTTGCTAGACAGGCAATGTGGCAGCATTTAGAAAATGTAAAACAGAAATTGTTTGAACTTTCTGATGTAGAGGATCCTAATTTTGATGGATATTTATTTAATGTAGCACCGATGGGTATAAAAACGTAATATTTTAATTTAAAAGGAGTCCTTATGGAACAAACTTGGCGTTGGTACGGTCCTAACGATCCTGTATCATTAGCGGATATCAGACAAGCTGGAGCAACTGGTGTTGTGACAGCATTACATCATATTCCAAACGGTCAAATTTGGGATATTAATGAAATCAATCAGCGTAAACAGTTAATTGAACAGGCAGGATTGACTTGGTCTGTGGTGGAAAGTGTACCTGTACACGAGGAAATTAAGACCCAGACAGGCAATTATAAACAGTGGATTGAAAATTATAAGCAGACTTTGCGTAATTTAGCACAATGCGGTATTGATACGGTTTGTTACAATTTTATGCCTGTTTTGGATTGGACTCGTACAGATTTGGCATACCAATTGCCAGATGGTTCTAAAGCACTTCGTTTTGATCAAATTGCATTTGCTGCGTTTGAATTATATATCTTAAAAAGACCGGGAGCAGAAGCAGTTTATACTGAACAGGAACGTCAAGCGGCAAAAGCCTATTATGACAAGATGTCAAAAGAGGAGATTGAGCAACTTACCCGTAATATTATTGCCGGATTACCGGGGGCAGAAGAGGGGTATACATTAGAGGAATTTCAGGCGCAATTGGATCGCTATAAAGCGATTTCTCCGGAGAAATTCCGTACCCATTTAGCTTATTTCTTGCACGAGGTGGTTCCAGTTGCGCAGGAAGTTGGTATTAAACTGGCGATCCATCCGGATGATCCGCCACGCCCGATTTTAGGTTTGCCTCGTATTGTATCAACCATAGAAGATATGCAGTGGTTTGTGGAAACTGAACCTCTTCAAGCGAACGGCTTTACAATGTGTACCGGTTCTTATGGGGTACGTTCTGATAATGATCTTGTCAAAATGACGAAACAATTTGCTGATCGTATTTATTTTGCTCATTTGCGTTCAACTTGTCGTGAAGAGAATCCTTTGAGCTTCCACGAGGCGGCGCATTTAGAGGGCGATGTCGATATGTTTAATGTGGTAAAAGCATTATTAGATGAAGAATATCGCCGTTTGGATAATGGTGAAAAACGTCTAATTCCGATGCGACCAGATCACGGTCATCAAATGTTGGATGATCTGAAAAAGAAAACAAACCCAGGTTATTCTGCAATTGGGCGGTTGCGCGGTTTAGCG
This sequence comes from Gallibacterium genomosp. 1, assembly GCF_000771875.1. Taxonomy (GTDB): domain Bacteria; phylum Pseudomonadota; class Gammaproteobacteria; order Enterobacterales; family Pasteurellaceae; genus Gallibacterium. The sequence continues at coordinate 37,802 of NZ_JPXX01000018.1, read as the reverse complement.
GAATTTAGAGGATTAGAATTGGCATTGAAGAAAGTTTATTTTCAAAAATAACATTATTTTTTATTAATATGAAAAAAGACTAATTTGCTAAATGGCAAATTAGTCTTTTACTATCAAGTGGTTATGAATTTTCTTCCATAAAAGCAGTCTTGATTTCCTGATAAAAAGCTTCTTTCATCCTTCTGCTTTCATTTATATCAACACTTCCGCCTATATGTTCGAATACCTCTGCTTTATTGTTTTTTCGCAAACGTATTGAGCGGGCAAGATAGCTGTTGCCGTGAATTTTCCCCATTAATCGGCGTAATTTAATCGTATCACGAAAACTGAATGGCGCGATGAAGTCAATAAACCATAGTCGCTCTCCACTTTGCCAATCTTGGTAGCGTAATGAGTTAGGATCTAAGATATAGCGTTTTTCAGCTTCCGCACTTAACCACGCCCAACTGGCATAGCCGATAGGCATTCCTTCCTCATTGACCAGCAGTCTACATTGCGCTTTTTCTATTGCAGGAATAATGTAATGTATCGCTGATTCAATTGGCCAGCGACGATGTAGAGCCGAATGGCTCCACAGCCACATTACTTTTCCTAAAGTTGAGAAGTTATCCATAATAATTAAACAAGATACATAGTGACCAGTTCATTAAATGTTTTGCTCGCATAATCTGTATGCCCCACACCGGACAACGTAATATAGGTATTGCCGGAAGTAATATTAACATCTCCTCCTTCAACATCATAACCACTGAACCTTAATGTGGTGTCTGAGCTTAAATTGTTGCTGAGCAGTGATAATTGTAGCTTATCTTTACCAACTTCAAAGCCTTTAATATTAGTCTGCGTATTACTATAAATATTAATGTAATGCTGATGTTCGTGATCTAATATAATTTGGTTATCCTTGGCAGCAGCATGAACTTGAAGTTCTTCACCTTTATTAAAATGTAATGTATTTTGAGCTAAATCGGCATTGGAGCTTTCTCCGGATAAAATATACTTAAATTTGCCATCATTAAGATCTAAGTAATATCCATCACCTATTGAGAATGTGCCAAATTGGCTCGATTTTTCTATAATGGTTTTACCGATAGTATTGCCATCTTTGTTGAAAGATAAGGTAACATTGTCATCGCTATCTTTAGTGAATTGAAGGTTAAGATCTTCTGAATTCTCTAATTTTGCTAAATTATTTTTTGTCAGATCGAAGATATAATTTGTGGCGTTGGTGGATAAGAGATAAATATCTGCTCCCTGTCCGCCATAAAGTTTATTTATGCCACTTCCTCCGGCAAGTACATCATTACCGCTATAGCCTTCTAAAATATCATCACCATCATTACCGATTAAGATATTATCTTTATGATTTCCAATAAGGTTATCATTTCCTGATGTACCTATAATATTCTCTATATCATAGATATGATCAAAGATGGTTCCTTTATAAAGCTTCTCGGACTGGAGATCAGCAACAACACCGAGTCCTTCATCATTAATCACTAAATGACGAAGATCTAATGTATCAATCCCTTCATCGCCGAAGATAGTGTCGGAACTAAGGGCATCATCTTGAATAATGGTATCATTTCCATCGCCACCATAAATTAAATCTTTGCCTAAACCGCCATTTAAGGTGTCGTTACCGGTTTCTCCATAAAGTTTATCATCACCAGCACCACCGAAAATAATGTCATCACCCTCTTTACCATAAACAAGATCATTACCATTTTGTGCAAGGAAGTAATCATTACCTTTACTACCATACATAACATCATCATAGTCACTGGCACTGATAACTTCGACGTTGTAAAGCATATCGCTTGCATCATAAGATTTTGTTTCAATATGTAACTCTCTATACTCAACTCGTTCTTGTCGTTTACCGTATTGATGATTTTTCACTTTAATATTTTCAACAGTTACTTCTGCATCAGCAATATGTTTTGTTACAGAATAAGTACCGGAGTCTCGCCCATGAACAACAATGCCGTGAATATGTTCATTATTATAACTTACACTATCTGTTCCATTACCTCCATTAAATAGAGAATGTCCGTTATCAGCAATATAAGTATCATTTCCATCGCCAGCATTGATATTGAGATTAATATGCTTCAATAATTTTCCATTTTCATCATATAAAACGGAGGCATATTTATCATTAGAAATAAAAATATTATTACCTGCGCCGTCATTAATAGTATGTTCATTTGGACCGTTAATAATAAGATCCGTATAGAAATTATTTTTGCCAACCGCTTTTCTACGAGCTTCTTCAACACCCGGTGCAAACAAAGGACTATTAAATTTTATTAATGAGTTGCCGGGAGCAGTAATTTCTAATATGCCAGTTTTAGCGTCCATACTCAAATATTGAGCGCTAAGCGCTTTATCTATTTCACCGTTACGAATAAGTTGAGCATAATTATTTGCTTTATTCATTTGATCAACCAATTTAGTAATGGCGGCTAATTCTATCGCACTGTCTGAGCTGGCAACGCCATCAAGGGTGATAATGTTGTCAACATTATATAATTTCTGTAATTGCTTAAATGATTGAATGACTTCCTGACTCGCATAGAATTTATTTAATGTTGCTTCAGTATTTTGATCAAAGTATTTTTGAATATCACCATACTTTTCAATTTGATCGACATAACGTTTAGCAATATGTTCCAATGCTGGTTGTTTGATCGCCGACATAATACCGCCGATAGCTCCTCTCACTACACCTGCAATGGCCGCAATTGGTGCACCAATGACACTTGCTGTTGCTGCCACAGAGATCGCTGTAGTTGCTAAATTTAAAGCAATGTCTGTAGCGGTATATGCGGTATTAAGTGCAAATTTTTCATTTAAAAGGCTGGCTAATAATTCATCACCTTGATAACCATAAGTTTTTGTTTCTGATGCAAGAGAATCAATTTGTTTTACATATTTATGTTCGTCAACTAAGCCTTTTATCTCTAACGGACTTGCTGCCAGAGCGATTCCTGATACAGCAGCACCAATTTGTGGCAACATCGTAGTAGTACCAATTATTTTTGCAATGGATTGTGCTGTTGTGCCAACGCCAGTTGCAATCGTGCTTACCGCTTTTAATCCAATATCAAACCCTACCGCAATTTGATCCGCTTGACTCATACTAGACCAATTATGAAGTTTAATTGATGAGCCAATTAAAGAGGCTAAATTGGTTAAAATTCCTCCAGCTGAAGAGCTTATTGCTTCAGAAACGGCGGTAGAGGCATTAGAAAGGCTTAACACATCACTGACTAAGCCATTAATATTGCCAATTAATTTAATTGAGCCTTCAGCAATAGCCGCTTTTCCGCTACTTGTATTAACATCCGATTGGATTAAGTTTGCAATAGAATGCCCCATATCAATAATCGAATTGGATAACGACAGGGCTGAACCCACTTTAGGATTGCCGTCTTTGCCTACTGTTTTCACCACATCAGTGATAAAGCCATTTACATCGCTGGTGATGGCAAATGAACTGTCTACAATAATTTTCACGCCTTCTTTTGTGAGTTTATCGGCATTTGCCAATGCAGAAATATTATTTCCAATGCTTAATAGTCTGTCTTGGGATATAGACAAGATTTGATGAGCCGTATTCGCAATATTATGGCTTAGTTCACTTGAGCAGCCGGATAAATCCATAATATAGGAAACAATTTGGTTAGCAGATTTTGCCAATTCAAATGAACTGTCTGCAATCGAGAGTTTACCTTTATCTGTTGTTGGATCGATTTGTACCACATTGGTTAAGGTTTTGGCGGTATCTAAAATAGAGTTGGATAAACCGTGGATTGGCTTGGTTAACTCTTCTTTTATGCCGATTTGATTTAGGAAATCGGTCATTATGCCATTGGTTTTTGCGATTAAATTGAAAGATTCAATCGCAATTTCTGTTCTGCCTTCCGCTGTTGATGCATTGGCGGCGGCAAGTTTAACCGCAATTGTTTCTACCTGCTCTAAATGTGTTTTTAACGCTTGATATGCGGCATTGCCGACTTTCGTTTCTGAATTGGTTATTGTCGTGATTGATTTGACAATCTCATTAATTTGTCCGACTAAATGTGTTGAGGCAGAGGCAATCTGCTGCTTGCCGTCTACTTTACTGGTATCCGCTGATGCTAATGCCGTGATTGTTTTGGCGGTATCTAATACTAAATCCGTTAAATTGTGAGCAAAGGCGCTCTTCGCATTATCTAATTTAGCCTCTTTTAATACTTCTTCAATTAAATGGTTACTTTGTGCAATCAATGTTAATGAGTTTAACGCAATAGCAACTTTTCCATCGCTGCTTGAATTATCGGCATTGGCGAGGTTAATTGCTATTTTCTCAATCGGTGCCAAATGTTTAGCGGTTACATCGTGTACTGCCGTGGAGAGTGTATTTTGTTTTCCGGATAAGGTTAAGATATTTGAAACAATTTCATTGGCATCATTCACCAAAGAAACGGATAAACTGGCGGTAGCTGCCGGATTATCACTCACAATAATATCGGTTACTGATTTTGCTGCATTTAAGACGGAATGAGAAAGACCGTTAACGTTATTCAGTAGTGTTGTATCTAATCCGGTATTAGCTGTTGTTAAGGTGTTGGTCGCTAAATCGCTTACTTGACTAATAAAATCAAAAGAGAGTTTGGCAATTTCAGCTTTATCAGCGGCTGAAGATGCGCTAGCCAATTGGGCTGCCACCTCTTTAATTTGAGAAACAGAAGCCGAAAACGATTGATGAAAAGCTTTACTTAAAGAGGAATCAACATTAGCCAACGTTAATACGTTATTGAGGATAATCGTTGCACTTTGCACCAAATCAACACTGGCTTTAGCAATGTTTTCTGAAGATTTTGCGTCAGCTAATTGAACGATATTTTGAGCTGTTGCAAATAGTGAGTTAAATAATTCTAATGTTTTCGGAGCAATGACATTATTAGGGCTCATTCCTTGCATAATATCTTTCAACATATTACTTGCATCGGATAACAGACTTAATGAATGCGTTGCAATTTCAGCGCTATTATTTTCAGATGAAGCAAGTGCTATTGCTACCGCACTATCTTTCATTTCTGTTAATGTTTTATTTACTGCATTATGAATTATATCAATATGTTGTGTTGAAATAGATGTGCTTTTTAACACAGTAGACACAATATCACTTGCTGTTTTAGAAAGTTCTAATGAACTATTGGCAATCACGACCTTTCCTTGATTGTTATTAGCATCTACTTGTACTACGTTTGTGAGAATTTTTGCTGCATCTAGCACTGAATTAGTCAAACTATGAACCGATTTACTCACATTAGTACTTAAACTCATATTATCCAAGAATTTATTGATAATATTATTTGCTTGTGCAATCAGCCCGAAAGAAGTAATGGCTATCGCAGTTTTACCTTGAGAAGAATCAAGATCACTATTTGATAATGCAATAGCAAGCTGTTTGATTTGAGATAATTGCCCATCAACTGCACTATGTAAGGCGTTACCAATATCCTCTTTACCGTTAAAGTTTGTAATAGATTGAATAAGATCATTCACATTGCCAATAAGATTTGTTGATGCAACGGCAAGTTGTTCCTTTCCTAACGGCGTTGAATTATTGCCAGTGGCTAACAATGTAATACTTTTTGCTGTATTTAATAATACATCTGTTAATTCACCAACAAACTGGGTTTTTGAGGTGCTTAAATTAGCTTCATTTAGCACTTGAGCGACAATTTTGTTGGTTTGCGATATTAATGTTAAAGAGTTAATGGCAATACTCACTTTTCCTTCTTGAGACAGCACATCAGCATTTGCAAGATTGACAGCACTTTCTTCTATATTCTGTAGATTTTTAGCAGTAACATTATGAATTGCATTTAATAATTCGGTGTCTTTATCCGTCATTACTAGAATATCGGAAATAACATCATTCACATTGGCTATTAATGAAATGCTATTTTTAGCGATTGAGGTTTTATCATTCATATCCATAGTAGCTATATCAGTAACTGTTTTAGCTGTGTTCAAAATAGAATGAGAAAACTGATTAATATCGGCTAAGAGTTGTGATTCGATACCTATATCACCTGAGTTTTTTAAGGCATTACTGATAACATCACTAACTTGAGATAACAGCTCAAAAGAGGCTTTAGCAATTTCAGCTTTATCTTCATTATGTGAATGTGTAGCAATATTGATAGCTGTTTTTTGAATATTTTGTAATGAGTTGTTAATAGAATGATAAACAGCTTCACTAATTGTATTATCTTTATTTGCTAATATGATACTTTTATCAACAATTAATGCCGCTTTTGCCGCTAATTCTGTCGCAGACTTAGTAATTTCGACACCACCTTTTGAATAGGCAATGTTTACAATATCTTTGGCAGCCTCAAAAAGAGAATCCAGCAAATCTAATGACTTATTAGAAATTTCGCTAATTGATGACATTTGATTGGTAATCTTTCTGAGTGTATTTGTAGCATCAGTAAGTAAGTCTAAAGAGTCTTTGAATAACACCGGTTTATTTTTAAAATCTGATGCAGCGATGGATAAAGCATTACTTTTTAAAGAGGATATATCTTCTTTTACTAGATTAAAATCAATGGTCGAAACAGTGTTTTTTAATGAAATCACTTTATCTTTGATTGAATTAAAATCTATTCCAGTAATTTTTTCTTTTAGTGAAAGCACTGTTTCTTTTACAGTTTCGACTCCTGAATCGAACATTAATACCTCCCAAGGTGAAAATAGTAAAAATAAAATGAATTTTACTTAAGTTATTGAAGTTTTGCGGTTAAAGAGATAAAGATTAAATTAGTGAAAAATGAATTTTTATATACTACCTATAAAGGGTGTGAAATAATAACGTAACTATATCAGTAAATTGATTAATTTTCTACATTATTATATAGAGGGTGGTTTCTGGTCTAACCTCTAATAAGAAGGTAACTTTATGAGGTAGAAAGGTAGAGTGGAAAGCACTATGAATGGGAAAAGGCGTATTTTGGGAAATACGCCTTTATTGCGCGTTCAAATTATTTTTTTAATTCAGGGATTAAACAAGGCTGTAATTTAGTGAGGATTTGTTTTGTGATACGTGAACCTCCGGCGACAATGTTGCCTGATTTGAGGTAGCTATGTCCACCGATAAAATCGGTAACTAAACCGCCAGCTTCACGAACAATTAATTCACCTGCTGCACAATCCCAAGGTTTTAATCCCATTTCAAAGTAGCCGTCAACACGACCTGATGCTACATAACAGAGATCCAATGCTGCTGAGCCAGTACGACGGAAATCGGCACACTCTTTGATTAATGAACTGATCATTTCAAGATGAACAGGGATATAGCGTTTAATTTTGAATGGGAAGCCGGTGGCAATAATTGCGCCGTTTAATTCGGTACGGCTGTCCAAACGTAAGCGGTATTCGTTTAATTTTGCTCCTTCACCACGAACCGCAGTGAATAATTCATTGCGAATTGGATCATATACGACGCCGACTTCAGTGCGTCCTTTGACGAGAACTGCAATTGAAATGGAAAAATGAGGCAAACCTTTTACAAAGTTAGTAGTACCATCCAGCGGATCAATAACCCATTGTACTTCATTATCGCCTTCCAACGCACCACTTTCTTCTCCAATAATAGTGTGGGTTGGATAAGATTTACGAATAATATCAATAATGGCAGCTTCAGAGGCGCGATCTATATTGGTGACATAATCATTAGCACTTTTTTCTCTGGTTTCGATTTCATCTCGGCGCTCAAAACCTTTGGCAACAATGTTGCCTGCCTTTCGTGCAGCACGAATGGCAATATTTAACATTGGATTCATTATTTTCTCCACTGGATTTTAAAGAACGGATTTAAGTTTGACAAATTTCGGCGTGCATTATAGGGAAAGTTCACTCAAATTGCGAGTCATTTTCTTAATGAAAATATGTTAAAATCCGCCATTATTTTTATCCAATCGTTTCATTATGTCATTAGATCAGATCAAAATTGTATTAGTTGAAACATCTCATCCGGGGAATATTGGCTCTGCGGCAAGAGCAATGAAAACGATGGGATTATCTCAACTTTATTTAGTTTCACCAAAAGTCCAGCCTAATGAAGAAAGTATTGCCTTGTCTGCTGGAGCGGATGATGTAGTTAGACAGGCTCATATTGTCCCTTCTTTTGAAGAGGCGATTGCTGATTGTTCATTGGTAATTGGTACTAGTGCGAGAGCTAGACACCTGTCAACCACAGCTGTAACGCCGCGAGATTGTGGGGAGTTGGCAGTTATACGTTCGACACAAGGAAAAGTGGCAATTGTTTTTGGTCGTGAACGGATCGGTTTAACCAATGAGGAACTGTTGAAATGTCATTACCATCTTAATATTCCAGCAAATCCTGAGTATTCTTCATTAAATTTAGCGATGGCGGTGCAATTAGTTAGTTATGAAGTAAGAATGGCGTATTTGCAAAAACAGCAAGGTTATCAATTACATCATTCACAAGTTGCAGAGATACCGGCAAAAGGCGTGGTAGCAGAGGAGTTAGAATATTTCTTTAATAAAACGGAACAGGTTTATCAGCAACTTGGTTTTATTCAAAACAGTGCGGTAATGAAAAAATTACGCCGTTTGTATTTGAGAACAGCAATTCAACGTAATGAACTGAATATTCTGCAAGGAATGTTGACAGCAGTAGAAAAAGTGCTAATGGAAAGTCATCGGAAATAACAATAGCTAAAAACGGTGTGATAATACTTGACTGTTTTAGTAGGTTATGTGAGAATTTCCCCTGTTTTAACAAGGTTAGGGAATTTGCGATGAAACTTACTTCAAAAGGGCGTTATGCGGTAACTGCAATTTTAGATATTGCATTAAATGCAGGCAATGGCCCTGTTACTTTAGCGGATATCTCTGAACGTCAAAAAATATCACTTTCTTATTTAGAACAATTATTTGCTAAATTACGTCGCCACGGTTTGGTTAAAAGTACCCGTGGGCCTGGTGGTGGCTATCAATTGGGCTATGCTTGCGAGAATATTTCTATCGGTATGATCATTTCAGCAGTAAATGAAAATGTTCAAGCCACAAAATGTAAGAGCAAAGGAAATTGTCAGGATGGCGTTCAATGTTTAACCCATTCATTATGGCAAAAGTTAAGTGATCGTATCGAAGATTTTTTAAATGAAATTACTGTCGCTGAGTTAGTCAGTTCTCAACAAGAAAAAATGCAACAGCGTTATCGTGCTGAGATCAGCGTACAGCAACATCTCGAAAATGAAAATATAGATAGTTAAGTGGCTGGCTTAACGAATTAAATCGGAGTGAAAATGAAATTACCTATTTATTTAGACTATGCGGCAACTTGCCCTGTAGATGAACGTGTTGCAAAAAAAATGATGGATTATTTAACCATTGACGGAACATTCGGTAATCCTGCGTCTCGTTCGCATAAGTTTGGCTGGCAGGCTGAGGAAGCTGTTGATATCGCTCGTAATCATATTGCAGATTTAATTGGTGCGGATGCTCGTGAAATTGTATTTACTTCCGGAGCAACCGAATCTGATAACTTGGCAATTAAAGGCGCAGCACATTTTTATCAAACCAAAGGAAAACACATTATTACCTCAAAAACTGAGCATAAAGCAGTTTTAGATACCTGTCGCCAATTAGAACGTGAAGGTTTTGAAGTAACTTATTTATCTCCGAAATCAGATGGTTTAATTGATTTAGATGAACTGAAAGCAGCAATGCGTGATGACACAATTTTAGTATCAATTATGCACGTAAATAATGAAATTGGTGTGATTCAGGATATTGAAAAAATTGGTGAAATTTGTCGAGAACGTAAGATTATTTTTCACGTTGATGCTACACAATCAGTTGGTAAGTTACCGATTGATTTATCAAAATTAAAAGTAGATTTGATGTCTATGTCTGGGCATAAGGTTTATGGACCGAAAGGTATTGGTGCGCTATATGTGCGTCGTAAGCCACGTGTGCGTTTAGAGGCGATTATCCACGGTGGTGGTCACGAAAGAGGTATGCGTTCAGGCACATTACCGGTTCACCAAATTGTCGGTATGGGTGAAGCTTATCGTATCTGTAAAGAAGAAATGGCAACTGAAATGCCTCGTTTGACTGCATTACGAGATCGTTTATACAACGGTTTGAAAGATATTGAAGAAGTTTATGTCAACGGTTCAATGGAACATCGTGTCGGCACAAATTTAAATATGAGCTTCAATTATGTCGAAGGTGAATCTTTAATGATGTCATTGCGTGATATCGCAGTATCATCCGGTTCAGCCTGTACTTCTGCCAGCTTAGAGCCGTCTTATGTTTTGCGTGCTTTAGGTTTAAATGATGAGTTGGCACATAGTTCAATTCGTTTTACCGTAGGACGTTATACCACTGAAGAAGAAATTGACTACACCATTGATTTAGTGAAAAAAGCAGTGGCTAAATTGCGTGAACTTTCACCGCTTTGGGATATGTATAAAGAAGGCGTGGATTTTAGCACTGTTGAATGGTCTGCACATTAATAGGAGAAAATTATGGCATATAGTGAAAAAGTAATCGATCATTATGAAAATCCACGTAATGTCGGATCATTTGATAAAAAAGATCCGGCGGTCGGTAGCGGTATGGTTGGCGCGCCGGCGTGTGGTGATGTAATGCAGTTACAAATTAAAGTGAATGATAACGGCATTATCGAAGATGCCAAATTTAAAACTTATGGTTGTGGTTCCGCCATAGCATCCAGTTCATTAATTACTGAATGGGTAAAAGGTAAATCATTGGATGAAGCGCAAGCAATTAAAAATAGTGATATTGCCGCCGAACTTGAATTACCGCCGGTAAAAGTACATTGCTCAATTCTTGCAGAAGATGCGATTAAAGCAGCAATTGCTGATTATAAAGCAAAAAATAGTAAATAAAATGTAGGTGCTATCGTTAGATAGCACTTTGCTCATTTGGGAGATCACGATGGGAATTTCATTAACCGAAAGCGCAGCACAACGTGTAAAAGATTTTTTAGTTAATCGAGGTAAAGGAATTGGGTTGCGTTTAGGTATCAAAACGTCTGGTTGTTCTGGTTTGGCCTATGTTTTAGAGTTTGTTGATACGTTGAATGATGATGATCAGGTTTTTGAAGATCACGGCGTAAAAATTATTGTCGATAATAAAAGTTTGGTCTATTTGGATGGAACACAACTTGATTTTGTGAAAGAAGGGTTAAATGAGGGCTTTAAATTCACTAATCCTAATGTCAAAGAGCAGTGTGGTTGTGGTGAAAGTTTTCACGTGTAAGTATTGATAAAATTCTAAGTTATTAAAATATGATGTTTAATCCATTTGAACTATTTTCATTGCCGGTAAGTTTTCAGATTGATCCGACACAACTATCTCAACAATATTTGCAATTGCAAAAACAACTACATCCAGATAATTTTTCAACTGCAAGTGAACAAGAACAACGTTTAGCACTTCAGAAGTCAACACAAGTGAATGATGCTTATCAGATTTTAAAAGATCCTATTTTACGAGCAGAAGCAATTCTGGCATTAGCTTTAGATAAGTCGGTGGATAGTGAGAATACTACCCACGATCTTGAGTTTTTAATGCAACAAATGGAATTACGTGAACAACTTGAACAAGTACAACAAGAGCATAATCAGGAGTTGTTGGAACAACTTAATTCACAAGTGGAGCAAAGTTATCAAGAAAATATCGAGGTTTTATCGGACAGTATTGAACAACAGGATTGGAATAGTACTAAACAGACTATCGATAGATTAAAGTTTATTCGAAAATTACAACAAGAAATTGAACGTTTAGAAGAAAAATTTTTTGATTTTTAACAGTGGGAAACAAGGTAAATGGCATTATTACAAATTGCAGAACCGGGACAAAGTGCTGCACCTCATCAGGCTCGTTTAGCCGTTGGTATTGATCTTGGTACAACCAATTCATTAGTAGCGACTGTGCGTAGCGGTAAAGCTGATATTTTATTAGATGAGCAAGATCGAGCATTAATTCCCTCCGTTGTTTATTATGGAGTGAAAGAACCGATAGTCGGTTATGAAGCCAAAGCAAATGCAGGACAAGATCCACACAATACGATTATTTCCGTCAAACGTTTAATTGGTCGCAGTTTAGCGGATGTACAGAGCCGTTACCCGAATTTACCTTATCGTTTTCAAGCGAGTGAAAACGGCTTGCCAATGATCGTTACTCAAAAGGGAGCTATTAGCCCAATTGAAGTATCAGCCGATATTTTACGTCGCTTGAGTTCATTGGCTGAAAAACGTTTAGCAGGTGAATTAGTCGGTTGTGTCATCACTGTGCCAGCCTATTTTGATGATGCTCAGCGTCAGGGAACGAAAGATGCGGCGCGTTTAGCTGGTTTAAATGTACTTCGTTTATTAAATGAGCCGACAGCCGCAGCAATTGCTTATGGTTTAGATAGTGGACAGGAAGGCATTATTGCGGTTTATGATCTTGGGGGTGGAACTTTTGATATATCTATTCTTCGTCTAAGCAGAGGTGTTTTTGAAGTTCTAGCAACCGGTGGTGATACTGCGCTAGGCGGTGATGATTTTGATCATCTGTTAGCGGATTATTTAGCACAACAGACTAAATTTGTGGCGTCAACCGATCAAGAAAAACGCCGTTTATTAGAGCTTGCTACTCAAGTAAAAATCGAATTAACCCAAGCGGAACAAGTTGAAGTTAATCTAAATAATCATTCTATAATGGTGGAAAGAGTAACATTTAATAGACTTATCCAACCATTAGTAAAACGTACTTTATTAGCGTGTCGTCGTGCGTTAAAGGATGCTGATGTTTCAGTTAATGAAGTGATTGAAACGGTAATGGTAGGTGGTTCAACTCGTGTACCGTTTGTTCGTGAACAGGTTGCCGAATTTTTTGGAAAAGTACCTCTAACTTCTATTGATCCGGATAAAGTAGTGGCATTGGGTGCAGCTATTCAAGCGGATATTCTAGTCGGTAATAAGCCAGATAGTGAAATATTGTTGCTGGATGTAATTCCTTTATCGCTCGGGATTGAAACAATGGGAGGATTGGTGGAGAAAATTATTCCACGCAATACTACAATCCCAGTTGCTAGGGCTCAGGAATTTACTACATTTAAAGATGGGCAAACAGCGATGTCAGTACACGTTGTGCAGGGTGAACGTGAGTTGGTACAGGATTGCCGTTCTTTGGCCAGATTTAGTTTAAAAGGCATTCCTCCTATGGTTGCGGGTGCAGCGCATGTTCGAGTAACTTACCAGGTTGATGCTGATGGTTTGCTTAGTGTAACAGCAATGGAAAAATCCACCGGTGTTCATTCTTCAATTCAAGTGAAACCATCTTACGGTCTGACAGATGAAGAAATTACACAAATGATTAAGTCTTCGCATGAAAATGCTAAAGCGGATATGCAAGCACGTGAATTAGCAGAGCAGCGTGTTGAGGCGGCACGTGTATTAGAAAATGTGTATAGTGCTTTGGCGGAAGATGCAGCATTATTAAATGAGCAAGAGTTAGCGGAAGTCAGAATTGCGATAGAGAAATTGGAACAGTTGCAACAGCAGGATGATAGTCAAAAAATTGCGGAAGGTATCAAGCGACTGGATCGAGCTACTCGAAATTTTGCTGCTAAAAGAATGGATAATTCGATTAAACAAGCGTTGGCCGGTCATTCGGTTGAACAATTTACTGAATAAAATAATAAATAAAAGGAAAACAGTATGCCAAAAATTGTATTTTTACCTAATGAAGAACATTGTCCAGAAGGAATGGTTATCAATGCTGAAACTGGCGAAAGTATTTTAGATGCCGCATTGCGTTCTGGAATTGAGATTGAGCACGCTTGTGAAAAATCGTGTGCCTGTACAACCTGTCACGTCATTGTGCGTGAAGGTTTTGATTCATTGAATGAAAGTTCAGATTTGGAAGATGATATGTTAGATAAGGCGTGGGGGCTAGAAGTGGATAGCCGCTTAAGTTGTCAGGCAATTGTCGGTGATGAGGATTTAGTGGTTGAAATTCCTCGTTATACAATTAACCACGCAAAAGAGGAGCATTAAAATGAAATGGCAGGATTCACAACAAATTGCAGAAGCACTGTATGATCGTTTTCCTGACCTTGATCCGAGAACAGTTCGTTTCACAGATTTGCATCGCTGGATCTGCGAATTAGAAGAATTTGATGATGATCCGAAGAAATCAAATGAAAAAATCCTCGAAGCGATTTTTTTATGTTGGTTAGATGAATTTGAGTAGTTTGTTCTGACACAAACTGGAAAGTGTTTGGCATAGTAGAAAATATTATCTACTATGCCGTATTTTTGCGATTAATCTTCTATCACAGGGCGTTTTTCTCCCGCTTCTTCCATTAATTCACACAACCGCTCTCGTAAGTCTGCTTTAATTTCCGTATAAGCAGGATCAGCGACAACATTGCTGAGTTCGAATGGATCTTTATCCAAATCATAAAGAAAATCATCGCGATAGTAATCGCTGCTAGCTTGTTCACCACCTTGCACATTAGGAGCATAGACGCTGTAGAGATATTTATCGGTGCGGATACAACGTCCGATGCGGCTTTCACTAATTTGAGCAAAAATTTCATTTGGACGCTGTGGATCAGTATGTTCTACAACATCGTGTAAGTTTTCACCAATCATTTTATCGCCGACATTAATTCCAGCCATTGCAAGGAATGTTTTTGGCAGGCTTGCGGTGCTGACCAAATCTTTTATACGTAAACCACCACGATAACCGGGACCGGCAATGATGAGCGGAACGTGTAATGCGGAAGAATGACAAGTACGCTTGTAATCATCATAACCGTTAAGATGTTCATCTTTATTACGCGTCATAAAATGCGAACCGTGATCAGAGGCATAAATAATGATGGTGTTATCGAACAGATTTTTTTCTTTCAATTTGTCAATGACGCGTCCTAAATTATCATCAAGGCTACGGCAGCAACCTAAATAATCAGGATACATTTCATCTGCATTGCCTTTTAGCACTTTGAGATCGTGTGGTAATTGATATTGGCTAAAACGCGTTTTCGATCCTTCAGGGCCTTCATAGGTTTGACGATCGTTTTGATGATGCGGTTCGATATGGGAAATCGTCATAAAGAAAGGTTTATCACCATTATATTGATCTAAATATTCCAAGGCAAAATCAGTAATACAATCAACACGATAGCCTTTGAATTCACATTTATTCATATTTTCGTCAAAAACAAAGCCATCATAGCCGTGAGATGTAAATTCTAACACGTCCGCAGCGCGCCAAAAGCCTTTGTAGCCACCGCGGCGTTCAGGGGGAATGGCAGTGATAGTGTAATCTACTGTTGGAGCTTGCTCCAATTCGCCATCACTCGCTAAATGCCATTTGCCGATATAGGCGGTGTCGTAGCCGTTTTCAGTAAAGTAATCGGCTAAAGTTTTGGTGTTTTTTGGCAGCGCAATATTATTGCGGAAACAACCTGTTTGGGTTGGATAAAGCCCTGTTTGGAAAATTGCACGGCACGGGCCGCAAACTGGTTGTGGGGAATAGGCTTCTTCAAACAGTACCCCTTGTTTAGCGAGTTCATCAAGGTGTGGGGTAACATCAAGAGGCTGACCATAAGCGCCTATGGTGTCCCAGCGTTGTTGATCAGAAAAGAAAAAGAGAATATTTGGACGGGTCATTTTACAAGCTCCTTGACCACTTTATAAGTGCGGTCGGTTTGTTTAGATTTTTTATAGTTAGTGTAAATAATCATTATTAATGCCAAAATGAGCAGAATAAGGAAAGCAAGGGCATAAGGACGAGTAACGAAAATATCCCAGTTACCGTCTGAAATCATCAGTGAACGGCGGAAATTCTTTTCTGTTAATGCCCCAAGCACTAAGCCGAGTAATACTGGAATGGCGGAAAATCCGAGTTTACTAATCACATAAGAGATGATGCCGAAAGCAATGATAGTACCTACATCAAACATTGAATTTTTGATGGAATAAGCACCAGCAAAGCAGAAAACCGCAATAATTGGTACAAGGATCACACTTGGAATTTTCACCACTTTGGCAAAAACACGGGTGAGATATTTGCCTTGGATAAGCATAAATAAATTCACAAAAATGAGCCCAATCATAATGGCATAAACTGTGCTGCCGTGATTTTGGAATAAATTAGGCCCAGGTGTTAAGCCATTAATCATTAAAGCACCAAGCATAATTGCCACGGCACCATCACCGGGAATACCTAGGGTTAAAAGTGGGATCAAGGTTGCCCCTGTCACCGCATTATTGGCTGATTCTGCTGCAGCAATACCTTCAATAGAACCTTTACCAAATAATTGTGGTTTTTTAGAGATTTTCTTTGCCACATCATAACTTAAGAAAGATGCCATTGACGCCCCTGTCCCCGGGATAATCCCAATAATTGAGCCGATAATAGAAGAAAGTGTGAGTGGCTTACTAATGCTTTTCCATTCTTCACGGCTCATTTTTTCATTTTCAAAGGTAATTTTTTGCTCGGAATCTGACCGCACTTTTTCTTTTAAGAATAAAGCGCTTTTATTGATGATTTCCACCAAAGCAAACAAGCCAATAAGAACAATGACTAAATCGAAACCGCCATAGAGATACACATTATCAAAGGTGAAACGCATTGTGCCACCGCTGATTTGATCTTGTCCTACCGTTGCGATGAATAATCCTAAACAACCAGAAATAATACCTTTAAGCAAGCTATCACCACTGACGCCCGCAATAATTGTTAAGCCAAAGGCACAAATAAGGAAATATTCAGGCGATCCCATTTTCATTGCCACCTTGGCAACTTCTGGCGCAAGGAAAAGTAGCACTAAGGCGCTAAATGTTCCCCCAATGAAAGAGGCATAAAGGGCAATATTCAAGGCTTTTTGTGAATGTCCTTGCACGGAAAGCGGATTACCATCCATCATTGTTGCCGTTGCGTGAGGCGTTCCGGGGGTACGGATTAAAATGGCTGAGATTGAGCCACCGTAGCTGCCTGCACAATAAATGCCAAGCAGAAACATAAAAGAATCGATAGCGCCTAAGTTATAAGTAAGAGGCAGAAGTAGCACAAGACAAAGCATTACAGTTAGTCCCGGCACAGCACCAAAAATAATCCCAAGGAACAGCCCGAGGTTCATATAAAAGAAGCTACTCCAAGAAAAGAAAGCTTCAAAGCCATTGACAAAATGTTCTAACATCAATGCCTCCTTAAGGCAGAGAAACCCCTAACACATATTCAAAAACCAAGCTAATCGCTAAAATTGTTAGCACAACAATGAGATAATAAAGCCATTTTCGACAATGACTTAAATAGAGGAAAAGTAACGCGAAAATCAGTGATGCGCCTAAGAATGGTAATACATAGAGCAGTCCCCAATATAAAATCAGCAAACCAATAATTAAGAGTGAACGACTTTCTTCTTGCAGATCTAAGAGCATTACTTTGACAGATTTTTGGCGCACCATTCGCCATATTTCACGGACTAATAAAATCAGACTAGCAATCCACATTAGCCCAACAATCATTTTAGGGAAGGTTTGTGAATTAATAGCTTCTGCATTTTTACTTAATTCAATTTGAGAAGGGATAAGCCACCATAAGACGGTGGAAACACCTAAAAATAACACCGCACCAACAAATTCTTTATAAATTTTCATTGCTTACCCCTTATTTGTGTTTATTTCACCAACTCAGCGTATTTTTTCGCTTTCACCATCGTGGAATCAATATAGCTTTTCACCCATTGACTATCTTGAATATCAATGTTCACGCCAATATTTTTTGCCACTTGTTGGAATTTCGGCTCCTGCATAATATTTTTTAGGGCGTTGTAGGCTTTTTCCACATTGGCAGGATCGGTACCGGCACGCATAAATACCGCACAGATATTGGTCATCCAAGTATCGTGCCCAAATTGGGTCACACTCGGCAAATCATACACATCATCTTTCAGCGGTTTATTATCGAAAGCAATGACCGGAATAATATTACCCGCTTTAGCAAATTCTTTCGCAAGAGAGGCGTGGGTAACCGCAAAATCAATTTCGCCAGAAACAACAGCTGCAAGGGCTTGGTTTGCGCCTTCATAAGGGATAATTTTGAATTTGCCACCCATTTCATCAATTAACGCCGCAGATTGTAATGCTTCTGAAGAATTGACACCATTTGCCCCAATTTTGATTTCCTTGCCTTCTTTAATGGCTTGGGCTAAATCTTGATAGCTTTTCACGCCAGTTCTCGGATTAGTCAGCAAGATGAAGGTAGAAGAATACACGTTAATAACAGGAACAAAATCTTCAAATTTGTAAGCTACTTTCATTGTCAATGGCGCAATGGCGAAGCTACCTTCACCACCAAAAATCATTTTCGTGGAATTTGGTTTTTCTTTGAGATATTCCGTCAGTGCCACCGCACCGCCAGACCCTAAAATATTATCCGCTAATAAAGGCTGACCAAATTGAGCCTTACCAAATTCAGACATCGCACGATTGACTTGATCCGCTAAACCGCCCACCGCCCAAGGGGTGATAATAGTCACAGGGCCTGAAGGCCATTCTTGCTGTGCTTTTTTATCTTCTTTACAGCCTGTTAATAGAGACAGACCAAGCACACCAGCTAAACTCACAGCTAATAGTTTTTTCAATGATTTCATCGTTTCCTCCTAGAAATGAACAAGATGAGTTGAAACTTAAGATTAGCTTAATTAAGAACAATACGCCTTGTTATGATGATTGTCATAAAAACAGAATGATCGGGATCACAAAATTGACAATTTTGTTAAAAATATTTAATGGAGCGATGAAATGCTGTGGGGCTTAGTTCCTTTAAACTACAGCGATGCTTAAATATATTTAATCATATGCTTGGCTTATTTCTATGAGCATTTAATTACGGTTTTGTAACAAATAATTTATATGTATGACAGGTACTTTCGGTGACTTACCGCTAAATACTTTCCCCAATATGAATATGGTAGCCTAAATCAATAATACTGCTTTGCTGTGGGATACCATTAATGCGATTAAGTAACTCTTCTGCTGCACGTTTACCTATTTCCAGACGAGGCGTGATAACGGTAGCCAGTTGAGGTGTCATTGATTGACCAACATCGTGTCCGTGGAAACCGGCAATACCAATCTGTTCCGGTACTTTAATTCCTAAACGTTGGCACTCAAATAATGCACCAACAGCAAGGTCATCATTAGTACAGATAATGCCGTCAATCTGAGGATACTGTTTTAATGCTTGGTGAAGCAGTTCTGCTCCTAATGAGAATGATGATGGCTGCTCAGTGATTAAGCTATGAGGCACTAAATTGTGTTTTTTCATTGCTATTTCATAGCCTTGCATTTTGAGATGAGTTCGTTTATCCATTCGTGCAGTAAAATAGACAATATGCTGATGCCCACGTTGAATCATTGTTTCTACCATTGCTTGGGAAGCAACGTTATTATCAAAACCAATGACTTGTTGAATACCTAACTGATGGCTATCCATAATCTCAATTACTGGAATATTAGCTACTTCAATCATTTTTAAGGTTTTTTCGGAGTGGTGATTTTCTGAAAGGATTAATCCATCAACATTATAAGAGAGTAGTGATTCTACACGCTGTTCTTCTTTTCCCAGACTATATCCATAGTGAGCAAGCATTGTTTGATAACCGGCTTTATCGGTGATAGTTTCAATTCCTTTAATTACATCAGCAAAAACTTGGTTGGTTAATGAAGGAACTAAAACACCAATAGCCCGACTTTTAGCATTAGAGAGCATACTTGGTGCCCGATTCGGAATATAACCGAATTGTTCTATCGCCGCCGCAATTTTTTTGCGAGTTTCTTCAGCAACGGAATCTGGATTGCGTAAATAACGACTGATAGTCATTTTAGTTAGACCTAAATGATCGGCTATATGTTGTAATGTCGGGCGTTTATGCGAAGTATTCATCAATAACTCTTTAATGGTTAAGATTCCACAGTTCACGATGGCAGACTTATCTTAAGCTAGGAGGTAATTTTTCCCAATTATGCAATTCATAGCGTAACATACTATGTATTATAGGTCGCTCTGTGAATTGGAACATTATGAAAATAAAGATAAAAAACACCCGCTATTTTAGGGAAAATAACGGGAGTATAACAACAAAAATTAACGAGTACTGGTACTGGTTGTAGTACGATTCGCTCTTCTGCGATCTATTTCTGTTAAGAAACGTTTCCGAATGCGGATAGAACTTGGTGTAACTTCAACCAACTCATCATCGTCAATAAACTCTAGAGCCTGTTCAAGCGTGAATTTTACTGGCGGAACTAATACTA
Organism: Gallibacterium genomosp. 1; assembly: GCF_000771875.1. Lineage (GTDB taxonomy): Bacteria > Pseudomonadota > Gammaproteobacteria > Enterobacterales > Pasteurellaceae > Gallibacterium. The sequence continues at coordinate 17,421 of NZ_JPXX01000018.1, read as the reverse complement.
TGGCATCATCTTTACCGGCTGCACGCATATTGGTTAATTTTTTCCCCTGCAAACAGTTAACAGTTAGGTCATTTGAACGGCTATGAATGCCGATAATCTGACCTTCATAGACTTCAGCACCGTGTTCAATCATCAATTTTCCACGCTCCTGCAAGCCGAATAGAGCGTAAGCTAAAGCTTTACCAGTGGCATTGGAGATTAATACTCCGTTTTGACGCTGACCAATATCCCCAGGTTTAACATCATCATAGTGGCTGAAACTTGAGTAAAGTAACCCTGTTCCGGAAGTCATTGTCATAAATTCATTACGAAAACCGATCAAACCTCGGCTTGGAATAATATATTCTAGACGGGTACGCCCTTTACCATCTGGTACCATATCACGCACTTCACCTTTACGAATCCCTAACGCCTCCATTACGGCACCTTGATGCTGATCTTCAATATCAATAGTAACTTGCTCAAATGGCTCCTGTTTACGACCATCAATTTCACGGAAAATTACTTTTGGACGAGAAACGGCTAATTCGTAACCTTCACGGCGCATATTTTCGATTAAAACGGAAAGATGCAACTCACCACGACCGGATACTTTGAAAGCATCGGGATCTTCTGTTTCTTCAACGCGTAATGCTACGTTATGTACTAACTCTTTGTTCAAACGTTCTAAGATTTGACGAGAGGTAACATATTTACCTTCACGCCCACAGAATGGAGATGTATTTACACAGAAAAACATTGTTACGGTTGGTTCATCAACGGTTAATGCCGGCAATGCCTCCACATTATTGATATCACAAATGGTATCAGAAATATTTAATTCGCCTAAACCTGTCAATGCAATAATATCGCCAGCATTAGCAACATCTTCTTCGTAACGTTGTAAACCTAAGTGACCTAGCACTTGACCAACACGAGCATTACGAGTTTTACCTTCACTATCAATAATAGTAACGGCTTGGTTCGGTTTAATTGAACCTCGTTTGATACGACCAATACCGATAACTCCAACGTAATTGTTATAGTCCAATTGAGAAATTTGCATTTGGAATGGTTGATCCAAATGTACTTCTGGTGGCGCTACATATTTTACAATCGCTTCAAACAGAGGTGTCATATCATCCGCTAATTGGTCGTGATCTAAACCGGCAACGCCGTTCAATGCAGAGGCATAAATAATCGGGAAATCGAGCTGTTCATCAGTTGCACCTAAATTGACAAAAAGATCGAACACTTGATCAACAACCCAATCTGGTCTTGCGCCTGGACGATCCACTTTATTAATCACCACAATCGGTTTTAATCCGTGCGCAAAGGCTTTTTGGGTAACGAAACGAGTTTGCGGCATCGGACCGTCAAATGCATCAACTAATAATAAAACACTATCAACCATAGAGAGAACACGTTCTACTTCACCTCCGAAGTCAGCGTGTCCTGGAGTATCTACAATATTAATGCGGTAATCATTCCAATTAATGGCGGTATTTTTTGCAAGAATAGTGATACCACGCTCTTTTTCTAACGCATTGGAGTCCATAACTCGTTCATCTGTTTCACCGGAACGAGATGATTCCAGTGTGCCTGATTGTTGTAATAGTTTATCAACGAGTGTAGTCTTTCCGTGGTCTACGTGAGCGATAATCGCAATATTACGCAATTTACTAATATCTAAATCGTTTTTCATGTAAAAATTATCTTGTAGTATTTTGAAATAGTTTGGCTATACTGAATATACTTGTTGCCTTTGAAGCCTTGTCATTTCAGTATAGCGAGTGAAAAGGTGGCAAATTATACAGCGTTTTAATGAAGACGGCTATTAAATAATGTAGTGTTACAATTTTTTGATTTAGATATTTTTTATTAAAAATGAAAAAAATTGTTTTATTTTTAATAAAAGTAGGATATTGTTTATCTGAATCTAAAAAACCAACATTATATTTATAAATTAACTAGTCAAATACGAGAGGATTGATTATGGCAAACACTCAAGCAATTGCAAAAGTCTTTGAACTTATTGAAGAACACGGAATTCGTTTTGTTGATCTTCGTTTTACAGACATCAAAGGGAAGGAACAACACGTTTCTGTGCCAGTTAGTGCTGTTGATGAAGATTTTTTTGAAGATGGAAAAATGTTTGATGGATCTTCTATCGCCGGTTGGAAAACTATCAATAAATCCGATATGGTATTGATGCCGATTCCAGAAAGTGCATTAGTCGACCCTTTCTTTAGCGTTCCGACACTCTCTATTCGTTGTGATGTTTATGAACCAACTACAATGCAAGGTTACGATCGCGATCCGCGTTCAATTGCAATTCGAGCAGAAGAATACCTTAAAGCATCTGGTATTGCAGATACTGTATTAGTTGGACCGGAACCTGAATTTTTTATCTTTGATGATGTACGTTTCAAAACAGGAATGTCAGGTTCTTTCTATGAAATTGATGATATCGAAGCGAGCTGGAATAGCGACAAAGAGTATGAAGGTGGAAACAAAGGTCATCGTCCGGCAACTAAAGGTGGTTATTTCCCTGTTCCACCGGTTGATTCTTCACAAGATTTACGTTCTGAAATGTGCTTAGTAATGGAAGATATGGGCTTAGTGATTGAAGCTCATCACCACGAAGTAGCAACAGCCGGACAAAACGAAATTGCTTGTCGTTTTAATACGTTAACTTTAAAAGCGGATGAAACACAAATTTATAAATATGTTGTTCATAATGTTGCGTTTGAACACGGTAAAACCGCTTGTTTTATGCCAAAACCACTTTTTGGCGATAACGGTTCAGGTATGCACTGCCATATCTCTTTAGGTAAAGATGGTGTGAATTTATTCTCCGGTGATAAATATGCTGGATTATCTGAACTTTCTCTCTTCTTTATTGGGGGTGTAATTAAACACGCTAAAGCATTGAATGCGTTTACCAACCCGACAACCAACTCTTATAAACGTTTGGTACCTGGCTATGAAGCACCAGTATTGTTGGCTTATTCAGCAAGTAACCGTTCTGCATCAATTAGGATTCCTACAGTATCAAGTCCTAAAGCGCGTCGTATTGAAGTTCGTTTCCCAGATCCAGGTGCAAACCCATATTTGGCATTTTCTGCAATTTTAATGGCAGGTTTAGATGGTATTATCAATAAGATCCATCCAGGGGATGCAATGGATAAAAACTTATACGACTTACCGCCTGAAGAGTTAAAAGAGATCCCAACCGTAGCTGGCTCTTTAGATGAGGCGCTTGCTTCATTGGCAGCAGATCACGAATTCTTAACTCGTGGTGGTGTATTCAGCAACGACTTTATTGAAGCTTATATCGAATTGAAAAATAAAGAAGTTGATCGTATTCGTTTACTACCACATCCGGCAGAATTTGAATTGTATTATTCACTTTAATTGTTACTGAAAGTCAGTTAAGTCAGGCTCCGAGAATAAGAAATTTTCGGAGCTTGTTTTTTTAGATAAAAGTAGTCTAATCCTTGATAAAACAGTTGATTTGTATTAAAACTAACTAAAGTTACCTAACACAACTGAGGAGTAAATAATGAGACTTTATACTTATGAGCATTGTCCATATTGTGTACGTGCCAGAATGATTTTCGGTTTAAAAAATATCCCGGTTGATGTCATTGTGTTGGCAAATCATCACGAAGATACCCCTATGCAATTGGTGGGGCGTAAAGTAGTGCCGATTCTTGCCGATAGTGATGGAATGGTAATGCCGGAAAGTTTGGATATTGTCCGTTATGTTGATAAAAAATATGGTGAGCCTTGCTTAAAAGAAAATGTTCGTGAGGAGGTAAGTCAATGGTTGCAAAAAGTAGGGAGTTACTATAATCATTTAGTGATTCCTCGATTTACACAAATCGGCTTAAAAGAGTTTGCAATGCCGGAATCAGTGGAATATTTCACTATGAAAAAAAGCAAAATAATTGGTAATTTTGCTGAAAATTTAGCGCAGACCCCACAATATTTAGCAAAAATTAATCAGGATCTTAAAGAATTGAACGATTTGATTATTAGTCCGAAAGCCAGTTCTGGTGAATTGTCTATCGAAGATATTGTCTTATTCCCGGTTCTACGTAATTTAACGATTGTGAAAGGAATTGAATTTCCGAATAAAGTTGCTGCCTATGTGAAAAAAATGTCATTGATGTCAGGCATAGAGCTTTATACGGATAGGGCGGTTTAATAAATTTTTTGTCAAAGATCTATTGCTTTTTTGTAGATGATACAGTAGTGTAAATAGCAGTTTTAACATTAAGGATACAAAAAATGAAATTTTCTCGAATTGCTCATCATCACCATCATCAACCTGATTAATCTTTCAGGCGATGGTGCGTGGAAGATTAATAATCTTCCGAGCATTCGATATGAATCACAATCCTCTCGGAAGATAATTTCGAGAGGATTTTTTATTTTCAGTTATAGGAAAAAATTATGAGCATTACACAACTTTCTCGTAAAAATATTCAGGCATTAACCCCTTATCAATCTGCACGTCGGTTGGGGGGAAAAGGAGATATTTGGCTAAATGCCAATGAATACCCAATCTCACCGGATTTCTCATTAAGCGTTCAAAATTTTAATCGTTATCCTGAAGCACAACCACAGGCAGTGATCCAGTCTTATGCAAATTATGCTGGTGTGATTATGAACAATGTGTTAGTGAGTCGTGGTGGAGACGAAAGTATTGAATTAATTATCAGAGCTTTTTGTGAGCCGAGTCAGGATGCTATTTTGTATTGTCCTCCAACATATGGGATGTATTCAGTTAGTGCAGAAACTTGCGGAATTGCTTGCAAAAAAGTGCCATTGACTAAAGACTTTCAACTAAATTTAGCTGAAATTGAGTGTCAATTGGATAATGTGAAAGTTGTGTTTGTTTGCAGTCCGAATAATCCTACTGGGAATTTATTAAAACGTGAGGATTTAATTTCTTTGCTAGAAATGACAAAAAATCGTGCAATTGTGGTGGTTGATGAAGCCTATATTGAATTTTGTCCGCAAGCAACAATGGTTTCCGAGTTAAAAAATTATCCACATCTTGCTATTATCCGTACTTTGTCTAAAGCCTTTGCCTTAGCCGGCTTGCGTTGCGGTTTTACGCTTGCCAATGAAGAGTTAATCGGTGTGTTGCAAAAAGTTATCGCACCTTATCCGTTGCCGAGTCCGGTCGCTGATATTGCTGCTCAAGCACTTTCTGCGCAAGGGCTAGCGTTAATGAAGCAGCGCGTTGAGGAAGTGTTGATTAATCGTGTTAAATTAAGTGAAGCATTGGCGCAATGTCCGATAATTGATATCGTTTATCCAAGTGAATCCAATTACATCCTGTTTAAAGCACAAAATGGACAAAAGTTATTTCAATATTTATGGGATAACGGCATTATTTTGCGTAATCAGAACAGTCAATTATTTTTAGAAAATTGTATTCGTATTACTGTCGGTACAGCAGCAGAAAACAGCCGTACACTAGAAGCCATTAATCAATTTGCACAGCAAGGAAAATAATATGAAAAAACAACAATCTATCTTATTTATCGATCGCGATGGCACATTAATTGATGAGCCGAAAACGGATTTTCAAATTGACAGCTTGGAAAAGCTCAAATTTGAAAAAAATGTTATTCACGCGTTGTTGAAACTGCAAAAGAAATATCACTTTGTAATGGTTTCAAATCAAGATGGCTTAGGTACAGATTCCTTTCCTAAAGAGGATTTTGATAAACCGCATAATGCAATGCTTGATCTTTTCCGTTCACAAGGCATTGAATTTGATGATATTTTAATTTGTCCGCACAAGCCTGAAGACAACTGCCAATGCCGTAAGCCAAAAACTAAATTGCTCAAAAAATACATTGAAAAACAGCTTTTTGATCCTGCCACCAGCTTTGTAATTGGCGATCGTACCACTGATGTGCAATTGGCTGAAAATTTAGGTATTCAAGCCTTGCAATATCACCCAGAAAAGTTGAATTGGGATTTGATCGCAGAAAAATTATTGGCTGAACCCGTTACCAATATCGGCGAACGCACGCCACGTTATGCCGAAGTGGAACGCAAAACCAAAGAAACAGACATCAAAGTGCAAGTGTGGCTAGACGAAACGGGCATAAACCACATTCACACAGGCGTGGGCTTTTTCGATCATATGCTCGACCAAATCGCTACTCACGGTGGTTTTAGAATGAACATCAGCTGCAAAGGGGACTTGCATATTGACGAACACCACACGGTGGAAGACACCGCTCTCGCACTCGGCACAGCGTTAAAACAAGCCATCGGCGATAAACGTGGCATCGCCCGCTTTGGCTTTATGTTGCCAATGGACGAATGCAAAGCGGAATGTGTGTTGGATCTTTCTGGTCGCCCTTATTTCAAATTTAAAGCCAAATTTAAACGAGATAAAGTGGGCGATTTCAGCACAGAAATGACCGAACATTTCTTTCAATCCCTCGCCTTTACAATGCTTGCCACCTTGCATTTAAAAGCCAGCGGCGACAACGATCACCACAAAATCGAAAGCCTGTTTAAAGTGTTCGGACGCACCTTAAGACAAGCCATTCGTATTGAAGGCAATGAAATGCCGAGTAGTAAGGGTGTGTTGTAAAACTATAGGAGAAAAAACATGAAACATATTGTTGCAAGAATATACTTACCTAAACAGGAATTAAGTCCAACCAATAAAGCATCATTAAAAATTCAGAATAATAATATTCTATTTTTACGACAAACACTTCTTGAAGCATGCCATTTTTCAATAAGTGATGATAAAAACTCTTGGGAATTAGTTTTTTTCAAGGATACTCCGTATAAACAACATATTTTCGTTAAATTTTTAGATATCTCACATATAGAGACAAAAAATATAAATGAGACGATAAAAAAATCTTCTCCTGATTATAAGCAATATAATCATCTATATTCTGCTTGCTGTTTAATTGATGAAAAAGAATTAAACCAAGTCTCAGAAAGACTATCTATATCAGTTAGGGAAAGTAAATCAATAAAAGAAAATCATTTTTTAGAACATACTTCTCATCATGATCATATTGATGGAAAAGGATTCTCTTTCTTTACTCATCTTCCTAAGCAGGTAGGTAATTTTGAAAGGAGCATTTTGCTATTAAGCCTTGCTTATGCTTATCTTGAAGCAATGGCTGTTTTGAACGATGAACTATCCAAAACAATTGCACGAGAACCAACTAATGTTAGTTTGTTACAGGATATTTATATTAAAGCAACAAAATTTAACGGTATATTTTTCTATAATCAACCAGTCCTTCATGATAAAACAACTCTTGCAGAGGTTTGGGAGCGTATTAATAATACCTTAGGCATAACTAAAGCTAATCAAGAGCTATTAAATAAATTGTCAAATGCACATTATATTCTAAATTTAGATAAAGAACAAAAACAGCAAAAAAAGCAATTTATTATCAATATAATTTTTGCACTTGCTGGAATATTAATCGGAGCAGCGCAATTATCTCCATTTTTTAAATAGAATTAAAATCTGATGGCATAATGAATAATAGGAAGATAAAATGCTAACTGATACCCATATCATCACCGACATCAAACAAATCATCGCCCAATCCCGTGAAAATGCGGTAAGAGCGGTGGATTTTCAGCGTGTGCTGATGTATTGGCACATTGGCAAGCGTATTTTTGAAGAAGAACAGCAAGGGCAAGAGAGGGCGGATTATGGGGCTTATTTAATCAAATATCTTGCTCAGCAACTTGAACCTGAATTTGGCAGTAGCTTTTCTCATCGAAATCTGAATTGGTATCGCCAATTTTATCGAACATTTCCAATTGTGAACGCACTGCGTTCACAATTAAACTGGACGCAATATCGCTTGCTTTTACGCCTCAACGATCCTGATAAACGCGAGTTTTATATTGGTGAAAGTATCAAAAATAATTGGAGTTCTCGCCAGTTAGAACGCCAAATCAACAGCAGTTTATACGAACGTTTATTATTGAGTAACGATAAAGAAACCGTGCTTGCAGTGGCGAATAATCAGCTTGTTCCCAGTGATCCGAAACAGATTATTAAAGATCCGATGGTGTTGGAATTTCTTGGTCTGCAACGTGAAAGTGCTTATTACGAAAAAGATCTTGAACAAGCCATTATTACTCACTTACAAGAATTTTTACTTGAATTAGGCAACGGCTTTTCTTTTTTGGCTCGTCAGAAACGTTTACATCTTGATGGCGATGATTTTTTCGTGGATCTCGTTTTATACAATCGCTTGTTGCAATGCTTTGTGATTATCGAAATCAAAACCCACAAATTAACCCATCAGGATTTGGGGCAGTTGCAAATGTATGTGAATTATTTTGATCGTGTTGAAAAACTGCCACGAGAAAATCCAACCATTGGCATTTTATTATGTGCGGATAAAAATGATAGCGTGGTGAAATTTTCTTTACCCGAAAATCAACAGCAAATTTTCGCCAGCCAATATCAACTTTATCTGCCGTCAGAAGAATTATTACTGACAGAAATACGCAAAGAAATCGAAAATTTTGAACAAAAACAACAAGAAAGCTAGGAAATTCAGAAAACAATGCAAACTATTACTATCATCAACACAGGCTGTGCCAATCTGTCTTCGGTTAAATTTGCCTTTGAACGATTAGGCTATCAGGCGGAAATTACGGACAATCACACCACAATTCAGCAAGCGGAAAAACTGGTTTTACCCGGTGTTGGCACAGCACTGGCGGCAATGCAAAGTATGCAAGCTCGCCAATTAACGGACATTTTAACCCAGCTCAGCCAGCCCGTTTTAGGCATTTGTTTGGGAATGCAATTAATGACCGATTATTCAGCGGAGGGTGAGATCAGCACGCTCAAACTCATTCAGGGAAAGACGGAATTATTGCCAAACAAAGGCTTGCCGCTACCGCATATGGGCTGGAATAAGGTGCATTATCAGGATCTCCACCCACTATTTGAACATATCCCACAAGATAGCTATTTCTATTTTGTGCATAGCTATGCCGTGTTGCCGAATGAAAATACCATTGCAGCCTGTGATTATGGCGTGCCATTTTCTGCAGCGATTGCAAAAAATAATTTTTACGGCGTGCAGTTTCACCCCGAGCGTTCAGGCAAGGTGGGCGAACAATTATTGCGGAATTTTATGGAAAATCTGTAATTTAAAAACGGCAAAATCGTTCACACTACCACAGGCTTAAGCAGCCCATGGGGCTTGAAATTACGTTTATGGCTTAGTTAATAAAAACAAAAGAGAACACAACAATGAAAAAAACATCACAAATTATCCCCGCACTTGACCTTATTGACGGCAAGGTTGTGCGGTTGTATCAAGGGGATTACGCCCAGCAAACCCAATATAGCGACAATCCCATCGCCCAATTTCAGCATTATTTATCGCAAGGAGCGAAACAACTCCATTTGGTGGATTTAACGGGGGCGAAAGATCCGAGCCAACGCCAAACTAAACTTATTGGCGAAATCATTGCTGCAACGCAAGCTAATATTCAAGTGGGTGGTGGCATTCGTACAGAACAAGATGTGGCGGATCTATTGCGTGTTGGGGCGAACCGTGTGGTCATTGGATCAACGGCGGTTAAGCAGCCTGAAATGGTGAAGCAATGGTTTCAAAAATACGGTTCGGAAAAATTCGTTTTAGCCTTAGATATTCATATCGTGGACGGTGAAAAACGTATCGCCATTCACGGCTGGCAAGAAACCAGTCCGCTGACGTTAGAGCAAGTGATTGAAGATTTCAGCCAAGTGGGCTTACAGCACGTGCTATGCACTGACATTTCTCGCGATGGCACGTTGCAAGGCTCGAATGTGGCATTATATCAAGAAATCTGCACCGCCTTTCCACAGATTGAATTTCAATCCTCAGGTGGTATCGGCTCATTAACAGACATCGTCGTGTTAAAAGACACCGGCGTGGCTGGCGTGATTGTTGGTCGCGCTTTATTAGAAGGAAAATTTGACGTGGCGGAGGCAATCCAATGTTGGCAAAACGCATAATCCCTTGTTTAGACGTTCGTGATGGACAGGTGGTGAAAGGCGTGCAATTCCGCAACCACGAGATTATCGGCGATATTGTGCCGCTAGCAAAACGTTATGCGGAAGAGGGAGCGGATGAGCTGGTGTTCTATGACATCACCGCCTCGTCAGACGGCCGCACCGTAGATAAAAGCTGGGTGGAACGTGTGGCGAAAGAGATCAATATTCCGTTCTGTGTGGCAGGTGGCATCAAAACCATTGCGGATGCCGAGCAAATTTTCACTTTTGGCGCGGATAAAATTTCCATAAATTCCCCCGCACTTGCTGATCCTGATTTAATCTCTCGCTTGGCGGATCGCTTTGGCGTGCAAGCCATTGTGGTGGGGATCGACACTTGGTATGATGCCAAACAAGATAAATATTGGGTGAACCAATACACAGGCGATGAAAAACGCACCCGCCAAACAAACTGGCAAACCCTCGATTGGGTGCAAGAAGTACAAAAACGCGGGGCAGGTGAAATCGTGCTAAATATGATGAACCAAGACGGCGTGCGTCAAGGCTATGATTTAGTCCAACTGAAAAAAGTGCGAGAAGTATGCAATGTGCCACTGATCGCTTCAGGTGGAGCGGGTGAAATGGTGCATTTCCGCGATGCCTTTATTGAAGCCCATGTGGACGGTGCGCTAGCCGCTAGCGTGTTTCATAAGCGGATTATTGATATTGGGGAGTTAAAACAGTATTTACGCAATGAAAAAATTGAAGTGAGAGGTTAGGAATAAAATGAGCAATAAATTATTAACAGAACAAATTAATTGGCAAAAAGTGGGCGGTTTGCTCCCTGTTATCGTACAAAATGCAAACACTTGCGAAGTGTTAATGCTGGGCTATATGAATGCGGAAGCCCTTGAGAAAACCCTTGCGGAGCGGAAAGTTACCTTTTATTCACGTACCAAGCAACGCTTATGGACAAAGGGGGAAACTTCTGGCAACTTTTTAAATGTTGTTGATTATACATTAGATTGTGATTGTGATACTTTGTTGATCTTGGCAAATCCGATTGGTGCAACCTGTCACGAAGGTACTGATAGCTGTTTTTCACCGGTTTCTGAAACACCGAATTGGATTTTCTTGAGTAAATTGGAAAAACTGTTGAATGCGCGTAAAAATGCTGATCCGAAGAGTTCTTATACCGCTTCACTTTATGCACGAGGCACAAAACGTATTGCACAAAAAGTCGGCGAAGAGGGGGTAGAAACTGCATTGGCGGCAACCGTGAAAGATCGCGAAGAAACCATTTGCGAGGCGGCGGATCTAGTTTACCATTTGACTGTATTATTGCAGGATGCCGATTTAGACTGGAGTGATGTTATTGAAAAATTAAAAGAACGTCATAAATAAACATCTGCAAACTAGTATTTATGGGGCGGTAAGCCCCATTTTTTATGCGTTTAAAATCTGTTTTACTGTAGAAATTATGTTGGTTGCCTGCATAATAGTCGAAATTACTGCTACACCGTCTGCTCCTGCTTGTAATAGGGCAGGGACGTGTTCTACTTTAATTCCTCCAATGGCTACTAATGGTTTGTAGACCCCTTGCTCACGTAAAAATTGCACAAAGTTTATTCCTACAGCGGGAGCAGCATCTGCTTTGGAAAAAGTGGGAAAAATCGGACCACAGCCATAATAATCCACACCATCGAAAGCATTATGTTGCTGCGCTTGTTGCAAGGTATTTACTGACAAACCAATGAGCATTTTGCCTTGAATTTGTTGGGCTAGCTTATCCACAGCAAAATCTTTTTGCCCAACGTGAATGCCGTCTGCGTGCAATTTTTCTGCCAGCGCCACATCATTATTGATAATAAAAGGCACATTATATTGTTGGCATAAATGTTGGCATTGGCGAGCAAGTTGCTCAATTTGTTGCGGATCTTGCAGGGAAAATTGCCCTTTTTCACGAAATTGATAACAAGTAATGCCGGCTTTTAACGCTTGTTCTAAACGATCTAATAAGGTTTGTTGTGGCTGGCTTGCATTATATTGTGGTAGGTGACGGCAATCTTGCGTACCTGCGACTAAATAACAGCGTAAAATTGATTTATCCATTTTTTTGCTCCTGTGAATAAGCCCAGTGATTGGTTGGGCCGTGTCCGTGTCCGATATTTAAAGGGTGCGTGATGGCGCTGGTAATAAAGGCTTTGGCCGTTTTGCAGGCTTGCTCCAAAGATTGCCCTTTGGCAAGTTCAGCGGTTAAGCAAGCGGAAAAAGTGCAGCCTGTGCCGTGGGTATGCGGCGTGTTAAAACGTGGGCTTTCCAAGACAAAAGATTCTGTCGGCGTGAAAATAAAATCTTGGCATACTGCGCTTTCGCTGTTTTGCTGATGCCCACCTTTTATAATCACAGTTTTTGTGCCCATTTGTTGTAAACGTTCAGCAATTTTCGCAATATTGTGCTGATCTTTAGCTTTCAATCCTGTTAGGGCTTCTGCTTCAGGAAGGTTTGGCGTTAGCACATCGGCTAATGGTAATAATTGCTCACGCATCGCTTGAATTGCTGATTGTTGCAACAAACTTGCACCCCCTTTGGCTATCATCACAGGATCGATAACCACATTCTCAAATGGGTGCTGACGTAAAAAAGCTGCCACGGTTTGGATAATTTCAGCCGTGCCGAGCATACCAATTTTTACCGTATTGGGCGTGAAATCTTCCACAATCGCCTTGAGTTGCGCCTCAATGGTGCTAAGGGGAATCAAATGAATATCCGTTACGCCTAAGGTATTTTGTGCGGTAACGGCGGTGATCACGCTCATTCCAAATACATTACGCATTTGAAAGGTTTTCAGATCGGCTTGAATACCTGCACCGCCACCACTGTCTGAACCAGCAATGGTTAGAGCTTGTGAAATATGAATCATTGTTGCTCCTTAGTTTTCAATGTGAACCTGTGCGAATTGTGCCACTTGTTGATCGCTCAGCTCGCCAAGCTGATCTAAAAGAGCGGTATAAAATTGCCCATATTTTGTGCTTCCTAACTCTTTTGCTGCGAGTTGCCCTGCCACCGCATAAGCTGCACTGGCTTGCACTATCGCATTAAAAGGTTGGTTTGGATCGACCGCTAAAAAAGCCCCTAACACTGCACCAAGCAAACAGCCTGACCCTGTGATTCTAGGAAACATTGGCGTGCCGTTATCAATGGCAGCCACTTGCACACCATCGCTGATGTAATCTACCGCACCGCTCACCGCCACAACACATTGATGGCGGTGTGCGGCAAGTTTTGCAATTTGTGCCACATCGCCTTCGCCTTGTCCTGCGTCCACGCCTTTCGCTACCCAATTCACCCCTGCTAACTGAGCGATTTCTCCAGCATTACCACGAATAGCTGTGAATTTTACCTTGTTAAGTAATTCGGCGACTACATCCTTGCGATATTGTGTTGCACCCACGCCCACAGGATCAAGCACCACAGGGATATCAGCTTTATTCGAGGCTTTGCCTGCCGCCAGCATAGCTTTTACTTTGAAAGGATCGAGCGTACCAATGTTAATTACTAAGGCAGCGCTAAATTGGGCAAGATCCGCCATTTCTTCTTCGGCATCAGCCATAATTGGTGAGGCTCCCAAGGCTAACAGCCCGTTCGCTACATAGTTTGCCACCACAATGTTGGTAATGTTGTGGATTAAAGGATTGGTTTGGCGAATTTTTTCTAATAAATTGAATTTCATATCATTTCTCTTCTATTTGATTTGACGAGCATAATCGGATAAAGCTGGTACTTTCTTAATTAATCCTTGTTGGTACATAAATTCTGCCATTGTTTGATAACGGTGCTGATCCAATGCACGTGGCGTTAAGCTTAAACGAGGTAAGGTATCTTGCCACGCTAAACGATTCAACTCGTTATCTAATTCTTGCGGTTTATAGCTAATAAATGCTTGCCACGCCTCTTGCGAATGATTACTGATATAAACGGTTGCCTGTTCAATAGCAGTGAGAAAAGCGGAGAGTTTTGCTTGATATTGAGGGGTATCTAATTTGTTTTTATTGGCTAATAAAATCAATTCATCATAGATTGGCACACCGTGTTCTTCCGGATAAAAAGCGATACCCTGTTGTTTTTCTAAACTAAGCTGATTAAGTTCAAAATTACGAAATGCACCGACTACACCATCTACTTGTTTGCTCATCAATGCCGGTGATAATGACCAATTTACATTGATTTTTTCTACTTCATTCGGATTAACGCCGGCGGATTTCAGCATTGTGCCGAGTAAAACCTCTTCAAAACCACTGACCGAATAACCGATTTTCTTGCCTTTAAAATCAGCTAATGTTTTGATATTGCTCTCCTTTAAGGCAACGATACTGTTTAACGGTGTTGCGATTAATGTGGCTATACGAACCAAAGGCAAGCTTTGATCAACATCTAAATAAAGTTGTGGTTGATAACCAACAGCTAAATCACTTTTGCCGGCAGCAACTAATTTTGGTGGTATAGAGGGATCGGCAGGTTCAATGATTTCCACCTCAATTCCATTTTTTGCAAAAAATCCTTTCTGTTGCGCCACAATGAGAGCAGCGTGATCAGGGTTAACGAACCAATCCAGTTGTAAACTTAATTTTTCAGCTTGCGCAAACCAAGCAAAAAATGAGAGTAAAAATGCAGTAAAAAATAGACGAATTTTCATAAGATTTCCTCTGATTAATGTTATGAACGATCCAACCCCATTTGCCAAAAGGCAATTTCCATTCGGGTAGCGGTGGTAAAAATATGCTGCAAATTTTGCTGTTGTTGTGGAGAAATACCGGAACAAAGTTGTTCTAGCTGTTGTGCAATAGCATTGGCAGCAGCTTGAAACTCCTTGGAGGCATAGGTATCAATCCAAGTCTGATAAGGATTATTTTTCGACTGCGGTAAAGCTGCTAGTCGTTTACCGATTTCTGCATAGCCTAAAGCACAAGGTGCAATCGCAGTATAGAGTTCAGCTAACCCCCCTTGTAAGCCACAATCGAGCATATAACGGGTATAAGCAACGCAAGCAGGTGATTCTGGTGTATTGTCCAGTTCTGTTTTAGAAATTTGCCATTGCTGACAATAATGAATATGTAATTGCACTTCTGCCAAAATATTCTGTAAATCTTGATTAAAAGCAGTAAGTTGCACAAAATGGTGAGATTTATACATTGCTAATGCTAAAGCGCGACTGTAGTGCAACAAATAATGATAATCTTGAATTAGATAGTGTTGAAAGCATTCAATTGGTAAAGAACCATTTCCTAGTTGTTGTACAAATGAATGTCTGACATAACGTTGCCAATCTGGTTGTGCTTGCTGAATAAATTGTTGTGTAATTGACATCATTTCTCCTTAACGTAATTGCGTTACCCAAGGTAATGCACGGTGCAGTAATTTATCGGTAATAAAAAAGAGTAAAAGTGTGATCGACATTAATAAAAAGAGTGCTGAAAACATTAAATCAACCTGCATACGAGCATTGGCGTGTAGCATTAAATAACCTAAACCTTGATTAGCACCAACCCATTCTCCGATTACTGCACCGATTGGGGCGATGGAAACAGCGATTCGTAAACCGGAAGCAAGTGAAGGCAATGCTGCTGGCAAACGAACTCTAAACAGCATTTGCCAACGATTAATCTGCATTGTTTGTGCTAATTCCAGCCAAATTCTTGGTGTATTTCTTAAACCGTCATAACAGTTGGCTGTCACTGGAAAATAGATAATTAAAATCGTCATTGCGATTTTTGAAGCCAGTCCATATCCTAGCCACAACACCAACAGAGGTGCGATAGCAAAAACAGGAATAGCTTGAGAAATAAGTAGTAACGGCAATAAAAAAGTAGCAATCCGATTGGATATAGAGAGCAAAATGGCGGAAAACAAACCGAAAATAAAGCCAAGAAACAAGCCAAGAAAAATTTCCAATAACGTAACCATTGTGTGCTGCCACAACAGTTGATGATGGGAAGTGAGCTGTTGGAACACATCAGACGGTGTCGGCAACAGATAGTGCGGTAAATCCCAAATAAGAATTGTGCCTTGCCATAACGCTAATAAAAATAGACAGAGCAGAGCGGTTTTTAACAGTGAGGATAGTGAATACATTAAAATTCCTCCTGCAAAAGAGAGAATAACTGTTGGTATATCTGCCAAAATTGCGGTTGTTGCGGAGAATGAACAGCGGTTGAAACTTTTTGTGAGAGAACAACCCGATCAGTTTGTTTTTGCAGAACAAAAATATCATCACATAGTTGTAACGCTTCTTGTGGATCGTGTGTGACCAATAGGAGCGTTTTCCCGGCTAATAAGGTTGTCGCAAGTTGATAGAGCTGTTGGCGAGTAACCACATCTAAAGCGGAAAAAGGCTCATCCATTAAGATCAAATCGGAAGATTGCATTAGCGTTCTCGCTAATGCTACACGTTGTCGTTGTCCGCCGGAAAGTTGATAACAAGGCTTATGCTGATAATCCGCTAATTGCACTTGCTCTAGTAGTGATAACGCTTGTTGGCGACTAGCTTTATTTTTTGACCCCTGTAAATGATGTGCCAGTTGTACGTTGTCTAAAACGGAAAGCCAAGGAAACAAGCCATCATTTTGCGCCATAAAAGCAATTTTTTGCTGATGATTCGGACAATGTTTAACTATAATTTTTCCAGATTTTATTGTATTTTGTTCTAATCCGGCAATAGCACGCAATAAAGTTGACTTGCCGACGCCGGAACGCCCAAGAACAGCACTCCAGCGAGAATGAGCAATATTGAAATTAAAGTCGACAAAAAGTGGTTTGTCAGTAAATGACAATGTTAATTGCCGGATTTCTACCGCATTCATTATCAATAACCTGATATCAATGAGTTAATGATAAATAGCGGTAATGAGTAAAAATCAGAAAGGAAATGGGAATAGATAAAAGGTGTAAATGTTGCATAATTAGTTTCCTACGTCAGTGCTAACTGGATCAGGTTCAACGGGTATTTTCTCAGCTGTTAAACAGCACCCCGACTAATGGTCGATTACTTTACAGCGAAATTTTGACAATGGCAACAGATCAATAATGATAAATTTAAGAAAATTGTTGTTTTATGCTATATCAAAACAAAATCGAACTAATATTTGAGCATTTTATCTTTAACTTAGTTAGATAATTGTAAAATGATAAAGTGATTAAAAACGAAAAATCCCCCACTATTTACTAATGGGGGAGTGTTCAATATTAAATCACAAAAGCAAAATTATAGAATTTCTTTTGCTTTAGCAACGACATTATCCACAGTAAATCCGAATAATTTAAATAACTCGCCTGCTGGAGCAGATTCACCAAAGCGGTTCATTCCGACAACACGACCTTCCAAGCCAACATATTTATACCAAAAATCCGAAATGCCGGCTTCA
>NZ_JPXX01000017.1 GCF_000771875.1 Gallibacterium genomosp. 1 | reverse complement strand
AGTCTAACTTTTCGGGGGCAAATCATGGGCTAGGTTTGTTTTTATGAGTTGAATGATTATTTTACACCTGGTGCTTTCCACAGTGATGTGGTTAATCCTTCATCTACAAGCTGTAATTGTTTCTGATAAACTTCAGCCCATTGTTGTTTGTGCTGCTGATAAAGCTCATAATTTTTAGGGTTTGGTATATGTTTTCGTTCAAATCTGACAAGTTTTTTTCCTGCTTCGGCCAAAGAAGAATAAACCCCAACGCCAACACCTGCTGCAATCGCACAACCTAATGCAGTTGCCTCTTTTACTACAGGAATATTTACAATCAGTCCTGTAACATCAGCAAGGATTTGACTCCATAATTTTCCTTTAGCTCCGCCACCAGCAAAAACAATTTCTTTTAGTTTAACTTTAGAAAATTTTTCTACCTGATCTAAATTATAAGAAGAGACTACTGCTGCGTTTTCTTCTAATGCTCTAAATAAAACAGGTTTATTGCATTTTTCTGGATCAATCGAAAGATTAATAAATGATGGTGCTGCGTGATACCAAGATTTAAAATGCATCGCATCAGAAAAAATAGGTATAACATCATTTGCTCCAGCTGGTACCTTTTCGGCCATTTGTTCGAGTAAGCTATAAGCATCAACGCCAAGTTTTTCAGCTAAATGTTTTTCTTCTTCACAAAAAACATCTCTAAACCAACGCATCGTTAATCCAGTGAAAAAACTAATAGATTCAGCTTGAACTAAGGGAGAAATGACATAAGGATTTATACGAATATTCATTTCAGGATCTGTCTGTGGGGCTGGCAGATTTACCACTTGTTGCCAAAAAGTCCCCCCAATAATCGCCGCCTGTGAAGGCTCTGTAATACCTAACCCTAAACACCCCAGCTGAACATCTCCGCCACCTACAATGACTGGTGTTCCCTCTTTCAATCCTGTTATTTCCGCTACTTGCTTTGTAACCTGCCCTAAGACTTCACCTGTTTCCTTAACTGGAGGCAAAATAGTAGAGTTTAATCCCGCCATATCTAACAGCATTGGAGACCATTGGCGAGTGTGCAAATCCAACATCCCCGTAGTTCCCGCATTAGAAGGTTCTACCGCAAGTTGCCCACTTAGCATAAATCCGAGCCAATCACTAATCATGGTTATCGCTTTAGTTTTTCGATAAATATCACTACGGTGATGGGCAAGCCATAATAATCTTGGTACGGCACTTAATGCCAAAGTTTGGCCTGAAATATGATAAAGTGTTTCTTCAAACGTATGAGTATAAAGCTCTTTTAATTCATTCACCTCTTGGGTTGCTCTAGCATCTACATTGCCACAAGCCCAAATTGGTTGCTGTTTTTCATCATATAAGACAATACCTTCACGCATTGAACAGGTCGAAATTGCTAAAATCTGATCGGGACTTATTTTCGTTTTATCTAATACTGTCGAAATACTTTTACAAGCTAAATCCCAATTATGTTCTAAATCAAACTCCATTGATCCTGGGATATTTGGATCGCTTAAATGACTCCATTCGTATTGTGCTGCACCAATTTGATTTCCTTCTAAATCAAAAATAACCGCTCTAATACTCCCTGTTCCTGCATCTAATGCCATTAAATAGGCTGATTTCTTTTCCATGTTCCCTCCTGAATAATCTTGAAAAAACGCTAAAAAATCAACCGCACTTATAACATCTAGACAAGGTGTGCAAGGATCATACGAGCCGTTTTTTCTTCTGTTACCAATGAATTGATATGCTTCCCATATAATGCACTTAGGATAGCTTCGACCTTATTTTCTCCACCTGCAATACCAATTACATTAGGAATTTTTTGCAAGTTATCTAAAGAAACACTGATTAACTCTTCATGCAATGGCATATCAGGCTGTAATGTGCCATCTTTTTGCATAAAATAACCAAGAATATCTCCTACAGCACCTTTTGCTCTAATTGTTTGCTGCTTTTCTTCTGTTATATAACCTGAACGCAATAATGTTGCTTGTCCTCGCTGCCGCGTTGCTCCAATACCAACGATTGCGACATCAGCACTACAAGCTGCAAGCATAATATCCCTAACACAAGCTTCTTTTTTAAATAATTTAGCCGCTTCTATTGATGAAGCCCTTAACGGAGCTGGGATAATACTCACGGAACAAGAGCCATCCAATTGGCCAATACCTTTCATATAGGGACCAACCCCACCAGATAAGGTAATCAGTTTAATTTGATTCTGAGTAATAAAATCATTGCTATATTTGATAGTCTGCATAATGGTTTCCCCAAACCCAATGGATAAAAGTTGATTAGGCTTGAGTAAGGACATTAATAATTGCGCAGCTCCAATTCCTAAGCGTTCATTCAGATCATGTTGTTCTAGCTCTGGTAAAATTCGAATATATTTCAAATCAAAACGTTGTTGTAAAGCCTGTTCTAATTCTAAGCATCCCGTAAACCGAGAGTTAATCTGAACTTTAATAATTCCATGCTGACGCCCTCTCTCTAACAGTCGAGAAACTTTTAGCCTAGGCAATCCTAGTCTTTCTCCAATTTCACCTTGTGTTAAATTATCGTGGTAATAAAACCAAGCAATACGAGCTAAAAGCTCTTCTTCTGTCATTGAATGAGATAATGCGTTCATTTCTTGTCTTTTTTCATTCATTTTCTACTCACAAATATTATTCATATGAATCATAAAAATATCAATTGTTCATTTTCAATTTTTTCAAATACTGTGACAAAGATCACTTTTTAGATAAAAACTTCCATTTATAGGGTAAATAATCTGAATATGAGATCTTGATCACAGATTTATTTTATATTTGGAACTAACATTATGATAAATTGAATTTCAGATTTTACATTTGTTCAATCGTTAAAGGTAACATCTTATGCATAATGAATCTTCAATGAAAAAATGTTTATTAGATGTACATAATATCAGCAAATCCTTTTCAGGCGTAGAAGTTCTTAAAGATATAGATTTTTCTGTATATGCTGGTGAAATTCACTCTCTATTAGGTGGGAATGGCGCTGGAAAATCAACATTAATGAAAATTATCGCTGGTATCCAATCTGCTGATAGTGGCACAGTAAAAATTGGTGGTGAAATTCAGACTAGACTTTCCCCACAAAAAGCACATCGTCTTGGTATCTATCTTGTTCCACAAGAACCTCTGCTCTTTCCAAATTTAACCGTAAAAGAAAATATTCTTTTTGGTTTACCTCGTCATAAAGAAAATGAAGAGAAATTAAATGAATTGCTGAAAGAGCTAAACTCTCATTTGTCTCTTGATATGCAAGCAGGATCTTTAGAAGTTGCAGATCAACAACTTGTGGAAATTATGCGCGGACTAATGCGTAACGCAAGTTTGCTTATTCTTGATGAGCCCACAGCTTCTTTAACACCTGCTGAAACTGAAAATCTATTTAATAAAATTAATTCATTATTAGATAAAGGTGTAGGTATCATTTTTATTTCCCATAAATTAAATGAAGTATGTCAGATCTCTCATCGCATTAGTATTATGCGAGATGGATATATCGCTTTAACAGGAAAAACCAATGACCTAACTCAAGAAAAAATTATCAACGCAATTAAGCCTAGCTTGAAAAATGCTCAGCTTAATGAAACACAAAAATTTTGGTTAGAATTACCTGGTCATCTACGTACTAAAGATACTAACTCTCCTATCCTTGAAGTAAATCATTTAACTGGTGAAGGTTTTAAAAATATCACCTTTGATCTTTATCCTGGTGAAATACTTGGATTAGCTGGTGTTGTAGGAGCTGGTAGAACAGAACTTGCAGAAACCTTATATGGTTTAAGAAAAGCAAAGTGCGGTGAAATTTTATTTAAAAATGAAAATATTACTTCTCTCTCATTAAAACAGCGTTTACAAAAAGGTATTGTTTATCTTCCCGAAGACCGGCAATCTTCAGGATTATATTTAGATGCGGCACTTACTTGGAATGTCTGTGCGCTCACTTATTACAATCAAGGATTCTGGCTAGATGAAAATAGAGAAAATGCTACTTTAGAACGTTATAAAAGAGCGATGGGTATAAAATATGCAATGCCACAACAACCTATTCGCACCCTATCTGGTGGAAATCAGCAAAAAGTCTTAATTGCTAAATGTTTAGAAGCCAATCCACGTTTACTGATCGTTGATGAACCTACTCGCGGTGTTGATGTTGGCGCAAGAGCTGATATCTATCAACTTATCAAATCAGTCGCTAAACAAAATGTTGCCGTGCTTTTCATTTCTTCTGACTTAGAAGAAATCGAGAAAATGTCTGATCGTGTTCTTGTTATGCATGATGGAGAAATTAACTGTAGTTTGCAAGGTGATCAAATAAATAGCGATAAGATTATGCAATTTGCATTTGGCGGATAAATTTCAAAGGAGACACCAAACTATGTGGAAATTCATTCAAAACAATAGAGAAATAACCATTCTAATTGCTATTTTATTTCTTTTTCTATTACTTGGATTTGAAGGTAATGGATTTCATTTGCAAACAATAACAATGATTTTTAATTCATCTCTTATTGTTATCCTATTAGCACTAGGTACAACGTTCGTTATTTTAACGCGTAACATTGATGTTTCCATCGGTTCAATAATGGGGCTATGTGCTGTAATTATGGGTAGTCTTCTTAACGCTGAATTTAATCTGGTTACTGCATTTTTTATGACTTTATTATGTGGAATCGCAGCGGGAATATTTAATGGAATACTTGTTACTTTATTAAAGATACCTGCTATTGTTGCCACACTAGGTACATTAGGTTTGTACAAAGGAATAATGCTATTAATCACTGGTGGTAAATGGATCGAAGGATTACCACAAGATTTAAAATTACTTGCATCCCCTAACTTGTTATCTATCTCTCCCATTGGATGGATGACACTAATACTTATTTTAATTTCTTACTTCATTCTTACTCGTACTCAAAATGGACGCAATTTCTATGCCGTAGGCGATAATCTACAAGGTGCATTACAACTTGGTGTGAAAACAAATCAGATTCGAATCCTTGCATTTACAATTAATGGATTAATGGCGGCTATCGCTGGAATAGTATTCACTTCACAAATTGGTTTTGTTCCGAACTCAACTGGCAGTGGTTTAGAAATGAAAGCTATTGCTGCTTGTGTATTAGGTGGAATTAGTTTGCTTGGTGGAACAGGAAATATTCTCGGTGCCGTATTAGGCGCTTACTTCCTGATACAAATTGATACGATCTTGGTTTTACTTAAAGTTCCTGCTTATTGGAATAATTTTATTGCAGGACTCGTTTTACTATGTGTATTAATTTTTGATGGAAGAATAAGAGTAATGATTAGTGAAAACTTAAAACTACAACGTTACTCCAGATTCCTTAACACTAAATAAATTAAGGAGAAATTATGTTACAGATAAAGAAATATAGCTGGGAAATAACATTATTCTTTCTTGTTATTTTAGAAATAATTGGATTTGGTTTATTTAACCCTAGAATGCTAGATATCAATATTTTGTTATATAGCACAAGTGACTTTATTTATATTGGAATGTTGGCATTACCACTGACACTGATTATTGTTAGTGGCGGTATGGATATTTCTTTTGGTTCTACTGTCGGTCTTTGTGCTATATCTTTAGGTGTTTTATTTCAATTAGGTTATCCTCTAAGTATTGCTATTTTTCTTACTTTTATCATTGGAATTTTATGTGGGTTACTTAATGCAAGTCTTATTTTGTACACCAAAGTTAATCCTCTCGTCATTACACTAGGAACAATGTATCTTTACGGTGGTGGAGCTTTATTACTATCTGGATTTGCTGGTGCTACTGGTTATGAAGGTATCGGTGGTTTTCCAGATAGTTTATTAAACTTCGCTAATCAAAGTATTTTCAACATTCCAACTTCAATTATTTACTTCATTATTATAGCTATAATATTCTGGTTATTAATGCATAAAACAGTCATTGGCAGAAGTATATTTTTAATTGGCCAAAATGAACGTACTTCTATTTATAATGCCGTACCTATCAAACAAACCTTATTTATTATTTACGGTTTATTAGGTGCTGTTGCAGCATTTGTTGGAATATTACTAGTATCCTATTTTGGCTCGGCTCGTTCTGACTTAGGTAGTTCATTATTAATGCCTGTCCTTACAGCTGTTGTATTAGGCGGTGCAAATATCTATGGTGGAGCGGGTTCTGTTCTTGGCACAGCCATCGCGGCACTATTAATTGGTTATTTACAGCAGGGCTTACAAATGGTTGGTGTCTCTAATGAAATTTCTAGTGCTTTATCAGGAGCATTATTAATTATCGTACTAATTGGAAAATCATTCAGCATATATCGAAGTTTTATTATGAATTGGCTTAAGAAGAATGTTTTTTATTTAAAACAAAAATAAATAAAGGAGGACTTTTATAATTAATCTTTAACTTTTATTTATGCAGTATCTCATTAATGTTCAACTATAAAATAGGAGACTCACTATGAAAATGCAATTAAAAACAACCGCACTGGCTATTATGTTAGGTTTAACAGCTACTTTTGTACAAGCTGCCGATAGAATCGCATTCATTCCTAAACTCGTTGGCGTTGGCTTTTTTACAAGTGGTGGCCAAGGTGCGACTGAAATGGGTAAAAAACTAGGTGTAAATGTTACCTACGATGGCCCAACAGAACCAAGCGTATCAAACCAAGTACAATTAATTAATAACTTTGTGAATCAAGGCTATAACGCAATTGTCGTTTCTGCGGTTTCCCCTGAAGGTCTTTGTTCTACATTACAACGTGCAATGAAAAGAGGTGTAAAAATTCTTACGTGGGACTCTGATGTAAAACCTGAATGTCGAAGCTACTATATCAACCAAGGCACACCTGAACAACTTGGTTCAATGCTAGTTGAAATGGCCGCTAATCAAGTCACTAAACCTAAAGCTAAAGTTGCCTTTTTCTATTCTAGTCCAACAGTAACAGATCAAAACCAATGGGTGAACGCTGCTAAAGCAAAAATCAGTAAAGAACATCCAGAATGGGAAATTGTAACGACTCAGTTTGGTTATAATGATGCAATTAAATCTTTGCAAACAGCAGAAGGTATTATCAAGGCCTATCCAGACTTAGATATTATTATTGCGCCTGATGCAAATGCCTTACCTGCTGCCGCCCAAGCTGCGGAAAACTTAAAAAATGACAAAATTACGATTGTTGGTTTTAGTACACCAAATGTCATGCGACCTTATGTAAAACGCGGCACAGTAAAACAATTTGGTCTATGGGATGTAGTAAAACAGGGTGAAATTTCTATTGCTGTAACAAATGAACTTTTAAAAGGCCGAACACTAAACGTAGGAGATAAAGTTAACGTTCCTGATATTGGTGAAGTTGAGGTATCACCAAATAGTGTTCAAGGTTATCAATATGAAGCGAAAGGAAATGGAATTGTACTCCTTCCTGAACGTGTTGTTTTTACCAAAGATAATATTGACAACTATAATTTTTAAAATCAGGTAGGTGAATAAAATGGCAGATTTAGATGATATCAAAGATGGAAAAGACTTCGGATTAGATAAGCCCCAAACACATAAAGCATTTTATTTAAAAGGATGTGCAGCGTTAGACTGGGGAATGCAATCTAGACTGGCTAACATATTTAATCCTAAAACAGGTAAAACAATTATGTTAGCTTTTGATCACGGTTATTTTCAAGGCCCAACGACAGGATTAGAACGCATAGATCTCAATATTGCACCATTATTTGAATATACTGATGTTTTAATGTGTACAAGAGGGATCTTACGTAGCGTTGTTCCTCCAGATACTAATAAGCCTATTGCATTACGTGCATCAGGAGCAAATTCAATTCTAACTGAATTATCGAATGAAGCCGTTGCAGTTGATATTGAAGATGCATTAAGACTAAACGTATCGGCTATGGCGGCGCAAGTTTATATTGGCTCAGAATACGAACATCAATCAATTAAAAATATTATCAAATTGGTTGATCAAGGTTATCGCTATGGAATGCCAATTATGGCTGTAACTGGTGTTGGTAAAGATATGGCTAGAGATCAACGCTATTTTTCACTTTCTACGCGTATTGCTGCAGAAATGGGCGCAAATATAATCAAAACCTATTATGTTGATAAAGGCTTTGAGCGTGTTACAGCTGGATGCCCTGTTCCCATTGTTATTGCTGGCGGGAAAAAGCTCCCAGAACGCGATGCATTAGAAATGTGCTATCAAGCTATAGATCAAGGCGCTTTAGGGGTAGATATGGGAAGAAATATTTTCCAATCAGATTCACCTATTGCGATGTTAAAAGCCGTGAATGCCGTTGTTCATGGCGGTGAAAATTCGGAAAAAGCTTATCAACTCTATCTTCACGAAAAAAATAGTTAACCACAAATTCATTAAGGAGCAATTATGCTTACAATGTTAGTTGAAATTAATGTGAAAGAAGGAAAAGAAGAAGAATTCTTAACCCTTTTTAAACATCATCAGGCTTGCACAAGTGCTGAAAAAGGGAATATTCGTTTCGATGTTTTACGCGACCCTGAAATCAAAACACGTTTTTATGCTTATGAAGTTTACGCGAGTGAAGAAGCTCTAAATGAGCATAGAAAAACGCCACACTATCAGCATTGTGTGAAAGAACTAGAAAATCTTATGACTTGCCCTAGAAGTAAAAAACTATTTGACTGGGTTAGCCCTGAAATTTCATAAATATATTTAATAGTAAAAAAATACATTATGCTTTAATCTGCACCCTAAACTTGGACGTAAAAACCAGCAATTAAGGTGCAGATCAAAGCGCCCAGCACCAAAGCTTCAGTCAAGCCGCCAACAAACTCGGCATTTCCGCCCCTGCCTTAAGCAAGACCATACGACAGCTCGAAGCTCGATTAGGTGTGCAACTGCTGCACCGCACCACTCGCAGCGTATCCCTCACCCAAGCAGGGCAACAGTTTTATCAACAAGCCGAACGCAGTTTCAACCGCCTCAACCAAGGCCTAGCCCAGCTCGAACACTACCGCCAATCACCCCGCGGCGTGGTGCGGATTAATTGTGCTATGCTCCCCATCGAATGGCTCTTGCTCCCCAAACTCGCCCCACTGCAACGGCTTTACCCCGACATCATCATCGAAGCCATTAGCGACAGCCGTTTTATCGACATCGTCAAAGATGGCTTTGACGCAGGCATACGGCTTGGCGACGATGTGGTAGAAGATATGATCGCCGTGAAAATCAGCGAACCGCTAAAAATGGCTGTAGTCGCCAGCCCAGGCTATCTGGCACAGCACGGCATACCGCAACACCCCAGCGAACTGGCACAACATTCGTGCATCGGCTACCGTATGCTCAGCAGCGGCACGCTTTACCCTTGGACATTCCAACACAACGGCGAAACCCACCAACTCACCCCACAAGCAAAATGGATTTTCAGCGATGATTACCCCGCTCGCACCGCCGCCAAAATGGGGCTAGGGCTGGCATACCTGCCCGAAAGTATGGTGGAACAAGACATCGCACGCGGCGACCTCATCGTCCTGTTCCCCAACCAACCCTCAATCCTGCCTGCGTTTTACCTCTACTACCCCAGCCGCCACATCTCCCCCGCCCTAAGAGTGGTGGTGGATTGCTTACGCCTAACGAATGGGTGAAGCACGGAATAAATGGTTTCTTCGCATTGTTTTTTTTAAATACGCTTCGTCTATTCGAGCCTATTACGGGTGGGCGTGTCGGGTTATCCTTTCCGTGAGGGCGACAGCAATCGGTTGTGGGTGATGATTTCACCAGCGTTTAGGGAATGAAAGCAAGTTCACGCCAGCGGTTAAAATAGACCTCGCTTGTTAAGAGAACGCAAAACACACCACGATCAAAGTGCGGTCGGATTTTCACTATTTTTTGCGATCTGCATCGAAAAAATGCCTTTTTCCCCTTGCCAGCTTTGCAAATGGCATTAGACTAAACAGAATTTCAGTTAAGGAGTTTGTATGACCAAATCGGAAATTGTTTCTTCAGTGGCGGAATATCTCACCTTTATGACCGCTACAGGCGAGAGCCAAGTTAATGCCATTTATGCGGACGAAAATGTTTGGTTGAGTCAAAAAATGATGGGGCAGCTTTATGATGTTGATGTAAGAACAATCAGCTATCATCTTAAAAAAATCTTTAATGACAATGAGTTATCTGAAAATTCAGTTATCCAAAATTTTTGGATAACTGCCGATGACGGTAAAAATTACCAGACCAAACACTACAATCTTTCAGCGATTATTGCCGTCGGCTATAAAGTCAATTCCGAGCGAGCGGTGCAGTTTCGCAAATGGGCGACTGAGATTATTCAAACCTACACCATCAAAGGTTTTGCGATGGACGATGAGCGGTTGAAAAATGACGGCACCCGTTTAGGCAAAAAGTATTTTGAAGAACAACTTGCCCGTATCCGAGAAATTCGCCTGTCAGAACGCAAGTTTTACCAAAAAATCACCGATATTTATGCGACTTCCATTGATTACGACCGCACCTCCACAGCGACTAAACGCTTTTTTGCCACCGTGCAAAACAAATTGCATTGGGCGATTCACGGTCATACCGCCTCAGAATTGATTGTAGAACGAGCAAACGCCAGCAAGCCGAATATGGGCTTGACCACTTGGAAAGACGCACCACAGGGCAAAATTTATCCTTTTGATGTGGTGGTGGCGAAAAATTATTTATCCGACAATGAATTAGCTCAACTGCAACGGCTGGTGTCCGCTTATTTGGATATGGCAGAAGATATGGCATTACGCCAAATTCCGATGACAATGCAAGATTGGGAAACAAGGCTCAATCGCTTTTTAGACGCCACCGACCGGGCCGTGTTGCAAGACGCCGGCAAAGTTACCGCCGAAATCGCCAAAGCCCACGCTTTAAGCGAGTTTGAAAAATATCGTGTTATTCAAGACCAGCATTTTGAAAGCGATTTTGACCGTTTGTTGAAAGGAGGAGAGTGAAAGAGCAGTGGGATTTTGGGGATTTTGCGATTGCAAAAATTCAGAAACCCCACTGCTTTCTTTTCTATTCCCCCACTCAAAACAAGCCTTAAATTGACTAAACTGCTCAAAAATGAGTAACTTTAAGGACTTTTATAAAAGTGAAATCAATTTAGTGATAAAAACACACTCCAATCTCACCGCACTTTATGCTATTCCCTTTGCGCCAAATGGCGTTATTCGGTTAATACTTCATATTCGGGGCGAGTAGGTGCATTAGGGCTTTGTCGTGATGTTGTTTGACTTCGGGTTGGTTGTCGAAAATCATCACGTTGCCGTTTTCGCGGGTGTAGGGCTGCCATTGGGGTAAGCCTGCGGCGTTGGGGTTGCCTGTTTTGGCGAAGTTTGTCCACGCACGGCTCATTTTTGCGGCTAGGGCGTGGGCGGCTGCTCCGCCGCCTGTGGCTTGTTTCATTCGGTCGATGTTATTGAAAACAAAGGCAATTTCGGCAGTGTGGTAGCTCATTGGCACGCTGTTAAACACGGGCGTGTCCCAAGTGAAGAGGTATTGATACACAGGCGCACCGCCTTGGTCGGCTTTGAGGCTAGCGGTTTTTAGGGCTGGGGCGCGTAAGAAGCTGTCCACATACAGGGCATCGGCGAGGCGGCGTTGTGGGTAGGCCTGTTTGAAGGCTGCGATCACGGCGGCGGTTTTGTCGCCATATTTGGCATTCAGTCGTTGTTGCACTTCGGTTTCGCGCCAAGTGAAGCGGTTGCTTTTTTCGCTTTCCGCAAGGTTAAGTTGCAAGGGGAAGCTTCACTCAATTATAGTCGTTTAAGTTCAAAATAAGACAAGGCAACGAGCCGCAGACAGTACAAATAGTACGGCAAGGCGAAGTAACGCAGTATTATTTTGAAATCAAACGACTATAAATTTGAGCCGATGAGGAGTAGAATATCTTTGCTTATGTCGGGGTATTTTTCGCCCACAGGTTGCGTTGGGATATAGTCGCTGCCCATTGTTGGTCGCCAAGAAAGCCCATAGCCGTTGCCACGAATAGCAGGGATTTTGCGTTGCTCGGCGATTTTTTTCATCGCTTAGCTGGCGGCTTGGTTGATTTGTTCGGGGCTAAATTGTTGTAATTTGCTCAATTCTTTTTCGTTTACCCCCAAAATGGCGAGGGTTTCCGCTGCCACTTGCTGACCGATTTTTGGATCGTTTGCTCTCATACCCATTTCGCCCACCGCACCGCTTTCCACAATGGCTTTTTGGAACAAGCCTTTCGCCGCAGGGGTTGCCATTAGGGTGAGAACTTTCGCCCCACCGCCGCTTTCGCCAAAAATGGTGATGTTGTCAGGATCGCCGCCGAACTGGGCGATGTTTTGTTTAACCCATTGCAAGGCGGCGACTAAATCTTGAATGCCGAGATTGGCGGAGTGTTTGTAGGCTTCGCCGTAAGCGGAGAGATCCAAATGTCCCATTGCATTGAGGCGGTGATTGAGCGACACCACAACCACATCGCCCGTGCGTGCGAGGTTTTCGCCGTCATAGCTGTCTAAATCGTTAGACGCACCCGATTGAAAACCGCCGCCGTGAATCCACACCATCACCGCCCGTTTATTGCCGTCTGAAAGCGAGGGTGTCCAAATATTGAGGTTTTGGCATTGCTCACTTTCGTGCATTTCGGGGCCAGTGAAGAAAAACGAACGCCCGCCCATCGGCACTTGCAGGCAGACATCGCCATAGGTGAGGGCGAGTTTTGTGCCTTGCCAAGTAACGGCGTGCGGCGGCATAAAGCGTTCAGCACGGGCATAAGGCACGCCTTTGTAAGTGTAAATGCCGTCTTGCACATAGCCTTGCAACTCGCCCGCTTGGGTCTGCACCACCGCAATGCCCGCCCCAGCCTGCACGGGATCGGCGGCGTGGCTAAATGACGCAGTGCTGAATAGCACCGCTGAAAGTAAAGTAAGGGGGAAGCCTGTTGGTTTCATTTAAATACTCCTTAAATTGTTAAACATTTCTTTTTGTTATGATGGGAAAAAGTGCGATCATTTTTCACCGTACTTTTCTAGATTGCTGACAAAGCTCATCGCCTAGCGCGAGCCGTACTAGGTAGCCCCACTGGGGCTGAATAGAAAAGTCGCAGAGCGACTTAAATTAAGTAACCCTATACGGCTCGTATAGGGTTTATCAACGCACGAAAAAGTGCGGTCGTTTTGCACCACACTTTTTCAGATGGCATTACGTCTAGTTCACGGCGATGACGCATCATTAAATCGGCAATGGGTTTAGCAATTAGCCATTGTTTGCTTTAGCTATCCCATTGTTTATTCAGGCTGCCTGAAAAGTGCGGTGCATTTTTCAAGCTGTTTTTTTATAGTAGTTATGAGAACGCCGTGCGATATTCCATACTCCACACGGCGTTTTTCAATCTTGGCTTACCCTCTCGCTTGTGCCAGCCATTGCACCATTTTTGGATCGCGATGATCGAAGATGATTTCATCACGATTGAGGGTGGCGATGGTGGCGAGGTCTTGTGCGTCAAGGGTGAAATCCAAAATATCACGGTTTTCACGCATTCTTTCTACTTTCACCGATTTTGGAATGATGGCGATGCCACGTTGGTTGAGCCAGCGTAACACCACTTGGGCGACCGATTTGCCGTATTTGGCGGCGATTTCGCTTAGCACGGTGTTATGGAAAATGTCGAATTTGCCCTCTGCAAGCGGCCCCCAAGCTTGTTGCAGAATCCCCAGTTCTTTATGGAACGCTAATTCCGCTTCACGTTGGTAGAACGGGTGGGTTTCGATTTGGTTCACGGCTGGCACGGTGTCGTGGCAGGTGATGAGGTCGGCGAGGCGATCCATATGGAAATTGCTCACGCCAATGGCGCGGGTTTTGCCTGCTTTCAACGCGGTTTCCATTGCGCGCCATTCTTCGTGTACATCGCCGAAAGGTTGGTGCATTAAATAGAGATCCACATAATCCAAGCCCAAACGGCGCAAGGATTCGTCAAGGGCTTTTTGCGTGCCGTTGAAGGCATCTTGGCGTTGAATCCAAAGTTTGGTGGTAACGAAAATCTCTTCGCGAGGGATACCGCTGGCTTTAATCGCACGCCCTACGCCCGCTTCGTTACCGTAAATGGCAGCGGTGTCGAGCAGGCGATAGCCTTGTTCAAGGGCGGATAAGACGACTTGTTCCGTTTCTTCATCGCTCACTTGATACACGCCAAAGCCGATCATTGGTATTTCAATACCGTTGTTTAATGTTGCTGTTTTCATTTTTTACTCCTATGTGCTTTGAATGATGACATTATAGGGAGAAAATATTGTTTTGATTAGTGGGGTATTTTTTGATAGCCTGTTGAATATTTTTCAACAATCAAAGAGAGCCAAGATGATTGAAAATATGAATGAATTACGCAATTTTATTATTGTTGCACAAACTGCCAGTTTTACTAAAGCGGCTGCATATTTAGGCGTATCGACCTCAGCGTTAAGCCATTCTATGCGGAAATTGGAAGAACAGCTGAAAATAAAATTGTTTCATCGAACAACTCGCAGTGTTGCCACTACCGAAGCAGGTGAACAACTTTTTAAACAACTTTTTCCATTATTTGAGAGTATTGAAGATAATGTTAATGCATTAAGTCATTTTCGTAACACGCTAAATGGAACATTACGTATTAATGGGGCTGATCACGTTTTTCTCTATGTTATTTGGGATAAGTTATTAAGATTTATGGAAAAATATCCCGAAGTAAAATTAGAGCTAATCAGCGATATGAAATTTACTGATATCGTAGCTGGGCGTTTTGATGCGGGGATTCGTTTAGGCAAAGAAGTAGATAAAGATATGATCGCCATCAGAATTTCAGATGATATGCAAATGGCATTAATTGCAACGCCACAATATTTAGAACAATACGGAATTCCAAAAACAATTGATGATTTAACTTCACATCAATGTTTGTGTGTACGAATGCCAACTTCTGAAGGTATTTTTTCTTGGGAATTTTGTATGCCAAAAGGTAAAGAAGTGGTTAAATTTATGCCATCGGGTCGATTCGTGGTGAATAATAATTTTCTTGCGAAAAAAGCCTGCTTATCTCATTTGGGGTTGGCATTAATGCCGAAAGACAGAGTACTAAAAGAGCTTAAATCTGGTGAGATAGTCGAGGTGTTACAAAATTATGCGATGCGTTACGAAGGCTATTATCTTTATTATCCTAATCGGAGACAGGATTCTCCGTTGTTTAAGGCTTTGGTGGAATGTATAAAATAAAGCAATATATCCAAACAAATATTAAAAAGAGAAACCTCTTTTTTATAAAGGTTTCTCCTAATGTTTTATAATTTATTTTGATAATATAAGAATGCTTAGAATGGCATATCATCATCAAAATCAGCAGTATCCGGATTTACTGCCGCTTGAGGTGCTTTCGCTACTGTCGGTTGTGCAAATTGGTTAGGTTGTGCCGGCTGATTATAAGACGGTTGTGCAAACTGATTTTGTGGTTGAGCCATTGGTGCTGACATATCAGCCCCCATACGATCACTGCGACTATCCAACATCTGTAACGTATCCGCCTGAATTTCAGTAGTATAACGATCCTGACCGTTTTGATCCTGCCATTTTCGAGTACGTAATTTCCCTTCTACATAAACTTTTGATCCTTTACGCAAATATTGTCCGGCAATCTCTGCTAAACGGCGGAATAAAACAATACGATGCCATTCAGTAATTTCACGCCATTCTCCACTCTGTTTATCCTGCCAACGTTCACTAGTTGCTACGCTGATATTGGCAACTGCATCACCATTTGCAAAGGTTCTTAATTCAGGATCATTTCCCAAATTTCCCACAATAATTACTTTATTAACGCCTGCCATAATTTTTCCTCTTAAATTAAATTAAAACTTCGCTATCTTACCGTAAATCCCCTATGAAAAAAATAAAATAATACTGGATATTTGCACAGTTTTTTCGATTTTGCGATAATCATCGACGTTTTTATTTTTTGATCAGCTATTATGAACAATATCGAAATTCGGGGCGCAAGAACCCATAATTTAAAAAATATTAATTTAACTATTCCTCGTAACAAATTGGTCGTTATCACTGGTTTATCCGGTTCGGGAAAGTCTTCGTTGGCATTTGATACGCTTTATGCCGAAGGGCAGCGTCGTTATGTGGAATCACTTTCCGCTTATGCTCGACAATTCCTTTCTTTGATGGAAAAACCGGATGTGGATCATATTGAAGGTTTATCTCCGGCAATCTCAATTGAACAGAAATCCACTTCACATAACCCTCGATCTACTGTCGGCACTATTACCGAAGTTTATGATTATTTAAGACTGTTATTCGCTCGAGTCGGAGAACCTCGCTGTCCAACGCATAACATTCCATTGGCAGCTCAAACTATCAGTCAAATGGTGGATAAAATTCTTTCCTTGCCAGAAGGCAGCAGAATGATGCTACTTGCACCGGTGGTGAAAGCTCGCAAAGGTGAACACACTAAACTGCTAGATAGCATTTCTGCGCAAGGCTATATTCGTGCAAGAATTGACGGTGAAATCTGCGATCTTTCCGATCCTCCACAACTGGAACTGCAAAAGAAACATACTATCGAAGTGATTGTCGACCGTTTCAAAATCCGCCCTGAATTATCAACACGTTTAGCTGAATCACTAGAAACTGCCTTAGAACTTTCTGGTGGTATTGTTGTTGTTGCTAATATGGATAACAGTGATGCGGAAGAGTTGGTTTTCTCTGCCAATTTTGCTTGCCCACATTGTGGGTATTCTTTACCAGAATTAGAACCACGAATGTTTTCATTTAATAATCCGGCAGGCGCTTGCCCTAGTTGTGATGGATTAGGCATTCAACAATATTTTGATGAACATCGTGTAGTCCAAAATCCAAGTTTATCACTTGCCAGTGGAGCAATTCGCGGCTGGGATCGTCGCAACTTCTACTACTATCAAATGTTAACGTCGTTAGCACGTCATTATCATTTTGATATTGAAACACCTTTTGAAGAATTACCGAAACAAATTCAGCATTTAGTACTTCACGGTTCCGGTCACGAAAAAATTGAATTTCAATATATCAATGATCGTGGAGACACAATTGTGCGTCATCACCCATTTGAAGGCGTATTAAACAATATGGCTCGCCGTTACAAAGAAACTGAGTCAATGTCAGTACGTGAAGAATTGGCAAAATATATCAGTACTCGCCCTTGTAAATCGTGCCACGGCTCTCGTCTAAAAGAAGAGGCTCGCCACGTCTTTATCGGCGAAACCACGTTACCACAAATTTCTGAAATGAGTATCGGTGAGGCATTACATCATTTTGAACAATTACAGTTTGAAGGGCAAAAAGCAAAAATCGCTGAAAAAATTTTAAAAGAGATTAAAGAAAGGCTGCATTTTTTAGTCAATGTTGGTTTGGAATATCTATCTTTATCCCGTTCTGCTGAAACACTCTCTGGCGGTGAGGCTCAGCGTATCCGTTTGGCTAGCCAAATCGGGGCAGGCTTGGTCGGAGTAATGTATGTATTGGATGAGCCTTCTATCGGGCTACATCAACGCGATAATGAGCGGTTGTTAAATACACTGATTCATTTGAGAAATTTAGGCAATACTGTGATTGTGGTTGAACACGATGAAGATGCAATCCGTACTGCTGACTATATCATCGATATTGGCCCTGGAGCTGGTGTACACGGTGGTGAAGTGATAGCACAAGGCACCGCTCAGCAGATTATGAAAAATCCAAATTCTCTTACCGGTCGTTTTCTTTCCGGTAAAGAAAAGATCGAAATTCCAGCAGAGAGAACGGCTATAGATTCACAAAAAATATTACGACTAATTGGAGCAAGCGGTAACAATTTAAAAAATGTAGATTTAGAAATTCCTGTCGGATTATTTACCTGTATCACTGGTGTATCCGGTTCGGGGAAATCCACCTTAATTAACGACACTTTATTCCCAATAGCACAAAATGCGCTTAATCGTGCTGAAAACCAGCAACACGCTCCCTTTAAAGCAATTGAAGGATTAGAATTTTTTGATAAAGTAATCAATATTGATCAAAGCCCAATCGGACGCACACCACGTTCTAATCCTGCAACCTATACTGGAGTTTTCACGCCTATTCGTGAACTTTTCGCCGGTGTGCCAGAAGCTCGAGCAAGAGGATATAATCCGGGGCGCTTTAGTTTTAATGTACGTGGCGGTCGTTGTGAAGCTTGTCAGGGCGATGGGGTAATTAAAGTCGAAATGCACTTTCTACCAGATATTTATGTGCCGTGTGATCAATGTAAAGGAAAACGTTATAACCGAGAAACATTGGAGATCCATTATAAAGGTAAAACTATTCATCAAGTTTTGGAAATGACGGTTGAAGAAGCTCGAGAATTTTTTGATGCTGTGCCAATGATCGCTCGTAAATTACAAACATTAATTGATGTTGGCTTGTCTTATATTCGCCTTGGTCAAGCTTCAACAACCCTGTCAGGTGGCGAAGCACAACGGGTTAAATTGGCATCAGAACTATCTAAACGTGATACTGGAAAAACACTCTATATTCTTGATGAGCCTACAACCGGGTTGCATTTTGCCGATATTAAACAATTATTGGAAGTACTTCATCGTTTACGCGATCAAGGCAACACCATTGTTGTAATTGAACATAATCTGGATGTGATCAAAACTGCCGATTGGATCGTTGATTTAGGGCCAGAAGGTGGCAATGGAGGTGGCGAGATCATTGCAAAAGGCACACCGGAACAGGTCGCGGAAATGACACATTCTCACACAGCAAGGTTTT
Organism: Gallibacterium genomosp. 1; assembly: GCF_000771875.1. Lineage (GTDB taxonomy): Bacteria > Pseudomonadota > Gammaproteobacteria > Enterobacterales > Pasteurellaceae > Gallibacterium. The sequence continues at coordinate 36,475 of NZ_JPXX01000017.1, read as the reverse complement.
TAAAACCTATTTTAGATAAACAAAAATAGATCTTGTAATTTATTAAAACCTATCCATTTTCAAATCAAAAAGAGTTGCTAATAGTGTTAATAGATCATCTTTAGCAACTCTTTATTTTCTACCATCACTTGTAAAAATGTCTTAATTGCACAATATATTTATATAAAAAGTACTTAATCAATAATTTCAGAATAAAGGATATTATCTGAATGAGTTTAATATTAGCTAAGAAATATTCCAAACAACAGATTAATTTATTAAAAGTAATAGAAGATGGTAGATATATAGAAATGGCTATTATTGGAGAAGAATATTCTGTAATAGATGATATCACCAAGAAAACACCTGAAGATATCATATTATTCAGGCAAGGCAATAATCTGATTATCAGTAGTAAAAATGAAAATATAGATGTAGTTATTCACCAATTTTGGCATAAAGCAGTACCTAGCAAACCTTGCTTTGCTATCTTTGATCTGCCAGCAGAGGAAGAAAATCAACCCAATAAATTGATTGTCACGGAAGTAAATGAACAGTTAATTGATCTTATTAGAGATTGTACCGGTAAAAATATAGTAATAAATTTAGCTAATAATCAGCGTATTATGCTTAAAGAACACAAAATATCAGCATCTGATTTAAGTAATACCTCTCTTAGAAACAATTGCACTGAAGAGGATTTTAGAACTAAAGAGACTATAGATGCATTGCGAAAAAAAATCGAATTAATTCAAGATAATCAACGTAATCAAATTGCTCATCTACAAAATAAATTGGTTGGAAAATAATAGAACTTAAGACGATTTAATGTTTTCATCTACAATTAATGGAATACAAAGTAAAATTCAATATAGTTATTCAAAAACTTAAAAGTTTCATTCCCCTACATACTAAAAACCCCACAAGCCAAATCAGATTGTGGGGCGACGAAAATGAATAATTAGCAGAATAAATTAAACATTCTCAATTTGACCAATTAATGAGCGTAAACGTTCTTGCCAACGTTGTTGCTCTTCTTTTAATTGCTGATTTTCAGCATTAAGTTGATCTTTTTCAGATTGAAGAGTTTGATTCGCTTGTTCGACATTTGCCTTTTGCTCTTTCAATTCTTCAATTTCCATTTGCAGTAGTTGAATAGTTTCAACTGCTTGTTTAATTTTGGATTCAAGTTGATCTAAAATTTCTAAAGACATAATTATTATTCCTCATTTGTTATCCAATCCATCAGAATGGATAACATTCTATCCTAGATAGCACCGCATTTCATCTAAATTAAAAAAACTTCAATAAATTATTTAAGCAAACGTTTGCTAGGTGCTAGAATTAGGCAATTTTTTAGTTAACTCAATAAGGAAAGTATATGAAAAGAGCATTGGCTATCGAATTTTCTCGTGTTACAGAAGCAGCTGCACTTGCAGGCTTTGCCTGGTTAGGGCGTGGTGATAAAAATGCAGCTGATGCAGCCGCAGTAAAAGCAATGCGCACAATGTTGAATCAAATTGAGATGAACGGCGAGATCGTAATTGGTGAAGGTGAAATTGATGAAGCCCCTATGCTCTATATCGGTGAAAAATTAGGCAAAGGAGGTAATGAAGAAGAAATTGCGATTGCAGTCGATCCTATTGAGGGAACTCGTATGGTGGCAATGGGACAAGCAAATGCTATTTCTGTGTTGGCTGCCGGTGGTAAAGAGACTTTTTTACGCGCTCCAGATATGTATATGGAAAAATTGGTAGTTGGTCCTGAAGTGAAAGGAATGATTGATCTCAATCTTCCATTAGAACAAAATCTACGACGTGTTGCGTCTAAAATGGGGAAACTACTTTCTCAACTTACCGTTGTAACGCTTGATAAACCTCGCCATCAAACCGTAATTTATAAAATGCAACAACTTGGCGTGAAAGTATTAGCTATTCCTGATGGTGATGTTGCCGCTGCACTCTTATGCTGTTTGCCGGATACTGGTGTAGATATGATGTATTGTATCGGCGGAGCGCCGGAAGGGGTGGTGGCTGCTGCCGGCATCCGCGCATTAGGGGGTGATATTCAAGCACGTCTATTAACAAGGGAAGTAGTGAAAGGTGACAGCGAAGAAAATCGAGCTTTTGCAGAAAGTGAACGTCGTCGTTGTCAAGAAATGGGCGTAGAAGTAAATAAAGTTCTCACATTGGATCAGCTCGTTCGTGACGATAATTTGATTCTCTCTGCCACCGGTATTACACACGGCGACTTATTAAAAGGGGTTCATCGTAAAGGTGATGTTGCTACTACTGAAACTTTGCTTATTCGTGGACATTCACGTACGATCCGCCGCATTCAATCATTCCATTATTTAGATCGCAAAGATCCTGAAATTTATCGTTTGATCAATGCATAACCTGGATAAGATGTAAAATTTATTGCCCCATTAGATTATTCTGATGGGGTTTGTTTATTTTACAATCAATAAATTCTCTCTTATCTTACTGCTTAGCAAAATAAAAAAATACCGAACAGATTACTCTATTCGGTATTTTTGCATCAGTATTAGAAGAATACTAAATTAATCCTCTACCATATTTAACATTTCTGCTAAGTTCGCTGTTGCTTCTTCCGCAGTAATAGTAGCAGGTTCTTCTATTACCAATTCATTGTTATTATTAGCTGTTGCAGCACGTTTTTTCGCTTTGCTTTGGTGATAAGCAAAACCTGTTCCAGCAGGAATTAAACGTCCAACAATCACGTTTTCTTTTAAGCCACGTAGCTCATCACGTTTACCGGCAACCGCTGCTTCGGTAAGAACACGCGTCGTTTCTTGGAATGATGCCGCAGAAATAAAGGATTCTGTTGCCAATGATGCTTTAGTGATACCAAGCAATTCACGTTGGAATTCTACTAACGGTTTACCTTCTTCCGCACGTTTACGGTTCACCACTTTCACACGAGCCACTTCAACCTGTTCTCCTTCAAGGAATTCAGAATCATATGGATTTGTGATGATGCATTTACGTAACATTTGGCGCACAATAACTTCAATATGTTTATCGTTAATTTTTACCCCTTGTAAGCGGTAAACATCTTGAACTTCATTAACGATATATTCAGTAACGGCACGCACGCCTCTTAAGCGTAGAATATCGTGTGGAGATTCCGGACCATCAGAAATAATATCACCGCGTTGAACCATTTCACCTTCAAACACGTTAAGTTGACGCCATTTAGGAATCATCTCTTCGTGTGCTTCGCCCTCACTCGGTGTGATTACCAAACGGCGTTTACCTTTGGTTTCTTTACCGAATGAAACAACCCCAGAAATTTCTGCAAGGATTGCCGGCTCTTTAGGTTTACGTGCTTCAAACAAATCTGCAACACGTGGAAGACCACCTGTAATATCTTTAGTACCTGATGATTCTTGTGGAATACGTGCTAAAGAATCCCCGATATTCACTTCAGCATTGTCATCTAATGTCACAATGGCTTTACCCGGTAGGAAGTATTGTGCAGCCACTTCCGTTCCCGGAATTAAGACATCATTGCCTTGAGCATCCACTAATTTTAATGCCGGACGAAGGTCCTTACCTGCTGTCGCACGTTCACCTACATCTTGAACGACAATAGAAGACAAACCGGTCAATTCATCAGTTTGACGAGTTACGGTTAGACCATCAATGATATCAACAAACTTCACGAAACCTTGTGCTTCCGAAACAACCGGCATAGTGTGTGGATCCCAGTTAGCTACAGTTTCACCGGCAGTTACTTCATCACCATTCGCTTTACTTAAAACTGAGCCGTATGGCAATTTATAATGCTCTTTAGTACGTCCGAAAGTATCAACCACGGTTAATTCGGTATTACGTGAAGTAATCACCAATTTACCTTCGTGATTAGTCACGAATTTCGCATTGGTTAAACGGATAGTACCGGTATTTTTAACTTGGATACTTGATTCTTTAGCTGCCGCAGATGCCGCACCACCAATATGGAAAGTACGCATTGTCAACTGTGTACCTGGCTCACCGATAGATTGTGCCGCAATAACACCGATTGCTTCACCTTGGTTAATTAAGTGACCACGCGCAAGATCGCGTCCATAACATTTCGCACAAACACCAAAATCAGTATCACAAGTTACAACAGAACGCACTTTAATACTATCCACAGAGTATTTATCAATCACTTCACACCATTTTTCATCTAATAGTGTATTACGAGGGATTAATACTTCTTCTGTACCCGGTTGCAACACATCTTCTGCTGTTACACGTCCCAATACTAACTCTTTCAAACTGACTTTTTCATCACCACCTTCAATTAATGGGGTCATCACGATACCTTCGTGAGTACCACAATCATCTTCAACAACGACTAAATCTTGTGCCACATCAACCAAACGACGAGTCAAATAACCTGAGTTTGCTGTTTTTAATGCAGTATCTGCCAAACCTTTACGCGCACCGTGTGTTGAAATAAAGTACTGCAATACGTTCAAACCTTCACGGAAGTTTGCCGTAATCGGTGTTTCAATGATCGAGCCGTCCGGACGAGCCATCAAACCACGCATACCGGCAAGCTGACGAATCTGAGCCGCAGAACCACGAGCACCCGAATCAGCCATCATAAAGATACTGTTAAATGATGCTTGTTTTTCTAACTCTCCTTGACGATTGACTACTTCTTCTGTTGAAAGGTTTTCCATCATCGCTTTCGCAACACGTTCGTTAGCTGCCGCCCAAATATCAATCACTTTGTTGTAACGTTCACCGGCAGTTACCAAACCTGAGTTAAATTGTTCTTGAATTTCAGCAACTTCTTCTTCGGCAGAAGAGATAATTTCATATTTCTTCTCCGGAATAACCATATCGTCAATACCAACTGATGAACCTGAGCGTGCCGCATAAGCAAAACCAGTATACATAATTTGGTCTGCAAAGATCACACTGTCTTTCATTCCCAAACGGCGATAACTTTCGTTGATCAATTTAGAAATTTGTTTCTTACCTAATGTTTGATTAAATAAGCTAAATGGCATACCTTTCGGAGCAATCATCCATAAAATAGCTCGACCGACTGTGGTATCTGTCAATGTGGTTTTTGCTTCAAATTCACCGTTTTCATTCTTTTCATATTCAGTTATACGAACTTTTACACGAGAGTGAAGTTCAGCACGCCCAGTACGATACGCTTTTTCAGCTTCGCGTGGATCTTGCAACAACATTCCTTCGCCTTTACCGTTCACTTTTTCGCGGGTCATATAATAAAGCCCCAACACCACGTCTTGTGATGGAACGATAATCGGATCACCGTTTGCCGGAGATAAAATATTATTGGTAGACATCATTAACGCACGCGCTTCCAACTGCGCTTCTAACGTTAATGGTACGTGCACTGCCATTTGGTCACCATCGAAGTCCGCATTGAACGCCGCACATACTAATGGATGTAATTGAATCGCTTTACCTTCAATCAAAATCGGCTCAAATGCCTGAATACCTAAACGGTGCAAAGTCGGAGCACGGTTAAGAAGGATTGGATGTTCGCGAATAACTTCCGCCAAAATATCCCAAACAATCGCATCTTCACGTTCAACCATTTTCTTAGCTGCTTTAATGGTTGATGCCAAACCACGACTTTCTAATTTTGAATAAATAAATGGACGGAATAATTCCAATGCCATTTTTTTCGGTAAACCGCATTGATGTAAATGTAAGTATGGCCCCACTGTAATTACAGAACGACCGGAATAGTCAACACGTTTACCCAATAAGTTCTGACGGAAACGACCTTGTTTACCTTTGATCATATCCGCTAATGATTTTAATGGGCGTTTATTTGAACCTGTGATTGCACGACCACGACGACCGTTATCCAACAATGCATCAACAGATTCTTGCAACATACGTTTTTCATTACGCACGATAATATCCGGCGCAATAAGATCTAATAAACGTTTTAAACGATTGTTACGGTTGATCACGCGACGATATAAATCGTTCAAATCAGATGTCGCAAAACGACCACCGTCAAGCGGAACTAATGGACGTAAATCCGGTGGCAATACCGGCAATACAGTCAACACCATCCATTCCGGTTTGTTACCGGATTGAATAAATGCTTCCAATAATTTCAAGCGTTTAGTAATTTTTTTACGTTTAGTTTCTGAATTGGTTTCTTGTAACTCTTCGCGCAATGTTTCACATTGATGTTCAAGATCCATATCACGAAGTAAGGCTTGAATAGCTTCCGCACCCATCTTCGCTTCAAATTCATCGCCCCAACGCTCTTCAGCTTCTAAAAATTGTTCTTCAGTAAGCAATTGACCTTTTTCTAAATCGGTCATTCCAGCTTCAATAACAATATATGATTCAAAATAAAGCACACGTTCAATATCACGCAACGGCATATCCAATAATAAACCGATACGGGATGGTAAAGATTTCAAGAACCAAATATGTGCGACAGGTGAAGCCAGTTCAATATGTCCCATACGTTCACGACGAACTTTAGCTTGAGTAACTTCAACACCACATTTTTCACAAATCACACCACGATGTTTTAAACGTTTATATTTTCCACATAAACATTCGTAGTCTTTGACCGGCCCGAAAATACGCGCACAGAATAGACCGTCACGTTCCGGTTTAAAAGTACGGTAATTGATTGTTTCCGGTTTTTTTACTTCTCCATATGACCACGAACGAATCATATCAGGCGAAGCCAAACCGATTTTGATCACATCAAAATCTTCTCTTGATTTAGATTGTGTTTTTAAAAACTTAACTAAGTCTTTCACAGATTTGCTCCCATCGGAGTTAAACTTAATTCAAGTGCGGCTTATACCGCACTTGGGCTAATTTTGAACTTGATTATTCAGTTTGTTCGTCGTCCAAATCAATATTAATTGCCAAAGAACGAATTTCTTTAAGCAATACGTTAAATGATTCAGGCATACTCGGATCCATTTGGTGAGTACCATCAACAATATTTTTATACATCTTGGTACGACCGTTCACGTCATCCGATTTAACTGTTAACATCTCTTGTAAGGTGTATGCAGCACCATATGCTTCTAATGCCCAAACTTCCATTTCCCCGAAACGTTGACCACCGAATTGTGCCTTACCTCCAAGAGGTTGTTGCGTAACAAGACTATAAGAACCGGTTGAACGAGCGTGCATCTTATCGTCAACTAAGTGATTCAATTTGAGCATATACATATAACCTACTGTTACTGGACGTTCAAATTTCTCACCAGTACGACCATCATAAAGCGTAATTTGTCCAGAGGTCGGTAATCCAGCTAATTCCAACAAGCCTTTAATTTCTTTCTCTTCTGCACCATCAAACACCGGTGTTGCAAGAGGTAAGCCTTTACGCAAGTTTTGTGCCAAACGCATCACTTCTTCATCAGTAAAGGTACTGAGATCAACTTTTTGGCAAGCATCACCTAGGTCATACGCTTTTTGAATATATTCACGTAATTTGGCAACTTCCTGTTTTTCTTTGATCATACGGTTAATTTGATCACCAATACCTTTCGCTGCAAATCCTAAGTGAGTTTCCAAGATCTGACCGATATTCATACGAGATGGTACCCCTAATGGGTTTAACACGATATCCACTGGTTGTCCATTCTCATCATATGGCATATCTTCGATTGGATTAATCTTAGAAATAACCCCTTTATTACCGTGGCGACCTGCCATTTTATCTCCCGGCTGAATTTGACGTTTCACCGCAAGATATACTTTAACGACTTTCAACACACCCGGTGCAAGATCATCACCTTGAATAATCTTATTACGTTTAACCTCTAATTTATGATCAAATTCTTTGCGTAACTCATCCAACTGTTCGGAAAGCTGTTCCAACTGCGCTTGTTTCTCTTCATCCGCAAGAGATTGCTCAAGCCATTTCATACGATTCATCTGTTCAAGCTTATCCGCACTAAATCCGTTCGCTAACAACAAATTACGGACACGGGTAAATAAACCAGCTTCAAGAATATCCAATTCCGCAGTTAAATCTTTCTTCGCTTGTTTTAACTGCATCTCTTCAATTTCTAACGCACGTTTATCTTTTTCTACGCCATCGCGTGTAAACACTTGAACATCAATAACAGTACCTGTTGTACTGTTAGGTACACGTAATGAAGAATCTTTTACATCAGATGCTTTTTCACCGAAGATAGCACGTAACAATTTTTCTTCAGGAGTAAGTTGTGTTTCACCTTTTGGTGTAACTTTACCCACTAGAATATCTCCGCCTTTTACTTCCGCACCGATATAAACGATCCCGGATTCATCTAGCTTACTTAATGCAGCCTCCCCGACATTCGGAATATCCGCAGTGATTTCTTCCGCACCTAATTTAGTATCACGAGCAATACAAGAGAGTTCCTGAATATGAATAGTAGTAAAACGATCTTCCTGAACCACACGCTCAGAAACTAACATTGAATCTTCAAAGTTATAACCGTTCCAAGGCATAAACGCTACACGCATATTCTGCCCTAATGCCAATTCACCTAAGTCAGTTGACGGACCATCTGCTAACACCTCGCCGCGTCCAATAGGTTCACCTAAAGAGACACAAGGCACTTGGTTAATACAGGTATTTTGGTTTGAACGGGTATATTTAGTTAAATTATAAATATCAATACCTGCTTCACCCGGAATGGTTTCATCTTCATTCACTTTAACCACGATACGAGAAGCATCAATGTATTGAATATAACCACCACGTTTAGCAACCACTGTTACCCCTGAATCCACAGCAACCGCTTTTTCAATACCAGTACCAACTAACGGTTTATCCGATCTTAACGTAGGCACTGCTTGACGTTGCATGTTCGCTCCCATCAAAGCACGGTTCGCATCATCGTGTTCTAAGAATGGAATTAACGCAGCCGCAACGGATACGATCTGTTGAGTTGAAATATCCATATACTGGATTTCTTCCGGACGATATAAACCTGATTCACCATGCTCACCACGTGCAGTAACGAAAGTATCAGTAAAGCGGAAATTTTCATCTAAATTAGAGTTTGCCTGCGCAATAACATAATTACCTTCTTCAATTGCAGACAAATATTCAATTTCTTCAGTTACCTGACCATTAACCACTTTACGATACGGAGTTTCTAAGAAACCGTAATCATTGGTTCGCGCATAAACAGATAATGAGTTAATCAACCCGATATTCGGCCCTTCAGGAGTTTCAATTGGACATACACGACCATAATGAGTTGCGTGAACATCACGCACTTCAAAGCCTGCACGCTCACGGGTTAAACCACCCGGCCCTAATGCAGAAATACGACGCTTATGCGTTACTTCTGAAAGTGGGTTATTTTGATCCATAAACTGAGAAAGTTGTGATGAACCGAAAAATTCTTTAACTGCAGCTGAAATTGGTTTTGCATTGATTAGATCCTGTGGTGTCACAGAATCAAGATCACCCAATGAAAGGCGCTCTTTAACCGCACGTTCAACACGAACTAAGCCAATACGGAATTGGTTTTCCGCCATTTCTCCCACTGAGCGAATACGACGATTTCCTAAATGATCAATATCATCCACTTCACCTCGACCATTACGAATGTCGATTAATTTCTTCATTACTAGGATAATATCTTCTTTACTTAGAATACCTGTACCTTCACCTTCAGGAATATCTAAAGAACGATTAAATTTCATACGTCCGACAGCAGAAAGATCGTAGCGATCTGGTGAGAAGAATAGATTATCAAATAATCCTTCTGCTGCTTCTTTTGTTGGTGGCTCGCCCGGACGCATCATACGATAAATTTCAACTAAAGCACTAAGACGATCATAAGATGGATCCACTCTTAATGTTTCTGAAATATATGGACCGTAATCAAGATCATTTGTGAATAGTGTTTCAATTGTGTTATAACCAGCTTGGCTTAAATTCGCCAATAATTCTAAACTTAATTCTGTATTTGCTGGACAGATAATATCGCCTGTTGTTAAATCCACATAATCTTTGGCAGCAACTTTACCAACAATGTATTCTGCTGGTACAACGACCTGAGTAACACCATCTTTTTCTAATTGACGAATATGGCGTGCTGTAATACGACGACCACGTTCAACATAAATTTTACCATTAGCTTCGATGTCAAATGTTGCAGTTTCACCACGCAATCTATCCGGAACTAAGGTCATTAATAATTGATTATCTTTGATTTCAAATACAATTTTTTCGAAGAATAAATTTAAAATTTCTTCGGTTGTATAACCTAATGCACGCAAGATAATTGTTGCCGGTAATTTACGGCGACGGTCAATACGCGCAAACAGATTATCTTTTGGATCAAATTCAAAATCTAACCACGAACCACGATAAGGAATAATTCGTGCGTTATATAAAATTTTTCCTGAAGAATGTGTTTTACCTTTGTCGCTATCAAAGAATACTCCCGGACTACGGTGTAACTGAGAAACAATAACACGCTCTGTTCCATTGATCACAAATGTACCATTATCGGTCATCAATGGAATTTCACCCATATACACATCTTGTTCTTTTATATCTTTTACTGTACCGGGTGCGGCATCTTTATCATAGCTGACAAGGCGTAGTTTCACACGTAATGGCGCTGCATAAGTTGTGCCTCGAATTTGGCATTCTCTAACATCAAATACAGGCTCACCTAACTTATAATCTACATATTGCAACTCAGTATTGCCATTATTGCTTACAATTGGAAATACTGAACGGAATGCAGCCTCTAAACCTTGCTGACCTTCAGGATCTTTCTGGATAAACTTCTCGAAAGAATCTATTTGGATAGTTAATAAATAAGGGATATTTAGAACTTGCGGACGTTTGCCGAAGTCTTTACGAATACGTTTTTTCTCGGTATAGGAGTAAACCATAGGTTCCTCTGCTTGCTGTTCAGACCCACAATCCACACACTCTCGCTGTATTATACAAGGTGGCAGTGTAAAATTGATACCGTTAGGATTGTTTTATATAAAAACAATAACTTAAATTCCGTCATAACTGACTTCATTTTTACTAAAACTACGAGAGTTAAACGGTAATTTCTCATAGTTTCTGAAAGGCACAAAATGGCTGATGATAAAATCACCAGCCATTTTTGCTAAAAATCAAATAATATCAATTATTTAATTTCAACTTTTGCACCAGCATCTTCTAATTCTTTCTTAAGTGCTTCTGCTTCTGCTTTAGCAATGCCTTCTTTCAAGGTTGCTGGTGCAGATTCAACTAAATCTTTAGCTTCTTTTAATCCTAAGCCAGTTGCGCTACGAACTGCTTTGATTACTGCAACTTTATTTGCGCCAGCTTCTGCTAATACAATATCAAATTCAGTTTTTTCTTCTGCTGCCGCTGCATCACCGCCTGCTGCTACTGCTACTGCTGCTGCCGCTGCAGAAACACCGAATTTTTCTTCCATTGCAGAAATAAGTTCTACAATTTCCATTACTGATTTTTCAGCAATTGCTTCAATGATTTGTTCGTTAGTTAATGACATAACAATCGTTTCCTAAAATAAGTAAAAGTTTTAAACCAATAAACTGCTAATATTAAGCAGCTTCTTTTTGATCGCGAATCGCCGCAATAGTACGTACAAGTTTTCCAGCCGCAGCTTCTTTCATTGTACCCATCAAACGTGCAATTGCTTCTTCGTATGTTGGTAGAGTTGCTAGACGATCGATAGCTTTTGCTTCGATGAACTCACCTTCAAAGGCTGCGCCTTTAATTTCGAACTTATCGTTTGCTTTAGCAAATTCTTTGAACAAACGTGCTGCAGCACCTGGATGTTCGTTAGAGAATGCGATAAGAGTCGGACCTTTAAACGTATCTTTCATGCATTCAAATGCGCTACCTTCTACGGCACGACGTAATAAAGTATTACGTACAACACGCATATACACGCCAGCTTCACGAGCTGATTTACGTAATTCAGTCATTTTGTCTACTGTTACACCGCGAGAATCGGCAACAACAGCAGATAACGCACCCTTGGCAACTTCGCTTACTTCAGCAACAACTGCTTGTTTATCTTGAAGATTTAATGCCATTGGCTTTTAGCTCCTGAAATACATCTATCTAGTTTCCTAGACATAAAAAACCCTATCTGACAACTTAGCAGAAAGGGACGAATTTCGGTGCCAGAAGCAGAAAAATTCTTATCTGTACACCATCTACGTAGGATAATTAAGAAATTTCTTTCCCCTACGGTCTTGGATGAGGCTTGAATAGGTCAAGCACCAACCAGAATCTTACTAAAAAGTTAAGGTCGTAGATTATAGATATAACCTACGACAAAGTAAAGCAAATTATAAACTGCTTTGATCGATTTCAACACCAGCACCCATAGTAGTTGAAAGGCTCACTTTTTTGATGTAAACACCTTTCGCTGTGCTTGGTTTTGCTTTATTTAATGCAGCCAACAACGCTTGCAAGTTTTCTTTGATTTGATCAACTTCAAAGTTTACTTTACCGATAGTTGTGTGGATGATACCGTTTTTATCATTACGGTAACGAACCTGACCTGATTTTGCATTCTTAACAGCTTCTGCAACATTAGGGGTTACAGTACCCACTTTAGGGTTTGGCATTAAACCACGTGGACCAAGGATCTGACCTAATTGACCAACAACACGCATTGCATCCGGAGAAGCAATAACCACATCGAAGTTCATTTCGCCTTTTTTCACTTGATCTGCTAAATCTTCCATACCTACTAAATCAGCGCCAGCTTCTTTAGCTGCTTCAGCATTTGCACCCTGTGTAAATACTGCAACACGCACAGAACGACCTGTTCCGTGTGGCAATACAGTTGCACCACGAACGTTTTGATCTGACTTACGCGCATCAATACCTAAATTTACAGCTACATCAACACTTTCAACAAATTTAGCTGTTGCCAATTGTTTTAATAAAGCAACCGCTTCGTTAATTTCGTACGCTTTAGTTGAATCTACTGCTGCTTTGATCGCTTTCATACGTTTGGTTAGTTTAGCCATTGATTAGTCCTCCACTACCAAACCCATTGAACGTGCAGTACCTTCAATAGATTTCATCTTAGTTTCAATTGTTGCACCAGTCATATCAGCCGCTTTAAGTTCTGCAATTTCACGGACTTGTTGACGAGTTACTTTACCCACTTTATCTTTGTTCGGTTTACCTGAACCAGATTTAACACCAGCTGCTTTTTTCAATAATACTGCTGCCGGAGGAGTTTTAGTGATAAAAGTAAAAGAACGGTCTGCATAAACAGTAATAACAACAGGAATCGGTAAACCTTTTTCTAAGCTCTCAGTACGTGCGTTGAATGCTTTACAGAATTCCATAATATTCACACCTTGTTGACCTAATGCTGGACCAACTGGTGGTGAAGGGTTAGCCATACCTGCTGCAACTTGCAACTTAACGTAGGCTTGAACTTTCTTTGCCATTTTAATTTCCTCGTTATGGGTGATAACGCTTTTCAGCTCCCCGTTGTTTCAAAAGCTCGCTATTCTAAATAAAGAAATAGCGTTTTTCAAGTAAATCAGTTAAAAAATTAGCTCAATTTTTCAACTTGACTAAAATCCAATTCGACAGGTGTTGCTCGACCGAAAATAGAAACGGACACTTTCAAGCGGCTCTTTTCATAGTCCACTTCTTCTACTGTTCCATTAAAGTCGGCAAATGGTCCTTCTTTAACACGCACCTCTTCTCCAGGCTGGAACATTGTTTTTGGTCTTGGTTTATCGCTGCTCTGCTCTAAACGATTTAGGATCATTTCTGCTTCACGGTTGGAAATTGGTGCTGGATTATCCGGTGTTCCTCCAATAAATCCCATTACTCTAGGGACACTACGTACTAAATGCCAAGTATCATCATTCATTACCATTTGAACCAATACATAGCCCGGGAAAAATTTTCTTTCACTCTTTCTGCGTTTTCCACCCACATTTTCAACAACTTCTTCAGTTGGAACTAACACTTCACCGAACAGCTCTTCCATATTGTGCAACTTAATATATTCACGCAATACAGTTGCAACACGTGATTCAAAACCTGAAAACGCCTGCAACACATACCAACGTTTTTGTGTTGTATTTTCACTCATAATTAGAACCTCAAGTTGGTGATAAAGTTAATCAAAGAAACAATGATCGAATCTAATCCCCACAAAATTAAAGAAACGACTACTGTTACTCCCATTACGATTAACGTAGTTTGTGTTGCTTCTTGGCGAGTAGGCCAAATAATTTTTCTTAACTCAATGCGAGATTCTTTTAAAAATGTTCTTGCAATAGTTCCCTGATTAGTGATTGCCGCAACAAATAATGCCAACAACAATAGCACAACCATTGCTGGAACACGCACAACAGAAGAGAATTGATCACCAAAATAGATATTACCGACCGCTGCAATAAGAACTAATATCACACAGCCAATCCATAATGTGCTATTAAGCCCTTTGCTTTTCACTCCATCCTCTACCGAGGATGCAGATGCTTTCTTTTTCTCGATTTCTACACTCATTCTAAACCCACTAAAACCTAATAACTAACTTATAGGGAGATTTTTTAAGCTCGCAATTCTAGCATTTTATTGCCAGTTTTCATACAAAAATTATTTGTTGTTTTAATTTTTGCTCAATCACACCATAAAAGCGCATTCTATCTTTAAACCACAGGTTTTCTGCGGTAGAAGAGTTGTCCTGGCAGTGCCAAACCAAATACCAACGCTGCAAGAATAAAACCGGTTTTAATGAAATATTCCAATGCCTGTGCCAATAACGCTTCGCTATAGCTGTAATGGTGAATTTGTACAATCGCAATCATTGCTTTATAAGCATAAACACCGGGAATCATCGGAATAATAGCAGCAACAGTAAACACTTTCGGATGAGCCAAAAAACGTTGTGAAAGATAAACTCCAATAAAACCGATCAATGCTGCCGCAAAAAATGTGCTGAAAACTACTGGAACATCACAATAATTCACCAAAACAGTTCTAAAACAATGCCCCAATGCACCTAGAGTAGCACAATATTTCAAAGCCTTAGGAGGTACATTAAAAATTAAAGCAAAACCGACCGCCGGTATCGCAGCAAAAAAAAGATCATCTAGCAATGTTAATAAAATATCCATTTTACCCCCAAGCATTAATATGCAGAAACGCTAATGCAAACACGATACCAATACAAGCTCCGAATGTCAGTACTGTCGCAACTGCCCAACGACTGATTCCCATACTGACATATCCTTTTAATACATCTGAAAGTGAATTAATTAATGGAAAACCGGGAACCAATAATAATACGCTCGATGCTAAAGCAATTTCAGGAGCGTTTCCTAGATGATGAAGTAATGCTTGACCGGAAATACAGGAAGCCACAAAAGCGGTTACCGAGAAGTTAATTAACGGATTATAATGACGTTTACCAATCTCCTGTCTGACAAACATTGCCACTGCAGAAGCCCAAAAAGTAATAAAAGAGATCATTACATCACCTCCAGCCAATCTAGCAAAACTGGCACAGGACAATCCCACCATTAACACGACAAACCAGCGATTATATTTCAACGGTTTCACTTGCTCTAACTTTTTATGTACTTGATATATACCATAAATTTTATGTTCAGCCGCAATTATTATGCGCTGAACCTGTGTCACTACCGCCATATTAATTCCGCTATCATAATTTCTTCTAGTAGTGGTAATACAATGATCCTGATAACGTGTAGTGACAACAATTGCATTCGGTGTTAAAGCACATTCAACGCTATCCATTCCCAAAGCCATTCCTAATCTAGTCGCAGCCTGATCGACTAAAATACTTTCTGCGCCATACTGCAACATTAACAATGCCGCTTTAGCGCAAAGTCGCGTTATCTCTTGCTGATCTTCTTGTGATAATTTAGCCATACTTTTTACCCTATAAATTTTGAGTCGCTATTATAAAAGAAACTTTCCTTAACAACACTTAACCCAGATCAAACCTTTTTAAAGCTACATTTTTCTACTCTGAATAAATGAAAAATCAGTATACGAAGTTTTCATTAAGTACTACTATTAGCCGACGCTCAGAAATACAATAAATAAAAAATAGGAACAGTTAATTTAGATGTTAGCCAAAAATGTTGTTCGCCGTATTGAATATACTCGTGTCATTGTAATGGCATTTGCTGCTTTTGTATTCAATACCACAGAATATATTCCTGTCGCGCTCTTAAGCGATATTGCTGGCAGCTTTCATATGCCGATTTCCGAAGTAGGCTTGATGATCACTGTATATGCTTGGATTGTTGCATTAATGTCATTGCCTTGTATGTTAATGACTTCAGCATTGGAGCGACGTAGTTTACTGGTTAAGCTCTTTATTGTTTTTATTGCTTGTCATATCATATCCGCCTGTGCTTGGAACTATTGGATTTTATTATTGTCCCGAGCCGGTATCGCCCTAACTCATTCAATATTTTGGTCAATCACAGCTTCCTTAGTAATGCGTGTTGCACCACGAGATAAGCGCACTCAGGCATTAGGTTTATTGGAAATGGGTACAGCATTAGCAATGGTTCTTGGTTTACCACTGGGCAGAGTGATAGGGCAATGGTTAAGCTGGCGCACTACCTTCGCCATTATAGCCATCGCTGCGATAATCATTATGATCACTATTGCTAAATTACTTCCTCACCTGCCAAGTAAAAACGCGGGTTCAATCGAAAGTTTGCCAATATTAGCTCGCCGTCCAATGTTAATGGGTATTTATCTACTCACTGCCATTGTGATTGCCGCCCACTTCACGGCTTACAGCTACATTGAACCGTTTATGATACAAATCAGTCATATCTCTGACAATGTAGCAACAGCAGCATTATTAATTTTTGGGTTATCTGGCTTAGTCGCCAGTCTATTGTTTAACCTTTTTTATCATCTTAACCCAAATAAATTTCTACTCAGTTCGATGCTGATATTACTGCTGTCTCTCGCACTATTAAACCAAATCGGAACACATTCAACAGCGATATTTTTATTAGTATTTATATGGGGGATCGGCATCTCAGCTCTCGGTTTAGGTATGCAAATGCGTGTTCTACAACTGTCTCCCGATGCAACTGATGTAGCAACATCTATTTTTTCCGGTATCTATAATGTTGGTATTGGTGCAGGTGCGTTGATAGGCAATCAGGTAATGCACTATTTAGGACTGAGTTATATTGGTTCAATCGGTGCACTCCTAGCCATTATTGCAGTACTCTGGTTTATCTTTATACAGCTCAAATTTGCACATACGTTAGTAAAAATACCGCATAAAAATTAGCGTGTCCGAAAACGTACCTCCTATATCTTAAACACGTTGACTTTTATTCGCTTTTTAAAGTATTTAATGCTAACTTAATCGCTTTCAAATCAATCACTCGTTATTATGAAAACTATTGTCTTAAAATTCGGTACCAGCGTACTGACTCAGGGCTCATCAAAACTGAATCGACCACATATGCTTGAAATCGTACGTCAATGTGCCACGCTACATCAGCAAGGCTATCGTCTTATTATTGTCACTTCCGGTGCAGTTGCTGCCGGTCGTTATTATCTGAACAATCCGCAATTACCGGCAACAATTGCCTCTAAACAGTTATTAGCTGCCGTTGGTCAAAGCCAGCTCATTCAAACTTGGGAGCAGCTATTCCAAATTTATGATATTAAAATCGGGCAAGTTCTATTAACTCGTGCTGACTTTGAAGATCGAGAACGTTTTCTTAATGCACGCGACACACTAATGGCAATGTTAGAAAATCAGATTATCCCTGTAATCAATGAAAATGATGCCGTGGCAACAGCAGAAATTAAAGTCGGTGATAATGACAATCTCTCAGCATTAACTGCAATTTTAGCACACGCTGATCAGCTCTATTTATTAACCGACCAACAAGGTTTATTCAATTGCGACCCACGCAATAACCCAAATGCAAAACTGATTCCTGTTGTAGAGAAAATTACTGAAGATACCAAAGCAATTGCCGGCGGAAGCGTGTCCGGCTTAGGCACCGGAGGAATGTCTACAAAAATTACCGCTGCCGATATTGCTACTCGTTCCGGTATCGAAACCATTATCGCACCTGGCGGACGTAAGAATGTGATTATTGATTTAGCCCATAATTTAGAAATCGGCACAAAATTTACAGTAGCGTCACATGGTGTCGAAAGCCGTAAACAGTGGTTATTTGCCGCACCGATTACCGGTTATATAACGGTCGATAATGGTGCAGAGCAGGCATTGACGATACAACATAAATCATTACTACCGGCTGGGATTCGTATTGTTGAAGGTACTTTTTCTCGCGGAGAAGTGGTACTGTTACAAAACCAGCAGGGTAAAGCTTTAGCCAGAGCAATGGTGCGCTATAACAGCGATGCACTGCAACGTATTAAAGGGCAACAATCAAGCAAAATTAACGATATTCTAGGTTATGAATATGGATCGGTAGTAGTGCATTGTGACGATCTCGTTTTATTATAAGGAATGGAAATGATAGATTTACAACAAATAGGGCAACAAGCCAAACAGGCTTCTTATCAGCTTGCAACGCTCTCTCATCAACAAAAAAACAGTGCTTTGGCAAAAATTGCCGAACAATTAAAAGATCGTCAGAGTGATATTCTTGCCGCCAATGCTAAAGATATTGAAAATGCGCGCCAACAAGGGCTTAGCGAAGCATTAATCGATCGACTACTCCTTACAGAAAGTCGCTTGGACAATATTATTCATGAAGTAAAACATATTATTTCTCTCACTGATCCAATTGGAAATATTATTGACGGTGCTGAGTTGGATAGTGGTATTCACATTCAGCGTAAACGTGTGCCGATAGGCGTTATCGGTGTAATTTATGAGGCCAGACCAAATGTTACCGTAGATGTTGCCTGCTTATGCTTAAAAACTGGAAATGCTGTTATTTTGCGTGGCGGTAAAGAAACTACTCACAGCAATAAGATTTTAGTTGAGATCATTCAACAGGCATTGATTCAAGCTCAACTACCAGCAACTACAGTACAAGTAATTACTAATCCGGATCGAAACTTAATCACACAATTATTAAAACTTGATCGTTATATCGATATGATTATTCCTCGTGGTGGTGCTGGTTTACACAAACTATGCAAAGAACAATCCACTATTCCTGTAATAGTCGGCGGTATTGGCGTTTGCCATCTTTTTGTTGAAGAAAGCGCTAATCTTGAAAAAGCATTAGCAGTTATTCATAACGCTAAAACGCAACGCCCTAGCACCTGTAATACGTTAGAAACTTTATTGGTTCAAGAAAGTATTGCTGAAACTTTCTTACCTAAACTTGCTGCTTATGCTAAAACGCCGAACATCAACTTCCACGCTGATGCGACAGCTAAAGCAATTCTGCAACAACATTGTGATCGCGTACATACTTTGCAAGAAAACTCTCTCTCTGAAGAGTGGTTATCTTACGATTTGAATGTAGTGATCGTGAAAGATATTAATCAAGCAATCGCTCATATCCGCCGCTATGGAAGTCAACACTCTGACGGCATTTTAAGTCAAAATCCACAACGATTAATGCAATTCGTCCAACAGGTTGACTCAGCTGCTGTTTATCTCAATGCAAGTACACGCTTCACTGACGGAGGCGAGTTCGGCTTAGGTGCAGAAGTTGCGGTCAGCACTCAAAAACTGCACGCTCGAGGCCCGATGGGATTGGAAGCACTCACCACCTACAAATGGATCTGCCAAGGCGATTACGCCACCAGAGCTTAACATCCCCCGCCTTAAAGGGCGGGGATTTATAGATTATTCTGATAAATAGAAAAAATGTTACATAGTAATTTATTCATAAAAAAACCACCCTATTTATCTCTATGTTCAAAACAAAATAAGGTGGTTTTTATCAAAATATTTTTTAACTAAGAGCGTTTCATCGCTTCAAAAAATTCTTCATTGGTTTTAGTCATTGATAATTTATCAATTAAGAATTCCATCGCTTCAATTTCACCCATAGGATGCACAATTTTGCGTAAAATCCACATTTTTTGTAATTCATCTGGAGTAGTAAGCAACTCTTCTTTACGTGTACCAGAACTATTGAAATCAATTGCTGGGAAGACGCGTTTTTCTGCAATTTTACGAGAAAGATGAAGCTCCATATTACCCGTGCCTTTAAACTCCTCGTAAATCACTTCATCCATCTTAGAACCGGTATCGACCAATGCGGTAGCAATAATTGTTAAACTACCACCTTCTTCAACATTACGCGCAGCACCAAAGAAACGTTTAGGGCGATGCAAGGCATTTGCATCCACCCCGCCAGACAATACTTTGCCCGAAGCCGGTGTTACCGTGTTGTAAGCACGCGCCAAACGTGTTATGGAATCTAACAAAATTACCACATCTTTTTTATGCTCAACCAAACGTTTTGCTTTTTCAATCACCATTTCAGCCACTTGAACGTGGCGTGCTGCTGGTTCATCAAAAGTAGAAGCTACCACTTCACCCTTCACTAAACGTTGCATTTCAGTCACTTCTTCTGGACGTTCGTCAATCAACAACACCATTAAAATACATTCCGGATAGTTATAAGTGATGCTTTGTGCAATGTTTTGCAAAAACATTGTTTTACCTGCTTTTGGTGGTGCAACGATTAACGCACGTTGACCTTTACCAATTGGTGCTGCCAAATCAAGAATACGTGCGGTTAAATCTTCGGTTGAACCATTACCGCGTTCCATTCTTAAACGGTAATTAGCGTGAAGCGGAGTTAAATTTTCAAATAGGATTTTATTACGAGAAATTTCAGGACGGTCGTCATTGACTTGATTCACTTTCAATAAAGCAAAATAACGTTCACCTTCTTTGGGCGGTCTGATTTTACCCTCAATCATATCCCCAGTACGTAAATTAAAACGGCGAATCTGACTCGGCGAAACATAAATATCATCTGGTCCAGCCAAATAAGAACTATCTGCGGAACGCAAAAAACCGAAACCGTCTGGCAAAATTTCCAAAACACCATCTCCAAAGATGTCTTCTCCGCTCTTTGAATGCTGCTTTAAAATAGCAAAAATAATGTCCTGTTTTCTTAGACGTGCTAAATTTTCTAGCCCCATTTGTTCTTCGCCTAATTTAACTAGCTCAGAAACGGGCATATTTTTTAATTCTGTTAAATTCATAATGACTGAAATGTTGTTAGATTAGATTAAAAAACGAATTGTAAAGTTGGATATGAGAAAAATTTAATGGCGCAAAGTTACCATTAAATAAGACTAATGTCCAGTTTTAGAGTAGAATTTCTCACCGAATTCAGCCTATTTAGCAGAGATTTTTTAATTTATTATGGAACATCAATATTTAACTTCAACAAAATTCAGTGATTTTAATCTTCATCCAAACATCCTCTCAGCCTTGCAAAAAATGGGAATGGAGTATTGCACACCGATTCAAGCCAATTCCTTGCCTTACTCATTAGCAGGCAGAGATATTGCTGGACAAGCACAAACAGGAACAGGGAAAACTGTTGCCTTTTTAACTGCACTTTTTCAGAAACTCATTCAAGAACCATCATCACACCATACATTAGCTGCCATTATCCTCGCACCGACACGTGAGCTTGCCGTACAAATTTATCATGATGCTCAACATTTTGCGCAAACAACAGGATTAAAACTTGGTTTAGCTTATGGCGGCGATGGTTACGACAAACAACTTCAAGTTTTACAACAAGGTGTCAATATTCTGATCGGTACAACCGGTCGTGTAATTGATTATATAAAACAGCGTATTATTTCTCTTAACCACATTCAATGTATCGTGCTTGATGAAGCAGATAGAATGTTTGACCTCGGCTTTATCCGCGACATTCGATACATTTTACGCCATTGCCCACCACCAAGTGAACGCCTAACAATGTTATTTTCCGCCACACTCTCATTTAAAGTTCGCGAGTTAGCATTTGAAGATATGAATGATCCACATTACATTGAAATTGAATCGATGTATAAAACAGCGGATACAATAAAAGAAGAACTGTTTTATCCATCTAATCAAGACAAAATGAGATTACTATTAACGCTTATAGAAGAAGAATGGCCAGAACGTTGCATCATTTTTGCTAATACCAAGCATCAATGTGAAAAAATTTGGCAATATTTAGTTGCTGATCAACTAAGGGTCGGCTTATTAACTGGCGATGTTCCTCAGAAAAAACGTTTTGACTTACTAGAACAATTTGCTAATGGACAACTAGATATTCTTGTTGCTACGGATGTTGCTGCTAGAGGATTACACATTCCGCAAGTAACGCACGTTTTCAATTATGATTTACCCGATGACTATGAAGATTATGTACACCGTATCGGTCGAACTGGACGTGCCGGAGAAAACGGAATTTCAATCAGTTTTGCTTGTGAAGATTATGCGGTTAATCTGCCAGCGATTGAACAATACATTGGACATTCCATTCCAGTAAGCCATTACGATTCATCCGCACTCTTGCCACTTCCTAAACGGAAATTTCCACGCAAAGCAAGATCGTGATACAATTCGCGCCTTAAAATTTTAATTAGGACTATTTTTTAACCAAAAAAGGGTTTTTACGTGTTAGAAACTATTGTCGAACAACTGGACAATCTAAAAGCAAAAGATATTTTAGTACTTAATGTAAAAGGAAAATCTCCGATCACCGATGATCTTATAATCTGTACTGGTAATTCGAGTCGCCACGTCGCCTCTCTAGCTGAAAATTTGATTGCTTATTGTAAAAAACATCAAATTGAGAGTTTCGGTGCAGAAGGCTTTAATACTAGCGACTGGATTGTGGTCGATTTTGGGCAAGTGATGGTACATATTATGCAAGAAGAGGCTCGTTCTCTTTACCAATTAGAAAAACTGTGGGCATAAAAATGAAATTACAGTTAATTGCCGTAGGTACAAAAATGCCTACTTGGGTTAATGAAGGTTTTATTGAATATCAACGCCGCTTCCCGAAAGATTTACCCTTAGAGTTAATTGAAATTCCTGCCGGTAAACGCGGAAAAAACGCAGATATAAAACGCATTTTAGAGAAAGAAGGTGAGGCAATGCTAGCAGCTTGCCCTAAAAATAGCTTAATTGTAACCCTTGATATTCCCGGTAAGACTTGGACAACACCTCAATTAGCACAACAACTTGAAAGTTGGAAACAGGACGGGCGTGATGTCTGTTTATTAATCGGTGGACCTGAAGGTTTATCTCCTGAGTGCAAACAGGCTGCTGAACGCAGTTGGTCACTTTCTGCACTCACTATGCCGCACCCTTTAGTACGCATTGTAGTTGCAGAAAGTTTATATCGCGCTTGGAGTTTAACTGCCAATCACCCCTATCATCGAGAATAATCCAGATGAAATTAATGAAATTTTTGCAAGAAAAAGAGACTATTCGTGACAATCAAGCAGAAAGCAATCTGTTTGCTCGTCGTGCATTAATTTCATTTATCGGTGTACTCATTCTCACCGGAGTACTTTTAACGAATTTATACAATTTACAGGTTGTTAATTACGACACCTACCAAACACGTTCCAACGGTAACCGTATTAAACTGCTACCTATTGCCCCAACTCGTGGCATTATTTATGATAGAAATAACAAAATCTTAGCGGAAAACCTCACGTTTTTCGGTTTATACATCATACCGGAAAAAGTGGATAATTTAGAACAAACATTCAATCAATTACGGCAAATTGTTGGCTTGACTGATGACGATATTGATGCTTTTAAAAAAGAACGTCGCCGTTCACAACGTTATACACCGATTTTATTAAAAGCTGATTTAAGCGAAGATCAAATTGCACGTTTTTCCGTTAATCAATATGCATTTCCAAGTTTAGAAGTAAAGCCTTATTTTAAAAGACATTATCTATATGGCGAGCCACTCACACATATTCTCGGTTATGTTGCACGAATTAATGACCGTGATGTTGAACGCTTGAAACAAGAAGAAAAAGAAGCCAATTATTCTGGCACACACGACATCGGCAAACTCGGTATTGAACGTTATTATGAAGATGAACTACACGGTCAAGTCGGTTTTGAAGAGGTGGAAGTGAACAGCCAAGGCAAAGTTATTCGTAAATTACGTGAACAACCTGCTGTTGCTGGTAAAAATATTCGTTTAACCTTAGATGTTGATTTACAACGTTATATTTTTAATCTTCTCGGCAATCAAAAAGCAGCGGTCGTGGTAATGAACCCAAAAGACAGCAGCATTTTAGCGATGGTTTCAACACCAAGCTATGACAATAATCTATTCGTGGACGGTATTTCCTATCAAAATTATCAAAGATTATTGAATGATCCAGAGCGTCCATTATACAGTCGTGCATTACAAGGTGCTTATCCACCAGCATCAACAGTAAAACCTTTTATTGCGGTTGCCGCATTAACCGAAGGTGTTATTACACCCAATACCACTTTCTATGATCCCGGTTACTTTATGATCCCAAACACTAATAAGCGTTTCCGTGATTGGCTAAAAACAGGTCACGGTGCTACTAATGTTATCAAAGGCATTACCGAATCATCAGATACCTTTTTCTATAATGTTGCCTACCAAATGGGAATTGATCGTCTGTCGGATTGGATGATGAAATTCGGCTTCGGTCAACTCACTGGAATCGATATTTTAGAAGAAACGAACGGTGTTATGCCAACCAGAGCTTGGAAACAAAAACGCTATAAAAAGCCTTGGTTCCAAGGGGATACCATTCCAGTTGGTATTGGGCAAGGTTATTGGACAGCAACACCGTTACAGTTAGCAAAAGCATTATCTATTCTGATTAATAACGGCAAAGTTAATACTCCGCATTTAATGCAAGAAATTATCGGCAATCAGGTCGAATATTATCAAGATAAACATCAATATCCTGATATTACCGAACCAAATGATATTTATTGGAATATTGCAAAACAGGGAATGTACGGCGTAGTCAACAGCCCAAATGGCACAGCTCGTAAAGCTTTTGCCGGTACCCCTTACAAAGTGGCTGGTAAATCGGGAACAGCGCAAGTATTCAGTCTAAAAGAGAATGAAACTTATAACTCAAAAAACTTGTCTAAACACCTGCACGATCACGCTTGGTTTAATGCTTATGCACCATTTAATGATCCAGAGGTAATTGTAACCATTATTATGGAAAACGCTGGCGGAGGCTCAGGAAATGCCGCACCTATCGTCAGACAAATTTTTGATTATTATTTTGCGCATCAACCACAAACATCCCCAGTTAATCCAAGCGGAGTATCGACACAATGACAGAAAAGCATACAATAACTACTCTGTGGCAGAGATTGCACATTGATTTAAAGCTACTTTTAGGCTTAATAATCGTGGTAATTTATGGTTTAATTGTGCTTTACAGTGCTTCAGGTGGCAGTGAAAAAATGTTCGATAATCGAATAATGCAGGTAGCAATGGGGTTTACCGTGCTATTTGTTTTTGCACAACTGCCGCCTCGCTTCTATCAAAAATTAGCACCGTACTTATATTTAGTCGGTATTATCTTGTTGATTTTGGTAGATTTAATCGGTACAACCAGTAAAGGCGCACAACGTTGGTTGGATTTAGGGCTATTTCGCTTCCAGCCATCAGAACTGATAAAATTGTCGGTGCCGTTAATGGTGGCGACTTTTTTAGGTAAACGGCAATTACCGCCCAGCTTCGGCAATACTATCATTGCCTTAGCCTTAATTATTGCGCCTACTTTATTGGTAGCAATACAACCTGATTTAGGAACCTCTATTCTTGTTGCGGCATCTGGCATTTTTGTGGTGTTTCTTGCTGGAATGAGTTGGAAGTTAATAGCGACAGCTGTTATTGGCGTTGCTGGTTTTATTCCCGTGTTATGGTTTTACTTAATGCACGATTACCAAAAAACACGGGTATTAACCCTGCTTGATCCTGAAAAAGATCCTTTAGGTGCAGGGTATCACATTATTCAATCAAAAATCGCTATCGGTTCAGGAGGTTTGTTCGGTAAAGGTTGGATGATGGGAACACAATCTCAGTTAGAATTTCTACCTGAGCCTCATACTGACTTTATTTTTGCAGTATTAAGTGAAGAGTACGGATTAATTGGGATTATCGTTTTATTAATCATTTACTTATTTATTATCGGGAGAGGATTAATCATTGGTGCGAAAGCACAAGACGCCTTCGGTCGAATTTTGACCGGCGCTTTAACATTGATATTCTTTGTTTATGTCTTTGTTAATATTGGTATGGTGAGTGGTATTTTGCCTGTTGTTGGTGTTCCATTACCGCTAGTCAGCTATGGTGGAACATCGTTTGTGACATTAATGGCTAGTTTCGGCTTAATTATGTCAATTCATACACATCGACGAATGCTTTCTCATGGAAGCTAATTTCCATTTGAGCAATCAAAGAAAGTTAGGGAACATATTTAATATGAAACTAAAGAAACATTTTGCTATGTTGGCTATTTTGCTTTTTCTTTTTCAAAGTTCTTTTGCAATAGCCAAAACAGGAACACATAACGAAACAAAAAAAATTTATGGTATTGCAGGGCCGAAACTGCAATATCATCCTAAAAAAACAAAAAGTAAAACTTACACCGTCAAAGGAGTACGTTATCGCACAGTTTCCACAAAAGAGGCTAAAACTTATGCCAAACAAGGAAAAGCTAGCTTTTATCATCCTAAATTTGTGGGGCAAAAAACCTCCAGCGGTGAAGTCTATAATGAAAAGCTGTTTACTGCCGCACATAAAACATTGCCTTTAAACAGTTACGTGCTGGTAACAAACTTACGCAATCACAAAAAAGTGGTTGTCAGAATTAACGATCGAGGTCCATTCCATTCAAATAGGATTATTGATCTATCAAAAGCAGCAGCCAAAGAACTGGGAATGACCAGTCACGGCGTTGCTAATGTAAAACTTGATATGGTGATTATTGACCGTAACGGTAATCTCTCTGGTAAAGGCGGAAAAACACTCATTGCCTCTCGCCTTAATACACAGAAAGAGAACAACGTTATTGTTAATAACCAAAGGGTAAGCAAACAATTTAGATTGACTGCCAATAACATTGTAAGCAAAGAGAAAGCGGAACAGCTAATTTCTGCATTAGCTATTGATGATATAAAAACAGAAATTACCCAAGAAGGGGATAAATATAACATTCATATTGGGCCTGTTCTCGACCCCAATAAAGTAAACAGCATCAAACTCGCTTTTTCTCGTTTACAAACGGATGATAGTCAGCTCTATACTTATCGCTATTAATTAACGTTTTGTAAGGAAGAAAAAATGTCGTTGTATTCTAAAAAACTGAAAAAACTCGCCTTTGCCGGTTTGCTCGGTTTTTCCAGTATCTCTGTTGCTTTTGCGGAAGGTCTTTATGATATTGCTCCACCGCAAATTAACGCACAAACCTATATCTTGATGGATTACAATAGCGGTGCCGTGTTGGCGGCACTCAACCCAGATCAGAAACATTATCCGGCATCATTAACCAAAATGATGACAAGTTATGTTATCGGTCAAGCCTTGAAAGAGGGAAGAATCCATAATACCGATATGGTAACGATTGACGAAGAATCTTGGGGGAAAAATTTTCCGGGATCATCCAAAATGTTTTTGAATGTCAATCAACAAGTTTCCGTTGCCGACTTAAATCGTGGCATTATTATTGCTTCAGGAAATGATGCTTGCGTGGCAATGGCAAAATATTTGGCAGGATCGCAAGCAAACTTCATCAATATGATGAACCAATATGTTGACCAATTCGGCTTAAAGAATACACACTTTGAAACCGTACACGGTCTTGATCACGAAAACCAATACTCCACCTCACGTGATATGGCACTTATCGGCGCACGAATTATTCGTGATTTGCCGGAAGAGTATCATATTTATGCCGAAAAAGAGTTCACCTTCAACAACATTAAACAACCTAACCGTAACGGCTTATTATGGGACAAAAATCTCACCGTTGATGGCTTAAAAACCGGACATACCGATGAAGCAGGTTATAATTTAGTCGCTTCCGCAGTTAACAATAATATGCGTTTAATCTCGGTGGTGATGGGTGTCAACTCGTTTAAAGGCCGTGAAATTGAAAGCAAAAAACTATTGCAATGGGGCTTTGCGAATTTTGAGAATGTCAAACCGCTCGCTGCCAATCAAGTTGTTTCCGAACAGCCGGTTTATTACGGTAAAGAAAGCAAAATCAAACTCGGCACACTTTCCGATGTTTATTTAGTTATTCCAAAAGGCAAAAGTCAAGCCATTAAAGCACGCTACCAACTCAATCAAAAATTCCTTGAAGCACCGTTAAAACAGGGGCAAGTTGTTGGTTCTATCGTTTATCAACTTGATGGTAAAGATATTCAAAAAGCCGATCTTCAAGTAATGAACAATGTTGAAGAAGCCGGTTTCTTTGGCAAAGCGTGGGACTGGCTGGTGCTTACAGTAAAAAGTATGTTTAGTTAGATAAGTCTTCCTTAACACTTTTTTAACACCACGACTTGAAATTTTGCTAACCCACCTTATTTAGGGTGGGTTAAATGCCATTATCTGTTGGATGTTTTAATTTGCAGAATAACGCTCAGAGCGTTGTACTACCATTTGTAAAATAATCTTCTACTGTCGTGAATGGCAAGATTAATCGGCATCCAAAGATAAAATCAATGTTAAGAGAGGAAATTATGCAACAACAAGAACAACCAAAACTTAAAGATTTACTCGAATTCCCGTGTGATTTCCCATATAAAGTTGTTGGGCTTGCACATCCGGAACTTACCGATCGTGTCCTTGCCGTCGTACAACAGCACGCACCGGGCGATTACAGTCCGTCTGTAAAGCCAAGCCGTAATGGTAAATATCACTCGGTTTCGATCACCATCAACGCACAAAATATTGAACAGGTGGAACGTTTATATAAAGAATTGGCTGAAATTGAATTGGTCAAAATGGTGCTATAACCAAGGTTGCATTATGGGAAGTACAATAGAACAGATTGAACAAAAAGTGATTATTCGTCAGCTTGGCGTACAACCTTACGATACGATTTGGCACCGTATGCAACAGTTCACTGATCAGCGTACTGCCGACACCATTGATGAAATTTGGTTAGTGCAACATCCGCCGGTGTTTACCCAAGGTCAGGCAGGTAAACCGGAACACATTCTAACCAAAACCGACATTCCTATTGTTAAATCCGACCGAGGAGGTCAAGTTACCTACCACGGGCCGGGTCAACAAGTTATGTACATTTTAGTCGATATTAAACGTCGCAAAGCAATCGACAAATTATCCGGCAAAGAATCACCACTTTCAGTAAGAGATCTTGTTACTGACTTGGAACAATGTGTAGTTAAAACCTTAGCTGATTACGGCATTGAAGGCTATCCAAAACCGGATGCACCCGGTGTTTATATTAACGGCAAAAAAATCTGTTCTCTTGGTTTGCGTATCCGTAAAGGCTGTTCATTCCACGGGTTAGCATTCAATATTCATATGGATCTCTCGCCGTTTCATAACATTAATCCTTGTGGTTATGCCGGCTTGGAAATGTGTCAACTACAAGATTTTGTTAAAGAACCTATTACCTGTGCCGATGTCGCACCTAAATTAATCGAACATTTCACCCGCTTAATCGGCTATCAACAACTCACCTTTGTTGATGGTCTGGACAACACACAATAAGGAAAAAATATGGGCACTCCGTTTAAAATGGAACGTGGCGTTAAATATCGTGATGCCGCTAAGACTTCAATTATTCCAGTAAAAAATATTGATCCGCACCAAGAGCTATTACCCAAGCCAGAATGGATGAAAATTAAACTTCCAGCGAATACTGAAAAAATCTTAAATATCAAAAAGGCAATGCGTAAGAACGGCTTGAACTCTGTATGTGAAGAAGCCTCTTGCCCAAACCTTGCTGAATGCTTCCATCACGGAACCGCAACTTTTATGATTTTAGGTGCTATCTGTACACGCCGTTGCCCATTCTGTGATGTAGCACACGGCAAACCGTTACCGCCTGATCCGGAAGAACCAAAAAAATTGGCAGAGACTATTCACGATATGGGATTACGCTATGTGGTTATCACGTCTGTCGATCGTGATGATCTTCGTGACGGTGGAGCCGGTCATTTTGCCGAATGTGTGAAAGAAATCCGCGCCTTAAATCCAAACATTAAAATTGAAATTTTGGTGCCGGATTTCCGTGGACGTATCGAGGTTGCACTTGAAAAATTAGCTCAAAATCCACCGGATGTTTTTAATCATAACCTTGAAAATATTCCTCGCTTATATAAAGAAGTTCGTCCGGGTGCAGATTACCAATGGTCTTTACGCTTATTGCGCGAATTTAAACAAATGTTCCCGAACATTCCAACTAAATCAGGCTTAATGGTTGGCTTAGGTGAAACCAACGAAGAAATTTTGCAAGTAATGCAAGATTTACGCGATAACGGCGTCACTATGTTGACGTTAGGTCAATATTTACAACCAAGTCGCCACCACTTACCGGTAGCACGTTATGTGCCACCAAGTGAATTTGACCAATTCAGAAGCAAAGCAAAAGCGATGGGCTTTGAACACGCTGCTTGCGGGCCTTTCGTTCGTTCCTCCTACCACGCCGACTTACAAGCAAAAGGCGTAGAAGTTAAATAATTTCATTAATGATGGGTAGAAAATAGCGCCCATCATTATCACAAAATTTTCTTTTTTCGATCATCATCACAAAACTACTCACAACGCTTTTCTATATTTGCACTTTTTCTCTATGCTTGCCCTTATTTTGCATTGAGGAATTTTATGTCATTAGCAGTTGTTTACAGCCGTGCCTCTATCGGAGTGCAGGCACCATTAATCACAATTGAAGTCCATATGAGTAACGGCGCACCAGGATTAACTTTGGTTGGGCTACCAGAAACAACAGTAAAAGAAGCCCGAGATCGTGTTCGTAGTGCATTAATGAATGCTAATTTTATCTATCCGACTCAACGAATCACCGTTAATCTTGCACCGGCAGATCTACCGAAAGAAGGAGGAAGATTTGATTTACCAATTGCATTAGGTATCTTAGCAGCTTCAGGGCAAATCGATGCTCAAAAGTTACAATCCTTTGAATTTATTGGAGAACTAGCACTAACAGGCAAGTTACGTAGTGTTCAAGGCGTTATTCCAGCTATCTTAGCCGCAAATAATGCTAAACGTGAATTAATTATCGCCAAACAAAATGCTCAAGAAGCAACCTTAGTTGCCAACACACAAACCTATTTTGCCGACTCGCTATTAGATGTTGTCAGTTTTTTGAATCAGCAACAAAAATTGCCGATAGCACAACAATTACCGCCAGTTTCCCATTCTAAAAACCCCCATTTACTGGATATGACAGATATTATCGGACAACAACACGCTAAACGAGCTTTACTCATTGCTGCTGCCGGACAGCATAATCTCCTCTTTTTAGGGCCACCCGGTACAGGCAAAACTATGTTGGCAAGTCGATTAACAACACTATTGCCAGAGATGACAGAACAAGAAGCGATTGAAACGGCTGCCATTAATAGCTTAGTACAACGTTGTGTGGATTATCAGCATTGGAAACAACGCCCTTTTCGCTCACCCCATCACAGTGCCTCAATGACAGCATTAGTTGGTGGCGGCACTATTCCTAAACCGGGAGAAATTTCCCTTGCTCATAATGGTGTACTTTTTTTAGATGAATTACCGGAATTTGATCGAAAAGTGCTTGATGCCTTGCGAGAGCCATTAGAGAGTGGCGAAATTATTATCTCTCGTACGGCAGCTAAAGTTACCTTTCCAGCAAAATTTCAACTCATTGCCGCAATGAACCCAAGCCCGACAGGGCATTACCAAGGCACACATAACCGCACATCTCCTCAACAAATTATGCGTTATCTCA
This sequence comes from Gallibacterium genomosp. 1, assembly GCF_000771875.1. Lineage (GTDB taxonomy): Bacteria > Pseudomonadota > Gammaproteobacteria > Enterobacterales > Pasteurellaceae > Gallibacterium. The sequence goes on along the minus strand of NZ_JPXX01000017.1, from coordinate 4,543 downwards.
ACCGTCTTTCTGGCCCTTTTTTAGATCGATTTGATCTCTCAATTGAAGTGCCTTTATTGCCTCAAGGCACGTTACAACAATTGCCTAAAGACGAAAACAACAGTGAAAAATTAAAACATATCGTGATACAGGCGAGGAAAAAACAACTCTCTCGTTGCGGAAAAATTAATGCCCATTTATCTGGCAAAGAGATCGAACAATATTGCAAATTAAACCAAGATGATGCGATTTTTCTTGAAAATGCATTAAATAAACTTGGGCTTTCTGTTAGAGCCTATCATCGTATTTTACGAGTTTCTCGCACTATCGCCGATCTGGCAGGTGAAGAACAAATCCAACGCATTCATCTAGCTGAAGCACTAGGTTATCGTGCTATGGATCGATTATTACAGCGTTTAACCGCTAATATCAATAACACCATTTAACCTCCAATTATTCTCAAATTTCACAAACACAACAGGAAGCTTTCCCCACTTGTCGCCATCTTAAATTTAAAGGAACTACCTTCTACCTAACAAAATCTTAAAAAAAACCCACCAAGCTCAGCTTGATGGGTTCATTATCAGTTTATTTATACAAAAGTATTTTCAAACTTAATACATTCAAACCTGAATGTGATCAAACATTAAATGACCTTAATATTATTACTATCTTCAATATAAAGTGTGTATCCTCCGCTAAATGAATAAACCTTATAACTATAGGACTCAGAGTGACCATCTCCATCTCTATCTTCATACTGCGTTGTTTTAGATTGTCTTCCGCTTACATTAATATCTACAGTATTTGTTGAACTAGATTGGTTTTTAATATATAGCGATTTACCATTGTCTTCAGTTAATCTCATGTCATCAATACGAATAGTATTTCTTCCTGAAGTACCTTTAAAGACAATTTCTTCAATCGACCATAAATTAGTCCATCCACTGCTATATCCTACGATAAACTGGTTATTATTTCCTGTAATATTTAAGGTATCCGTACCCGTTCCCCCTGATACTGCATTCTGATTATCGCCTCTAAAGTACTGCACAGTGAAAGTATCATTACCTTCTCCACCAATAAGTTGAGTATTCCTACTAGTAATTTGATTGGTCACAGTAATCACATCATCACCACTACCAGCTTCAATACGATTTGAGCCATCGATAATACCATTTATGGTAATGCTATCATTCTCATCACCCATTTGGATAAGTGAGTCTTGGAGCCTACCTGAGATGGTTACCCTATCTTGACCAGCGCCTAAATTGATAACCTCCTTATCTATTCCTTTTCCAATGAGGCTACCACTAATCGTTACTGTATCATTTCCACTTTGGTCAAAACCTTGAGCAGTGTTGCTCACACCGATCCAAGTTTGTTCAGCATTACCTGTAATCGTTATGCTGTTATCACCGGAACCAATATTAAAGGTACTATTATTAACATTACCCTTAATCGTAATTGTATCTGTACCAGTACCACCGGAATAACCAACATTACTGCTTGATCCTAATGAAAGCATATTAGTTCCATCTCCCATCCAGAAACGAGACTCTGATGTTGCGCCAAGAGTAACAGCGTCACTATCAACACCACCAATATAATTCAATTTCGATACTGAACCAGAAATTGATAATGTATTTTCACCATTGCCTAAGTCAATACGTGTGCCAATTTCTTTTGCATTATCTATATTCGTTTCATTTGGATTCAAACCTTTTGCACCTAATACAGATTCACTGCCTGCTCCGGCACGATCAATAGCAGAAACCAATTTATCACTTACTTTTTGTTTAAATGCTGTTTCATAAAAACCTTTGTACATATCATTTTTTGCACCTATTTCCATGTTTTTAATAAAAGCACCATCTAACCAATAATAAGGCTCTGAATTAAACTCAGCATTACCTCTAACAACAACCGTATCAGCTCCATCCCCCATCATCATTGAGGAACGTCCACCAATTCCTTTGTCAAAAGTCACTTCACTTGAACCATCGGACACCATTAGGAATTTAGTTGTATCTTGCTGATAAAGACCGCCTTTCACTTGAACCGTATTATGTCCGCCACCTAAATCAATAATATTCGAAGATTTATAACCAGTATAGATGGATGCTGATTCACCACCTATATATCCACCTACGGTAAGCTTATCATTACCGCCACCAAAGCGAATATAGTTCCCCGAACCGTCTTCAGCTCCAGCAATCATATTATGAGAAATACTCACTTCATTATCGCCTTCGCCCATATCGATTTTCGCATTGGTGTAATACAATGAACCATTATCATAAAGATTCTGCCAAACACCTAGGTCTGCGGAATGGCTCGTTACTAACAATTTATCATTGCCTTCACCCATATCAATTTGGTTAGAACCATCATAGTACGGCACACCAACGCCTTTACGTCCATTCATATAACCTAACTCAATGACATCGTCACCCTCGTTAGTTTTAATTTTCACGTGTCCGCCCACACCTTTGGCTTTAATATAATCATTGCCACCAGCAAGCGTATCAAGAGCAAAACGAACTTGTTTTGTTTCCGAACCTTTTGCTTCCGAAGCAATCATACCTTGTACTTTCGTATCGCCATTATCAGGGTCAGTTTGTACATTCTCTACAAGAATGATATCCGCAGCATCACTAGCGCCCGTCCATTTATAAAAATAAGCTCTATTGTCATTAGGATTATAGCCATTATAGCTTGCATCCCGTTGGAGTGCTTCTTCATCATAACCCCAACCCGGTGCGTGATCCTGTTGCGCTCCAGTACCATCATCACTAGTACGCATATCCCAGTCAAGTTTTGGATTATATACCGCAATTCGACCGTTTCCTGCGCCAGTCAGAGTATGTACTTTCTTAGTAGGTGAAGTGGCATCACCAAAGATCAAAGTAGCTTTATTACCATCAAAAGTATCCGCTGGATGATCAGACTCTGCCTTACCATTTAAATTAAGGATAACTTTATCTCCGTTTGCTACAGACACAGCCGGTGTCTTCGATTCGCTATCAAAGGCAAGTGGTTCGTTTACCACAACTTCTGCCGGCGTTAAGCCTGCTAGCTGTTTGTTTAATGCTTCGCGTTTTGCTTCCGGCGCCTGCTCAATCGCTTTCTCTGCGGCCTCTTTCGCCTCTGCTAACGCTTGGTTTGCCTCTGCTACCGCACTCGCTACCCTATCGGCATCCGCTTGATTGACCACGCCATCACCATCCGCATCCGCTTTCGCAGCTTCTGCATCTGCAAGACGTTTCGCTTCGACCGCGGCTTGGATTTTGGCATCAATATCATCTTGTACGCCATTCTCTGGGGTCTTGTCGTTGTCGGTCGGCACGTTAACATTATCAACATTATCTAAACGCTCTTTTAAATCATCTTTGTCTTTACCATTAGGTAGATCTTTTAATGCATCTTCTTTCGCTTTAGTGATTTCTTCATTTAGACTATCTAATTTATCTTTCTCTTCTTGAGAAATCACGCCGTCTTTATTAGCCTCTTTTAATGCTTCTTCCGCTTTTTTTTCTGCGTCTTCTGCTGCCTTGACTAATTTTTCAGCGTTTTTAGTCTGTTCGCTAACATCCGGTTTGTCTTTTCCTGTGTTGCCTTGATTGTCTGTAGGGTCTGTTGGAGTTGGTTGTTCTGGATCTGTTGACGAACCCCCACTATTTTTTGGAATTTCAATGGGATTAACTGCATCTAATCTTTCTTTCAGTGCTTCTTGTTCTTTATCTTTAGGTAGGTTGTTTAGTGCTTCTTCTGCCTTTGTTTTTGCGTCTTCTATTGCTTTATTTGCTTCTTTAAGGGCTAACTCTTCTTCGGCTGTGATTTGGTTATCTTCTTTTGCTTTATCTAGAAGATTTTTGGCTTTTTGGTAGGCTTCTTCGGCGGCTTTAACTGCGTCTTTGGCGGCGGTAATCTGAGTGCTTTCTACCCCCCCCCAGTATGGGATGATCCCTTGCCGCCACTGCTTCCACCGCCTGCGGCTAATGCAATACCACCGAGCAATGCTGCTGCACCGGCTGCATATGCCCAAGGGCTAAAACTTTGTCCATTTTCTAAGCTGGTAGTTAACGTTCCACTGGCAATGTCATTGCTACTAAAACCACTCATTTCCGCTTCAACTTGGGTAACGATTACTTTGCCTTGCTCTGTGCCTTGTGCCGCACTGTCAAACACCGCAAAGCATTGCTGTTCTGCGCTGCATTCGCCCCAAAATTCATCTATGATAACTTCAATCTTGTCTTTTTTGCTTTTTATGATGAGATCACTGCCTGAACGGGAAACTTGTAAATCTTCTGGAGTTTTCCCCGTTTCACTGTCTATAACGTGATACTCTTCTCCAGCAACAGCTAATTCAACATATTTGCCTTTTTTGGCTGATGATAAATTTATTTAACGTTTTTCTTGTGCCATCTAATCTATAAAAATTGAAGATGATCCCTATTCGTTATAGTTATCTACAATGAAAATAGATTAAACTATCCACAATAGCGCGAATACTATCTAATAAATACAAGGTTGTCAAAATAGAAAAGTAGTAGTAGTAGTA
>NZ_JPXX01000016.1 GCF_000771875.1 Gallibacterium genomosp. 1 | reverse complement strand
TAGTAGTAGGCGATGATAGAAAACGTTTGCATTAAAACAAACACTTTTTTCAAATCTTAACCAGTTATTTTATTTATAAAAATATGATATTTTTTACATATTATTAATATAATATTATCTATTTTTTAAACAAAAGATATGTATTCATATGTATAAAATAAGAATTATTAACCATATTTATAAATAATAACAATCAGTAAAGAAGGTAATATCTATCAATAAATATATCTTTCAGGAGAAATGTTTCTTTGTTATGGAGTTATTTAATGATGGTTGTCATACAGGTATCCCATTAAGAAATACTTCCTTAATGGGATAAAATTTAAATTTGTAACATTATTTTTGAATAACAATTCGCCAGCTTGCTTCACCAGTCTGTTCAAACTCTGTCACTTGATAGCCTGATTCGGCAGCCCATTGTGGGATCGATTCAGTTGCTTGAGTACAGTCAAAGGTAATAACTAACTCATCATCTTTATTCAATTTGGCAATCGCCTCTTTCGCTTCTTCCAATGGGAATGGACAAACTAAACCTGAAGTTTCTAATTCAACACGCATAATAAATTTCCTTTTTTCTATTTGTCATTAAGTTGTAATTAAGCTAATTGTGGTTTTAATACCTTATTTTTTCTTGGACGAATAATGGTGAAATAAGCAGCAAACCAAGTACCTAATATCATTGCAATTAATGAAATCCAGCCCTGCCAAGAAAAAATTGCCGTTTCGACTAAACCGTTTCCAATTGAGCAACCTCCTGCTAAACTGGCTCCAAATCCCATTAACACTCCTCCAAAAGCACTGCGAATAATTGTGGTTTGATCTGGAATACGGAATTTAAATTCATTAGCGCCTTTTGCTGCAATAAATGAGCCAACTAAAATACCAAGCACTAAAAAAGTTGCCCAATTGATATATTGACTATCGCCAGTGGTGAGAAATTGAACTAACCCAGCAGTCGGTGAAGTAATGCCCAAACCGTGATGGCGACCGGTCGCAGTGCTGAGCGGCCACGCCAATAACGCAATCACACCAACTAAAACCGCAGTAAAGAAAGGATGCCAACGTTTTTCAAATAATAAATGTGCTAAACCAGAACGTTTTGCCGGTAAAGTAGCAATTTTCATTTTTGGCTTACGCAACTGTTTATAAGTCAACCACGCTGTTACCGTTACTAAAACCAATACCAACCACCACGCTGAAATGCCTAAAGTTTGATCAATAGTATGATCAGGAAATGGGTTCTGTTTTAGTTCTTGGTTAACACTTTTTAATAAACCATATTTTGTCGCTGCCGCTGATAAAGCATAAGTCAATAATGCCACCCAGCTACCGAATAATCCCTCACCTGCTCGATACCAAGTTCCAGTAGCACATCCACCAGCATAAACAATGCCAACACCAAAAAGAAATCCGCCGATAATGACAGCATTTAACGCTAACGAACCTTGTGGTACAGTGAACATTCCAAATGCCTGCAAGGTATATAAGCCGATAGACTGAATCGCAATAGCAATTAAAAATGCAGTAAACATACGACTATTTTTACTCACATATAAATCTCGAAATGCGCCAGTAACACAGAACCGACCTCGTTGAAGTACAAAGCCAAGCAAAATTCCAATGATTAATCCACTTAACATAGTCTTTTTCCTCACTCATAGAACTTAATTAATGTTTGATGTGCGTTATATTTATCCATATAGATTGCCAGACGTCTAATAACAAATTCATCATTTATATGGAAATTTGTTATAAAAAAGTTCTTTCTCAACTTAATACACAATGTTTTCTGTTAAAATAAATATCGTTTTTTCTTCTCTATGAGGTGTATCATCGATAATTGGCAACGTGGCTTTGTATTACATCGCCGAGCATATAGTGAAACCAGTTTGCTGGTAGATCTCTTTACTGAACATTATGGTTGTATCACGCTCTTAGCGAAAGGGGCAAGAACCAAACGTTCTTCGGTAAAGAGTTTATTACAACCTTTTACTCCCTTGCTGTTACGTTGGAGCGGTCGCGGACAGTTAAAAATTTTAACTAAAGTAGAAGCAATTTCCGTTACCTTACCGATGCAAACAGTAGCTTTATACAGTGGTTTTTATGTTAATGAATTGCTAGTGAGAACATTAGAACAAGAAACGGCCTATTTGGAACTGTTTCACGAATATTTACGTTGTCTTACTGGGCTGGCTACAAATGGAAATCAAGTGGAAGCAACATTAAGACGTTTTGAATTTATGCTGTTAAAAGCACTCGGATATGGTATAGATTTTGAACATTGCGCCGGCAGTGGCAAACCTGTTGTTGCAGAAATGACCTATCAATATCGAGAAGAAAAAGGATTTATTGCCTCATTAATCAAAAACAATCTTACTTTTTATGGTCGAGATTTGCAGGCATTCGCCAATTTAACCTTTAACGAAAAAGAAACATTACAAGCGGCAAAACGTTTTACTCGCATTGCATTAAAACCGTTTTTAGGCAACAAACCGTTGAAAAGTCGAGAACTATTTCAACAACATTTAAATATTTTATACCCTAACGAATAAATTATGGTTCTCTTTTATCAAGCTACAACAAAAACATCTCCTAAAAATAAAATAGCACTAATTGAATCTTTAGATTATCAAGGTCTAGGAATTGCCAAAATTGAGGGCAAAACTTGGTTTATTGCAGATGCGCTGCCGGGCGAAAAAGTGCTATTTACTATACAAGAAGAAAAACGGCAATATGGTATCGGTAAAACGACAAAGCGACTGACAAGTTCAGCACAACGCCTTGAACCTCTCTGTCCGTATTATCAGCAATGCGGCGGTTGTCAAATGCAGCATATTCCGATTGAAATGCAACGCCGTACCAAAGAACAAGCGTTAATACGACAGCTACAAAAAATTGCCCCTGAAGTAAAAATTGAAGCAATGATTAGTGGAGAACCTTGGCATTATCGCAGAAGAACACGTCTTAGTGTGCAATATTCTAGATCAGAAAAACAGATCAAACTCGGTTTTCGCCGGAAACAAAGTAACCAGCCGGTTGAAATCAACCAATGTTCGGTGCTTATGCCGGAATTATCTGCATTATTGCCACCGTTGACACAACTACTACAACAATGGCAACAACCTCAAAAATTGGGGCATATTGAATTAGTCGCAGCAGATAATGGTGTCGCACTGTTTTTACGTCATTTAGGTGAATTAAACGCTAATGATGCCAAAAAATTACAATTATTTGGACAACAACACCGTTTAATGTTGTTTGTCAGCGAACAAGAACAACAGGTTTCTGCGTGGACAGAAGATAAACCTTATTATCAGAGTGGAACATTAAAACTGTTTTTCGATATTCGTGATTTTATTCAGGTGAATCGGCAAATTAACGACAAAATGGTGCAAACTGCGTTGAATTGGCTTGATCCACAAGGAGATGATCAGATATTAGATCTCTTTTGTGGTATGGGTAATTTCACTTTACCGTTGGCACAACAAAGTAAACGTGTTGTCGGTATTGAGGGCGTAGCACAGATGGTGGAAAAAGCGCGTTACAACGCACAACAGAACAAGATTACAAATGCGTTATTTCACCAAGCTGATCTAAGCGCACCTTTTGCCAATCAAAATTGGGCACAAGAAAAATTTAATAAAATCTTGCTTGATCCGCCTCGCAGCGGTGCAGCTTTTGTGTTAAACCACCTTATTGAGTTGCAAGCAGAGAAAATTCTTTATGTTTCTTGCAATCCTGCAACTTTGGTACGTGATGCGAAAATATTGGTGGAAAACGGTTACCATTTAGAGAAAAGTGCAATGATTGATATGTTTCCTCAAACTGGACATTTAGAATCTATCACCCTGTTTTCAATATAAATTTAAACTTTTTACGCAAAATAGACTCAAAATAGAGTAACTCCATTTGATAATAAAACTGTCGAACTGAAACGAAAAGTTTGTCCGATCAGTTTGATATTTACATCATTGGGGCGGTATGATTAGCGGAATAATGTTTTCAATAAAAACAGGAAGAAGAAGATGGTCGCAGTAAGAGAAACACATTTAACAAATTTACGTCATTTCGTTTTTGAAGATTGGTTAAATTCGCTTACTTTAGCGGATCGTACTAGAAGCTTATTAACTCAAGCTTGGCAATATCTTCATCCTAAAATTGCGGATAATGCCCACGCGCAGGACATTCTTTCCAACAGTGTCGAAATGGTGTCTATCCTTTCGGAATTGAATATGGATGACAACTCCTTGTTGGCAGCACTGTTCTTCCCTTTTATTGAAAACGAAATTCTCTCCCTTGATGATTTACAGGAACATTTCGGCGCAACGATCAAAAAATTGGTACACGGCGTCTTTGAAATGGACAATATTCGTCAACTCAATACCAACCGTGGTTCAGATAGCGTACAAATCGATAATATTCGGCGAATGCTGTTGGCGATGGTGGAAGATTTCCGCTGTGTTGTAATTAAACTCGCCGAACGAATCACCTTTTTACGCACTGCAGACAGCAGGATCAGTGAAGAAGATAAAGTATTGGCTGCGAAAGAGTGTGCTAATATTTATGCGCCATTGGCGAATCGTTTGGGTATCGGGCAATTGAAATGGGAATTGGAAGATTACTGCTTCCGTTATTTGCATCCGGATCAATATCGCCACATTGCCAACCAACTACACGAACGCCGTTTGGATCGTGAGCAATATATTCAAGATTTCGTACAAGAACTGACTGCCTACCTTAAAGAGAGCATTTCGGAAGTCGAGGTTTATGGACGACCAAAACATATTTATAGTATTTGGCGTAAAATGCAGAAAAAAAATCTCGCTTTTGGTGATCTTTATGATGTTAGAGCAGTGCGCATTATCGTACAGAAACTACAGGATTGTTATGCCGCGTTAGGTATTGTCCATACCCATTTTAAACATTTACCGAAAGAGTTTGATGATTATATCGCCAATCCGAAACCGAACGGTTATCAATCCATCCACACCGTAGTCTTGGGCAAGGGCGGCAAACCGATAGAGGTACAGATTCGTACTCAAAAAATGCACGATGATGCCGAACTTGGTGTAGCAGCACATTGGAAATATAAAGAGGGCGCAACTGCCGGTCGTAGCGGCTATGAAGAAAAAATCGCTTGGTTACGAAAATTATTAGCGTGGCAGGATGATTTGGCTGACTCTAGCGAAGTGCTTGCTGAAATGCGTAGTCAGGTGTTTGATGATCGAGTTTATGTCTTCACTCCCAAAGGAGAAGTCATTGATTTGCCAACAGGTTCAACTCCATTGGATTTTGCTTACACTATTCATAGCGAAATTGGGCATCGCTGTATCGGTGCCAAAGTTGCCGGCAGAATCGTGCCATTCACTTATCAATTACAAATGGGCGATCAAATTGAAGTCATCACACAAAAAAATCCAAACCCAAGTCGCGATTGGCTCAATCCAAATCTGGGTTTCGTGCATACTGCTCGTGCCAGAGCAAAAATCCACGCTTGGTTCAAAAAATTGGATCGCGATAAAAATATTCCTGCCGGTCGCGAAATGTTGGAAAGTGAAATGAATCGTATCGGTTTAACACAGAAACAGATCGAACAGTACGCTTTGCCACGATATAACTTGCGTAATCTGGATGATCTTTATGCCGGCATTGGTGGCGGTGATATTCGATTAAACCAATTAATCAATTTCCTCCAAGGAAAATTGCTGAAACCATCAAATGCAGAAATTGATGAGGAGATTCTAAAACATATCTCTAATAAAAGCGCTAACAATATTCAGCAACAGAAAGAGAAGAAAAAAGGACACGTTGTCGTTGAAGGTGTCGGCAATTTAATGCATCATATCGCTCGCTGTTGTCAACCGATTCCAGGCGATGATATTGTTGGCTACATCACTCAAGGACGAGGCATTTCTATTCACCGTTCTGATTGTGAACAGCTAGCGGAATTACAAGCGAACAATCCGGAACGTGTAGTAGAAGCACTTTGGGGTGATAGCTATTCTTATGGTGTTCACGTTGGTATTCGGATTATTGCCAGCGACCGTAATGGATTATTGCGCGACATTACAACCGTTTTAGCCAATGAAAAAGTAAGTGTTTTAGGTGTGAGTAGCCGTAGTGATACCAAACGCCAAATTGCTACTATTGATATGCAAATCGAACTCAGCAATGTACAGATGTTAAGCAAAATTTTATCTCGTTTGGCAAAATTGGATGATGTCATCGAAGCAAAACGCATCACTAATTAAGGAATATTATGCAAAAATACACTGGATTAACTCATTTTTTTAAAGCGGCAAAATATTCAATGCAGGGTTTACGTGCCGCATTTAAATATGAAGCTGCTTTCCGCCACGAAGTCGGTGCTGCTATTATTTTGATTCCTCTCGCATTTTGGCTTGGAAAGAGCAAAATTGAGATCGCCTTGATGGTGGCTTCCGTATTAATGGTATTCGCGATTGAACTGCTTAACAGCGGTTTAGAAGCAATTGTTGACCGTGTCGGCAAGGAGTATCACGAACTTTCCGGTCGTGCTAAAGATCTCGGTTCCGCCGCCGTTTTCGTGGCAATGGTAACTTGTGGGTTAGTCTGGTTAATTATTTTATTAGGTTAGCTAAATGATTGATCTTGGTACAAATTTACAGCCTTATCACACTTTTGCCATTCCGGCATCTGCGAAACAGATTTATCAGGTCGATCAAGTTGATGAGTTATCGCATTTATGGCAACAGGCTCAACATCAGCAATTACCGGTTTTACTGTTGGGTGAAGGAAGCAATGTCTTGTTCACCGAAGATTTTTCCGGCGTGGTGCTGTTAAATCGCATTAAAGGCATTGAATATCACACCGATGCGGATTTCCACTATTTTAAAGTCGGCAGTGGTGAAAATTGGCATCAATTTGTCAGTTACTGTGTTGAACGGAATATCGGCGGATTGGAAAATTTAGCTTTAATCCCGGGCTGTGTCGGTTCGGCACCGGTGCAAAATATCGGGGCTTATGGCGTAGAGTTGAAAGATATCTGCCAAGCGGTTGAGGTGATTGATCTTGCCAGCGGCGAAACTTTTATATTGCAAAACGATCAATGCCAATTCGGTTATCGTGAAAGCATTTTTAAGCATCAATATCGGGATCACTATGCCGTAATTGCGGTCTATTTTAAATTAGCCAAACGGTGGCAACCGATTTTACATTACGGCAACTTGGCACAGTTAGATCCGCAACAGCTCACCCCTAAAGCGGTTTTTCAACAAGTTTGTGCCATCAGACAGGCGAAATTGCCTGATCCTAAAAAAATTGGCAGTGCCGGCAGCTTTTTCAAAAATCCGTTGGTTTCTGCGGAACAATTTCAATGGTTGCAAAAACAGTATCCGGATATCCCTCACTATCCTCAAGCGGACGGTTCAGTCAAATTGGCTGCCGGTTGGTTGATTGATCGTTGTGGATTAAAAGGCTATCAGTTAGGTGGTGCGGCGGTGCACGATAAACAGGCATTAGTCATTATTAATAAAGAAGGAGCAAGCGGTGCAGATGTTGTCGCACTTGCTCGTTATATTTGTCATAACATTGCCGAATGTTTTGGTGTAGTGTTACAGCCTGAAGTTCGTTTTATCGGTAACAATGGTGAAATTGATTTTTCACTTGCCTAAATGCAAACAACGTTAAAGCCTTTCGACTTTAACGTTGTTATTCATCATCTTACGCTAACGATTAGAGTTTTTTCATTTGATCGGCAACAAGTTCTGCTTCCGGTCCTAAAATAACCTGCAAGGCGTTATCGCCCAATTTAATATTTCCTTTTGAGCCCAATGCTTTGAGCTGCGCTTCGTTGATTTTATTGCGATCCACTAAAATCAAACGTAAACGGGTAATACAGGCATCGATTTCTTTGATATTACCTTTACCGCCAAGCGCGGTGATAAATGCTTGTGCGCGTTCAACTTTTGCCTGTTCATTATCTTGGCTTGCGGCACTTTTCGTTGTGACACCGGCGCTATCTGCACTATCTTCTTCACGTCCCGGTGTTTTTAAATTAAATGCTTTAATCACGAAGCGGAACAATAGATAGTAAATCACCGCAAACACCAGACCTTGCACAATCAACATATACCACTCTGTTGCCAATGGATTGCGAGAAGACAACACTAAGTCCACCAATCCGGCACTAAATCCGAAACCGGCAATCCAGTGGAATGTTGCTGCAATAAATACGGAAATACCGGTCAATAGTGCGTGAATTAAATAGAGCAACGGCGCAACAAACATAAAGGAGAATTCCAACGGTTCAGTAACACCGGTGAAGAATGATGCCAATGCCGCTGCAAACATAATTGAACCGACCAATGCTTTTTTAGATGGTTTAGCACTATGGTAAATCGCCAATGCCGCTGCCGGCAAACCGAACATCATAATTGGGAAGAAACCGGCTTGATACATACCTGTTTGCCCAAGCACCGCTTTACCTTCCGCCAATGATTTCGCCCCACCAAGGAAGTTAGGAATATCATTAATTCCAGCAACATCGAACCAGAACACAGAGTTCAAGGCGTGATGTAGACCGACAGGAATTAATAAACGATTGAAGAAAGCATAAATACCGGCACCGGTTGCCCCTAAACCTTGAATTGATTCACCAAAACTGACCAATCCGTTAAAAATCACCGGCCATACATAAAGCAAGACAAATGACACTAAAATCATCACAAAAGAGACCACGATCGGCACTAAACGTTTACCACTGAAGAATGCCAACGCTTGATGTAACTCAACGTGAGAAAATCTGTTATAGAGTTCCGCAGAAATAATACCAACCAAAATACCGATAAATTGGTTATTGATCTTACCGAATGCTGCCGGCACTTGATCTAAAGGAATGCCTTGAAGTTGAGAAACTGCGCCGGGAGAAAGCAACGTGGTCACCACTAAATAACCGACTAAACCTGATAATGCCGCTGAGCCGTGTTTATCTTTAGAAAGACCAAATGCAACACCAACCGCAAATAACAACGACATATTATCAATAATTGCAGCACCTGATTTAATCAACAAAGACGCCAAAGCACTATTACTTCCCCAGCCGTCCGGATCAATCCAATAGCCTATCCCCATTAAAATAGCGGCTGCCGGCAATGCTGCAACCGGCACCATCAAGGCTCGACCTATTTTTTGTAAATAAGATAACATACTCATAACAATATCCTCATTGTTTAGTTTTAATACAAAGATTGATTTATCTTTGTTAATCAGTTTCAGTATAGAAGTCCATAAAAATGAAGTAAAACACAGATTATTAGAAGTGTGATAGCGATCACTTAAAAAATGAAAAAAAATGAAGTGATACTTCATTCCGTTTAATAGAAAGAAAAAACCGTTGTTCATTGAATATAACAACGGCATTGTCTTTATTAATTGACTTCGGTAATTCGCAACTCTTTCGGCACTTCAAACACTGTATTTTCTTCACAACCTTCCAGCTCTTCAACGCTTGTCGCACCGAGTTCCAATAAACGATTCACCACTGACTGAACCAACACTTCCGGCGCGGATGCTCCGGCGGTAATACCGATAACATTAATATTTTCCAACCATTGAGGATCAATGTCGGCAGCATCATCGATTAATTTGGATGATACCCCCATTCGCGAAGCCAGTTCAGCCAAACGATTGGAATTTGATGAATTTTTTGAGCCAACGACAATCACCAAATCAGACTGCTTTGCCAGCTCCTTAACGGCGTGTTGGCGATTGGTGGTTGCATAACAAATATCATTTTTGCGAGGCCCTTGAATTGCCGGATATTTTGCTTTTAAGGCTTCAATCACTTCTGCCGTATCATCGATCGACAAGGTCGTTTGCGTCATAAAGGTGAGATCGTCCTGATTAGAAAGCGGCAAGCCGGCAATGTCTTCCACATTTTCCACTAAATAAATGCCGCCTTCGCGATTATCATACTGCCCCATTGTGCCTTCCACTTCAGGATGCCCCTCGTGACCGATTAAAATCGCTTTTGTCCCTTTTCGACTTGCTCTTGCGACCTGCATATGGACTTTTGTTACTAGTGGACAGGTTGCATCGAACACTTTTAAATCTCGCTCTTTTGCCTCTTGGCGCACAGCCTGAGAAACACCGTGTGCCGAAAAAATCACAATCGATCCGTCCGGCACTTCACTTAACTCTTCAACAAAAATCGCACCACGCTGACGTAAACCATCCACCACAAAACGGTTATGTACCACTTCGTGACGTACATAAATCGGTGCGCCGTGAATTTCCAACGCCAATTCCACAATGCTGATAGCGCGATCTACACCGGCACAAAAACCTCGCGGATTTGCTAAGATAATTTTCATTCGTCCTTTCCTTTTACCTGTTTGCGTTCATTCTTCAGATAATCGAGGATCAGTAATCCTGCCCCAACACAAATTGCAATATCTGCAACATTAAACACTGGATAGTGATAAATTTGCCAATAGAAATCAAGAAAATCGACAACAAAACCGTGATAAAGACGATCTGTCATATTGGCTAATGCACCACCGATAATTAAAGCATAAGCACTGTTAAGCAAGATCTTTTGACGTGGTGTTTTCGCTAACCAAAATAGTAATAATGCTGAAATAACAACCGCAATTAAGACAAAAAAGTATTTTTGCCAACCGCTATGATCGGCAAGAAAGCTAAACGCCGCGCCATAATTTCTGACATAGGTCAGGTTAAAAATCGGCAGAATATTGACGCTTTCATACAGTTCAAAATGCGAAACCACTAACCATTTAGTGAATAAATCCAAGATAAAGGCGACAACGCTCAGCCATAAATAAATCAAACCATTTGCCTGTTTTTGCATCAAAAACTCCTCTGTGGTTGAGCCTTCCGCCATCTACGGCGGCAGAAGCTATTTAATTTAGGAGATCTGCTCCTTTGCATAAAAATAATCACTGCCAAGCAGTGCTTAACAGTGATTATCTCATTTAAACAACATTAAAAATTAAGCGAACTGTCTGGTTTCACCCTGCCCTGCCACATTTTCTACACAACGTGCGCAAAGATGCGGATGTTCGCTGTTTTGTCCGATAGTATCGGAATAATGCCAGCAACGAGGACATTTTTCATCTTTAGAAGCAACCACTTTCACCGCTAGACCTTTTAATTCGCCTTCAGCAACGTCTGCTTCTTCTAACAATTTCACTTCCGCTTTTGAGGTAATCAACACAAAACGTAATTCAGACGCTAATTTCGCCAATAACTCACGATAATGCTGATTTGCATAAAGTGTTACTTCCGCTGCCAACGCCGCACCGATCACTTTATCATTACGCGCCTGTTCAAGCACACGGTTAACTTCGGCTCTCACTTTCAACACTTCTTGCCAGTAAGCATCATTCATCTCTTCGTCATCCGCTAAAGCAAATAGACCTTGATAGAACTCTTCCGTAAAGACAAATTCGCTGCGTTCGCCCGGCAAATATTGCCAAATTTCATCGGCAGTAAAGGAGAGGATCGGCGCAATCCAACGCACCAACGCTTCTGCAATATGGTACAACGCAGTTTGGCAGCTACGACGCGCTAAACTGTCTGCTTTCGTGGTGTATTGGCGATCTTTAATGATATCCAAATAGAATGAGCCCATTTCAATCGAACAGAAACGCATCAAACGTTGCACCACTTCGTGGAATTGATAATTATCGTAGGCTTCTTTAATGTCATTTTGTGCCTGTAATGCGCAAGAAACCGCCCAACGATCGAGTACGATCATCTCTTCCGCTTGCACCATATCTCGTTTCGGATCAAAACCGTTTAAGTTTGCCAATAAGAAACGTGCGGTGTTACGAATACGACGATAGGTGTCCGCCGCTCGTTTGAAGATTTCATCCGATACCGCAATTTCGCCGGTATAGTCACTTGAGGCGACCCATAGACGCAAAATATCGCCACCGAATTTATCCATTACTTCTTGCGGAGTAACGATATTTCCGATTGATTTTGACATCTTGCGTCCTTGACCATCAACGGTGAAGCCGTGTGTAAGTACCTGTTTATAAGGTGCTTTATTATCCGTTGCTGTTGATAACATTAATGAAGACATAAACCAACCACGATGTTGATCTGAACCTTCAAGATACATATCAACATCATTACCGCCGAATTCAGCACGATGTTTCGCTACTGAAGAATAGGTTGATCCGGAATCAAACCACACATCAAGGGTATCCGGCACTTTTTGATAATCTTTGGCATCTTCACCCAATACTTCATTAATATCCAAATCCCACCACGCTTGGATACCTTTTTGTTCCACGCGTTTTGCAACTTCTTCAATTAATTCCAATGTTCGCGGATGCAATGCTTCTGTTTCTTTATGGATAAACAAGGTTAACGGCACACCCCAAGTACGCTGACGGGAAATACACCAGTCAGGGCGATTTTCCACCATCGCTTCAATACGAGCTTGCCCCCAATCCGGCACCCAACGCACCCCTTGAATCTCTTTCAATGCTTGCGCGCGTAACCCTTTGGTTTCCATACCGATAAACCATTGCGGTGTCGCACGGAAAATAATTGGGGTTTTATGACGCCAACAGTGCGGATAGCTGTGAGTAATTTTTTCCAGCTTCAACAATGCGCCCACTTCTTCCAATTTTTTCACCACCAATGGGTTGGCATCGAACACGTTTTCACCGGCAAAGAATTTCGCTTGGCTGTTGAATTTACCGTCATTACCGATTAATCCTGCCATTGGTAATTGATATTTTTGACCAACAATAAAGTCGTCCTGACCGTGATCCGGTGCAGTATGAACCAAACCGGTACCGGCATCATTACCAACGTGCTCACCTAAAATAAACGGCACGCTGTAATCATAGAACGGATGTTGGAATTGTAATAACTCAAGATCTTGCCCTTTCGCCACACCCAACACTTGATAATCGGTTGCGCCAATAGCTTTCATTACGCTATCTACCAATTCGGTGTTGAGAATTAAACGTTCACCATTTACCTGAATCAATTGATATTCCAATTCAGGGTGCAGAGCAATTGCTCTGTTTGACGGCAATGTCCAAGGTGTGGTTGTCCAAATGACAGCAGAAATTTTTCCTTCGCCTTTTTCACTCAAATTAAATTTAGCCAATACTGCATTTTCATCCACCGCATTAAAGCGAACATAAATAGACGGTGAAGTTTTATCATAATATTCCACTTCCGCTTCTGCCAAAGCTGAACCACAATCCAAACACCAATGAACTGGTTTAGAGCCTTTATAAAGATGACCATTTTTAATCACATCTGCCAAAGTACGGATGATGTTGGCTTCAGTTTCAAAATTCATTGTTAAATAAGGATGATCCCAATCGCCAAGCACACCTAAACGGATAAAATCTTTTTTCTGACCTTCCACTTGTTCTTTAGCATAAACACGACAAGCTTCACGGAATTCCGCTGCACTCACTTTTTCATTCGGTTTACCAACCAACCCCTCCACTTTTAATTCAATCGGCAATCCGTGGCAATCCCATCCCGGAATATAAGGAGAGTCATAACCTAATGCAGTTTTTGATTTAACGATAATATCTTTCAGAATTTTATTTACTGCGTGTCCAATATGAATTGTTCCATTAGCGTAAGGAGGACCATCGTGCAAAATAAAGGTTTTCTTACCCTTACTTGCCTGACGAATTTTTTGATAAAGGTTTTTATCATACCAATTTTTTAGCATAGCTGGCTCACGTTTTGCCAAATCGCCACGCATTGGGAAACCTGTTTCAGGCAGGTTCAATGTGCTTTTGTAATCAGTTGTATCTTTAGACATTAGAATATTCCGTAATTAATAAAGTTAAATCAAAATTGCTAAATTTTTTCCGGCAGAATTGCCGTTATTTTCATCTTTAAACGCTCTTTTATAGCCTTTTTTAGATCGCTATGCAAACAAAGTTATCAAAATTTTCCGTTATTTTTGCCGATTTTGTTGAAAATAACGTTTCGCATTTTCTGCATCCAACTTAATCTGTTGTTGTAATGCCGCAAATGAAGGGAATTTAATTTCCGAACGTAATTTCAACTTAAAGAAAATTTCCAATGTTTGCCCATAAAGATCGCCATTAAAATCAAACAGATGCACTTCCAACAATGGTTTAAACCCATTAATGGTAGGACGATTTCCGACATTGGCAACGCCATAATAATGATGGTTTGCCTTATCTTTAACCTCCACCGCATAAACCCCCTGAATCGGGTTCACATTACGATGCAGTCCGATATTGGCGGTTGGGAAGCCGATTGTTCTGCCCAGTTCATTGCCGTGCACCACTCGTCCTAAAATGCTGTAAGGTCGTCCCAACATCTGCTCAACCTGTTCCAATTTATCCTGTGCCAACGCCTCACGGATTGCAGTACTGCTCACACGCTGTTGTGCTAAACAGTAACTGGCATTGTTTTCCACCTGAAAACCATATTGTTTGCCGGCTTTTTGTAAGGTTGCAAAATTACCGCTACGATTAATGCCGAAACGAAAATCATCGCCAACACTTAAAAACTTAACACGTAATTTTTCAATCAAATAATGTTGAATAAACTGTTCTGCACTTTGTTGTGCGAAAGCTGCATTGAAAGGAACACAGAAAACATAATCGATACCGAATTGCGCCAATACGGTTAATTTATCACGCAATCGCATTAGCCTAGCCGGTGCTTTTTGTTTCAAGAAAAACTCTTTTGCCTGCGGTTCAAATAACATCACTACAGTCGGCAATCCTAATTGTTGCGCTTTCTGCTTGAGATGTCGCAAAATGGTTTGATGTCCTAAATGTACACCATCGAAATTGCCGATGGTCAGCGCACATCCGTTAGGGAAAGTGGGTAAATTATAAAGACCTCGAATTAATCGCATTATGATCTGTTTGCTATTGGAAAAGGTTACAAAAATGCCGGTATTATACGCAGATTGTTAAATAGTGTAAAACAGCAGCGTCCGCCTATCTTTTAGTGGCATAAGCACATAAGCCGCCGGAAAGGATGATCACCAACATACCAAGCCAACTTAATAAATCAATTTCTGTATCCCACAACCATAAACTTAATAGTGCGGAAAAAATAATCGCCGTATATTGCAAAGTGGCGGTTAACACCGTTGCGCCATAACTGAATGATCGCGTTAAGCCTAACTGCCCCAATAAGCCGAAAACACCGGTGCCTAATAAATAAAAACCGGCATTTAAATCAGCAATATAATTATTGGAAAATAAAAACGCGACTAAGCCGATAACAGTTACTGAAACAGAAAAATAGAATACCGTTCTCCACACCGGTTCGCCCGCCTGTCCGAGCCGCTTAACGGTCAGCACTGCGCCGGTTGCACTTAAGCCAGCAAATAGCCCCACCACAATAGCCCACCAATCCTGTGCATTAATACTCGGTCGCAACACCACTAATACGCCCATAAAGCCCAAACAGACAGCCAACACCTGTAGCGCACTGCGTGCAACCACTGTCGTCAACAAGGTCCAAAAAGTGATAAAAAGTGTGGTGGTATAGTTTAAACTCGCCGCTGTTGCCAACGGTAGATGAGCATAAGCATAGAAGCCGCACCAGATAGACATCACACCGAAAATACTTCTCGCTAAATGCGATTTTAAACGTGGCGTTCTAAAACTGCGGTGCTGTCGATCCAGCATTACCCATAACCAAATCAATATGACTGACGGCAATCCTCGCGTAAAAATAATTGCGCCCAAACTTGCCCCTTCTTCTGACGACAATTTAACAAATGCCGCCATTGCTGCAAAAGAAGCACTGGCAAAAATCATCCACAAAGATTGCAAAATACTCATATTACTGTGCCAACAAATCGCGTTTTCTGATACCTAATAACAGCAACGACAATAAATAACAAACGGCAGCAACTGCGATCAGACCGGCTAACCAAACGACTCGCCACATTATTGTCATTGTTTGCCAAGCAGTAATATCCGGCGTGAGGTAAAACAGCAGAGCGCCCATTGCCACGGCAGCAATCACCACTTTCAAGAAAAAGTATAAACTTCGTGCGGAAAAATGGTAGACCTGTTGGCGCGATAAACCACGATAAAGCAAAAAAGCATTCAATGTAGCAGACATTGCCGATGCCATTGCCAAGCCGACATAACTGAAAGGGATCGCCAATAAATTAAATCCCATATTACTGATCATCGCAATAATACCGTAACGCACCGGCGTTTTGGTGTCCTGACGCGCATAATAACCGTTTGCCAAGATTTTAATGAGCATATAACTCAACAATCCGGCATTGAATGCCCACAATGAATACGAAGCCGCCTGTACATCAGAAAGTAGGAAATTACCACGCATAAACAGCACCAATAACATTGGCTGTGCCAATAACGCAATACCGACCATTGCCGGTACGCCGAGCAATAAGATCATCCGCACGCCCCAATCCAACGTCTGACGAAAAGCCTGCTCGCTTTGCATATTATCTTTATTGACGTGATGGCGTGATAAGGTCGGCAAAATAACGGTTGAAATCGCAATACCGAACAAACCTAAAGGGAATTCCAACAAACGATCAGAGTAATATAACCAGCTGATTGAACCTGTCATTAAAAAACTGGCGATAAAGGTATCCAACAAAAGATTGATTTGACTGACCGATACACCAAACAGTGCCGGAATCATTAGCGTACGGATTTTTTTCACGCCGGCATCATTCCACGCCCATTTCGGTTTTACCAACAATCCCGCCTGTTTTAAAAAAGGGAGTTGAAATAAAAATTGTAACAGCCCGCCCAAGAAAATCCCTATCGCTAAACCAATATCCGGATTGTCCAATCTCGGTGCAATAAAGAGCGCAGCGGCGATCATCGCCACATTCAACAACACCGGCGAAAACGACATTACACCAAATTTGCCGATAGTATTAAGAATTGCGCCGGATAGCGCCACTAACGTAATAAACCATAAATAAGGGAAGGTAATTTTTAATAATAATGAGGCTTGAGTAAATTTCTCGGCATCCGCGCCACCGTTCAACCAATCCATAAACCAGCCAGTACCGAAAACCGCAGTGACCAACGGTGAGCCAATCATTGCTAATAAAGTTACAACGGTAACCAAGCCACCCAAGGTGCCGGACACTTTGGCAATAAATTGACGGGTTTTATCCAAATCTCCCTCTTTCTGATATTCCGCCAACACCGGCACAAATGCCTGAGAAAATGCCCCTTCAGCAAACAGACGACGCAAAAAATTAGGAATACGGTTTGCAAATAAAAAGACATCCGCAGCGACACCGGCCCCTAACAAATTCGCGATCACCACATCACGAATTAAGCCCAACACGCGTGAAAGCAATGTCATACTGCTAACAACGATACCTGATTTTAATAATCCTTTGCTCAAAATAACCACCACAATTCGGTCTGACTTCATAAAAATTACTGCACATTGTATATATTTTTACTTTTTAAGCTATATTCTCACCGGAAAAACTGTTAAAATCACGCCGCCTTTTAATGGCTTACTTTGGTTGTGTCTCACTAAAGCAAGTTAGCTATTGCCTTGCTTACTCTCGAAGCAAATTTACGGCATCAAGCGATAAATTGATTGACAAAGGCTTAAAAAATAGGCATATTTTACGCCTTTCATTTTTAGTGTAATTAATTAGAAATTTTGGGAGTTTGACCTTGGCTAATATCAAGTCAGCAAAAAAACGTGCGATTCAATCTGAAAAACGCCGTCAACATAACGCAAGTCGCCGCTCAATGATGCGTACTTATATCAAAAAAGTTTATGCAGCAGTAGCCGCTGGCGATAAAGCAGTTGCAGAAGCAGCTTTTGTTGAAATGCAAAAAGTTGTGGATAGAATGGCTTCTAAAGGCTTAATCCACAAAAATAAAGCAGCAAATCACAAATCTAAATTATCTGCACAAATCAAAAAATTAGCTTAATGATTTTTTTGGATTAAAAATAAAACCGCCAATTTGGCGGTTTTTTATTGTCTGTTCAAAGTTGCTGTAAGCGCTCCGCAAAACGTGCAACCTGTTGCCAATCGGTATACTCAATCTCTTTTGTCGGATCGGTTTCGCCACCGGTAATTTTCATAATAAAACGAATCATCATCCGATCAAACCAACCATAACGTGGATAAAGCAATGCGCCGGCAAATACCTGAACCAACTGTGGTTGCCAATTAATTTTCGCCAACAATTTCCTCGTATAAACATTGGTTTGCGGTGTATTTTTATCCGCTTTTCTTGCAGTTAGATTGACAGTATACAACGCCCCTTTTTTCGCTTGTAATTGAGAATGATGCTGCTGAATAAAATCATACAATTGAGTGCTGAACTTCCCATAGCGAATAGACGCGCCGATAACAACGCGATCATAAGGTGCAAGATCAATCTGCATATTTTCCGCTAAATTGACCAATACAGATTGCCCATTTAACTTGGCTGCAATCGCTTCAGCAATTTTTCGGGTTTGCCCATCGTGAGTAAGATATAAAATCAATGTTTTCATAAAAATATCTCAGTCTTCCAATAACTGTAATGTAAGTTGCCCGGCGGAACGTTCATTAATTTGCTTCGCCAATTGTTCCGCCTGTTGTTCAGCTATCGCCAGCTGCAACGTAACTTGAGCGGTAAATTGTTGCGTGATAATTTGCGCATCATACTGTTTCAACATTGCTTCCAACCACGACCATTGTGCATATTCACAAACAATAATATATAATTTACGCTCAATCTTAATTGTAGTTTCTGCTAGCTTTAATGCCTGTTGTACGCCATTACCGTAAGCTTTTACCAAACCGCCAGTACCAAGCAAAATACCACCATAATACCGCACTACTACCGCACAGACTTCCCCTAAACCGCTACCCAATAATAAATTCAACATCGGTTTACCAGCAGTTCCGGATGGTTCGCCATCATCGGAAAAGCCGTACTGTTGTGAATCAATTGGTGTTCCAGCAACCGCTGCCCAACAATGATGTCGAGCGTCAGGATGTTGTTGCCGTATCTGCTGCCAAAACTGTTTTGCCTCCTCCATTCCTGACACCGGTTGTAGATAGGTAATAAATCGACTTTTTTTAATTTCCTCGCTAAAGGTTACCGCTGACTTTAACACCGGGTATTGCATAATTCTCCTTTTATGACAGTCCTAACTGTTGTTCCATTTTAACAGTTAAATTTTCCGCACCTTCAGTTCTCATCACAATATTATCCTCTGTACGAATACCACCAAACACTTTTAAAACATCGATCAGCGCCCAATCAATTTTGCTTGCATATTCGCTTTGCCGCCAAGGCTGCAATAATAAATCAATAAAATAGAAACCCGGTTCAATCGTCAACACCATTCCTTCAGCCAACTCTCGGGTACAACGCAAACTCGGATATACCTCCGGAGGACGTTTAATAGCCCCTCTTTTATTCTGTTGCCATCCACCAATATCGTGTACCTGCAAACCGAGAAGATGCCCTAAACCGTGTGGCAAAAATGCGCGATTAATACCTAAATCAAAAATCTGTTGTGCCGGTAATTTTACTAATTCACTTTCCGCTAATAATTCTGCAATTCGTTGTTGCAATTGAGTGTGATAGCTCAAATAGTTATGCCCAACACGCAAATCGGCAATAATATCTCGCTTAATTTGTTCCATTCTATGCAACAATTCAGCAAATATCGGTTGTTCTTGTCGTTGATAAGTACGCGTAATATCAGAGGCATAGCCAAGATAACTCGCTCCTGCATCAATCAAAAAACTATTAACCGTTGTCGGAGTTTGATGGGATAAACGATTATAATGCAACACCGCACCGTGTTCATTCAAGGCAATAATATTGCCATAAGGCACATTTAAATCCATCTGCTGACTTGCCTGCAAATAAGCCAAGTTAATTTCAAACTCACTTTTCCCTTGCTCAAATGCCTGCTTAGCCGCTTGGTGTCCCAACAGTGCTGGTTTCTGTGCCCTAAAAATACATTCAATTTCATACTCGCTTTTATAAGCTCGATAATAATTCAAAATATTCAATAATTTACGGTCATTAACTGAATAAAAACCAAATGATTTTGCCAAGGACTCATCTTCGCCAATAAATGCACAATTTTTACGATTATTAACTTCCTGTTGCATCTGTTCCGGGTAGGTAAATACTTCCCATTCAAACTGTTTACACCAAAACGCATTCGGCAATGTTTCAACAAAATACCAATAATCCTTTGGTTGATAAAAATAGAGTTTTGGTTTGCTGTAACCGTCTAAAAACAACCAACTTCCTTCAGCCTGTGGCATCGGCACAACATAGTTGAAATACGGATTAACACGAAAAGTTTTAGTTTGATCATCCATAAAATAATAATCAGCCTGACCAGCATAAATCCATACTCCATCAAGCCGACAACTTGATAAGGCTTCCTGTATAATTGTTTGAACTCGTGCCAAATGAGCATTAAATAATGTTTCCATTCTCTACTCCACTATCCCATATTACGTGAAAATGCAGTATCATTACTGCTTTTATTAATAATCAGCAGCAATCATATGACCGAATTAGAAATTAATCAAACACTTGATACACAAGGATTACGTTGTCCAGAACCGGTAATGTTAGTAAGAAAGAAAATTCGTGAAATGCAGAACGGAGAAATTTTGCTTATTATTGCCGATGATCCGGCAACTACTCGTGATATTCCAGGATTCTGTCAATTTATGGAACATACATTGTTACAAAGTGAAATCGAACAAACACCTTATCGTTATTGGATCAGAAAGGGGAAATAATCCCCCCTTTCGTTTATCCCAAAATTCCGGCTAAAATTGCAATGAAAATCCACATTCCAACATAGTTATTATTTAAAAATGCCTTGAAACACTCCTCACGAGTACGTCGTTTTGTCAGACGACACTGATAAATAAAACAACCTAACGCCGGCAATAAACCAATGAAATAACCTTTCGACAACTGCTGTTCCACTCCAAGATAAACCAGAATAGCTAATGTAGCAATCTGTAATAACGCAATGATTTTATTGTCATATTCTGCAAACAAGATTGCAGTTGATTTAACGCCAATACGCAAATCATCATCACGATCCACCATAGCGTATTGTGTATCATAAGCAATTGTCCACGCTAAATTCGCTAAAAATAAAAGCCAACAAGATAATGGCAGAGAAGCCGCTGTTGCGCCATAAGCCATCGGTATTGACCAGCCAAATGCCGTCCCCAAAAAGAGTTGCGGCAAATGAGTATAACGCTTCATAAACGGATAAATGAACGCCAATACCGCAGCTACTACAGACAACACTATCGCATAGAGATTAAGTTGTAAAACGAGGAAAAATGAGAGCAGTATCAATAGCACAAATAATATTTTCGCCTCTTTTTCTGATATAGCTCCGATTGCTAAAGGCCGTTGCGAAGTACGTTTTACTTTGCCGTCAATATGACGATCCGCATAATCATTAATTACACAACCTGCTGAACGCATAAAGACCACGCCTAAAATAAAAATGATCAAAATTTTAAGATCCGGCATACCTTTTGAGGCTAAAAATAACGCCCACAATGTCGGCCACAATAACAAAAACGAGCCAATAGGCTTATCCAAACGCATTAGCTGAATGTAACTTCGCCATTTATTTAGTAATTTCATAAAATAGTATCTTTACTCAGGACGTGGGCAAACTTCAACCACTAAACTGCTGTTTTCAACCACTTTTGCCACTTCATTCGGCAATGTTTTATCAGTAAACAGATAATCAAACATTGTTATTGCCCCTAATCGAACCATCGCATTACGAGAAAATTTAGAATGGTCGGTAACAAGAATACTGGTACGTGAACTTTCAATAATTGTGCGTTTCACCTGCACTTCGTGGTAATCATAATCAAGTAATGAACCATCTCGATCAATAGCACTAATCCCTAAAATACCGAAATCCAATCTAAATTGAGCAATAAATTGCATTGTCGCTTCGCCAATAATTCCTCCATCCGGACGTAAACTACCTCCGGCAATAATAATTTGAAAATTCTCCTTTTCCATTAAAATATGAGCCGCATTCAAATTATTGGTCACGATACGCAGATTTTCGTGATTCAATAATGCTTTCGCAACTGCTTCCGCAGTAGTGCCAATATCAATAAATAATGATGAACCATTAGGAATATGTTGCGCAACACATTTGGCTATCCAATCTTTTTCCTGAGAAAGTAGTGTCTTACGGGAAGCATAATCACTATTTTCAGAACTGGAAGGCGAAGCGGCACCACCATGATGACGACGAATTTGATTCTGTGCTGCCAGCTCATTGAGATCACGACGAATAGTTTGAGGACTAACATCAAGCTCAGAAACGAGCTCTTCTGTGCTAATATAACCGTGCAATTTTACTAACTCAATAATCCGGTTGTGGCGTATTGCCTGTTTCATAACTGCCTCACATTATTGTAATTATTGGTTGTCATTCTACCCAAATTGAATATCTTTTCATTAAATTTTTGTAAAAAAATTATTTCACTGCTTTTTGTCGCCAAACATCAATGCCGGATAAAACACATCCGGTAATTAATCCGGCAATATGCGCGCTGTTTCCTATCGCAATACCAACTAAAGGCGCAAAAAAACCAGATACAATCCCAATAATCAAAAACAAACCAAACCCACTTGGAATTGCAAACTGCTTTTTCGGATCAAAATAATTTGCGATAAAAACATACCCCAACACAGCATAAACCACACCAGATAACCCAAAAAAATCTGCTCCAGACGAGCAATATTGAGCAATACCACTCGTTATTGCCGAAATAGTGTAGAGTTCACATAGTTTAAATGTGCCTTGATAACGTTCAATCAAACCGGCAAAAATCCACCACCACATTAAATTAAACAAAATATGTGTCAGAGAAAGATGCACTAAACTATGAGAAAAATAACGCCAAAGTTCAAACTGCTGCTCCGGAAACACTGGGAAATGGAAATAGAAAAAAATTTGTTGTTGCCAATCAGTGTAAGTTAAAGCAAATACAAAAATACAGACTAGAGTAATAAATGCACAAAATTTATTTTGCCATAATGTATTCCATCTAAAACGAGAACTTGTTACCAACAACGGTTTCCATAGTTCTTGCCAAGAGATCTGGCTCTCTTGCTGCCAATCAGAGCGGTAAAAACGCTCATCTTCCGGATTCGCTAAAAATTGCTCCGCAACCTGTTTAATCTCAACGATTTTCCCACTCTGCTCAGATATAAACAAATGAAACACGCCCTTTTCCTCTCTTATCTCAATTTGCTGTTGATATTGCTGTCGAATAAACTGCTGAAATCGAATTGCCAACTGTTGTTGAGAGGTACTAAAAAGGTAATACATAATGTTAATCCTAGTTCTTATTTATAAAATTCGCTATACTGCTAGCATTGATCACTAATATCTACATTTAATTATTATGCGTAATCGAAAAAATAATTTTCCGCAAGGCTTTTCTAAATTTTCTTGGGCTATTGCTATTTTCTGTATTCCAGCTTTCCTATGGCCATTATCTTTATTATTATCACCTTCATTAAAAAACAATCCAACATTATCACAGACAGAAATTAATAATATATCTATCTTTATGTGGAGTTATCCTCTGGTACTATTTATTTTAGCCAGAATAATTTATAAACTGCATTTAAGAAAACCAAAATTAGCCTATTATCTATTAGCAATCTGCTTTATTCTTTTCTATCTAGCGGTGCTAATTATTGCCGTACGAGGTTTTAATCCTTAGCAAGAAAAGCCATAATTTCTTTAAAGGTGGATTGACGAATTTCATCTGTTTCAAATAATATTTCGTGTTTTGATTTCTCAATATTTTTTAATATTACATCAGAGAAATAGCTCGAAAATTCATTTATTGCTGTATTAGAAACAATTAAATCCTGTTCCGCCCGTAAAATAAGGGTTGGCACTGTAATTTTAGCAATAAGCCCCTTCAATTTTGCAAACATAATAATACAATGATGTATCCAAGAAAATGTTGGTCCGCCAAGCCGAACATCCGGATATTTTTCAGCAATTTCATTCATAAAAGCCATTCTTTCTGTACTATGACTCAAGGGTGTTGTTGCTAAATCAGCCGCTTTATATGCACCTTTACCAAACACATAATGTTGAGAAAATCCTAGTAATGTCATTATTGCAACAATAATTTCATCTCTTTTTACTGTTTTCTGCGCTAATCCCCAAAATGGCGCGGACAAAATCACTTTATTAAATTGATGCGGATATTTAGCCAAATAACAGGTTGAAATTAAACCACCCATTGAATGTGCTAAAAGATATTGTTTTTCATACACTTTTTGTTGCAGAACAGTTTGTATCACTAAATCCATATCATCTAAATAATATTGAAAGCGATCAATATATCCTTTTTCACGATCTTTTAATAAACGATCAGAAAATCCTTGCCCTCGATGATCAAATAACAGCACATCAAACCCTTGCTGATAAAAATCATAGGCAACTTCGCTCCACTTTAAAATATTTTCCGCACGCCCATTTACCAATACAATTAATTTTTGATGTGCTTGATGAATAAAATGCCTAAACGCTATTTTTTTCTGCTGATTTGCTTCAATATATTGCATAGGAAATTGCTCAACAAAAGGCAATAACTGTTGTTGAACAAATTGACTAAAATTCTCTTTTTTTACCATATTTATTTTTTAATAAAATATTGTATTTTCAAATATACCATCCACCAAATAATGTCAGCTTAATACTTTCCGGCAATATTTATTTTGGCATAATAATTTTTTATTAACCGATATTGATATTATCCCAATATTCTAAAATAAAGAAACTATTAAATAACCACCATTATCTACTATTAATCTGTAAAACAGCAATTATTTCCTCAGAATTGTCTTTATTATGCGACGAATCAGTAGCAAAGAGCAATTCTTCAGGTAAGAATTCAGTTTATTCCAATAAATGGTAATATTTTTACACTATCATTGCCCAAAGGATAAGCCACGCAGGTGAATACCATAAAAAGATAAAGTCTATTAAAGACTTTATCCTCTCTGATTTTATTTAGCAAATAATTTGTTTAAATGTGCTTTATACTCAGTAATATGCTGTTCCACATTTGGATTTTTAATAACATCATTACAAATAAATGTAGGCAATGGTGAAAGACCAATAAACTCATTTGCTTTTCTAAAATGCAAATAGACACCATCTACGCCTTTGCCTTCAAAAAAATCACCTTCACGTTCAAATGCTTCAATCGGTGCATTCCAAGTTAATGACAACATATGTTTTCTACCTTGCAACAAACCACCGGTGCCATAACCTTCTGTCGGATTTACCCGATGACGACCATCACTCTGATATAATTTTCCGTGACCAAAAGTAAAGACTTCATCAATATATTTTTTCACAATCCACGGTTCACCCATCCACCAACCGGGCATTTGCCAAATCACCACATCCATCCATAAAAATTTTTCAATTTCTTGATTGATATCGTAACCAGCATCAATTATGGTTTCTTGCACTTCGTGACCTAACGCAAGCAGAGTTTCTTTTGCGGTGTTATGTAATGTTGTATTCAGTTTACCCTGAGAATGTCCAAATGCTTTTCCACCATTTAATAATAAAAACTTCATTTACATCTCCTTATTTAAGGTAATAAATATAATCCTGTATTCATAAAAAAACCCGCCTAGAAGACGGGTTTGGATTACTCTCTATTGTCAATCTGATTATTTGATGATTTTCGCTACCACGCCGGCACCTACTGTACGGCCACCTTCACGGATCGCAAAACGTAAACCTTGGTCCATCGCAATTGGGTGGATTAAGCTTACTGTCATCTTCACGTTATCTCCCGGCATTACCATTTCCACGCCTTCCGGTAACTCGATTGTTCCTGTTACGTCAGTTGTACGGAAATAGAATTGTGGACGATAACCTTTGAAGAATGGAGTGTGACGTCCACCTTCTTCTTTTGATAATACGTAAACTTCTGATTCGAAATCTGTGTGTGGAGTGATTGAACCCGGTTTTGCTAATACTTGACCACGTTCGATTTCTTCACGTTTTGTACCACGTAACAATGCACCGATGTTTTCAC
>NZ_JPXX01000015.1 GCF_000771875.1 Gallibacterium genomosp. 1 | reverse complement strand
AACTTTTCGGGGTCAGATCAGATTTGATAATGGATTACAGTGGTTTTTTTATTTGCTTTTGTGGGCTACAATAAGCATCCTCAAGTTGTATGATTTTATAGGCAAATTATGGCGATACTTACTCTTTCAAATGCATATCTTTCATTTAGTGATCATCCTTTATTAGATTATGCTGATCTGACTATTGAGGCAGGGGAACGAGTCTGTCTGGTAGGGCGTAATGGTGCAGGAAAATCGACTTTATTGAAAATTCTTGCCGGAGAAGTAGGAATGGATGATGGGCAATTGATTATTGAGAAGGATCGCATTATTGCGCGTTTAGAACAAGATCCGCCACGCCATATTGAAGGTACGGTGTTTGATTATGTAGCAGAAGGTGTACAGGAACTGGCAGATTTATTGAAAGAATATCATCAGTTATCGTTGAAAATTGCACAAGATTATCAAGAAAAAACAATGAACCGTTTGTCTGAAGTGCAAGGTCAGCTAGATCACCTTGATGGTTGGCGTTTTGAAACAAGAATTCAAGAAATTTTGGCGAAATTAGGGTTAAATCCGGATATTGAATTAGCCGAATTGTCTGGGGGATGGCAGCGAAAAGCTGCTTTAGCTAAAGCGTTGGTTTGTGAGCCAGATTTATTGTTATTGGATGAACCAACCAACCATTTAGACGTTGACACGATCAATTGGTTGGAAAATTTATTGTTAGAATTTAAAGGTAGTATTGTTTTTATTTCGCACGATAGAGCTTTTATTCGCAGAATGGCTACACGAATTATTGATTTGGATCGTGGTAAATTGGTCTCTTATCCGGGAAATTATGATCAATATTTGCAACAAAAAGAGGAAAATTTGCGGGTTGAGGCTTTGCAAAACGAGCTTTTTGATAAACGTTTGGCTCAAGAAGAAGTTTGGATTCGAAAAGGAATTGAAGCTAGAAGAACACGTAATGAAGGACGAGTCAGAGCGTTGAAAGCAATGCGAGAGGAGCGCCGCCAACGTCGAGATATAATGGGGAAAGCTAATATTCAGGTTGATAATGCAATACGTTCCGGAAAAATTGTGTTTGAAATTGAAAATTTAAATTATCAGTTAGCCGATAAAATTTTAATTAAAGATTTTTCAGCGACAATTTTGCGTGGAGATAAAATTGCGCTTATTGGCCCGAACGGATGCGGTAAAACAACATTGATTAAGCTGCTATTGGGAGAATTACAACCTACATCCGGACGAATTCATACAGGAACAAAATTGGAAGTGGCCTATTTTGATCAATATCGTTCAACGCTTGATCCGGAGAAAAGTGTGATGGATAACGTGGCGGATGGTAAGCAGGATGTAGAGGTTAATGGCGCGAAACGCCACGTTCTAGGTTATTTACAAGATTTTCTCTTTCCGCCTAAACGGGCAATGATTCCGGTAAAAGCATTATCAGGTGGTGAAAAAAATCGTCTGCTATTGGCAAAATTGTTGTTAAAACCAAATAATTTATTGATTCTGGATGAGCCGACTAATGATTTGGATGTGGAAACCTTAGAGTTATTGGAAGAGTTGTTATCAGAATATCAAGGCACAGTCATTATCGTTAGTCACGATCGACAATTTATTGATAACACTGCAACTGAATGTTTTATTTTTGAGGGTGATGGCATTTTGCATAAATATGTTGGCGGTTACCACGATGCAAAACAGCAACAAGCGAATGTGTTGGCACAGAAACAGCAACAACCAAAAATCGAAAAAACAGCAAAAGAGAATAAAAAACAGGCATTTCGTGATAGTAAAATGCGAAAAGTGAAGTTGTCTTATAAAGAACAACAAGAGTTAGAGAAGATGCCGGAATTACTAGAGCAGTTAGAGCAACAAATTCAACAGCTGCAACAAGAAATTAATCAGCCAGATTTCTTTAATCAGTCGAATGAAGTTACCAGCAGTAAATTACAACAATTAGCTGAACTGGAGCAAGCATTGGATGATGCATTAAATCGTTGGGCGGAATTGGAACAAATTGCTGAAGGTGAGCAATAAGAAAATAAATTTAACAGAAAAGTTGTGCAAATGCTAAAAGAATAAACAGTTTAGTTAGTGATGAACTTGCATTTGGTGACAACTTATCGCATAATGCCTTTCGTCTTTTAGACGTATCAATGGAGTCCTTTTCGGTTCCTCGCAACAAACTCTAGCTCAGCGGGTCAGGTTCGGAAGAAAGCAGCCCAAGTTAGAACTTTGTGTGCCGAGATTAAGCTGGAAAGGGCTCCTCCATTTTCAGCCCTTTCCTTACAATTATTAATTTTATGGTGCGCTGCCTTGATTCCAGTTTTGACTTTCAACCGGTTTTTTCGTTTGTAATAGAAAATGTTGATAAGCTTTTGCAGCTGGTTGAACTACCTTTCCTGAAGGTGTAGAAAAAGCTATGCCACCACGAAGCAACTGCTGTGCTGTACCAGTTTGAAAATCAACACCGCTCCAACCAATATCTAAGGAATAACCTGAAGCTAACCAAAATTCACTGTTTTGACGAACCAAATGGCGATATTGCTGTGCTAATTGAATATCAACAAAAACGCGATCAGCTGTAGTATTCAGCTTAATATTGCTAATTGCTCCCACTTCAACACCGCGGTATAACACCGGTGCGCCAACCGAAAGCGAAGCGGCATTTTCGGTTTCCAACACCAATGGAAAACCGTTTTGGTATTTATTATTTTCGCCAGCAGCACGGGATAAAGTGAATTGAGTTTGAGTTTTACCTTTCCCAAAATTCACGTTGATATAGGGTTTCAATAATGCATCTAAATTTTGCACCCCTCCAGCAGAGATTTGCGGTGTTACCAATGTGAAATGACTGCCGTTTTTACTGAGTGCATTGAAGTAATCACGTTGAATAGATGCCGATGCAACTACTCTCTGTTTTTGTTCATCTAATGAGATTTTTTGGATAGTACCGATCTCTAAACCCAAATAACGTAACGGCATTCCGATAGTAAGATTGTCTGCATTATCTACAAATAGCGTTATTTCGTGTCCAGAGGAAAGTGCTGCAGTTTGATTTGGATATAAGATGGTTTGAGTACCATTTTGACCAATATTATCAAAGCTGATTGCTCCTTTAATAATTCTAGAAAGAGGTGCAGCTTTAATATCGACTCCTTGCAGAGAAACATCAACTTGTACCGCATTTTCTGCCCAGAATCGGCTTTGTTTGGTGAACAGATATTGATATTGCTGATTAATGAAAACAGCAATATCAAAAGATTGTTTATTAGGTCTGATTGATAAAATTTTACCGACAGGTAAGCGGCGATAAAGTACTAGTGAATTTTCACTGATATTTGGTAATTCCGTTGTTGTTAGTACGATAGTTGGCTTGATACTATCCGAAGTAATGCCTGCAAGTGCGTTACTGTTATTAGCATACAAAGGGTATTGCTGCAAAGCTTTGCCGCCTGTTTTATTAGAACGTAGTAATACGTTAATCCCACCTTGTAACCATTTTCGTGGTGATTCTACATTCATTTGCACGCCATCACTGCTTAAATCTAATGAAAAATTGCTTGCTGCCACAAATAGTGTTTCTGCATTGATTAGATGATGATAAGTAGACAAAATCACTGCTTTAAATGTAGTTTTATCAATATCAACATGACGGGATACAATTTCGCCTATTTTGATACCGTTGTAACTGATTGGTTGCCCCTCTTCTATGCCGTAAGTTTGTGGTGAAGTTAAACTAAGAATTAAAGCACCGGGCTGTTGTAACAATAATTCAGACTGTTTTATTACATCAAAATGGAGAGTTGGTGTACCATTGCCGTCAATAATTTCAAAATACTTACCTTGTAAGAATTGATTTAAATTAGAAACTTCCGCCAATGATGGACGATCCATTAAAACAATTTTTGAGCCACTTTTGAGATTGGATTTAATACTTGGGTCAACCAACAATTTGGCTTGAATTGTTGGTGTGCTATTGATGACATCTTCATCTTCACCATAATTGATTTCACTTAATACACCAACTTGTAGATCGTGAAAATAGACCGGTGTGTCATTCTCTTTTAAACCGGAAATATCATTAGGTAGCGTGATATCAACGTTTAGCCCACGTTTTGCCGCTTTGATGGAAGCGTAGAGTGGGAATGTAGTTTCACCTTGAACTTCATCACTTTCATCTGGTGAATCGAAAGCAATAGCACCTTGTAAAATCGCTTGTATGCTATCCATACTAACGGAAATACCATTCCAATTAGCATCTGCTTTTATTCCACTGATATTCCAGAAACGGCTCTCTTTTTTCACAAATTTTGCATACTGTTTATAAATAATGATGTCGATAGCGACTTTTTTATCATCAGTAAAGCTATAGTTGTTTACTTTACCAACCGGTACTTTATGGAAAAAAATGCTTGAACCTAATTCGATAGAACCGAGATCGTCTGCAATTAGATGAATTAATAAATCACCTTCACTCAATTCAGCAATCGGCCCACGATCTTCAGCGACAAAAGTATCCGCTTCTTCGCCTTTGCCTGGAGAGAGTGTGATGTAGTTTCCTGATACTAAAGCATCTAAACCGGAGACTCCGGCTAAAGAGGCACTAGGTTGAACAATCCAAAATTTAGTATCTTCACGTAATACCGATACTGCTTCCGGATAGATATTAGCTTCAACTTTTACCGATTTCATATCTTGGGTGAAGTTTACCTTTTTGACTAAACCAATTTGTAATCCTTGATAACGAATCGGTGTTTTTTCCGCAATTAGACCTGAACCATCAGAAAAAAATATGGTTATTTTTTCACCTTGTTCCTGATGGATTTGATAAAATAATACAATGCCGACACAAAAAGCAATAAACGGCAATAACCAAAAAGGTGAAATCCGTTTAATGGCGGAAATCTTAGCTGACATTGAGGTAGGAATGTTATTTGTTTGCTTCATAATTTTTCCAAAGTAAACGCGTATCAAAAACTTCTGCTGAAATCATTGTCAAAAAAACAGCAAGACCAAAATAAATAGCGGCAGGGCCAACTGAAAAGCTGATAATTTGTCCTCTTGTTACTAATGACATCATTAACGATAGTACAAATAAATCCAACATAGACCAACGCCCAACAAAATGAACAATTTCAAATAGTTTCATCTGAAAGTGAATATTTTTGCTATAACCGAAGTGAATACAACTTAAGAGATATAACATAATCAATATTTTAGAAATAGGTACAAAAATACTGGCGATAAAAACGATAGCGGCAATATTATAATTGCCCATTTTAATAAAAGTTATAACCCCAGAAATTAGCGTGTCTGCAGTTGGCACACCATTTACATAAACAATAGAAATCGGTAGTAAATTGGCTGGTAAGAGCATTATTGCGCCAGCAATTAAGGTACTCCAAGTACGTTGTAATACTAAATTTTTATCTAATGCCGTATTGGCGTGGCAGCGTGGACAGATATGATTGGAGGCTGCTTGTTCAGGAAAGCTTAAACCACAGGTTTTACAGTAACAAAGGTGTTGATTATGTTGAAATTGTGGTGGATAAAAAAGATCCCAAAATTGTTTTGATGATGTTTTGGTAAACAGTAAGATGGTTAAAAATGTGACTAAAACGAAAGGAATAAGATAAAGAGTAAATGAAATATCGGCATATTCACGTACTTTAAATGCAGCAACAGCAAGTGAAATTAAATAGACATCAAGCATCACCCAAGAACGGATATAATTTAGCGACATCAACAACATTCTTGCTCGTAAGTGAAAAATACGACAAAGTTGTAACGATAAAATCAAAATAATGTAAGAAACCGGCATTATAATTGCACAAAATAGCACTAAAAATGCAGAATAAGGGTAACCTTCAGTCGCCATTTTCCACACACCGCTCCAGATTGAGGTGTAAACTGGGACACCTAGGAGTTGGATATTTAAAAGGGGAAATGTAAAGGCGAATGGCATCAGAATTGCAATAGAAAGCGCTAAAATTGAGCAACGTTTTAAACTCCATAAGCCACCTACTCTAACAACGTGATGGCAATGGGGACAGCTTGCTTTTTGATTTGCATTCAAAGCTGGTAAAGAGATGGCGTGGTCGCAAATATCGCAACAAATTGCCTGTTCTGTTGTGGATAGCGGAGAAAAACGTCTAATTTGCATTAAATTTTTTGAATAAATGAGATGATTAGTTTAAATAAGCCAATAAAAGTTGTTGAACAAGTATATAAATAAAGGGAAAATATACAAGTAAATAATCTTATCGATTTGAATTTCCAAGGCGTTAATCTTTTATAATAAAGATTGACAGAATGAATCATAATGAACGTCTATAATAGGACAATTTAACCAAGTATCACGAGTAGGACTATGTCGTTAGAAACAGAAAATCAGCAACCGGCAGCGGATGTTGCACCTTCAAAAAATAAATTCCAAGAAAATAATCAAATTATTGCTTATTTAGCAGAGAAATTTCCGCTCTGTTTTTCAACACAGGGCGAAGCAAAACCGTTAAAAATCGGTATTTTTCAAGATATTGTTGTCAGATTAAAAGACGATGATACCATTTCCAACACACAAATTCGTCGTGCGTTACGTCAATATACTGCTGGATGGCGTTATTTATACGGTTATAAGGCAGGGGCAAAACGTGTTGATCTTGACGGTAATGAATGCGGTGAAGTGGAACAACAACATATTGAACACGCAGAACAACGTTTACGTGAAAGCAAAGCAAAAAACGCAAGTCATCGTCCACAACAGAAAGAAAATAGAGCAACACGTAAACCGAATAATAAACCGCGCAGAAACGTTGTCAGACGTAAGCCAAATTTAGTTCCGGCAGATTTGTCTTCTTTGCAAGAATCACAGCAAGTAAAGATTAAAGTCGGTGAAAAAACACAAGTCGCAACTGTGCTTGCGGTAGGAAAAGATAATGTTCGTGTTGAATTAGCACAAGGATTAGTCTTAACCGTTACTGAAGATCGTGTATTCCAATTGTGATAGATGAAAGATCAAGAAATAACAAAGCAGGTGATAGCCTGCTTTATGTTTCTAACGTAAGTTCAAATTGATTGATGAGTTTATAAGAATTAAGGGGATTGAACATAATGAAGTTCAAGAAATTGGCACTTAGTATCGTTATTGGTACGTTATTTCTGAATGTGCCGGCGTGGGCGGTGAAACCGGATATTAGCGCAGATAAAATTGTTGTTCCAGCGCCATCCGATACAAATTCATTAGAAGCAAAACGTGTAACATCAAGATTGATTCAGTCACATTACAAAAAGTTTTCTTTGGATGATGCATTATCGGAAAAGATTTTTAATCGTTATATCGACTTTTTGGATTACAGCCATAATACATTTTTGCAGTCTGATGTCGATGAATTACGTGCAAAATATGCAAAACATTTTGATGACGATTTGAATGCAGGTGATTTAACTGCAGCTTTTGCTATGTATGATTTGTTGCAACAGCGTCGTTATCAACGATATAGCTATGCGCTTTCGCTGTTAGATAAAGAACCTAATTTAAAAGAAAATGATCAGATTGAAATTGATCGCAGTAAAGCGCCTTTTCCTAAAACAGAAGAAGAGGCGGATAAATTATGGAAAGAGCGTGTTAAAAATGATGTGATTTCAATGCGTTTGCAGGGTAAATCTTGGTCACAAATTAAGAAAAAATTGACAAAACGTTATAATTTGGCGATTAAACGCTTAACACAGACCAAGGCGGATGATATTACGCAACTGTTTTTAAACTCTTTTGCTCGTGAATTGGATCCTCACACCAGCTATCTTTCACCACGTAATGCGAAAAGTTTTCACGAAGATATGAATCTCTCTTTAGAGGGAATTGGGGCGACACTGCAATCAGAAGACGATGAAACCATTATTAAATCACTCGTACCAGGCGCACCGGCGGATAGAAGTAAAAAAATTAAAGCGGGTGACAAAATCATTGGAGTCGGTCAAGGCAAGAAAGGTGAGATCGAAGATGTGGTTGGTTGGCGTCTGGATGATGTTGTTGAGAAAATTAAAGGCAAGAAAGGGACAACCGTCCGTCTGGAATTGGAATCAGCAAAAAACGGCAAAACTCGTATTGTCACTTTAGTGAGAGATAAGGTGCGTATTGAAGATCGTGCTGCCAAATTGAAAATGGAAAAAGTGGATAATCATAATATCGCTGTGATTACTATTCCGAGTTTTTATAACGGCTTAACGGTTGATGTCACTAAATTATTGGCAGAGATGAAACAGAAAAATGCAGAAGCTTTGGTGATTGATCTTCGTAATAATGGTGGAGGTTCTTTACCGGAAGTGGTTAGCCTAAGTGGTTTGTTTATTAGTGATGGACCGGTGGTTCAAGTGCGTGATGCGTTCAACCGCATTCGTGTACACGATGATGTTGATCCGCAACAAGTTTATAACGGGCCTATGGTTGTGATTGTTGATCGTTTCAGCGCATCGGCATCAGAAATTTTTTCAGCGGCAATGCAAGATTACGGACGAGCAATTATTGTAGGTCAAGGTACTTTCGGCAAAGGCACCGTGCAACAAAGTCGTCCACTGAACTTTATTTATGATACTGATCAAACACCTTTAGGCGCAATTCAATACACTATTCAGAAGTTCTATCGTATTAATGGTGGAAGCACTCAATTAAAAGGGGTTACTCCAGATATTAAGATTGCCGAGCTTATTGATGAATCTGAATATGGTGAAAGTAAAGAGGATAATGCATTGGCGTGGGATAAAATTCCTGAAGCACAATATACTCGTGTTGCAGATTTGTCTGATTTAATTAAGAAATTGTCAGAAAATCATAAAGCCAGAGTGGCAAATGAT
Source organism: Gallibacterium genomosp. 1 (assembly GCF_000771875.1). GTDB lineage: Bacteria > Pseudomonadota > Gammaproteobacteria > Enterobacterales > Pasteurellaceae > Gallibacterium. The sequence goes on along the minus strand of NZ_JPXX01000015.1, from coordinate 48,100 downwards.
CCTGAATTTATCGTATTGAATCAGGATATTGAAACGAGAGATCGACGCAATCAACGTAAATTCCTTTCATTAAATTTGGCGGATAGAAAAGCAGAGAACGATAAAGACGATGCAAAACGTTTAAAAGATCTAAATGCAAGATTTAAACGTGAAGGTAAGAAACCATTGAAAAAATTGGATGATTTACCAAAAGATTATGAGGCACCAGATTTTGTATTGAAAGAAGTTGAACATATGGCATCGGATATGTTGCCACAAAAACAAAATTAATTTACAGCTTTTGTAATTTTTTGTTATAGAATAAAGAAGGTGGAGGGATTGTCTCTCCACCTCTTTTTTAGATTTAGAGCGTTTGATAGATTTAAAATTTTATAGTTGGTTTGTACACTATTATTCAAACATTTCAATACTTAAGGATTAATCAGGAGGTTAATTATGTTGCTTAAAAAACACGTTTTAACCACAATGTTTCTCTCATCATTGATGATTACCTCGTCGTTTGCGGAAGAGAACGGGACGGAGAATAAGAATAATCAGGAAGAGAGTACGGTTGCAGTGGTAACTGAAGATCAAACACAGGCACAGCTTTTGAAGTTAAAAGAGGTGATGAAGGATGTTCAATTGGTATTTCCGGAAAAGCTAGCTGAAATTTATGCGATTAGAGATTTTTCTCCTATTTGGCAAGATGAAAATGCGAAAAATCAATTTTTGCAGGACTATGCTTTATTGGGATTGACTAATGTTTCTAATGATGTAAAAGCACAACTGGAAAGGCTTACTCACGCAGAGAAAAATAGTTTAGTCGCTGATATTTTAATTAGTGATAGTTGGTTAAATTATTTAAATTATATTTCTAATTTGCACTCAAATGCACAGAATTGGCTTTATGACAGTTATCGATATCGAACACAACTGCCAAGTGATGATATTGTTAATGCGTGGTTGAATGCGGTATCACAGCAGCAATTATCTGCTTTCGTAGATAAATTTGATCGAGTGAATCATCGTTATGAACAAACCAAAAAAACGATCCTATCCGAATTAATAAAATCGACAACGGATAATGCTACATTAGCAAAACTTGCCATTAATTTACAGCGTTTGCGTTTTATCCCAGATTTTGAAAATGGAATTTTTGTGAATATTCCGACCTTTCAATTATATTATTATCGTAATGGTGAGGAAGTTTTAAGCTCACGTGTTATTGTTGGTAAAAAAGCAAGAAAAACGCCGGTAATGATGAGTAAACTTAGCAATATTGTGGTTAATCCACCATGGAATGCGCCGGTACGCTTAATTAATGAAGATTTGATTCCTAAAGTTCGGAAAGATCCGAGCTATATTTATCGTAATGGTTATACCATTATTGATAGTAAAGGTAATACTATTGATCCTTATACTATTGATTGGGAAAATATGACTGCAAAAAGTTTCCCATATCGTTTGCGTCAAGCGCCGGGCGGAGATAGTGCATTGGGTAATTTTAAATTCAATATGCCGAGTAAAGATGCTATCTATTTGCACGATACGCCTAACCATCGTCTATTTAATAATAAAAACCGAGCGATCAGTTCAGGATGTATTCGTGTCAATAAATCGGATGAGTTAGCAACTTTATTGTTAACGGAGGCTGGTTGGAGTGTTGATAAAAAAGCTCAAGTGTTAAAAAGTCGTAAAACTGTTTCTGTACCGATTCAGTCTACTAATCCGGTCTATCTTTATTATGTAACAGCGTGGGCAGATGCGCAGGGGGAAATCCATACCGTTGCAGATATTTATGGCTATGATCAAAAATTATCATTAAATGAAGAAAATAAATCGCTATTGCTACAATATTTGCTTTAATCACTAGCAAAAATCAGTATAATCCGAAAGGCTATTCTTTATGCAATAGCCTTTTTTAATCTCTTATTTATTGCAGGCTCGCTATTTACTATAGAAAAGTTGCTACTAAGTAGCTTATTTTGAGTCAATAATGTATAAAATAAATTTTGTGTATTGAAAATAGGAAACCAGTTTTTTAGTTAGCGATAGGAAAGGGAAATGGGAAATATTGATCAATCACGCCGTAAATGGTTATCGTTAGGCGGAATTATCTTAGGAAGCTCATTTGTAGCCAACTCCGCTTTGGCAGCATTATCCACAGCAGCACCTAAAATCCTACATTTTAAGAATATCAATACAGGTGAAAAATTAAGTTCACCTTTTTCACCGAATAAAGGATTGGCAAGATCCGAATTACAAAAATTAAATTATTTAATGCGAGATAGACGCACTAATTTGGTTCACAATATGGATCCAAAATTGTTTATGAAGTTTTACCAAATTCAGTCCCGTTTAGGCTTACGTTCTTGTGAAATTTCAGTGATTTGTGGTTATCGTGCGCCGGCAACTAATGCAGCAATGCATCGTCGCAGTAAAGGCGTGGCAAGCAACAGTTATCATATGCGTGGGCAAGCGATAGATTTTCGTATTGATAATATTGCGTTAAATAGAGTGCGTGAAGTGGCACAGTCGTTAAAAAATGGCGGTGTTGGTTATTATCCGCGCAGTAATTTTGTACACGTTGATACCGGGCCGGTCAGAACGTGGCGCGGTAGTTGATAAATGTAAAAAGTTAAAATGATGATGAATATTCAAATTTTTCCGGTAACGGCATTTCAACAAAACTGTTCGGTAGTTTGGGATGATGAGAAGAATGCGGCGATTATTGACCCGGGTGGAGATGCAGAAAAAATTCTTCAATTTCTTGAAGAAAATAAATTAATTGTGAAATGTATTTTATTAACGCACGGTCATTTAGATCACGTTGGTGCTGCTGCAAAATTAAAGCGTGAGTTAAAGATTGATATTTTAGGTCCAGAAAAATCTGATGAGTATTGGTTACAAACACTTCCGGAGCAAGCTTCTCAATTTGGTTTGCCTTATTGTGCGCCACTGTTGCCAGATCGTTGGTTAAATGAGGGTGATGTTATCACAATTGGTAATTTAACATTTGACGTTCTGCATTTGCCGGGGCATACGCCTGGGCATATCGGTTTCATTAATAAAGCTGAAAATATCGCTTTTACCGGTGATGTTTTATTTAGACAGAGCATTGGGAGAACAGATTTTCAGGGAGGCAGTTTCTCGGAATTAATTGATAGCATCAAAAATAAATTGTGGTCATTAGACCCCAATATGCAAATTGTTGCAGGACACGGCCCCTTAACAACCATAGGTTATGAAAAACAATATAATCCTTATCTGATAACACAAATAATAGACGAATAAATTGAACTCTTTATTTGAAATAACCTCTAATAACCGTTTGGTATTAGAGGTTTCTTTTGTAATATTCCTTTAAAGAAATAAAAAGACACTTATATCTGAGGGTGGTATGTTTAGAAAATTTTCTCTTTATCCGGTTATCTATTTTTTCTTGCTGAATTTAGTGATTTTATCTCTAAGTAGAATTGGGCTGGCTTTTTGGCAACAAGAACGTGTTGATGCAGTAAATGGCTGGTTTCCTCTATTGATGCAAGGAATTCGGATGGATGTGGTTTCACTGTGTTGGTTATTTGGTCTGTTTGCACTGTTTTCTACGTTATTATTGGATAGCACATCAATCGGAAGAGTAATGCGAGTTATTTTACGTATTGGATTGACAGTGGGATCAGTATTTATTCTTTTTATGGAACTAGTTACACCAGAATTTATTCGTACCTATGATTTTCGTCCGAACCGTCTTTTTGTTGAGTACTTAGTGAATCCGAAAGAGGTGTTCACGATGTTGGCAAAAGGGCATCTGGTGACAATGATTATTTCGTTGATCATAACGCTATTGGCGATTTGGGCATATTGGAAATTATCCGGTTATGTAACCCGTTATGCGACAGCGGGAAAATGGAAATACCGTCCATTGGTGGCATTGTTGACCGCCGCATTTGTCTTTATCGGTGCGCGTTCTACTTTTGCGCATCGCGGTATTAATCCTTCGATGGTGGCATTTTCATCCGACCCTTTGGTCAACTCGTTAGTACTAAATTCTGGTTATTCCGTACTGTTTGCTATGCAACAGATGGGGGATGAGGAAAATGCAGCAGCTGTTTATGGACGTTTACCGCCGGAAGAGATGTTATCAACACTGAAAGCATTGCATCCGCGCCCGGCAAGCGACTATATTGACGGTGATATTCCGCTCTTAAGCCAAAATAAAGCGACCTATCAAGGTAAGCCAAAAAATTTAGTGATTATTTTGGAAGAGAGTTTAGGTGCGCAATTTATCGGTGCATTAAATGGTAAACCGCTATCACCAAATTTGGATCAATTAAGCAAAGAGGGTTGGTGGTTTGAGAATTTATATGCGACCGGTACGCGTTCAGTACGAGGCATTGAGGCTGTGATCACCGGCTTTACGCCGACACCGGCACGCTCGGTGGTTAAATTACCGAATAGTCAAACTAATTTCTTTACCATCGCTGATTTGTTGAAACGTCACGGTTATCACACTTCCTTTATTTATGGTGGCGAAAAACATTTTGATAATATGGCAAGTTTCTTCTATGGCAATGGCTTTGAGGAGATTGTTGATGAAAATGACTATCCTCATCCAATGTTTAAAGGTACTTGGGGTGTTTCCGATGAAGATCTGTTTATTCGTGCCGATCAGGAGTTTGAAAAGTTATCACAACAGGGTAAGCCGTTTTTTAGTTTAGTGTTCAGTTCAAGTAATCACGATCCATTTGAATTTCCGGATAATAAAATTTCACTTTATGAACAACCAAAAGCTACACGAAATAATGCAGCAAAGTATGCTGATTTCGCATTAGGTGAGTTTTTTAAACGTGCTAAACAGTCAAAATATTGGAAAGATACGGTTTTTTTAGTAATTGCTGATCACGATTCGCGAGTGTCGGGTGCGGTGCTTGTGCCGATTGCTCATTTCCATATTCCGGCATTGATTATTGGTGATGGTGTTGCCGCTAAAGCGGATAATCGTTTAGTCAGCCAAATAGATATGCCGCCAACATTGTTATCATTAATCGGCATAGATGCACAATATCCAATGTTGGGATTTGATTTGACTAAATATAGCCCGAACAGAGCATTAATGCAGTTTGACAAATCAATGGCATTAATGAATGACAAACATCAAGTGGTGATTTTGGAAGCAAATAAACAACCGCAAGGGTTTGTTTATGATACCACGCAAAAAAGCTTAAACCCGGCTGAGGTTTCAGATCAGATGAAAAAAGAAGCGTTAACCTATGCCTTATGGGGAAGTTATTTGTATAAAAACAGATTGTATCATTTGCCAAGTAAATAACTTATTGAAACTGAAATGGAAAAATGGTGTTTGCATAATCTATGATTTATGCAGACACCATTGTTTTATCCTTATAAGACATTTTTGATTTTTTCTCTTTTTATTCTGCACTTAGGATAAAAATTTATCACTTTCGATGATACCTGCCTTGAAACTTCCTATCCAGCACCCATATAGGGAAACATTGTTTTTAAATAGACTAAAAAAGGAAACGAAAAAATGACTACAATCGTAAGTGTTCGCCGTAATGGGCACGTAGTAGTTGGCGGAGATGGACAGGTTTCGCTAGGGAATACCGTAATGAAAGGCAATGCTCGCAAAGTGCGCCGTTTATATGGTGATAAAGTGCTTGCCGGGTTTGCAGGTGGTACAGCCGATGCGTTTACATTGTTTGAATTGTTTGAGCGTAAATTAGAAATGCATCAAGGGCATTTGTTAAAGAGTGCCGTTGAGCTGGCAAAAGAGTGGCGTACGGATCGGGCATTGCGTAAGTTGGAGGCAATGTTGATTGTTGCCGATGCCAAAGAGTCATTGATTATTACCGGTCTAGGGGACGTGGTGCAACCGGAGGAAGATCAAATTCTAGCGATTGGTTCCGGTGGCAACTATGCAATGGCAGCGGCAAGAGCATTGGTTGCAAATACCGATTTATCAGCGAGAGAAATTGTTGAGAAATCATTAAAAATTGCCGGTGATATTTGTGTTTTCACTAACACGAATTTTACTATTGAGGAATTACCGTAAACAAAGGATAAAAAAATGTCTGAGATGACTCCAAGAGAAATAGTTTCTGAATTAGATAAACATATTATTGGTCAAGCGGATGCAAAACGAGCTGTGGCGATTGCGTTGCGTAATCGTTGGCGTCGTATGCAGCTGCAAGAGCCGTTGCGTCACGAAGTAACCCCGAAAAATATTTTGATGATTGGACCGACAGGGGTTGGTAAAACCGAAATTGCTCGCCGTTTGGCGAAATTGGCAAATGCACCTTTTATTAAAGTTGAAGCGACAAAATTTACCGAAGTAGGTTACGTTGGTAAAGAGGTGGATTCCATTATCCGTGATTTGACTGATGTCGCAATGAAATTAGTGCGTCAGACTGAGATTAATAAAAATCGCTATCGTGCAGAAGAGGCAGCGGAAGAGCGAATTCTGGATGTTTTGTTACCTCCGGCGAAGGATCAGTGGGGCAATGTTGAAAGTAATGATTCGCACAGCAATACTCGCCAGATTTTCCGTAAAAAATTGCGTGAAGGTCAGTTGGATGATAAGGAAATCGAAATTGATGTTGCTGCCGGCGGCACGGTTGGTGTTGAAATTATGGCACCACCGGGAATGGAAGAGATGACCAACCAGTTGCAATCAATGTTCCAAAGTTTATCCAGCGGTCAAACACAAAAACGCAAAATGAAGATTAAAGATGCGTTAAAAGTGTTGATCGAAGATGAAGCGGCTAAATTAATCAATCCGGAAGAGCTGAAATTAAAAGCGATTGAAGCGGTTGAACAACATGGTATCGTTTTTATTGATGAAATCGATAAAATTTGTAAACGCGGTGAAACTAGTGGCCCGGATGTTTCGCGTGAAGGTGTTCAGCGTGATTTATTGCCGTTGGTGGAAGGTTCAACTATTAATACTAAACACGGAATGGTGAAAACTGATCATATTTTGTTTATCGCATCCGGCGCGTTTCAGGTTTCCAGACCTTCGGATTTAATTCCTGAATTACAAGGGCGCTTACCGATTCGTGTTGAGCTCGGTGCGTTAAGTGCGAAGGACTTTGAGCGTATTTTAACTGAACCAAATGCATCATTAACGGAGCAATATAAAGCGTTGATGCAGACTGAAGGTGTAACGATTGAGTTTACTCAAGATGCAATCGCCACAATTGCAGAAGCAGCATTTCGTGTAAATGAGAAGACCGAAAATATTGGAGCAAGACGTTTGCATACTGTATTAGAACGCTTGATGGATAAAATCTCTTTTGAAGCATCTGATATGAGCGGTGAAAAAGTAACTATTGATGAGGACTATGTAAAATCAGCACTTGGCGACGTTGTTGAAAATGAAGATTTAAGCCGTTTTATTTTATAATATTATTTTATAAAAAAGAGCTAGGTAGTTGATACTTAGTTTTCTGATGGTTAACAAAGGCCTAGGCAAAAAACTAGGCCTTTGATTTAATAAGAGTATCAACATAAAAGGAAAAGATGTCCGAATATTAGATCCACAGTATTAACTCAAGATGATAGATTTTGGTTTGAAGCTGTAATCACCAGGAAGATATAAGCTTTTAGTCGTCGCCAATTCTCAAAATCTTGCCTAATCCTTGATATATAAATTAGTAATAGGATGTTTTAATAGTCTATTTAACCTAATTCGTTCAGATAGCACCTCTTTTTTTCCTCGTCACCTCTTCTTGATACTTTTTGATTAAAGCTGAAAATAAAATATCCTCTGGTATACCATTTTTATAATTTTCTAGTTTTCGTTCTTCATCAACAACCCAAACGTTAGCTTCTGCCTTAGTTTTAAATGATTTTGATTTTCTAACACCTAATTTAAAAATCTCGGCGCGCCACTTAACACCATTTTTTCTAATAGAACCCATATCAACAACCTTTTTTTAATAGTAACTTATGCGTAAAATGTGCGTGATTTATGCGTGATTTAATCACGTTATTCAACAACAAATAACGTAAAAAACGCAATACAGGATATTTATTTATTTAGATTTTTATTGATAAGTTGTTGAAATAACAGGAAATAACGGCTAATAACAAATAAAAAACGGTAGGCATAAAGCCTACCGTTTTGGTGTCGTGGTGCTCTGGGCGAGACTTGAACTCGCACGTCCTACAGACACTACCCCCTCAAGATAGCGTGTCTACCAATTCCACCACCAGAGCGAAATTCTTATTTTGGAATATCCTGATTTACATCAGGTTTTGCAGGTAATTCAGTTACAGGTTTAACAGCTTCTTCTTTTTTAATCTGTTGAGCAACGCCTGAAAGATCATCAAAATTACCTTTTGGTTTGCTTGAATGTGCAGTTAAATTACCAAGTAATAAACTAATTGCAAAAAATATAATTGCTAAAATTGTTGTTGTGCGAGTTAAAAAATTACCTGCACCACTTGCACCAAATACAGTTCCAGACGCACCAGCCCCGAATGATGCTCCCATATCCGCACCTTTACCTTGTTGTACAAGGATAAAAGCTATTAATGCAATGGCGACTATAGGATAAATGATTAATAAGATTTGATACATTGTATAATCACACGCTTTAGTTAAACTTTTTTATTTGAGCATTTTGCCAAAATTAACGGGCTGCATATTATAAGATTGGCTTGGGTTGTGCAAGTCTTTTTCCATTACTAAGAGTTGATTGGCAAAAAAATGAGCGATAGAGATAAAAAATGAAAAAGTTATTGAAATAGTACTTGTTTATTATCAAAAAGAGGTGTAATTTTATCGTTACATTATTTGTAATAAAAAATTTACAGGATAATTTAAGATGAAAAAAGATAGTATTCACAATGTTCATATTGTGGATGAAAGAGTATTAATTACGCCAGATGAGTTGAAGGCGAAACTTCCTTTGGAACAACCATTACGTCAAAAAATTGAACGTTTTCGGAAAGAAATTGCTGATATTGTACATCGCCGAGATAAACGTTTATTAGTGGTTTGTGGACCTTGTTCTATTCACGATATCCCTGCTGCAATTGAATATGCAAAAAAATTGCAAATATTGTCGGAGGAATTGAAAGATCAATTATATATTGTGATGCGTGTTTATTTTGAAAAACCACGTACAACAGTGGGGTGGAAAGGGTTGATTAATGATCCAAATTTGGACGGAACGTTTGATGTCGAAAAGGGGTTGCATTTAGCCAGAAAATTATTACTGGATTTGGGGCATATGGGGTTGCCTTTAGCGACAGAAGCGTTAGATCCGATAACGCCGCAATATTTAGCAGATCTTTTTAGTTGGTCAGCAATCGGAGCAAGAACTACAGAATCACAAACTCACCGTGAATTAGCATCTGGTCTTTCGATGGCTGTTGGTTTTAAAAATGGTACTGATGGCAATTTAGCAACAGCTATTAATGCGCTTAAAGCGGCTTCTCAAGAACACAGTTTTATCGGTATTAATCAGCAAGGTCAAGTAAATTTGTTACATACTAGTGGCAATCCAGATGGGCATATTATTTTACGTGGTGGCAAAAAAACGAATTATCAGGCAGAATTTGTGAAACAGAGTGAAGAAGAGTTGGAAAAATCAGGCTTGGAAGCGTCAATTATGGTAGATTGTAGCCACGGCAACTCCAATAAAGATTATCGTCGCCAGCCAATTGTTGCGGAAGATGTGTTGCAACAAATTGTAGATGGAAACCGTTCTATTACTGGAATTATGTTAGAAAGTAACTTAAATGCTGGAAATCAAAGTGCAGAACAACCAAGAGAAGAGATGAAATATGGTGTATCTATTACCGACGCTTGCATTGATTGGCAGACAACAGAAACACTATTGCGTAAAATACACGATACTTTAGCTAAATTGGATCGTTAATTTATTGTGGAGAGAGTGTGTGGAAGTATTACAAGAGTTACGTAAGCAAATTGATGAAACTGATCAGGCGTTGTTAGCATTGCTCGTCAAAAGGTTACAACTAGTAACTGAAGTAGGTAGAGTGAAACATCAGCACGGTTTGCCGATTTATGTACCCGAGCGTGAAGCTGCGATGTTATTAGAACGTCGTCAGGAAGCGGAAAAAATGGGACTCTCTCCTGATTTAATTGAAGATGTGTTAAGGCGTGTGATGAGAGAGTCTTACCATAGTGAAAACCAGTATGGTTTTAAGACAACTAACCCAAATATTAAAAAGATCGTAGTTGTTGGTGGGCGTGGTAAACTCGGTGGGTTATTTGCCCGTTATTTAATTAATTCTGGTTATAATGTAGAAATTTTAGATTGTGATGATTGGCAACAAGCAAAACAAATCATTGAGGGAGCAGATATGGTGCTGATTTCTGTGCCTATTACGGCGACAGAATCAGTGATTGAGAAATTACAACCTTATTTACATCCAGAAATGTTATTGGCGGATTTAACTTCTGTAAAAACGGCACCAGTGTCAAAAATGATGGAAATTCATCAAGGTGCAGTAGTTGGTTTACATCCTATGTTTGGTCCGGATATTGAGAGTATGGCTAAGCAAGTGATAGCTGTTTGTGAAGGACGTTATCCTGAATGCTATAAATGGTTGTTAGATCAATTTTATATTTGGGGAGCGAGATTGTATCAAGTTACGCCACAAGAACACGATCATAGTATGACTTATATTCAAGCATTACGTCATTTTTCAACTTTTGCCAATGGATTACATCTTTCGCGGCAGCCAGTGCAGTTGAAAAATTTATTGGCACTTTCTTCACCTATTTATCGTTTAGAATTGGCAATGATTGGGCGATTATTTGCACAAGATCCGGAGCTTTATGCCGATATTATTATGGATAAACCAGAAAATCTTGAAGTGATTAAAACCTTGCAAAAAAGTTATGAACAAGCATTACAGTTTTTTGAAACTGGCGATAAGCAAGGTTTTATCAATGCCTTTCAACAGGTTCATCATTGGTTCGGAGATTATTCAGAACAGTTTATGCAAGAGAGCCGACAGTTGTTACAACAGGCATATGATCATCGAAAACACGATTAAATAACGTTATCGGATAACACAATGGCGGGATTTTATTTCCCGCCAAATTTTTTAGAGGTAAGACACAAAGTTTTCTTTATCTTTATTATATTTTTTCGTTGGACGGCTATTTGGGTTTTCAGCTGTTCCCACCATCACCAACGCCACAATTTTATCTTGCGGACGACAACCGAAAGCATTTCTTAATGCAGTACCGTCAATCCAAGGACCGGTCACCCAAACATTGGCATAACCTAACGCGTTAGCTGCTAATTGAAAGGCATAGGTTGCGCAACCGGCACTTAACATTTGCTCCCAAGCAGGCACTTTTTTGATTTCTTTATTAATTTCTGCGATAACAGCAACAAACATCGGTGCGCGCTGAGGAAATTTTTCTGCTTTAGCCAATCTTTCTGCGCCGAGATCGAGTTCAACAACAGCCTCTTTTAAAAGATTACCCAACTTTTGTAACCCTTCATTTTCAATAACAACAAAACGATAAGGGGTTAATTTGCCGTGATCAGGAACGTGGCGGGCAGCTTGCAATAACGTTTCCAATTCTTGTCTGTTCGGTGCCGGTGCGACTAAATTTTTTTCAGAATGGCGATTTAGTAACAAATCTAATGCTTGCATAGTTTTTTCTCCTTGAGGAATCAGATGGCGTATTGTAGCACGCAACACAGGCGTTCAGCGAAAAAGATCGTTTATTGATAAGCATTTTGTGCTATTTTAACTGACTGGAAATGATAAATAATAAGGTGTGAATTGTGTTTGCTATTTTTCGTTTTATTTGGAATTGTTTAAATGTTTTACGTCGGGTATTAATGAACCTAGCTTTTCTTTTTGTTGCAGGAATATTGTTGTTTAGTAGTACTTTATTTGTGGAAGAGCAAAGAAAACAACCAGTACCTCAGGGTGCGTTGCGTTTAAATTTAGATGGTTTTTTGGCGGATAATCGCGATCAAAATAGTGGCTTAAAAGCGTTACTCAATAATGTCCAGAAACAGGTAATATCAGAAAAAATATCAGTATTTGATGTGGTTTTTGCTATTACCCAAGCAAAAAAAGATGAGCGAATTAAAGGTATTGTGCTAGATCTTAACTATTTTGAAGGTGGTGATTTGCCCTCTATAACTTTTATTGGGAAAGCATTAAATGAGTTTAAACAGAGTGGTAAGCCGGTGATTGCCGTATCGGATAACTATTCGCAAAAACAATATATTTTAGCCAGTTATGCGGATAAAATTTACTTACATCGTCAAGGTCAAGTTGAGTTAACTGGATTGGGCGATGAACAGTTCTATTATAAATCGCTGTTAGATAAGATTGATGCTCAACCACATATTTTTCGAGTTGGAACTTACAAATCCGCAGTTGAGCCTTTGTTACGAGATGATATGTCGGAAGCGGCTCGTCAAAATGCAAGCCAATGGTTGAATGCAATGTGGAATAATATTAAGACAACAGTGAGTAATAACCGTCATCTTAAACAAGAGCAAATTTTCCCCTCAACAAATGACTTTTTACAACAAGTGAAAAATTTGAAAGGTGATTTGACACAATATGCATTAACTAATAAGTTAGTGACAGAAGTGGCGACACGCTATCAGATAAGTGCAGCATTAAAACAACAGTTTGGTGCGGATCGAGAAAATAATACTTATCAATATATTGATTTTTCAAATTATTTATATAGTTTACCGGATTATGAAACAGCTAATGCTACTAGTAATAATATAGCTGTTCTTCGTGTAGAAGGTGCAATTATTGATGGTGAGAGCGATGATGAAAATGTTGGTGGGGACACTATTGCTCGTTTACTTCGACAAGCAGCTGAGAATACAGCAGTAAAAGCAGTAGTGTTACGTATTAATAGTCCGGGAGGAAGTGCATTTGCATCTGAAGTTATTCGTGAAGAAGTTGAACACTTACAACAGATTGGTAAGCCCGTTGTTGTTTCAATGGGGGGAATGGCAGCATCAGGCGGTTATTGGATTGCTAGCACTGCAGATTATATTATTGCAGATAAAAATACCATCACAGGTTCAATCGGTATTTTTGCTGCATTCGTTACATTAGAGAAAAGTTTGGCTAATCTAGGTATTCATTCTGACGGAGTGAAGACTTCACCTTTAGCTTCAATGTCGCCATTTACCGCATTAAGTCAAGAATACAGTGATGTTATTCAGATGTCGATCGAGCACGGCTATGATCAATTCATCAGTTTAGTAGCTAAAGGGCGTAAATTGGATAAATCACAAGTGGATAATATTGCTCAAGGGCGTGTTTGGCTTGGTGAAGATGCATTAAAATATAAGTTAGTAGATGAGTTGGGTGATTTTAATACGGCGATTGCAGTAGCTTCAGAAAAAATCAGAGAAAAAGAGAAAGGATTAACCGATGATCAAATTGGTTTTTTATGGCTTTCTGAAGATCAAAGTAAAGGATTGTTATCATTATTGGGACAAAAAAAGAGCAGTATGCTGCAAGATTTGTTGCGTTCAATTGGTATTGTCGATTTTACTCAAATCAAACAAATGCACCAACAATTAGGATTGCTAACGCAATTCACCGATCCTAAGGGTCAATATTTATACTGTTTGAATTGTCAATCTACTTATTAATATAAAGGCATAAAATGATTAAAAAATTATTGCAGGCGATTGTTATCGGTTTAGCAGCGGCAATGTTGATCGTCTTAATATTATCCGGCACCGGCAGCAATCACTTTTTAAGCAGATTTTTCAGCCCACAAGTAGCATCTTACAATGATGCGGTTCGTATTGCTGCACCGGCAGTGGTGAATGTTTATACAAGATCATTACAAGATTCAAACCGCAATGATTTCAGTGTGAATAATTTAGGCTCAGGCGTGATTATGCGTAGTGATGGTTATATCTTAACCAATAAGCACGTGATACAAAATGCCGACCAAATTATTGTTGCACTGCAATCAGGCAAAATTTATCAAGCAACCATTATTGGCAGTGATTGGCTAACGGATTTAGCAGTATTGAAGATTAACGCCAATGATTTACCGACCATTCCGCAAAATCCGGAACGCACTGTGAAAGTCGGTGATGTTGCTTTAGCTATCGGTAATCCCTATAACTTAGGGCAGAGCGTTTCTCAAGGCATTATCAGTGCCACCGGACGCAATACTATCAGTGAATTTAAACAACAGGATTTTATCCAGACCGATGCTTCCATCAATCAAGGTAATTCCGGCGGCGCGTTAATCAATTCGTTAGGTGAGTTAATCGGCATTAATACTTTAAGTATCGGGCGTTCAGAAAATGAAGTGGTGGCTGAAGGTTTAGGGTTTGCGATACCGATTAAGTTGGCAAACACCGTGATGAGTAAGATTATTCAGGATGGACGGGTTATTCGCGGTTTCTTTGGCGTGGAAAGTCAAATGTTTTCCAGTGCGCCGATAGAAGACAACTCACAAAAAGGAGTGTTAGTAACCAATCTTAGTCAGAATGGACCGGCACAGCGCTCCGGTATTCAAATTGGCGATATCATTGTAAAATTTGGCAATACAGAAGTGCAATCGCCTGCACAAATGGTCAATATGGTTGGAAATATGAAACCCGGCGCAGTAGTTAGCGTACAAGTATTGCGGAAAAATAAACTTTATAATATTCCGGTTGAGATAGGGGAATATCCGATCAATTAAATAGGAGCAGGTGATGATGTTTGAAATCGCAAAATGTTGGACAGAAAGGCAACAAAATGATCCTCGTCGAGAACACGATCACCGTTCACCCTATCAACGTGATCGTGGACGAATTCTGCATTCTGCTGCGTTTCGTTGTCTGCAGGCGAAAAAACAGATCCATTCTATCGGTGAAAATGATTTTTACCGTACACGTTTAACGCATTCGTTAGAGGTTGCTCAAATTGGTGGCAGTTTGACTTCACAACTAAAATTGGAGGATGCATTTATTCATCTGCGCCAACAGAAGGGCAATGATTATGTTGAGCAAATCAAGCCGTCATTGATTAAAAAATTACTGCCTGCAAATAGTTTGATTGAAACGCTTTGTTTGGCTCACGATATTGGTCATCCGCCTTTTGGTCACGGCGGTGAAGTCGCGCTGAATTATATGATGAGCGATTGCGGCGGTTTTGAAGGAAACGGGCAGTCGTTTCGGATTTTAACTAAATTGGAGCCTTATACGCCACAATGGGGAATGAATTTAACTCGCCGTACTTTACTTGGAATTTTGAAATATCCTGTCATTTTGGATCAGGTTTCTCCACAATATCAACAGCTGGATTTGCCGCGCAGTGAAGATCCTCGCTATGTCAAAATGGAAAACTGGCGTCCGGGGAAAGGGATTTTCCGCGATGATTTAAGCGCATTTGAATGGGTTTTATCGCCGCTTTCTCGCCAAGATTATGCTCTGTTTACCTCACTGCCGCAACGCGCTTCAGCAGAACAAACACTAAAAAGTCGTTATAAATCATTAGATTGCAGCATTATGGAGTTGGCAGATGATATTGCCTATGCGGTACACGATTTTGAAGATGCGATTGTGGTTGGCTTGGTACATCGGGAGCAGTGGCAGCCAACATTGCAACAGTTGCAGCAGTGTCGAGCGGACTGGATTCGAGATAATATTGTCGCCTTAACGGATGCACTATTTTCCGATCAACATTATTTGCGTAAAAATGCGATAGGTTCCTTGGTCAATTATTTTATTACACATATTCGTTGGCGTGAAAATGAACAATTTAACGAGCCTTTACTGCGTTTTAATGCAGAATTACCGCCGGAAACAGTGGAAGTATTAAATCTGTTTAAACAGTTTGTTAGCCAATTTGTGATTCACGAAGTGAAAACACAACGCATAGAATATCGGGGACAACATATTTTGACAGAAATGTTCCAAATTTTTGTTACCGATCCGACCAGATTATTGCCGCCAAACACGGTGAAGCGTTGGCAGCAAGCAGAAGAAGCACACCGTAAACGCGTTATTTGTGATTATATTGCCGGAATGTCGGATGCTTATGCCTTGCGCTTGTATCAGCAGCTATAGATAAAAGATTCGCCTGCCCTCATCAGCAGGCGAAAGCCATTATTTAAAACTCAGCAACAAAATAATGGCGACAATACCTAAGCCGATACCTATAAAATTGATTTTATTAAGTTTTTCTTTAAATACAAATAGCCCGATTAGTGCGCCTAAAATGATGACCCCAATATTCATTCCGGCAAAAACCAATGAAGGATTTTGGCTAAGTTGTTGATGTGCTTTGATATAAAAGAGAATGTTTAGAAAATTCAGCACACCAAGCAGTAAACCGGCAAGCATACTTTTTGCTTGCCAACGTATTTTGGCGAAAATTAAATAAGCAAAAATAAAACAACCGGCAACGATAAACGAGGTGAAAAGCGCAAATGGAAAAGCGACACCGAATTTAGCAATCTGTTTAAATAAAATATCAATCACGCCGTAACCAAACCATACTAACAGCAATAGCGCAAAACCCACTATGCCGCCAGAAGCGCCGTCCGCTTTATGTTTGAAAATCAAAGCAAATAAGGCTAAGAATGCTAACAGAATAGCGATGGCTTTCTGTGAAGTCAGTGGCTCGCCAAAAAGTAAAAACGCAGCGAGAATCGGTAAAAAGAGCGATAAACGTTGCGCCGCATCAGCACGAGCGATGCCGTTATGTTCTATCGCTTTCGCCATTACCAAAAAAATAGAAGGCAATAACAAACCAAGTAAGAGAAAAATCCAGCTGTGTTCATTTTGGCGTAAAGCATCACTAAACGATAACCCTTGAAAATCGGGCTGTAACACGAAATAAGTTAAGGAACTTGCCATAATATAATTGCAGGCAATGGCTTGTGAAATAACGATCTGTTGTGAACGTGCGATTTTGAGAAAAACGCTCACAGCGACGCTACAGAAAATAGCGATAAATAGTGACAACATAATTATTCCTTGCAAAAAAATAAGATTGCTGGCGATTTTAGGCAATATTCACTATGATACGCAAGCACAAACTAAGGATAAGATAATGATGCAGCAAAAATTAGATCAGAATTCACCACTTGATGCGTGGTTGGCATATTTGGAGCATTTGCACAGTAAAAATATAGATATGGGGTTGGAACGGGTTAAATCCGTGGCACAACAATTAAATTTATTAAATCCGTCCGCATTTGTCATTACGGTCGCAGGTACAAATGGTAAAGGCACAACTTGTCGATTGCTGGAAACATTGTTGCTCAATGCCGGTTATCGTGTCGGCGTGTATTCTTCACCACATATTTTGCGCTATAACGAACGAGTTCGCATTCAAGGGGCGGAGTTGCCGGATCAGATGCACAGCCGAGCATTTTCAATTATTGAACAGCAAAGAAACCAATCCTTAACCTATTTTGAATTTAGCACTTTAGCGGCTTTATTATTGTTTCAACAAGCAGATTTAGATGTCATTATTCTTGAGGTTGGCTTAGGTGGGCGTTTGGATGCGACCAATATTATCGACACTGATTTAGCCATTATTACCTCTATTGATATTGATCATATTGCATTTCTCGGCGATAACCGTGAGCAAATTGGTTTTGAAAAAGCGGGAATTTGTCGTGAAAATACACCATTGGTTGTCGGCGAGCCGGATTGTCCAATCTCAATTAAACAGGTGGCAGAAAAATTGCACTGTCCGAGCTTGTATCGTGAAAAGGATTTTTCAGTGCAACAGACCGATCAGGATTGGGCTTTTCAAATAGGAACGGAGCAGTGGCAACATTTACCATTTTGTCACATTCCATTGCAAAATGCCGCAACTGCGTTGGCAGCACTAAAGTTTCTACCATTCAAGATTACCTTGTCACAAATTAAACAGAGTTTGCAAAATGTTGAATTGGCTGGGCGCTTCCAATTTTTAAGTCAAGAACAGTGCCAAAACTTGGCTCAACGATTTAATGTAGAAAGCAAAAATTTACCGCAAATTGTACTTGATGTTGGACATAATCCACACGCGGCACGTTATTTAGCAACACAATTAGCACAGAAGAAAGCAAATTACCGTCATATTTATGCTATTTGCGGTATTTTGCAGGATAAAGATGCCATAGGTGTATTAACACCATTGTTACCTTTTATTACAGCGTGGATTTGTGTTCCTTTGGCTGGCGAAAGAGGACAAAGTGCCACTGAATTACAGCGGAAGTTACAGTTAGTGGCAGAAAAAAATCATAATTTATTGGAAAGCCAAGCGGTTAATTCAATGTTACAGGGTGTAGATATTGCTTTAAATAAGGCACAAAAAGAGGATCTGTTGTTAATTTTTGGTTCATTTCACACAGTAGCGGATTTTTTGAATGTGTTAGGTAATTATTAATGAAGACATTTTTAGTGGATCTTAATTGTTTAAAAGAGATGTATGCCAAATAAGATGACTTAGTATTGGCTTAAATCAAAAATGGTTAGCCTATGAGCAGATGTTTCAATTCACGGTCGCGCATAAGGCGACCGACCATATGATAAAAAATCAGCAAAAATAAAGACTTATGTTATCTATTTCGCCAATCTTTTTATTTATATGCGGCGAACGCGTATATCATAAAATAAAAATGGGATATTTTAAGTTATTAACTTATTGATTTTTAAAGAATAATAATGAATCGCTAATCTTACACTATTTTAGTGGGAACTATAGGTTGGCGATCATAAAATAATCGTATCTTGGAAAATATCAAATGCTGGTTTAGCGCTATGATGTTCAACTTTTTTCGCCATTTACTACCAAGATGGTAAAAGCGTAAACTGTCACATTCCGGTTGATAAATATCTAATAATTTTGTTTTTAGTTTAACCCATTGATCTGGAATAATTACCAAGAATCAATGGAATCAATATACAAAATACCCTTTATAAATTAATGATAACTTTGATCAAAAACAGAAAAGATATTCAAAATAGCAGTAATTTTTTGTGATAGATTAATTACTTCAAATTTAAGTTATTTAGTTTTTTTGCAGTGATTATCAAAGTAAGTGTTTTTTAAACGGTTTTAGTGTAAAGAATAAGCATAAATCATTGAAAAAATCGACAAAATGACATAGGATAGCCGCCGCAAAAATTTGCGTATCGGAGATAAAAAATGTCATCAAACACAATAAAATTTTCTTATCATGCACCAGCAAGAGATGTTGAATCTCTTAAAGCAACTATCGTTTCAAAATTAATTTATAACCTTTGCTGTGAGCCTTCTGAAGCAAAATTGACAAACTGGTTGAATGCTGCACTTTATACTGTTCGAGACTTAAGTGCACAATCTCGTTTACATACTCGTCGTGCTATTAAACACGAGAAATCACGCCGTGTTTACTATCTTTCAATGGAATTTCTAATGGGTCGTGCATTTAGCAATGCAATGATTGCAGAAGATGTGTACGAAGCGATGAAACAAGCCTTTAAAGAATTAGGTTTGGATTTAGAAGATATCTTGAATCAGGAAGAAGATCCTGGTTTAGGTAATGGCGGTTTAGGACGTTTAGCCGCTTGTTTCTTGGATAGTTTGGCGACATTGCGTATTCCTGCTACCGGCTATGGTATTCGGTATGATTATGGAATGTTTAAACAGGAAATTGAAAATGGTCGTCAAGTGGAAAAGCCGGATGGTTGGTTGGCACAAAATATTGCGTGGGAATTTAATCGTCCAAGTAAAAAAATTCCTATCCGTTTTGGTGGGCAAATTTATTACGAAAACAATAAATGTATTTGGAAACCTTCCGATGAAGTGGTGGCCCTTGGTTATGATCAATTAGTTCCGGGGTATGACAACGATGTTGCCAATACATTGCGTTTGTGGTCGGCACAATCCAGTGATGCGTTTAGCCTAAATGATTTTAATCGTGGTGATTATTTCGCAGCAATGGAAAAACAAAACTTTTCTGAAAATGTATCACGTGTACTATATCCTGATGACTCCACTACAGCGGGTCGTGAATTACGTTTAAGACAAGAACATTTCTTAACGTCTGCTTCTGTACAAGATATTTTACGTCGTCATTTAGATATTTTTGATAGTTTGGATAATTTGGCAGAAAAAGTAGCAATTCATTTAAACGATACTCATCCAGTATTAGCAATTCCAGAATTAATGCGTCTGTTAATTGATGAACACGGTTATGAGTGGAAAAAAGCTTGGGAAATGTGCTGTAACATTTTCTCTTATACTAATCATACATTGATGAGTGAAGCATTGGAAACTTGGCCAATTGAAATGCTAGGCTCAATCTTGCCTCGCCATTTACAGCTTATCCTTGAAATTAACGAAAACTTCTTGAATGATTTGCGTGCTAAAGGCTACGGTGAAGATTTTATTCGTCGTGTATCTATCATTGATGAGGATAATGGTCGACGTGTTAGAATGGCGTGGTTGGCAGTGATTGGTTCCTATAAGATTAATGGCGTTGCCAAAATCCACTCCGATTTAATGGTGAAATCTATTTTTGCTGATTTTGCGAAAATTTATCCTGAACGTTTTACCAATGTAACAAACGGCGTAACGCCTCGTCGTTGGATCGCGATTGCTAACCCTGAGTTGGCGAAATTGATTGATAGTAAGATTGGTAAAAATTGGCGTAAAGAGTTGGATGAATTGAGTCAATTAAACCAATTTATTGATGATGAAACATTTTTATCTGATTTTCAACGCGTTAAATTCAGCAATAAACAGCGTTTAGCGGAGTACATCAAATATCATCTTGGTATTGAAGTGAATCCGAACGCATTATTTGATGTGCAGGTAAAACGTATTCACGAATATAAACGTCAATTATTGAATGTACTTCACATTATCTATCGCTATAACCAGATTTTGAAAAATCCGGATGCAGACTGGACACCACGTGTTTTTATCTTTGCCGGTAAAGCTGCAAGTGCTTATCACACAGCGAAGAAAATTATTAACTTGATTAATGATGTAGCAGAAGTGATTAATAATGATGGACGTATTAAAGATTTAATTAAAGTAGTCTTTATTCCGAATTACGGTGTTAGCCTTGCACAAATCATTATTCCGGCTGCGGATGTTTCTGAACAAATTTCTTTGGCGGGAACCGAGGCTTCTGGCACAAGTAATATGAAATTTGCATTGAATGGCGCATTAACTGTGGGAACATTAGACGGCGCTAATGTTGAAATTCTCAATATGGTGGGTCAAGAAAATATCTTTATTTTTGGTAATACGGTTGAGCAGGTTGAAGCATTACGGGCGAAAGGCTATTCTCCTTTTGAATTTTTTGAACGTGAACCAGAATTAAATACGGTTATTCAGCAAATTACTTCTGGACACTTCTCACCGCAAGATCCGATGCGTTATCAAAATGAACTGAATTTGTTCAGTGATTATTATCAAGTGATGGCAGATTTTCGTGCTTATGTTGAGATTCAAAAACAAGTGGATCAACATTACAAACAACCGCAGGCGTGGGCAAAATCTGCATTGATTAATACCGCTAATATGGGGTATTTTTCCTCTGATCGTTCGATCATTGATTATGCTGAGAATATCTGGAAAGTTGAACCGTTATTAAGCTATGATAAAGAGGTTTATGAAGCGGAAAACTGTGTCATTGAGGATGAACTTCCTGAACAGTTATAACCGTTAACGGATTAACGCTATTGAAACGTGCATAAAGTGATTTATGCACGTTTTTTTATTTTTAAGGATTGAATCGGATTAACCCTTCTTGTTGGGTAGTGGCAATTAAGCGACCTTGACGATCGAAAATTTGACCACGTGATAAACCTCTTCCGCCAAAAGCATTAGTACTTTCAATAGCATAAAGTAGCCAGTCAGTGATGTCTCCAGCACGATGAAACCAAATTGAGTGGTCAATAGTTGCCACTTTCATACCGGTTTGTAAAAAACCTTTTTGGTGAGGATGTAGTGCAGTGAGTAGAAGGTGAAAATCGGAAAAATAAGCTAATAAACATTGTTGAGTTGCTCGATCTTTCGGTGCTTCACCATTGGTTTTTACCCAAATATATTGTTCAGGTGGCAATATTTTGCCTTGGAATGGATTATTAATATATTTACTTCGAATATCAAAAGGGCGTTTGGCAATAAATTTATCACGCACTGTTTCAGGGATATGTTGAGCCAACTGCTGTAATACTGCACTTTCTCTCATAAAACTGTCTGGCTTACCTACAGATGGCATAATAGTTTGATGTTCAAAACCATTCTCTTCCATTTGGAATGAGGTGGTTACGTGACAAATGGATTGATTATGTTGAATTGCTTTAATACGCATCGCCGTGAAATGATGACCTTCACGTAACACTTCGACATCGTAAATAATAGGATGTTGGCTGTCGCCAGGGGCAAGAAAGTAGGCGTGACAAGAGTGTAAAATACGATCTTGTGGAGCAACCTGAATAGCGGCTGATAATGCTTGCGCTATTACTTGGCCACCGAACACCTGTCGTAAACCTAAATCCTGACTTTGTCCACGGAACAGAAAATCATCTAGTTTTTCAAGTTTAAGCAATTCAACGAGTTGATTTAAAACAGTAGACATTGGATTTCCTTTGATTAAATAGAAAAGTCGAAAAATTTTGCTATTCCAATGCATTTTAAGGAATAGCAAAATTATAAGAAGTTATTTAAATTCCGCCCAAATCGGTGCGTGATCGGATGGCTTTTCCATTGCACGAATATCTTTAGCGATGCCGGCAGAGATACAGCGCTGTGCCAAAGTTTGATTAGCTAAAATTAAATCAATACGCAAGCCTCGATTATCATCAAAGCCTTTAGAGCGATAATCAAACCAAGAGAATTGGTCATTTACTTGTGGATGTAAAGCTCGGAAAGTATCAACCAAACCATATTGATATAAGTTTTGCAACCATTCTCGCTCTTCAGGCAAAAAAGAACATTTCCCTGTGCGTAACCAACGTTTTCGATTTTCTTCACCGATTCCGATATCCAAATCGGTTGGACTGATATTCATATCACCCATCACTAAAACAGGATTTTCAGCATTATGCTCATTGATTAAATAGTGTTGCAAATCACGATAGAATTTTTCTTTTGCTGGAAATTTGGTTTCGTGGCTGCGATTTTCTCCTTGTGGAAAATAGCCGTTAATTACTGTTAGTTGACCAAAAGGCGTTGTTAAATCAGCCATAATAATACGGCGTTGCGCATCTTCGGTATCAGTAGGGAAACCTTTGCGTACCGCTAACGGTTGCTGTTTTGTCAATAATGCAACGCCATAATGGCTTTTTTGCCCGTGATAAAAAACGTGGTAGCCCAAATCAGCAACAATCTCGTGTGGAAAGGCTTCATCAGCAACTTTAATCTCTTGTAGCCCTAAAACATCCGGTTGATATTGCTCAATTAGCTGATGTAATTGATGGGGTCTGGCGCGTAATCCATTAATATTAAAAGAGATAAATTTCATAACTTCGTATAATCCTTATTTAAGCGACTGAATTTTTTTAATCATATTGCTGGTTGAGTAACCATTTTCAAAGTTAAGTACTTTGACATCCCCACCGTTTGCCCAAACCTCTTTACTACCAGCGATCTCTTCCGGTTTGTAATCACCACCTTTAACTAATAAATCAGGCAAAATTTCGCCGATTAAGCGTTGTGGGGTTTCTTCTTCAAACGCTACTAACCAATCAACTGATGCTAAACCAGCGAGTACCGCCATTCTAGTTTCAAGATTATTAATTGGGCGTTGTTCGCCTTTTAAGCGTTTTACTGAGGCATCTGAATTGACTGCAACGATCAAACGATCGCCCAATTTACGCGCATTGGCTAAATAGGAAACGTGTCCCGGATGTAAAATATCGAAACAACCGTTGGTCATCACAATTTTTTCACCACGTGCTTTGGCTTTCGCTACTGCCTGTTTCAACTCCTGTTCGCTCATAATACCAAAGCCGTTTTCGCTGCGGCGATGAATTGCATTTTCCAATTCTACGGTAGAAACAGTGGAAGTACCCAATTTACCGACCACAATACCGGCGGCAACATTGGCTAAATAACAAGCCTCTTCCAAGCTGCGACCATCAGCAATTGCTGTACCAAGAATACTGATCACGGTATCTCCAGCACCAGTTACATCAAATACTTCCTGTGCTTGCGTTGGTAGATGAAATGCCTCTTGCTCTGGACGAATTAAGGTCATTCCTTTTTCAGAGCGAGTAACTAACAATGCTGTCAAATCCAATTGTTTGATCAATGCTAATCCTTTATCAACAATTTCCTGTTCACTGTGACAAGCGCCGACTACCGCTTCAAATTCTGACATATTAGGCGTTAATAAAGTTGCACCACGATAACGCTCAAAATCTGTACCTTTTGGATCAATTAACACAGGCACATTAGCTTGGCGTGCAATTTGAATCATCTGTTGTACTTGTAATAAGGTACCTTTACCGTAATCAGATAGAATTAATGCACCATATTCTGCAATATAATGTTGCAAACGAGAAAGTAACTCATTAGATTGAATATCGTGAAAGTTCTCTTCAAAATCAAGGCGCAACAACTGTTGATGGCGAGAAAGGATTCGTAATTTGGTAATGGTCGGATGAGAATTTAAACGCACAAAATCACAATCAATTTTCTGATCTGTCAACAGTTTCACTAATGCCTCTGCTGCTTCGTCCTGACCAGTC
Organism: Gallibacterium genomosp. 1; assembly: GCF_000771875.1. Classification (GTDB taxonomy): domain Bacteria; phylum Pseudomonadota; class Gammaproteobacteria; order Enterobacterales; family Pasteurellaceae; genus Gallibacterium. Next base: position 23,417 of record NZ_JPXX01000015.1, on the reverse strand, counting down.
ATTCCCAACAATTTAATCGGCACATTTAAACTGGCGATATTCATCGCAACATTAGCTGCACCGCCAGCACGTTCTTCGTTTTGTTGTACTTTTACCACAGGAACAGGCGCTTCAGGGGAAATACGATTAGTTGCACCAAACCAATAACGGTCTAACATCACATCGCCAAGGACTAAGACTTTAGCGTGATTAAATTGAGTGGAATATTGAACCATAGTTTTCTCCATAAACAAATTTTGCTGGCGATTTTACCACAGCTCCGTCTTGAATAATGCTATTTCCAGCACTTTCCGCTAAAATAGTTAATATTTGAATTATTTAGTTTGCAGTAATCAATGAAAAATCAACAGTTACCACAATTTCAATTTTCTTTTTTCCTACCTAAATATTGGATTCTTTGGCTTGGAATTATCTTGTTTCGTCTGATTTTATTCTTGCCGTACCCTTGTTTAGTGAAAATAGGACACGGTTTGGGTAAATTATTCAGCAAATTTAAATTCGGTAAACGTCGTTTAGAGATAGCTCGTCGTAATCTAGAACTTTGCTTTCCTGAAATGAGTGAATTACAACGACAAGAACTGTTAAAACAGAATATTCAAGCCGTTGGAATGGCTATTATTGAAACTGGAATGGCGTGGTTTTGGTCAGATAACAGGATTAAAAAATGGTCTAAAATTGAAGGGCTGGATTACTTGACTAAAGCAGATAGCGGTATTATTTTGGTTGGTATTCATTTTCTGACGCTAGAATTAGGCGCAAGAATACTCGGGCTTTATCATCAAGGTATCGGTGTTTATCGTCCGAACGACAATCCGCTGTTTGATTGGCTACAAACAAAAGGGCGTATACGCTCCAATAAATCGATGCTCGATCGCCATAATTTACGTGGGATGATTAGAGCATTGCGTCAAGGGGAAACTATTTGGTATGCACCGGATCACGATTATGGACGAAAAAGTGCAGTATTTGTGCCGTTTTTTGCAGTAAAAAATGCTGCGACTACCACTGGTACTGCATTTTTAAAACGCAGTGTTCCGCAAAGTTTAGTTATCCCTTTTACACCATTACGCAATAAAGATGGCTCTGGTTACACTATTTCTATTTCTGCTCCGATTGATCTTAGCGATTGCGAAGATGATGTTGCTATTGTTACTCGAGTGAATCAAGCAATTGAGCGAGAAATAAAAAAAGATCCGTCGCTTTATATGTGGCTTCACCGCCGATTTAAAACTCGTCCGGAAGGAGAAGAAGTGTTTTATTAGTTTTGTGTGTGATTTATGTGTGATTGAATCACTTTATTTTACAGCGGATAACAAGAAAAATAGAACAAGTAGAATTTTATTATTTAGTTTTAATAGTTAATTCATTGGAAACAATGGAAAGCATAGCGCTAAATTGGTGCCCCCAACAGGACTTGAACCTGTGACCAATCGATTATGAGTCGACTGCTCTGACCGACTGAGCTATGGGGGCAGTAGGTAAGACGGCAGAGATTATAGTCAAAGACAGAAATGAAGTCCAGCATTGTATCCAAGCTTATGTTTTTTTGCGTAATTTTCACGCATTGAAGGGGGCGAATGGCTATGCGTGTTGCTTTTTTAGTCAAAATGCCTAAGTAATTAGAATCTTGCCTAATTCTGAATGCAAGCTGTTCTTTTGGAACAAGTTGCTCAAGGCTTACCATCTTAAGTCCATACTGGGGAAAAGGATTTTAACATTCAGGTATCTTCTTTTATATTGATATGGTTGTTAGATCAAAGATTTCGCTTTTTGTTTAGATTTTTGTCAAAATCCTTACCAGCTTGCTAAGCTGCATCTTTTCTTCTCACTTTTCACACCACGTCTGTTGCGGCAAATATTCACTTAAAAAATCGATCAATAGAGCGATTCGAGCGGTAAGTTGGTGATGACGATAATAAACGGCATAAATCGGTTGTAAGATTTTTTGTCGCAGATCTGGCAAAATTTCCACCAAATCGCCATTTTTTCGTGCCTGTTCAGTCATCATATCGGATAAACAGACCACGCCGACGTGATTAAGCGCCAGTGCCAATAAACTTTCTCCACTGGAAGCGATCACGTTAGGTGTAATCGTGAGTAAATGACCAGAATTGTCTAACAATGGCCATTGGTTAAGGTGCGCCGGTTGGCTGAACCCCAACAGGCGATGTTGCAATAACTGATGTACGCTATCAATTTTCCCTTGTTTTGCCAAATATTGCGGTGTCGCCAAAATACGAATGGCGGTTTTACCGAGCAAACGAGCGTGCATTGAGGAATCTTGCAATTCTCCGACCCGAATCGCCATATCAGTGCGCTCTTCCAATAAATCGATCAGGCTATCATTGCTGTTCAGTTCTATTTGAATTCGGGAATAGCGTTGTAAAAATTCTGCCATAGCCGGAATCAAAACGTGTCGCATCACTGGTGCTGATGTGTTGATACGTAATAATCCGCCAGCATCCGTATGGCGAGCAAGCAATTTTTCTTCAGCAATTTGGACACTATCTAAAATTTGTCGCGCTTGTTGTAATAGCAGTTCACCTTCGGCAGTGAGATACATTCGTCTTGTGCTGCGTTGCAACAGCGTAGTTTCTAAATCGTTTTCTAGCCTTGATAGACTGCGACTTACGGCAGAAATTGGCAGATTTAAGCTTTGTGCAGCAGCACTAATTGATTTTTTTTCGACAATTTGTACAAAAATATTAAGTGCTTCAAGATTGAGTTTCATATTTATTCCTTCCGATTAAAGGCGTTGATGGAGTGGAGATTATCTTAATAGCTAACCGAATACAAGATTATTTTTGCAAAATTTGCAAATATTATTTGCAAATTACACTGTTTTTTTGAAGTAATCCTTTTTCTATAATGCACGCCATCAATGAAATAGAAGTTAAACAATTAAGATGAAGGAGAAAAAAATGACAATTCCAAATTTTGGTGTAGGAACTTTCCGTTTACAAGGTCAGGTTGTGATTGATTCTGTGAAAAATGCGTTGGATGTTGGTTATCGTGCAATTGATACTGCACAAATTTATGGTAATGAGGCGGAAATTGGGCAGGCAATTGCAGAAAGTGGTGTAAATCGTGATCAACTCTTTTTAACTACAAAAATCTGGGTAGATAATTACAGTGCCAATAAATTGGAAGATAGCCTAAAAGAGAGTTTGCGAAAATTGCGTACTGATGTAGTAGATTTAACGTTGATTCACTGGCCTGCTCCAAATAACGGAGTGGCGTTGCCAGAATATATGAATGCGTTGTTTGAGGCGAAAAAAGCAGGATTAACACGTCAAATCGGAATTTCCAATTTTAATATTGAATTGACTAAACAGGCGATAGCGGTCGTTGGCAAAGAAAATATTGCCACCAATCAAATTGAGTTAAGTCCTTATCTACAAAATCCGAAATTGGTGCACTTTTTGCAAGAGCAAGGTATAAAAATCACCTCTTATATGACGTTAGCTTATGGAAAGGTATTGAACGATCCGATTTTAGTACAAATTGCACAAGTGCATAATGCGACTACCGCACAAGTGGCGTTAGCTTGGGCATTAGCTCGCGGTTTTGCTGTTATTCCGTCTTCAACTAAACGAGAAAATTTAATTTCCAATTTAAAAGCATTGGAATTGAAGTTGAGCGAACAGGAAATTGCAATGATCAATGCGTTAGATCGTAATAGCCGAGAAGTCAGTCCAGATGGATTGGTAGCGTGATTAATATTTTCTTTTGCCTGTGAAAGAGCGGAATTTCTGCTCTTTCATTCAATACATAACACAATCGTTTTTAAATTAAGAGAGGAATTTAATGCCAGTTGCTTTATTGGCCCTAATGATTGGGGCTTTTGCTATCGGAACAACCGAATTTGTGATTGTTGGATTAGTGCCGACCATTGCACAAAGTTTAGCTATCAGCGTACCGTCTGCCGGCTTATTAGTTAGTTTGTATGCGTTGTCCGTTGCCATTAGTGCGCCTTTGCTCACTGCAATGACAGCACGTTGGCAACGTCGTAATGTACTTCTGTTTTTAATGGCCATTTTCGTGGTGGGAAATCTATTGGCGTGGCAGGCAACCAATTTTTCTACACTGATTGGTGCAAGAATTGTGACGGGGTTAGCACATGGAGTATTTTTCTCAATTGGCTCAACCATTGCGACACAATTAGTGATAAAAGAGAAAGCTGCTGCTGCAATTGCAATGATGTTTACTGGACTTACTGTGGCGTTGGTAACCGGTGTGCCATTGGGTGCCTATATCGGGCAACATTTCGGTTGGCAAACTACCTTTTTAGAGGTGATGTCTTTGGGGGTGATCGCCTTTATCGGTGCATTATTATTTGTGCCGAAAAATTTACAGCAACCTAAACCAGTGAAATTGATGCAACAATTGGATGTGATTCGTTCACCTCGGTTACTGCTGGTTTATGCGATGACCGCATTAGGTTACGGTGGAACTTTCGTGCTATTCACTTTTTTATCACCGATGTTACAACAATTAGCTGGTTTTAACGGCAATGATGTCAGTTTAATTTTGGTTGGTTACGGTATTGCAGTTGCACTGGGCAATACATTGGGTGGTAAATTGGCAGATAAGCTGGGTACGGTTCGTTCGCTAAAATATATTTTTAGTGTACAAATGTTGGTGTTGTTCTCTTTTTATTTCACCGCACAAAGTGCGTGGGTGGTGTTAATTAGTACAATATTATTGGGTTTAACCAGTTTTGCTAATGTCTCACCACTGCAATTATTAGTGGTCGAACAGGCAAAAATTGATGCTCCACAGTCAGTGGATGTAGCTTCTGGTTTGAACATTGCCGCCTTTAATTTGGGTATTACTATTGGTTCAGGTATTGGTGGTCAAGTAGTGGCGAAGCTCGGATTATTGGATACTGCGTGGGTCGGTGCTATTATTCTGGCGATTACACTACTGCTGGTTTCTTTATTCAACAGAATGCAACAAGTGAAATGTTCAGAGCAAGTTTTTGCCTAATTGAAGTCAATAACAGAAACCTGTGAGCGATCACAGGTTTTTTCTTATAGAAATTTTTCCAGTAAAAAGTTAATCACTGCCGCCACACGCCTTATTTTTTGGCTGGCTTGTGGGTAATACACATACACAGGTGGATAGGTTCGCCAATGGTCTTGCAAAACAGGGATAAAGTTAGCTTTATCGGCTAGTCGCTGATAGATCGGAGTAAACAAACGCCCAATGCCTAAGCCCGCACGCACGCCGTCTGCGATGGTGTCGATGTCGTTACAAATCATCGGCGTGGGCATTCCGATGCTTTGGCTTTCGCCGTTTCGTTCCAAAATCAAGGGTAAAATTTGTCCTGTGGTGATGAAACGGTAGCCGATTAAACGGTGTTGGTGCAGGTTTTCATGGCTCGGCATACCGTATTGTTTCAGATAGCCGTCTGAAACATATAGCCCCTCTTGAAAGGCAGGCAGAAGCTGGCGTGCTACCATATTTTCATCGATTTTATCGCCAAAACGAATACTTAAATCAAAGCCTTGTGCCACCAAATCCACCGTACCGTCATACACAGAAATATCCAAGCAAATATGCGGATAACGGCGGTGAAATTCCGCCAAATGATCTTGCAAAATCAAACGGTAAGCAAAGCGGGAAAGGGTAATCCGTACCAAACCCGATGGCGCGTGTTCCTCGCCAAGAAACTGCTCCAAACGGCTATCCAATTCCCGCATTAACGGCTCGGTTTGTGTGAGCAACCTCGCTCCAGCCTCCGTGAGCTGAACCCGCCTTGTGCTACGCTAAAACAACGGCATATCCATTGATTGCTCCAACAGCTTCAAGGCTTGGCTTACGGAAGGGCTGGTAATCCCCAGTTTCCTCGCTGCTGAATTAATGCTCCCCTCTTGGGCAATGGCGTGAAAAATTTGTAGTTGGTGGTAGGTGGTGCTGTTCATTTGATTTTTGCAATGTCGTTGAACTGAAATATTTTATATCGTTGTTAATCAGCAAGATACTATAGAATTTTTGGAAAAAAATAAATAAAATGCATAAATTAAACGGAAACCATAAAATTTTAACGATGTTTACTCCCCACCAAGCTCAATATATTGCCTGGCAATTACAAAAGCAAACTACAGCAGATAATGTTGAAGCCTTTGCTTCCACCTTGGTCAATGCTCAAATTGATTTGAACCCTCATCAAATTGATGCCGCTATTTTTGCCTGTAAAAATCCTTTATCACGAGGTGTTCTTTTAGCTGATGAAGTTGGATTAGGAAAAACCATTGAAGCAGGTTTAGTGATTGCTCAACGAATAGCGGAACGCAAAAAGCATATTCTCATCATCACGCCTGCCAATTTACGCAAACAGTGGCATCAAGAATTACAAGAGAAATTTGCGATTAATAGTGTGATTTTAGAGAAAAATACCTATAGCGAATACCAGAAAAAGGGGCAATTTCCTTTCCATCAAAACCAAGCCATTATTTGTTCTTATGAATTTGCCAAACAAAAAGCTGCTGAGCTGAAAAGGATAGCTTGGGATTTGGTGGTTTTTGATGAAGCACACCGCTTACGCAATGTTTATAAGAATAATAATAAAACCGCTCAAGCCTTAAAAGAAGCTTTAGCACAGGTATCTTCCAAAGTATTATTAACTGCCACGCCATTACAAAACAGCATTTTAGAACTATATGGGCTGGTGAGTTTTATTGATGATAAAATTTTTGGTGATCTAGCTAGCTTTAAAGAACAATTTGGCGGGAATAACCCACACAATCTTGTGTAATTACGCCATCGTTTGCAATATTTTTGTCAGCGAACATTGCGTCGCCAAGTGCAGGCATATGTTTCCTATACTAGCCGTTTGCCGATTGTGCAGGAATTTACTCCAAGCCAAGAAGAAAGCCTGTTTGCCGAAAATGTTCGTGACTATTTACGCCGTGAAGAATCCTATGCAATGCCCAATAGTCAGCGACATTTAATTTCAATGATACTTTGGAAGCTGCTTGCCTCCAGTCGTCCTGCAATGGTGCAATCTTTCACGACTATTATCCAGCGTTTGCAAAGCCAGCTTGATGAATATCAACCATCGTTTTCATTGTCTGACGAACTGAATCGCGATTATGAAAGCCTAGATGAAATCATTGATGAGAGCAATGAAGAAAACCCAAATTTCAATAATCCATTATCTTTACCAGAAAAGCACGCTATTCAAGCAGAAATTGAAGAGTTACAACGCTATATCCAGCAAGTTCAAAGTATTCAAACAGATAGCAAAGCTCAAGCCTTACTTACCGCACTAGATACTGCATTTACTCGGCTTAAAACCTTAGGTGCAGCGTCCAAAGCCATCATTTTTACTGAATCTAAACGCACTCAAGAATATTTAGCCGAGTTATTACAAAATAGTCCATATGCCGGTGAAAATGGTGCAGGTATTGTGTTATTTAACGGTGATAACAACAGCAAGCAGGCCAAACAGATCTATCAAAATTGGCTCGAACGCCACGCAGGCAGTGATCTCATCACAGGTTCTAAAACCGCTGATACCCGTGCCGCCTTAGTAGAATATTTTCGAGATCAAGCAACCATTATGATCGCGACTGAAGCAGGTAGCGAGGGCATTAACCTACAATTTTGCTCATTAGTAGTGAACTACGATTTACCTTGGAATCCGCAACGTATCGAACAACGAATTGGCCGCTGCCATCGTTATGGTCAAAAGCACGATGTGGTTGTGGTGAACTTTATTGATAAAACCAATGAAGCCGACCGCCGTGTTTATGAATTGCTTGAACAAAAATTCAAACTTTTCGATGGTGTATTTGGAGCCAGCGATGAAGTATTAGGCAGTATAGGCTCAGGCGTTGATATTGAAAAACGCATTGCTGCTATTTATCGTAATTGTCGCACAGCTTCAGAAATTCAGACGGCCTTTGAACAACTGCAAACAGAATATGCTGAAGAAATCCAAGAAACCACCTTAGAAACACGAAAAAAACTACTGGAGAACTTTGACGAAGAAGTGCAAAGCCGTTTACAAGGCATTAGTGAACAAACTCACCAGATAAAAGATGAATACACCGCCCGATTAATGCAATTAACTCAAAGTGAATTGCAGGGTTATGCTGATTTTGATGGTGAGTATTTCGTTTTAAATCAGCTACCTCAAGATCTACAAAGCAATTCCCTTATTCCTCTTGGTAAATATACCTTACAGCCAAATGAAAATAACGCCCACTTGTACCGCATTAGCCACCCACTGGCACAGACGCTGATTGAGCGAGCCAAACAACGCCAATGTCCAACAGTAAAACTGACTTTTGATTACGAATCCTATGGCAAAAAAATCAGCACACTTGAACCCTATCGTGGCAAAACAGGGCAATTAATTGTTCGCTTAGTTAATATACAATCACCAGTTCAACAAGAGCAGCACTTGATTATCAGCGCTTGCACCATAGACGGCGAAATTTTGATTGAAGATGATCCAGAAAAACTGCTCAAACTGCCTGCGATAATCACGAAAACAGAAAATAATATTGAAATCAATGAGTTATTATTACAAAATCTACAACAACGCCAAGCAACACACTTGCAAGAGATGCAAGATAGAAACGCTGTTTATTTTACACAAGAAACGGAAAAACTAGATGCTTGGGCGGACGATTTGAAAAACAACCTTGAACAAGCGATCAAAAATACCGATGAACAAATTAAAGAAATGCGAAAAAATACCCGTTTAGCTACGCATTTACAAGATAAAATTCATTGGGAAGAAAAACAGAGAGAACTAGAGCGTAAACGCAAAAAACAACGCCGAGAACTCTATGACCAACAAGATGACATTGATGAACAACGCGGACAACTACTGAAAAAAGTCAAAGCCAATTTGGATCAAAAAGTAGAAGAGAAGACATTGTTTGTGATTGAGTGGGAGATGAGATGATGCGAAATCATTCTAAATTAGTAAAAATGCATATCAGAAATTTTAGATGCATTAATAATGATGGTTTAACGGTGGAATTAGACAATATTGTTTGCCTTGTTGGTGCTAATAATGCGGGAAAATCAACAGTATTATGTGCTTACGAGTATGCAGTTACACCGGGAATTAAGCTTAATTCACAAGACTTTAATGATGAGAATCATCCAGTTACTATTGAATTGTGGGTTCATATTCCAGAAGGTGTTGAAAATATTGATGAAAAATGGAAAGAACCGCAAGGCGGATTATTATTAGTTAAATCGAAGTGGCAATGGGATAAACCTGGAGATAAAGTTGTAAGACAGACTTGGAATCCTGAAGAAAATTCATATTCAGAAGGTGAGAAAGCAGCAGGCTTAGATACTGTATTTAATAGTCGTTTACCCAAGCCATTCAGAGTTGGGGCTTTAGATAATCCTTTGGGGGAATATAAGGAATTAATGTCAATAGCACTAGAACCACTTATAGAAAAATATAATAGTTTCTTGAAAGAAGAATCGGAAATAAATAATAAATTAAGAGAATTTATTCAGTTGGCTAACCAGCCGATTAAAGACATGAAAAGTGAAATTTCTGAAGTTCAAAGTAAAATTGACTCTGTTTATGGAAAAATATTTAGCGGTGCAAAAATTAATATTAGTATATCGATTGATGATCTACAATTCGATCCTAAATCGTTATTGACTAAAGGATCCAATATTGTATTAACTGAATATAATAAAGAGGTTGATTGGACACAACAAGGTACTGGTTCGCAAAGAGCTCTTTTCTGGTCAATGTTGCAAGTAAGGTCAGAGTTAAAATCCGCTTTGGATTTAAAGAAAAATAGTGCTCAGTTAAATGTGCTAAAAGATAAACAATCGCAAGGTAAAAATCTTACGAAAGCAGAACTGAAGAAATTAGAAGAGTTAGAGTCTACTCAAAATATTAGCCAAGTACCTATTTTACCAGGGCATATGTTATTAATTGATGAACCTGAAATCGCTTTACACCCCTCGGCTGTTCGGGCAGCAAAACAGCATTTATATAATTTAGCTGCTGCATCAGGTTGGCAGGTAATGATTAGTACTCATCATCCTGCTTTTATTGATCCTCTTGAAGATCACACAACGATTGTGAGATTGCAAAGAGATCAAGCTAATATCTCACCAAAAACATATAAAGCAGATGAAATGGAGTTTACAGATGATGAAAAAGAAAATTTGAAAGCATTAATGCTCTTTGATGAACACTTTGCAGAAGTATTTTTTGCGAAAAATATTATTCTGGTTGAAGGAGACACAGAGTTTGCAGCTTTTCAAGAAGTAATGAACCAAAATATGGATAAATATCCATTTGAAAACCGACCCTTAATTGTGCGAGCAAGAGGTAAAGCTACTTTGGCGGCACTTGTGAAAATGCTTACACATTTTAAAGTAAATTTTTCTATCCTGCATGATATTGATAGTCCTAAAACAGAAAGTGGAGATAAGAAGAATCCAGCATATGCGATTAATAAAAAGATCTTAGATGAAGTCCAAAACGCTAGAGATAAAAATGTAAGTGTAATACATTATTTTTCCTGCCCGAATTTTGAAGAGCATCATGGCATGAAACTACCTAGTAAGGATAAGCCTTATGAAAGCTGGAAGAAAGCTAAAAATGATGAAAGTATCCGTTTGAGTATAGAAGGAGTTCTTGATATTTTGATGGGTATTAAAGAAGATAATATTAATGGTGATTATGAAAATATGTTGAAAGAATGGATCATAGATAATGATAGAGATAAAGATCCTTGTTTTCAATTTTAAGATCGATTAATTATAAAGATAGCTATAGTTTAAATAAAAGGAAACAAAACCATGCACCATCTCCCCCAACTTACGCAAAAACTGAAAGAAATTTTCCAAACCGACCGTGCGGATTTGGATTTTGGTATTTACCGCATTTTAAACAGCAGGGCGGATGAGATTAACCAATACCTCACTCACACACTGCCGCAAAAAGTGCGGCAAACCTTTCGCCAAGCCAATCAAGTGCAAATGGCACAATGGCAAAATGAATTAGCCGAAGCTGAAAAACAGGCTCAAGCCTTAGGGGTAGAGCCTGATGCCTCGCTTAAAGTGCAACAACTGCAAGCACAAATCGCCCAAGCCCAACAAGCGGGTAGCCAAAGTGAAGCGGCGATTTTTTCCCATTTATATACCTTCTTTTCTCGCTACTATGACGAAGGCGATTTTATCAGCCAACGTCGTTACAAAGGCGACACCTACGCCATTCCCTACAGTGGAGAAGAAGTGCTATTACACTGGGCAAATAAAGATCAGTACTACACCAAATCAGGCGAAAATTTTAGCAACTACCGCTTTAAACTTGCAGATGGCAAAGAAGTGTTTTTCCGCCTGATTGCCGCCGACACCGCCAAAGACAATCGTAAAGATAACGAGGCTAAACGCTTATTTACATTAGCAGAAACAAGAATAATTGAAAAGCAAGACGAAGACGGCGAATACGATGAAGAGCAAATCGAAACATTGGCACAAAGCGAAGACGGCAACACCCTAGAAATCCGCTTTGAATACCGCCCAGCGGAGAAAAAAGACAAACAAGAGCAAGAAAACGCTCGCACCATTGAAGCCCTAAAACGCCTCATTCCCACCGATTGGCAAGCCGTTTGGGAAAAAGCACCGACCGCCAATAATCCCAACCGCACATTACTAGAAAAACACCTCAGCGATTACACACAAAAAAACAGTGCGGATTATTTTATCCACAAAGATTTAGGCGGATTTTTACGCCGTGAATTGGATTTCTACATCAAAAACGAAGTAATGCACCTTGATAATATCCAGCACGCCGACAGCTTTGCTCAAATCGAAAACAACCTGCGTCAAATCCAAGTATTGCGAGAAATTGCCCACGATCTGATCGACTTTTTAGCCCAACTGGAAAACTTTCAGAAAAAACTTTGGCTGAAGAAAAAATTTGTCGCCCAAAGCCATTACCTTATCACCCTCGATCGCATTCCAACAGAAATGCTAGCTGAAACCCTCTCCAACCCAGCTCAACAAAATGCTTGGAAAAATCTATTTAATTTCAATGCGTTAGAATGCTCGGGGGGGGGGGTAACCTTGCCGAACAAAATCTAGAAAAATTCCAGCAAAATCAACCGCACTTAGTGGTGGATACCTCCCTTTATCCGCCCCGCTATCAACAAAAACTGCTCACCCAGCTCACCGACATTTTGGATTTAGACGCGAACACAGACGGCGTTTTAATTCATTCCGACAACTTCCAAGCCCTGAATCTCTTGCAAGCCCGTTATCGGGGACAGGTGAAATGTATCTATATCGATCCGCCGTATAATACAGGCAATGATGGTTTTATTTATAAAGACAATTATCAGCATTCCAGCTGGCTCACCACAATGGAAAACCGTCTTCAGGCAGCCTATTCTTTATTACGCCAAGATGGGGTGAATTTTATTTCGATTGATGATACGGAGCAACCACACTTAAGATTACTTTGTGATCAAATATTTATGAAAAATGGCTTTGTTACAACAATACATTGCCAAATGAGTACAACTCAAGGAATGAAAGTTAAATCTGCTCAATCTGGGAATATTGTGAAAAATGCAGAATATATTTTGTGCTACTCAAAAGATGGGCATCAAAATATTGCAAAAACGCTTATTTATGACCCTCGTCCTAAATATGATGAACACTACTCTTTATATTTAAAGGAAGATGGAACAATCGGCAATATTAGTGAATTGTATGATTATAAATTTCCAAAAGATTTAAATAATAAAAAAGCACTCTCATTGTCTGAGGCTTACGCTAAAAGTGAAGAATTTGCAGACATCGTCCGCTCTCACCTCGCAGACATCGTCCGCTCGGATAAAATTGGTAATGTAGATATTTCTGATCTTAAAAACGGATATTGGAAAAAGGTGCAACATAACGGAAGAGAATATTTACTTACATTGGATAAAAAAGGAAAGATCTGCCAATTATTAAGACTGAAAGATTCTTGGGGAAAAGCTGATGATTTCTATCAGTCTGAAGGATTAAGAAAAATTAGAGGAGATTGGTGGGAAGGTTTTTATATTGATATGGGTAATGTATCAAAAGAGGGAAAAGTAGAATTTAAAAATGGTAAAAAACCAATTAGATTAATATCTCAACTATCTAAGATGGTTTCGGAAAAAAACGATGTTGTTCTTGATTTTTTTGCAGGAAGTGGAACAACTGCTCACGCAATAATTAAGCTCAATTTAGAAGACAATGGTAACCGCAAATATATTCTTGTGGAACAAGGCGAATATTTTGACACCGTGCTGAAACCGCGTGTGCAAAAAGTGATTTACAGCGAAAACTGGAAAAACGGCAAGCCTATGCCGTCTGAAAAAGCGTCAGATGGCTTTAATGGCGTGTCGCAAATCGTTAAAGTTTTAAAACTCGAAAGCTATGAAGACACCCTCAATAATCTGGAACTCAAAGGGCAAGCGGATTTTATTGGCGGGCTGCCTGAAAACGTGCAAGCAGATTATTTATTGCGTTATTTATTGGACGTGGAAAGCAAAGGCTCGCTCTTAAACAGCGATGATTTTACGCACCCCTTTGATTATTGCCTCAACATTGCCACTGATTCCGCAGGGGCTTATGCAAAAACCAATATTGACTTGGTGGAAACCTTTAACTATCTGCTCGGGCTTAGTGTGCAGGGCATTACCGATGAACGAGAAAAACGGGGTTATGTGATGGTGGAGGGAGCATTGCCGAATGGCGATCGCTGCCTGATTGTGTGGCGTGATGTCGAAAAAATGGGCTATGCCGAAGTGGCACAATGCTTTAATGCACAAAATATTAACCCCAATAGTGATCAATATGATGTGGTTTATCTCAACGGCGATCACGATATGGCAAGCCTTTGGCAAAACGAAGATGGTACAGAAAGCCGTTTAAGCCTGCGTGCCATTGAGCCTGAATTTTTACGCCTAATGTTTGCAGAAAGGGGGGAATAAATGGCAAAGCAGAAAAAAACGGCTTCCAAAAAGCACCGCACTTTTCACGCCCATTTAATTTTAAACCGCTGGGTTTTATCGCTTTTGGGGCAAAACAGTTTTGAGGATTTAAAAAAGGCTTTAAAGGATAATGACTTAATCGGCTTAAATAATGAGGGGCAAACGCTTTTTTTTGAAGCCTTGAAAGACGTTTTTTCTAAAAAAATCAGCGAGGAAGACTTTCGCCGTTATGATTTAAATATCGTCCGCCATTGGCAGAAAATCACTGAAAAACGTAATCAAGCCAGCGGTCATCAATTGCAGATGAAATATTTCCAATATTTATCGCTGTTGTTTACTGAGATTTATTTGGATTGGTTTGTTCATCGCACAGAGGCAATGCTGATAGGCTTAAATCAAACCTTGGCAAGCTATAAGCAAGAAAACGATCATTTGGATTTATCCGATTATCAAGCGGAAGATTTAAACAAAATCGCCTTTTGGAATGCAACAGGCTCGGGCAAAACCTTGCTGATGCACGTCAATATTTTGCAATATCAGCATTATTGCCCGAATAAAATCGATCAAATTATTTTGCTCACGCCCAATGAGGGCTTAAGCCAGCAACATTTGCAGGAATTGGCACAATCCAATTTTTCCGCTGCTTTATTTGATAAAAATAAATCCCCGAAGCAAGGGGAATTATATGAAGCCATTCAGGTGATCGACATCAATAAATTGGCAGATAAACACGGCGATAAAACGGTGGCAGTGGAAAGTTTTTCAGGCAGCAATTTGGTGTTGGTGGATGAGGGACACCGCGGCACATCAGGCGATGCGTGGCTGAAACGCCGTGAACAGCTGATTGGCAATGGCTTTGCCTTTGAATACTCTGCCACTTTCGGGCAGGCGGTGAGCAAGGGCAAAACCGTCAAAGAACAAATAACAGAATGGCAAAAAAAGCAAGCGGGCATTCTGTTTGGCAAAAAAAGTCTAAAAGGCTTAGATGAACATCAATTGGCACAATTACAGCCCGATGTGTTGGCATTGCAAGAAATCAAACAATCGGCGATGCTGGAAGTGTATGCCAAAGCGGTGTTATTTGATTATTCCTACAAATATTTTTACGCCGATGGCTATGGCAAAGAAAGCCAAATCCTGAATTTACGTGATGCGGATTATGCACGGCACGGCGATATGTATTTAACCGCCTGTTTGCTGGTGTTTTATCAGCAATTGTATTTGTTTCACCGTCATCAAAAAGCCATCGCCTCTTTTCAAATTGAAAAACCGCTGTGGGTGTTTGTGGGCAATAAAGTTGCCGATGATGACAGCGATATTTTAAAAATCCTGCAATTTTTGGCACATTTTTTAAACGACCGCACCACCATTGAACGCCGTCTGAACCAATTACTCAGCGATACCGCTGTATTAACCAATGCAAAGGGGGAAAATATTTTTCGAGGGCAATTTGTGCCATTAATGGATTTTTTAGGCAAAGAAGCCGAGTTGTATCAGGATATTTTGCAAAAAGTCTTCAATACTGCCATTGATGGGCGTTTGCAAGTGGCCTTATTAAACAATAAAAACGTAGAAGGCGAATTGGCATTATCGGTAGGCAATGCCCCAGCTTTTGGTGTGATTAATATTGGCGATGCCAAAGGGTTTGCCAAAACCGCCGAAACGCAAAGGGATTTTGATACCGTACAGAATGATTTTTCACCCTCTTTATTTCGGAAGATTAACCACAAAGACAGCGATATTCATTTGCTGATTGGCTCAAAAAAATTCACTGAGGGCTGGTCGAGCTGGCGGGTATCCACAATGGGCTTGCTCAATATGGGCAAAAGCGAGGGTAGCCAAATTATCCAATTGTTTGGGCGAGGCGTGCGGCTCAAAGGGCAAGGCTATTCGTTAAAACGTAGCCAAGAAAATGAACGCCCTCAAGGCGTATTTCTGGAAAAATTAGAAACGCTGAATATTTTCGGTATCGCCGCAGGCTATATGGAGGAGTTTAAAAAATACCTTAAAGAAGAGGGAATTACCCCGCCTGATGAAGTGCTGACCATTGATTTTAAAGTGCGTGCTAATTTGCCACAACGCACCTTAAAAACCTTGCAATTAAAAGACGGCTATAAAGACAACCAAAAAATAGGCTTTAAACGCCAACAAAAAGGCATTGAATTTTTCAGGCTGCCTGAATGCTATCAAGGCAAAGCCAAACGCCTGCATATTGAGTTGGATTTATACCCAAAAATCGAAATGTATCGCACCAAAGGCGACAGCACGCCAATAGATAAACGGGAACACCACAAGTTGGATCAACGCCTGTTTTCCGCCTTTGATTGGGAAAAAATCTATCTTGCTTTGTGGGAATACAAATGGCAACGCTCGTGGTGGAATCTGCAAATCCATAAAAAAGGCATTCAAGATTTTGCCCGAACGGAGGGCTGGTATCGCCTGTATATTCCGAAAGAGGCACTCAGCGTTCATTGTTATGCCGATATTGAAAAACAACAAAATATTCTGATTGAACTGCTAAAACTTTATATGCAACGTTTTTACCAAACCCTCAAAGGTTTGTATGAAGGGCAGTTTTATGAAGTGGTGGAGGTGAACGAAAATCACCCAGCCTTGCAAAACCACTATCATTTTGCCTTTGATAAGGGAAATAATGAGGAACGTGAAGCATACGCAAATAAATTAAAACAGTTGGAAAACGCCATTAAAAATGGTCAATTAAAACAAGCCCTCAACTGGCAAGCGTCTAACATCACCGCCATTTGCTTTGAACCGCATTTGTATTACCCCATTATGACGCTAGCAAATGCCGAAACCTTGCCGTTTACAATGAAGCCAATGGATATGAACCAAACCAGCGAAATCCGCTTTGTGCAAGATATGCAAACCGCCCAAGCCAACGGCGATCTTAGCCAATGGATTGGCGACAAAGAGTTGTATTTGCTCCGAAATGCTGCTAATAAAAACAAAGGATTAGGCTTTGCATTGGCAGGCAATTTTTACCCTGACTTTTTGCTCTGGCTGGTGGATAGAGAAACAGGCGAACAATGGCTCAGCCTGATTGACCCCAAAGGCATTTTGCATATGGGCATTGACGATCCCAAATTCGGCTTGGCGGAAGAAATCAAAAATCTGCAAAAAGAAAACGGCTTAGCGATTCAGCTCAACGCCTTTATTCTTTCTATTACCGAAAGGGAAAATTTAACCCATCAATACGATGAAACCGTTTATCAAGCCAAAAATATTCTGTTTATGCAGGATAAGGATTATTTGAAAACAATGTTTGAAAAGATGTTGGCGGATTAAACGGGCTTTTGTTGATAAAAAGCCTTGTTCATTAGCAAAAGTGCGGTGTTTTTTCACCGCACTTTTTCAGATGGCATTGCCTAAAACAAATCCCTCATTCTTCGATTTCCCCTAATTCTGTTTTAGCTATTCTTAATCTAGTCAATACAATTCACTTTGTCTATACTGTGCAACCTATTCATTCATTGTCGTTTCAGTCCAAAATAAGACAAGGCAATGAGCCGAAGACAGTATAGATAGTACGGCAAGGCGAAAGAACGCCGTATTATTTTGAAATCAAACGACTAGAGTACTGAAATATCGAGTGATTATTAGACTTAACTTAATAGAGAATAAATCATTACCACACTACTGCTTACCAATCAAAACAATGATAATAAGCGGCATTCATTATTCACAATAAAAGGACAACAAAATGCAAAACTTAAAAGACAAAGTCGTCATTATCACTGGTGCATCATCAGGGATTGGCGAAGCCACCGCCTATAAATTGGCACAAGAGGGTGCGAAAATCGTGCTGGCGGCACGCCGTGAAGATAAGCTCAAAGCCATTGCTGACAACATCGTCAAAAATGGCGGTGAGGCGGTGTATCGCAGCACCGATGTTACCAAGCCCGAAGACAACCACGCCTTAGTGGAGCTGGCAAAAAACACCTTTGGCAAGGTGGACGCGATTTTCTTAAACGCTGGTTTAATGCCAAGTTCGCCATTTTCCGCCTTGGAAACCGCCAACTGGAATGCGATGGTGGACGTGAACATCAAAGGCGTGTTGAACGGCATTGCCGCTGTGTTGCCAACCTTTGAAGCGCAAAAATCAGGGCATATTCTTGCCACTTCTTCTGTGGCTGGGCTGAAAGTGTACCCAGGGGCTGGCGTGTATTGTGGCACAAAATGGGCGGTGAAAGCCATTATGGAAGCCTTGCGTATGGAATCGGCACAGGTTGGTACAAATATCCGTACCAGCACTATTTACCCTGCGGCGGTGCAATCGGAATTGGTGGCAGGCATCACCAACGACAACGTGTCGAAAGCCTATCGAGAGCTGTACGACAACTACGAAATTCCCGCCGAACGCGTGGCAAACGTGGTGGCATTTGCCATCAGCCAGCCTGAAGACACCAACATCAGCGAATTTACTATTGGGCCAACTACACAGCCTTGGTAAGCTATTATTTTGGCGAAATCAGGTGAAGGCGTTCACCTGATTTTTTCAGATGGCGTTAAAGTGTTGCCTTATTTTTTATTCTTCTTTTGTGAGAGAAATGAACCCTTTCTTTGTTTTCTCTACTAGCTTTAATGTGTAAGTATCTCTCGTGATGAACTTCTTTAAATAGTACACTGCTGATAGTCAAAGCAGTGTTTATTACCAAGTGGCACAGTAAAATATACAGACTTCTATTAAGAATGAAAAAGGTACATTGGCGATTGATCTGACTCCAAAATCATCAGCAAAAAGGTTATATGCTGGAGTTATATGTCGGTGAAATAAACTATTTAATGAGTAATGACACACTCTACAAGTTCTTTATGATGCAATTTGACATCCTCTTCGCCATAAAGGACGGGGATTCCTCTACCAGTATCCATTACAAACAAATAGGCTACTCTTGGTTGGTTCTTGCTGCTGACCGCCAGTGCGGTTCATTTCACAAGCGCTGTAGGCATACCCTGCCCTGAACAGTGTATCGTCATTGAGAAAGCCAGAGCATATCCCTGTTAATACACTTTTTCAATGTAAGATATGACTGTTGTACAGTCTATGCCTTATATCTCCGTCTTGAAAGACGGAGTTTTACGGCACTAGGCTGATAAATTATGTCTTACTTTTTCTCGAAATAAATTGGCTTAGCACCACTAGCGTCAATGACACAATAATCATAATGGTCGCCAATGCGTTCACTTCCGGAGTGACACCGGTTTTAACCAATGAGAAAATGCGTAACGGCAGCACTTCATAGCTAACGCCTGTGACGAAAGATGAAACCACAACATCGTCAAGTGAAATGGTAAAACTGAGCAACCAACTTGAAACGATCGCAGGCAACGCTAAAGGCACAATAATCTTACGCAAAATGGTCATTTCACTTGCACCTAAATCGCGTGCTGCTTCCAACATTTTAATATCGAACCCTTTTAAACGGGAAAAGACAGCAACAACTACGTAAGGTAAGCAGAAAGTGATATGGGCAAATAATAATGACCAAAATCCTAACGAAATACCGACCAGCATAAAGAGGGCTAAAAGTGACACTGCCATAACAATATCTGGTGACATCATAACAATGAACAACATCCCACCGACAAATTTTTTACCTTTGAATTGGTAGCGATAAAGTGCAATTGCGGTTAATAAACCTACCAATGTTGCGCCGGTTGCGGCGAAAAAGGCGATGGTGACTGAATGGAATGCCGCATCCAATAGGGTATTATTATTGGCTAAACGTTCATACCAATTTAAGCTGAAACCTTTCCAAGTGAGACCGTAACGATCTAAATTGAAGGAATTGACTACTAAAATAATGATTGGAATATACAAATAAGCATAAACCAAAAATAAGAAAATATTCCGCAATGAACGTTTCATTATTCCAACTCCGATTTCTTGTTAAATAATTTACCTGCACGGTAATAGACGAACAATAACAATGCCATAAGAATGGTTAATGCAATACTGATTGATGAACCGAACGGCCAGTTACGTGAGATTAAGAATTCGCTCTTAATGACGTTACCGACCAGCAACACTTTCGCACCACCGAGAAGGTCGGCAACATAGAACATTCCCATCGCCGGTAACAGCACTAACAGACAACCGGCAATAATGCCCGGCATTGTTAACGGTAGAATGATTTTAATAAAACGTTGGAATGCGTTGGCGCCTAAATCTTTTGCCGCTTCCAGTAATCGATAGTCCAATTTCTCAATAGAAGAGTACAAAGGCAGAATCATAAACGGCAATAAAATATAGACCAAACCGATAATAACAGCGACTTCCGTATTTAAAATACGGATTGGGGTATCAATAATACCGAGCCAAAGCAGTGTATTATTTAAAACCCCTTTAACGCCAAGGAAAATTTTCATCCCATAAATACGGATGAGTGAGTTTGTCCAGAAGGGCAAAATCACTAAAAACAGCATAATCGGACGAAATACCGGCTTCATTTTGGCAATCATAAAGGCAAAAGGATAGCCGATTAATAAACAAATAATAGTGGCAACACCGGACATATAGAGCGAGTTCCACAACACCTGCGCATAGAGCGGTTCAATTAAGCGTTTATAACTGTCTAAAGAAAAGGTAAATTCAACCAAATTACTGCTGTCACGAGTTAAAAAACTTGTGATCAACACCAACAGATTCGGTATTAATACAAAAAAGATTAGCCACGCAAAGATAATAGTGACAGTAAAAGTTTGAAATTTACGCGTTGTCATCTTCATCATCAAGTACCACTTCCCAGCTTTCAACCCAAGTTATAGCGACTTTCTGATTGAGAGAATGATCGACATCCGGATCATCTTCATTGAAAAATTCGCTGACCAATACACGATTACCGCCTTCAAGTTCAACGGTTGACTCTAACGTCATCCCTTTATAGTTACGTTCGCGTACATAACCGATTAACCCTTCGTGCGATTGCTTATCGTGTACCTCTTCGATGCGAATATCTTCCGGACGAAGCAATACTTTTAATTTTTGTCCGACTGAAACGGGGCGAGTAACATAAATTTCACAGATACGGCCTTCAACGTTGGCTTGTACTCGTTTTTCATCAATGCGTTGCAGTACGGTGGCATCAAAAATATTGATTTCACCAATAAATTTTGCCACAAATAAATTTTTCGGCTCTTCGTAAATTTCTCGTGGTGTGCCGTCTTGCTCGATATTACCTTGACGTAACACGATGATACGATCCGACATTGTTAATGCTTCTTCCTGATCGTGTGTAACGAAAATAAAGGTAATGCCAAGTTTACGTTGTAGCGCTTTTAATTCATTCTGCATTTGTTGACGCAGTTTGTAATCCAAAGCAGAAAGTGACTCATCCAACAATAATACTTTCGGTTTATTTACTACCGCACGTGCGATCGCAACACGTTGTTGTTGACCGCCGGAGAGTTGAGCCGGCTTACGATCGGCAAAATCAGCCAATTGCACCATTTTTAATGCTTCAAGAACACGTGGTTTAATTTCTTCATTCGGCACTTTTTGCATACGTAAACCAAACGCCACATTTTCAAAAATGGTCATATGTGGAAATAGTGCATAGCTTTGGAATACGGTGTTGATGTTGCGCTGTTCCGCCGGAATATCGGTAATATCTTTACTATCAAGGATTATGCGACCGCTATTCGCCTCTTCGAAACCGGCAATTAAACGCAAAATTGTGGTTTTACCACAACCGGAAGGACCTAAAATTGTTAGGAATTCACCATTATTGATGGTGAGGTTAATATCTTTAATGATCGTTTTACCATCATAGGATTTAGTGAGTGATTGAAGCTCAATAATCGGCTTTTGTTGTTGAACTGAATTTTCCACTATCTTTGTTTTTCCTCCTAAGTCAAAAAACTATTCAATACCCACGAGAATTACATCTATAAGAAATTGGCAATGATATAGTGATCAACTCATAATTGAAAGCCTATAAGCTAAAAATTTTTAAAAAATTAAAAGTTTTCCTGTAAATAGATTGATTAATTCGTAAATGTTGTTGATTTACATCATATGGCGAAGCTACGGATGTGATAGCATTTTACGCCTGAAATTTCGATGATTTTTTATAAATACGGGAGCTAAGATGTACTCAGAAGAAAAATTACGTCAAGGATTGTTGGATCGCTTTTTGCATTATGTCAGTTTTGATACCCAATCCAAAGAGGGAGTTAAACATTCACCGAGCAGTCGAGGACAATGGTTGCTGGCTCAATACTTAATGGAAGAGTTGAAAGGTTTGGGCTTGGCTCAAGTGGAAATGTCACCTGCCGGCATCGTTACTGCATTGTTGCCTTCCAATATTCCGAATAATCGTACTACTATTGGATTTATTTCCCATTTAGATACTTATCCCGGCACCAAAGGAAAAGATATTAAACCGGAAGTAATTAATGAATATCGAGGCGGTGACATTGCTTTAGGTTTGGGTGAAGAATTTATCAGCCCGGTACATTTTCCTTTTTTGCAAAAATTAGTAGGGCATACTTTAATTGTTACTGATGGTACAACTTTATTGGGTGCGGATAATAAAGCCGGAATTGCGGAAATTATGACGGCGTTATCAACGATCATCAGTTATCGCTTGCCACGGGTTAATATCCGAGTCGCTTTCACGCCGGATGAAGAAATCGGTGCCGGAATGCAGCATTTCCCGATTTCACAGTTTAGCTGTGATTGGGCTTATACGGTTGATGGTGGCGGAATAGGTGAGTTGGAATATGAGAATTTTAATGCAGCAACAGCAATCATCAGCATAAAAGGTGAGTCAATACATTTAGGTTCTGCCAAAGATAAATTAATTAATGCGCTATCATTGGCGTGTCGTTTTCACCAACAGTTACCTGAGAACGAAGTGCCGGAAAAAACGGATGAACGACAAGGTTTTTTCCATTTGGATGCTATTAATGGTGATATTGAATATTGTGAGATGAAATATTTAATTCGTGATTTTAGTACACAAGGCTTTGCAGAACGTAAACAATTATTGCAAAAACAGATTCAATATTTTATTGAACAGTATCAATTGTTTGATCGAGTTCGTATTGAGATTACCGATAGTTATCATAATATGCATAGTATGGTAGCTAAAGTTCCACAAAGTGTAGAGGTAGCAGATTCGGCGATGAGAAATTGTGACATTGTGCCGAAACATAAAGTGATTCGAGGCGGTACAGATGGTGCTTGGTTGTCTGAAAATGGTATTGCTTGTCCGAATTTGTTTACTGGAGGGTATAATTTTCATAGTAAACACGAGTTAGCAAGTTTAGATGAAATGCAGCAGGCGACTAAAGTGATTATGGAAATTGCCAAATTAGCGAAAAAATAATAGTAAATAAAATAGTGTTTACAATCTGTACCTTAAAAGTTAAAGCAACAGCCAACTGATTAAGGTGCAGATTTTTTGGCATAGTAGACAAAAT